>JAJYMY010000002.1 GCA_021786575.1 archaeon
GCGACTGCCAGGTTCGGGTCTCCAAGCCCTGGTGCAGGGCAGATGTCTATATCCAAGTTCACAAGCTTGACACCGCTTGAGTGTAGGTCGTCAATCACTCCCTGTTGCAGCCTCCGCGAGACCAAGACTATTACGTCCAGACCAATCCTGCGGAGGGGGCCCAGCGCGATGCCGAAGTTACCCGACGTCGCCTCGAAGACGGCCTGACCTCTGACAAGCCTCCCAGATGCTATCGCGTCACGAAGTATTGCGACGGCGGGCCTGACTTTGACCGATCCTCCATTGAGCTTCGAGTCCATCTTAGCGAAGACTCTTACACCCTTCTCTCCAAGTCTCACCCCATACTCCAAATCAGCGCAACGGATGAAGTCGTCCGTCACTTCAACCAAAGGGGTGGGATTGATCACAATCTCTTCCCTCAACTGAGGGACCATGACCATGACTTCTGAATCGAATGCGCGGAGGAGACCCATGTCGGCAGCCGAGCTCTGCATCATTCAGTTCGCCCTCCCCAACTGGTATAAATTACACGCGCCGCCGTGATACATAAGCCGTCTCACCATGGCTTGTCTCTTGCCGCCATAAGCCCAACGTCTCAGGTGGAGACACCGCTCCGTTAGGTGCGTTCGGAACTCTCGTGCTCTCTCCTGAACCTTTCGGGAGGGCCAAGGTACAAGTTGGTCGGAGGGTCTTTGGGGAGCACGTATCTGATGTGCGAGTATCCCCTTTTGTCATGGTACATGTCAGAGCCCACTTCGCCCTTCCTGAACGCTTCCTCGAACCGCCGCCAGTCCTGGTCATGGATTGCCTGGAAGATCGGGAGGAGAAACTCGCTGTCGAACGTCGCGAGGTCTTCCGCATACTTCGGACGCGTCACCTTCGCGGTCCTAAAGGATGCCCTCACCTGGTTCAAGTGATGGGCGGCCAGCTTCCAATTGCCTCCCTTTGCCGCATAGTAAGCCTGCGTGAACCTGTCTCCTGCTTCCTTCATGAGGACAGCCATCCCAGGCTGGATTGATGCGAGTTGGTCGACCGAGATTTCGCCGTGGGGCGTCTTCGCCTTGATTTCGCTCACAGGGAGACCTCCCCTACTACGCCCCTAAATCAACCCAGCTAAATCTGTCTAGAGTGGTGGCTGGAGCGGAGGGAGAGGCTCCATCGGGACCCCAGGCCGAGGGAAACTTGGTTCCCTCGGGATCGACGCCTGGAAACCACGGCGCTTCACGCCTCAGCCTCCCTAGGAGTCGCCTGCATCTCGATGACCTTCTCGGCCCTCAGAATCCTCAACCTGACACTCTTCCCCACCACGTCTTCTCCGAGCGCTCTGTACAGAGAATGCCCGTCAGTGGTCTTCTTCCCGCCGACGCCAAGTATGACGTCCCCCAAGGCTACCCCCGAAGCTCTTGCAGGAGAACCAGGCTCCACAGATCTCACGAAGAGCGCCCCATCTTGGCCGACCCCCTGCATCTTCGACAGGTCTCGCGGGAGCTCTATGGGCTCGACCACGACCCCCAAGTAGCCCCTCTTGCCGTTCTTCGACAGCCTCGCCACTTCCTCCTCTAGGGAGTCTACCGGCACAGCAATTCCTCTCCCAGAGAAGTAGGCGACATTCAGGCCTAAGAGGCGCCCAGACGAATCTACCAGTGGTCCACCCAAATACCCTGGGTTAAGCCTTGTATCCGTCACCACGGCGCCTTCTATCTCAACGCCCCAGAATCCCCGCGCTCTCTGCCTGGCACTTGTGACGACACCTGGGGTGACTGAGATTCCCTTGCCGTTACCACTCGCCAGCGCAAGGACGAATTCCCCCGTGCGGACTCTCCTCGCGGATCCCCGTGCCAAAGGGGCTAACCCGGCCGAGTCTGTCTTCAGGACCGCCATGTCGAGGTAGGGGTCCCTCCCCACCAACCTTGCCTGCCTTTCCATCCCTCCGTGCAGAGTCACTAAGAGTGAGGGGGACTTGCCTACCACATGGCTTGCGGTCACTACCAGGCCATCTTCGGTCCAAACGACGCCGCTCCCATTACCCATTCCTGCGTCAACGTTCACTACCGATGGCGATACCCGTTCTGCCAGCCTTGCCACCACGTCCGAGAACGAATGCAACAGTTGTTCTCCCCTGCTCTTTTCCATAGTGTCTTGGTTCATCGCACATGACCGGGAGAAGAGCTACTTGTTGAGGGGGTTCTGAAGATACCCAGTCACATTGCGAAGGGGGTAACGCAGCATAAGCGCGCGAACGCAGCCTTATTCGCTGGTCGTGCGCCGCCATAGAGCCTTGAAATCCTCCCCACCAATTGATGCGCCGCTCGCACTGCCTTGGGGAGGTCAGAGTCGCTTGAGACTTTGGCTTCAATATCGAGTTGACCTGAGGAGAATCTCGCGTCGATCAAAGCAGTCCCGTCTTCAGTAACCCACTTCATGACGAATCCATCCTCTTCCTCGGCCATTCCTACCCATCTAACATTGTCGAACCAACGCCCCTTCAGGGCGTCGGCAATCCTCCTAGAGTGCGCCGGGTACGGCAGAAAGGTGTGCAGCACAGACGTGCCCTTCGAGCCCGGGGCCGTGCGTCGGACTGGGAGCGTCCCCTTTGTTCTCTCTGCGAGGCTATACCCCTCGGGGGACCTGACGACCGCCCCGCTCTCCTCCAATCTTTCCAGTGCCCTTGAGAGAGTTTCCGGATGCGTCCTAGTGATTCGCCTCAGCCCGTCGAAAGTGAAGACCGTGAGCCTTTCGCCCTCTATTGTCCTCAGCACTTCAGCATCTCTTGGGTTCTCGACTAAGACATCGACGGGACCGTCCTCACGAGCTGACAAGGGGTTTCTTTGGCCATTTCCCCTTGCTCATTTAAAAAACAAGCGTATGAAGACCTTCCCAGAAGGTAACTCTTCCACTTCGCCAACGCCAGAAATAGCCCTCGCTCCGAACGTCTTCCATGCCCCACGTGAAGGCAGTCTTATTCGTGACAGTGCTACTTGGAGTTTCCGGAGTCGCCCTCCTGGTCTACGACGTCAATTCGCTGTATTCTCAGCCGGGAAACGTCAGCGCCGCTGTACCTTCGGCTTTTACGTTCAACGGGAAGACGTTCGATTTCAACTTCACAGCTACGACACAATCGGAAAGGGAGTCCGGGCTCATGAACAGAATGGTGACGGGTGCCACCACAATGCTCTTCGCGTTCCCCACATATGGCAAGTGGGCCTTCTGGATGTATGACACTAACACCAGCCTCGATATAATCTGGGTGAACGCTACAGGGGACTCAGGTCAGGTTGTCTATCTAGTGGCGTCCGTACCCCCATGCTATAACAGCGGTACTTGTGCGATTTACACTCCAACCGCCGAGGCAAACTATGTCATCGAAGCCAGAGGGGGTTTCGCTGCCGCCAACGGACTGACCATAGGGTCGAAAATCCTATTCAGTTGACGCGACTCCTCTCCCTCCTAATCGCCTATCCAATTCGACATACTATATCCCTCCCATGTGATTCCTACAAGAGCTACAAAGGTACATGCAGGTAGCCCACGGTATCGACTGAGAAGCTCAAAGGCTCAGCTGGTAGCCACGCCGCCTGATTTCTGACCCTGAAGCGGCCGAGAAGGCAGAGGATTGGAAAACCACGGTAGCTCACTTTCACGAGGTCCTGGAAATCCTGCCGTCGCTCGCTAGGATGGAGTCTAGTTGCGCCGCCAGGAGGGATTACACCGACGAGGCGCCTCTCTTACCGCCCAGGTACATGGCTGCTCTGGACGTCAGAGCCTCACAAACGCTGCCGCTGGCACCCCCACGCTCTTAATATACCACGGTCCATACTTTTTTCAGGGATGGCAAAGTGGCAATGCTATAGGTGCGGATATGTCTTCGAAGGAGAAAGAACCCCAGAGGAATGCCCGAGTTGCCAGTACTCGCTCACGTTCTGGATTGAAGCGGCGGAGACCAAACCCCCGACGGTTAGGAGCTTCGTGAAGACAGACCCCCTGACAATCGACGCTAACGAGTCGGTCTTAAGTGCGGCCCAGAAGATGCGTGACAAGGGTGCGGGAAACATACTTGTCCTCGTGAACGGAGAACCAAAGGGGATTATGACAGAACGAGACATACTGAATCGTGTAGCCGCGGACGACCTGGTCGCATCCGCCGTGCCAGTGAGGAAGATAATGACCTCCCCAATGGTCTCCATCGAGGCGGACGAGCCGCTCTCTGAAGGGATCAAATTGATGGCGAAACGCAAGATACGGACACTATTCGTGACCGACCACGGTAAGCCGTTCGGCCTGCTCAACATGCGGTCGGTGGTCGGCGACCAGTTCAAAGTGGCCAAGAACCTAGATCCCTGAGCATCTCAGCGAGTCGTTAAGCCCGCCCAGCCGAGGACAACCCAGTGGACATCGCCCTCTTCGCGGGGGTCGAAGGCCCTTTCCAAGGCCCTGTTCGACTCGAGGGCCTCTGGGTTTGAAGCCGAGGTGCGCGAGTCAACCCTGATTCAACATGCAACGCTCACATAAGCTACCCATAGATGGACTGGGCGTAGAGCTCGCCTACAAAGACCCAAGAGTGTGATGTCTGAAACGATTGCGAGTACCGGACAGGTGGTCACCCGCGGGCGCTCTGGTTGGTGCCTTACCCGCGGGAAGCAAAGGGTTTGGACCGGCCTGTGCCAGGCGCAACTTGTAAAACCCTGGAAGAGCTGAGGGAAGACTGCGATGAGTTATCGCGCAGGGTCAATGATATGACGGAGAGGTACTATGGCATTCCGACGCCGATGGGCGAAGAGCATGAATTGATGACTCCGCCTCGGGTGGAAGCGACTAGACTAGAGCTTCTCATGGCCGCCAGATCTCGTGGGACCGTCACCTACGGGCAGCTGATGAGGATAACCGAACTTTCAAGGGGAAAGCCGCTCTTCGACGTCATCGTCGCAGTGGACCGGGAGGAACACGCCAGGGGTGCTCCCGGGTTCGCTGCAATCATCGTCCGCAAGGACACCGGTTTTCCAGGCGGCGGCTTTTTCTGTGACGAGAGACTCCCTAAGTCTCTGAGACGTCCCTACGCAAGGGCTTCCGATCCGAAGCTCTCTGCGGCCGAGATGAACTACGTAAAGGAAGCCCAGAAGAGGATTTGGGACTACTATTCTTCTGAGGCCCAAATCCACCCATTACCCTAGCCGCCCGTTTACCAATGTACAATGGAAACCAGGCAGGCCCCAGAGCGGACCGGGACTCTGACTCGAACAATCGGTCACCTGGCCGACATGTCGACGCGATTTCCAACGGCTGAAGAGAACGACTCGACTCTATGACGATTGGAGTTGAGCCGCAATCTTCGCCGGGTCGTGAGATTCAGTGATGGCCCTCCCCACCAAGACGAAGTTCGCACCTGCCGAGATGCCTGAGGTTGCATCTCCTCCCTGCGCGCCGACCCCAGGCGAGAATATCAGGCACTTACTCCCTACAATCTGCCTGGTCTCAGCTATTCTTTCGGCAGACTTCGCTGATACTATCACCCCGTCCGCACCCCATATCTTTGCTCTTTCGGCAAAAACCCTGTACAGCGGTTCGCCTCCTTCGAGGCGGAGTGAATACCCTTCATCTGCCCCTTTGTGGCTCATGTAGACTAACAGGAGTATCCCTCCCTTCTTGGAGTGGACTCGTTCAATCACCTTTCCTAGGCCCTCCTCCCTTCCTACGAAGGGATTCGCTATCACCGCGTCAAATCCATAGTCAAGGAGCGCGTCGACTATGTTCATGTTGGTAGACTCTATGTCGTTCATCTTCAAATCGGCGATTAGGGGGAGTCCTTCGTCTTTGCAGGTGTCGATGACAGCCTGTATACCCTGAAGGCCGAATGGGAGGAGCAGGTGGTGGTTCACCTTGACGGCGGCCAGGTACTCCTTTGTCTTGTCGAGCACTCGCACCGCCTTGTCTAGTCTTTCCCCGTAAGGACCGGCGAAGTCAAGTGCGAGGACGACCTTGGAGCCCCTCTTAAGTGAGGCTTCAACTATTCGCTCGTTGAAACCTGAAGCCTTCCAATCAGAACTCATAGCATGTGCGCCCTCCCGACGAGGTCTTCAAGCTTCGCATATCTCTTTCTCTCCAAGTAAGAAATGATTCCAAGATTGACATCATTGAACCTGTCAAATTTCTTGATAGTCGAGGTACCAAGTTGCACCATATTGGCGCCCGCAAGGAAGAATTGCACAGCGTCCTCCCAGGTCCCCACTCCACCGCATCCTACGATGGGGATATCGAGCTCCTTCCTCAGCTCATAGACACAACGCAGGGCTATGGGCTTGATCGCAGGCCCAGACAGACCACCGAAGCCATTGGAGAGGGCAGGCTTCCCTTTCTCCGCATCGATAGGAAACGACCTCACTGTGTTCACTGCTGTGAGTCCGTCGGCACCTGCGTCCACCGCCGCCTGGCCTACCTCGACAAGTCTCTCCGTGTTTGGGGACAGCTTGGCGAACACTGGTTTCCCTGTCGCTGCTTTTACGGCTTTTGTAATCCTACTCACCTCCTCGGGGAGATGCCCAACCTCGGCGCCGACACCTGACACGTGTGGGCAGCTGAGATTGAGCTCGTAGGCGACGAAATCATTTCCATCCAGTGCGCTGACCACAGAGGTGAAATCAGCTTCATCTGCTCCGAAGACAGAGACTATAATCGGGAGGCCCTTTCCTTTGACCTCGGTCAGCTGTTCGGAGAACGTCGCAGCCCCTGGGTTGGGGAGTCCTGCCGCATTGACCATCCCTCCCTCTACCTCGACCATTGTCGGCTCAGGGTAACCTTCCCGTGGCGCAACTCCGATTGACTTTGTGACTGCAGCCCCTGCCCCGACCTTCAATGCCTGCAACACCTTCGAAAGGGAACTTCCATGCACGCCTGAGGCAAGCGCGGTGGGGTTGGCGAAGTGCAGGCTTCCGATTTGCGCCTCAATTGAACTTGCGTCCATTCACTTCCCTTCTATCTGGTTCAGCACAGCCTGGAGGTCCCTCATTGTCATTCTCCCTTGGCCATGGAGGGTCTCGACAAGCTCTCTGACGTCTACGAAGGCGTTGAGTTTCACTCCTGACCGTGCCAGGTTAGCTCTCCCTCCTTCAAGTCTGTCCACCAGAACCAAGGCATCCCTGACCACGCATCCTCCATTTCTCAACGCTTCCACTGATGAGATTACACTCCCTCCCGTTGTAACCAGGTCATCTATGACCAGCGCACGCCATCCCGGGTTGACCGCGCCTTCGACAAGCTTCTCGAGGCCGTGCCCCTTCTGCTCCTTCCTTACGTACACCATCGGCTTCTTGAGAATATACGCGAGAGGGGATGATATGGTCACCCCGGCCGTAGCGACACCCGCCACTACGTCGAAACACGACTCTCCGATTTCCTTCGCCGCAGCAAGGTAGGCCGCTATGGTTATGCTGTACGCTTCAGGGTTGCTGGGGATGACCCTGAGGTCTAGGTAGTATGAACTGACCTTGCCGCTGGACAGCTTGAATTTCCCGAACCGGAGAGCGCCTATATTGAAAAGCGCGTCAGCTAAGGCGACCCTAATGCTCACCCGGTCCGACATGAACCACTCCTCCTAAATCTGGGTCCTATCAGTCTGCACGCGCTCGCGAAATTGAACCCACGCTGTGTTGCGTTTCAGCGTGGATTTAAGCGTTGGACGGTCCGATGACAATCCAGGACAGTCAGCGCCGCCTTGTTGTATGTCTCTGAGTATATTCCGCACGATTCCGGAGTCGACATCTATGATGTACACCATGTGACGCCTCGCTTGCATCAAATCGTCTATAGAAATCTCCGGCTTGTTGTATGTGACGTCGATCAGCTCTTTGATTCGCGGAGCTTCTTCATGGGTCCTATTCTGTGGATGCTTGATGGGGAAACCTGAGAGGTCTAGGATGTAAGACGAGGTTGTCCCCATGGCAAATTTCCCCGCCGTGCCTGCCGTATCTGGCTATCACACTGGCAATCCTGGTCGGTGCGTACGCAGAAGGTTACAGGGCTCCTTCGGGCGGTATGAACCATGTCTCTATCTCGACTATAGGGCGTCCGTCCTCTCTCGACTCAATCACGTCGCAGACCAGAATCTTGTCAAGCCTATGCTCTACTCCAACCATGTGCCCTTGTTTTATCAAGCTCTTGGGGCAAACCAACCCCAAAGCTGAATGATTAATCTTCACCAGGTTCTTCATGTAGAGGCTGACCATGATGTCGGCTATAGCAAGTACCCGAATCGTATATCTTCGGTGTCATCGCGGCATGTCCTCCCCACCAGTTCGCAGAGGTCGTCCTTGAACCTGTGAGCGTCCAAACTTGGTCTCGCTCCTGTGCGTTATAGGTGCGGGCCTTCAGCGACACTTGGCGGCAGCGCCGCCAAGAATCCTCTGCACTTCGATGTCTTCCACCTGCCTGAAGTCTTCATAGAACTCTCCTATCGCAAGGAACGGTCCCGGGGTCGAAATGCAAACGACTTTTGTTCCATCCTCAGAAAGGGCCTGCACCGCATCCACTGGCGCCACCGGAACTGCCACGATTACTTCCTTAGGTCCCCGCTTCTTCACCGACATCACAGCCGCGCTCACCGAGCTCCCGGTGGCAATGCCGTCGTCCACTATGACCACCACTCTACCCTCAAGTCTAGGGTAGGGGGTTGACCCACGCAGCTTCTCCATCCTGTCCTTGATCTCTTCTCGCTTAAGACGAATCTGGTCATCGAGATACGCTGGGCTGGCTCCGAGTGACTCGGCCGCCTGCCTGTCCATCATCACATCGCCTTCTTGTGTAACCGCTCCGAGGGCATACTCAGGTTCCCCTGGCGCTTCGATTTTCCTGGTTACCACGACGTCCAGCGGGGCGTCCAGCGCCTTGGCCACTTCGTTCGCCACCACCACCCCTCCCCTCGGTATCCCAAGCACGACCAAATCTTCGCCCCTCAGGTTCAGGAGGGCGCGCGCGAGTTTTTTCCCTGCATCCACCCTGTCCTTGTAGAGCAACCAAACTCCCCGCTTTAGGTAGGAACCTACTGATATTTGGTTGCCTCGCCCGGCTCTCAGGAGGGATGTGGCTTTCCTTCGACGGCGGCCTCGTAGCGTTCCTTCAGCGCCGCCGTCCCGGTTCGCCCTCGGTTTGGCCTTCGTGAAGTCCAGGTTTCCCCGGCTCTACGCGCCACCATCCCGCTCGCGGATGGTACCAGGCGCTAAGGCTTTCCCTGGCGCCTCTTCTTCTCCGCGAATCCATCCTTCTCCTGGCCGGACGAGTAAAATATAGAATACACGGTGCATATTAATTGCTTGACTCGATTCTCGATTTTGAGAAATGTGGCTCGCGAGCGGTCGTCACCTGGGCGCCAAAGAACTTTGTTATTGCCGCGTTACGGCCAGGTCTCTGACACCCATACCACGCCAGATAATCGCTTCGGACCGGCGGAAATTACTAAGGTACAACTGTCTCTTCATGCGTGTACCACTACAGCAGATGCGCGGCTGAAACCACCAGTTGGGCATTTTGCTTCAATCAGTGAATCTGGGTGCAATCTGTACAGTTCACGAAGATGATCGCATGGCTCTAGTCAATCGACCTATACACAAGACGGCCCGAGTGGTAGGCTGTAAAAGGCGCTCCGCGCTGGGGAATTGTCTCCTCCCCCACCACGAGTCGCGCTCAAACTCGCTGTACGAGTCATTCATAGACGAGACGTAGATTCAGTCATGAGGACTGGCCTAGAGAGAGACGTCATCCTTGGGCTCAAGCGCACTCCACCTAAGTTCACCGCTCCATTGGCCAGCCCAGAAGGAGATTCACACCTTCGGGAAACTCCGACGCCTAATGCCGGAGATCGCTGGTCAACAGAATATTCGCTCTTTGTCAGCAACAAGAGTCAAACTAGGATAACAGCGACGCGCGACAGGAGAATGCCAGCTCTCTCGCTGTCGGCTCTGCCGATGGCCTGGGGTGCAGCTCGAGTCGACGCTGGTTACGCGCGAGGCTGGGAATATTCCGGGCTGCCCTTAGGTCAGGGGCGGAGCCTTGTGCTCGCCAGAGCCCGGTGCGGTCAGGCGACCGCGCCCAGGGAAAGTGGAGGGGCGCAGGCAGGGTTGAGATGCTCGAAGGAGGAGGCACGCAGGAGGGCGGAAGGCCCTTCTTCGACCGAGCGGGGTGTGGAGCTCCATGCTTAGCACCACCTCGACCGAAGAGGAGCCTGAATCCCGAGCGCGGGCGGAATCTGGAGGGCTGATCGGCCACTGCTTTGCGGTCTGAAGCTGGAACAGGGCGTGGAAGGTTGACCTCATCTGGCACTGAACGGGCAGACGAAGGCAGCGAGGGGCGGCTTAGTCCTTAATTACATCCTACAACAACACATCATGTTCATGAGCGTCACGAGGGCCCAGAACGGGGACGCAGTCTCCGTCCACTATGTCGGAAAGTTCCTTGGCGGGAAGGTCTTTGATACGAGTATGAGGGCCGAAGCAATCAAGTCGGGCCTGTTCAGTCCGGCACGAGACTACAAGCCCCTCCAAGTTGTGCTCGGCCAGCACCAGGTGATAAGCGGCTTCGAGGAGGCTCTCATAGGCATGCAGGTGAACGAGACGAAGGAGATAACGCTCCCACCAGAAAAGGCATACGGAAAGACAGGCAGGCATCCCATGTCGGGGAAGACACTCCAGTTCAAGCTCCTCGTGACGAACATCAAGAGACCCTGACACCGCCTGCGATCAGGATTCTAGCACTAATGTCTCATTATGCATTTCCGCTTGACCATGAAACTATTTACCACCGAGGGCACCGCCCAGGCGCTTAGAGATGGCAAAAAGATCGTTCATTATAGACACCGGCACCGAGCAGATTCCCGTGGAAGGGCACGCTCACCAGAACGTGGCGGTGAAGTACCTCATGAAGCGCCGGCGGAGCCTGATATTCACCAAGGATCAGGCCAAGGTCGAGAAACTGTTCTCTGAGGTTCCGAAGCAGATAAGCATCATCGGTGCGAACGTCACCAAGACGTACAAAATCACTTGGGAGAGAGTGAGTACAGGGGAGTTTGCCGGCGCTAGGTTCACTTTCACGCTGGACGAGGTCAAGTAGGATAACCTTTAGTCCAGGACCGTCTAAGAATCTCCCATGGCGCCCGGTTCCAAACGTGACGCGTACAGCGACGCCATAGACAAGGTTCGTTCGCAGCACCTAGGGTCTGTGAAGCAAGCGAAATTGACCGTCGAATGCCCCAGATGCGGTACCAGGCAAATCATCATAGATGCACCCGGCATGAGGGTGTGTGGTAAATGCGGGTTTGAATTCAGACCATTGCGCCGCTGAATGGGTTGCCAACCGCATAACCTGGCGCTTAGGCTTATGTATCTGCGATGTCAAGCACTGGTGTCTTGACAAAGCCTCCCAGGCCTGCGGGAATCGCAATCCTAGCGATTTTAGAGATTCTCGGGGGCTTGATCGTGCTTCTCCTCGGCGTAGGAGTGGCGGTGATAAGTGGGTCGCTCTTCTCGGCCCTCGGTCTCGCTCTCCCAGCAGGGATAGGGGTAGCTCTCGGGGGGATAGTGGCCGTATTCGGGATTCTGGGGTTGCTTGTGGGCTGGGGTCTTTGGACCGGAAGGGGCTGGGCGAGGGTACTAGCTATCATTCTGTCTGGCATCGGCGTCCTAGCCAGCTTAGCGAGCCTCGCATTGGGCTCTGTCGCAAGTATATTGGGTTTAGTCATCGACGGCGCCATACTATGGTATCTGTTCCGTCCGAACGTGAAGGCCTTCTTCGGGGGCGCCCAGACCACGCCTCTCCAGCAAACCTCGTCTCCTCCAACCACGACAACCTGATCCGGAAACGCTCTCCTGCCAGAATGACCCGTTACAAGTAGCCGTGGGTGCGTCTTCACTCTCCGGCGTCGCCTTAAGCTACTTCTTTCTCTTCCAGGCCTGGGCCCTCTTGCAGAACTCCTCGGCTTCGTTCGCTGCCTTGTCGCAGTGCTCATAATGCTGCACTATCTCTCGGAGGAGCTCCTCAATGGGCGTCGGTGCTCCAGGGCACTCTGAGTCCAACTGGGACCTTATCTCCATCAAAGGCTGCCAGACTCCGCTCGGGATGACGACGGGAACCCCCTGCTTGCTCGCGGTCATGGCTGGCGGGTTGCTCCCCTCGTATTTCTGGGTTAGGCGCACCCTAGAGTCCAATGCTGTTGATGACGCCGCCCGAGTTCGCGTCAATCACCAGCACGATCTTCCCGTTCTTGTGCTGGTACCTCGCGAACCAGACAGGGGCGTGCAGCAGTTCGGCTTCACCAACATCAGACTCTGTCGTAAGCTTTTGGATCATGTGGTGCGCGGCGTGGGCCTTCTGTGACTGCAGCTGGTCCACCAAGGTCTTGGCTTGAATCTTGGCTACCTCCTCCCCGACATCCCCGTTGAGAACCTTAATCCCCTTCACCTTCGTCTCGTCGAACACCACCCTGTCGGCCAAGTTGAACTGATAGTCTTTGGGCTGGTAATCCGTGAGGGCCTTCAGGCCAACTATGGGGAAGTTGTAGTCGTTGTCCATCTGGTAGGCCCTGCTGTTCCCCTGGCCGCCCCCTCCGCCGAACCCCCCTCCTCCCATCATCGTCCCCAGCATCATACCAGTGAACAAACCCCCTCCGCCGAACCCTCTGTCCCTCCCACCTCCTAGGGCTCCACCCATTATCCCTGCCAAGGCCGCTGTGGTAGCTATCTGGCCGGCTTCGGCCGCCATGTCGACCGCTACCAGCGAGGTCCTGGCAGAGACAGGCAACAGCCAATATGGGACAAGAGCTAGGTTGACTTCTTCCACAGTAGACGACTCCTGAAGATGACGGTGGAGGAGTCCCCTGTCCATGAGCCCATGGAGCTCCTTCATCAACTCGTCCTGTTGAGATATCTTGACGGGGAGCATCGTGTGCTTATCAATGCTCTTCCACCCTTGGTTCCCCAGGGAGACACTGCTCCCGCAATACTCACAGGTAATGAACATCTCGCCGAACTTGGGGGCTATCGGCGCCCCACAGCTGGGACACTTCAGTGAGGTTGCGCTGGTGGGAGCTATGATATCTTGTCGAGCGGGTGTGGTCTGTGACACCACCTGTGACGTCTGGCTGACCTTCGTGCCACACTTAGAACAGAACTCAGCGTCGTCAGGTACCTGAGCCCCGCACTTTTGACAAAACATCAAGATTCACCTAAAGCTTTGTCCCACAGTTGTTGCAGAACTTGGCTCCGGCTGCTGTCGGGCTACCGCAGTTCGGGCAGAATTTGCTCGTCCCCGCCGCGGCCGGTGGGCCCTGTGGCCCGGGTATGGTGGCTCCGCAGTTCGGACAGAACTTCGCTGCAGCTGAAATCAGAGAACCACAGTTAGGACAGCTCCTCTGATTCATGGCTTGACCCATCCCTTGAGCCATCTGTCCTCCAATCGCCCCTCCTGCGCCGATTCCCGCGCCGAGACCAGCGAACATCCCTGCCCCACCACTCGTGTTCTTCGCCGCATCATCGATGGCCCTTCCAGTCTGGTATTGCATGAAGTTGACTCCGAGAACCTGCATCTCTGACCTAGTGTCAATCGCCTTCTGGACCTCATCGGGGAGGCTGATGGTTAGCCCCGAAACCTTGTTGATCTCTATCCCATACTGGCCGAGGTGGTCAGGTCCTGACGCGAGCACCTCCTGCTCTATGTTCATGAGGTTTGCCGCAAGGTCAGTGACCTTCAACCCCTGCTGCTTCATCTTCCCCAAGGCGTTGTACACGAGGATGACCAACTGCTCTTTCACCCTCCCTTCAACGTCGTCTGAAGTGTCCGCGCCGAAGGTTCCCACGAACTGGTTGATAAAAAGCTCGGGGGACGAGATCTTCCATCTGTATTCACCAAACACCCTTAGGTTGATTATCCCAAAGGTCGGGTCGGTAAACTGGTAAGGCTGGGTGCTCCCGAACTTCCCATCAAGGTATCTCTTCGGGATGAAGTAGACCTCGGCCCACTGAGTGACTCCAGTGAAGAACTTCAGGAGGTTACCCACCACTGGTGCGTTGAAGTCGGTCAGCGCGTACCTGTTGGGCTGGTCGAAGTATGCCAGCGCCTTCCCGTCCCGGTAGAACACCGCAATCTCATCCTCCCTCACCACGACGTTGTCATTGAGCCTTATCTGGCGGGGTGCCTTCCAGAGGACGTTATACACCCCTGGCGCGGGCTGCTTGTCCTTGTCGTCCCAAGCAAACGTAGTGGATCCGAATACGCTTCCTCCTGTCGCGGGGACCGCTTCGCTCTTCTTCCCGAACACCATGATGCTCACCGGCCGAGGGCTATGCCCTCTATCGTCTCCATCCTCTGAGCCCACTTCTGCCTGATATCAGCCACTTCCCGGACTAACCCGCCCGTCGTCGCTTGTATTGCGTTGGGGGCGGCGCCGTCATACACCAACTTCTCTGGCGACGTCGCCTCATCCAGTCGGAGCACCGCAGTAACGAACGAGTAATCATAGTCGTAAAGCTTGTTCAGCTTGTCGTCGGTGATTTGAATCGGAGCTACCCAGCCTGCGTACCCCTGCCCAGCGTGCCGCACTTCACCGCTGAGCGTCTGCACTTGAGTGATAAGTGACCCGACATTCGTCAAGTTGGTGAAGTCACCGCTAGAAGCAATCTGCTTTCTTAGTTGCTGAAGATTGTCCCTCACCTTATCGAGTCTGTCGGCCACCTGGTTCCTAAGTAACTCGTCTGAGACCCTGATGTCCTCCTTGTTCCTGTATCCCCTGAGGCCAGGTATGAGTAGCTCCAATTTCTTCGCTATGCCCCTGTTGGCTTCCACCTGCTGCCTGACGTCCGGGCTACCCTGAGACAAAGACCTACAGGTCTTGACCACTCTTCCATCTAAATAAATATGGCGAACGTTTACCGTCCGTGGGAGCAGTCTACTCTCATGGACCTAGGTAAAATCAGGGTCGGATGCAGCGGATGGTCCTACAAAGACTGGGACGGTATATTCTATCCACATGGGATGGCTACCAAGGACTACCTCTCCTTCTACTCCAACGTCTTCGATTGCGTCGAGGTCGACTCCAGTTTCTACAGGATTCCAAACCAGTTCATGGTCAGCCAATGGAGGAGCAACACGCCCGCAGGATTCGGCTTCTCGCCCAAGCTCCCAAAGAAGATAACCCACGAGAAGAAGCTCAAGGACTCCGAGTCCACGCTCGTCTACTTCTATAGCGTAATGAGAAAGCTGAAAGACAAGCTTGGCCCGATAGCAATACAACTCCCGCCCTCCGTCAAGCTCAGTACTCACCAGGAAGTTATGAAGGAATTCCTCTCTCAGCTCAGTCCCGAGTTCAAGCACGCCATAGAATTCCGCCACAAATCTTGGTTCACCCCGGAGGTCTACTCGCTTCTGACGAAGAACAACGTCGCTATGGTATGGACGCTGAACCAGTATGTCGAGAGCCCCCCTGTGGTGACCGCAGACTTCGCCTATCTCAGGATGGTTGGGGACAGGGAGATTACTGAGTTCACAGGGGTGCAGAAGGACAGGTCGGGGGACCTGGCTCGATGGGCGGAAGCGGTCAAGGACAACGCCGGGAAGTTCGAATCAGGTTACGTCTTCTTCAACAACCATTTCGCAGGCTTTAGCCCTGAATCAGCCAACGAATTCCGCAGGCTCCTTGGATTGATGGAGCTCGACTGGAATGCCCAGGGGCACGAGCAGCAGACGCTGTTCGGGCAGTAGCTGACACATGCAGTCTCAACGCCGGACCATACTTCACGTCGACTTGGACGCATTCTACGTCTCCGTGGAGGCGAGGGGACGTCCAGATCTGAAGGGACTCCCAATGGTCGTCGGGGCTGACCCAGAGGGTGGCAAGGGGAGAGGCGTAGTCATCGCCTGCTCCTACGAGGCCAGGAAGTTTGGGCTTCGTTCAGGGATGCCTATCACCCAAGCCTACAGGTTATGCCCGCAGGCGATATACGTCCGGCCGAATTGGGGGCTCTATGAGCGCGCATCGGAAGAAGTGATGGCTACTCTGAGGGTCTTCGCCGACAGGTTCGAGCAGGCCAGTATAGACGAGGCGTATCTCGACGTCACCAGCAGGGCGGTAGACGAACGCGCAGCTACCTTCCTCGGCGCAGAGGTCAAGAAGGCAGTAATGGAGAAGCATGGCCTCAGCTGTTCTATAGGGATAGCGCCAAACAAGTCTTCTGCAAAGATCGCCTCAGACAGTAGCAAACCTGACGGCATGACGATTGTCCCCCTCGGAGGTGTGCGGGGGTTTCTTGCCCCATTCCCAGTGGGGGCCGTCCCCGGCATCGGTCCCAAGACTCGCGAATTCTTGAGTGAAAAGGGCATCACGACCATCGCCCAACTCCAGCAGCTTGAGGGGCGACAGCTTCTCTCTTGGTTTGGTAAGAACGGCGTTTGGCTCTGGGGGGTCATCCACGGAGAGGAGGCTGTGGAGGTAAGGCAGCAAGACCTTCCGAAATCGCTCAGCGTGGAGCGGACGTTCAAGGAGGACGTCAGCGACTTCAAAGAAGTGAGGAGAGAGGCAGCAGACGGCGCAGCAGAGCTTATGCGGAGGGTGAAGTCTGCGGGCTACTCCTACCGAGTGGCCGGCATAAAAATCAGGTTCCACGGGTTCGAGACACACACCAGGGAACGGACCCTAGTAAGCCATACCGACAGTGAAGACCCCTTACTCGAGAACGTTGACAGGTTACTGGACGAGTTTGAGACGAAGGGGAAGCGAATACGTCTGGTAGGGGTCAGGGTGGCAGACATTCGACGCTCTTCTTCAGGTCGCTATAGCCTGGATGACTGGGTCGAAACGTGAGTTGTCTCTGTCCCTCTGGGGTTCCGCGGTCCTGAACACGACCCAATACGCGTGGATATCCAAACCATACACATAGCCGTCGGGATGTAGGACGGGGCGGATTGGGGTCCGGCAGATATGAGGCTGTCGCTGGGGAGCCCCTCCAAAGAGACGCTCCGCACCTAGCCCCGATTCCTTCCAGCACGTTGTAGGCGCTTCCAATATCGCTTCGGACCTTCCGAGGGCGCATATTCATCTCCCCTCCGAGGACGCACTCCTCAGCGGGAAAGTATGGGTTGACTACAAGGTTGAGCAGCCACACGGTCACGAAAGGGACAGCGTGACCTGGCCGAAAGTCGAAGTACTCCAACTCATAGACTGACGAAATGACAAAGCTCCCATGATCTCGTGAAAGCCCAAGGATGGGAGGTGCGAGAACGCCACAGCCCATCCTGGTCACCGGCCATATCAGCGATAAGCACATGGATGACACCCCATGAAGCCTCGTCTCCCTCGATGAGAGCGCAGCTTGGGCTAGTGTCCGGCTGGTGTCGGGCCGGAGCCAGCCAGGGTGAGGCTCAGGCAGCCGTTGCACACGATAAGCACCATCCTGCCGTACCTGTAGGCTGCGACATTGAATGAAGTATTCAGGGTGAAGAGAGCGATTCCCATCGCAGCGACGAGGAGGCCGGTTCGCATCCTCAGGACATCATGAAGTAGGAGGGGTCCGTATAGACGAAACATTCCGCATCGCTCTGGACGAGCCGCTGTGAGCCAGTGGCTTCGCCTCTCTCTGATTCCCCTATCTGCCTAGCAGGCAGTCTCATTCAGTGTCGAAGTTACTAAACACAGATTGTGCACGAGAAACCCGCTGCCTGACCTACGCGGTCCTCTTCTCAACGCGCTAGCCTCAACCTAAAGTATGTCCGAAGCTCCGGTCGCAGCATGAAGCCCCTTACAGGCGTCATCTCGGAGGCATTCCTACTAGTCGTCCTCCTGGCGGCTTCCAGGACTGTTCCACCTGGTGTTCTCTTTGGGCTCTATGTCGTCGTAGTCCAACTCCTGTCGACCTACCTAATCCACTGCCCCGCTCATTACGTAGTGGGAACCATCGGAGGCATAAAGTTCAGGGAGATCCGGCTCGGGCGAACATCCTTGGTCCAGGCTCTCCCTGCTAGGCTAGGGAAGGTCGCCAGTGCCATACCAATCCTCACGCTCTCAACAGAGAAGCGCACGCTTTCGCGGGCTTCCCGGAGGAGGGCGGCAGCAATGTTCGCTGCTGGCGCCGTAGCATCCACCAGCTCGCCCCTGCTAATAGCGGCGGCGTTGACGCTTACCGAGCCGATCGCCTACTCCATTTTAGCGTGGATCATTGCCTTCGCGTACCTCTCATTCAATGTGATCTTCTCACCTAAGGCTGGAGATTTGAGGCGAGCGAGAGAGGTGCTGAAGTCTTCGCGACAAAGCAGCCAAAGCACGACGACTTCCGCTCCTCCAACGATGTAACACCGTCTAGGGGGTGCAGGCTCTGCCCCAAAGTTGCAGTCGGCAGCGCCTTCTAACCCGCGCCCTTCTGTCCCATCTGTATACCTGTCGGAGTCAACAATCCTCGGACAGCGCCGGGCTCGGTTAAGCCTTGACCCTCTCCTCAGCCAGCTCAAGCTTTGCCGCCAGCCATGGGACTGCATCGGTGATGAAGGAGGGTCCGTGGTGCGCCAGGAAGTCCAAAGGCCCCGGTGTCACGAAGATGTTCCCCATTGTCGCCGCCCTGAGCTTATCCCACCTCCTTGAGCGGATTAGCCTGATTAGGTCACTTTCTCCAAACCCGGAGTACATCTTGGGTTCATAGAATATGGCGTCGGGGTCATTGGACGACACCGTCTCCATGTCTGGGGCCAGCCATTCGCAGGGGGCTACTCCGTAGAGCAATGAACTTCCAAGTAACTGGAATGCATCGGTGATGTAGCTATAGGAGCCGAAGCTCACAGGGCCTCCTAGGTCGATTTCGACGTAAGATACGAGCTTTCGGACTCTTCGCAGGCTCCCCATGGATTTGAGGAGGAAAGCTTCCAGGTCACGGCCTTTTTCAGGAGCGCCTGCTACCAGGCCCACCTTCACCACGAAGTCTACGATGCCTGCAACAGACACCGGGAGTTCTAGTGGATATACCGGATACTTCTTCGACAGCCTCGCAGCAAATTCTCTCTGATATCCTGTGACTGTAAGGATTAGGTCGGGGTCAAGTTCGTCAAGGACCTCTTCTCTAACTGTGTTGTAGCTCCCCAGTTTCCTTTTCGACCGCGCCTCCGACGGTCTAGCGCAGAATGCCGTGACTCCAACGACACGCTCGCCGAGCCCGAGCTGGAAAAGCGTCTCAGTGACAGCGGGACTGAAACTCGCTATTCTTTCAGGCCGGTCGGGAATATTCACCTCGGTCCCGAGTACCTCACTGAAGACCTTCACCATCGCACTCCTTTACATCTGTCCCCGCGATATCTGTTTCCCGGATCCGTCAGCACGGTATAACTGACGTTAAATACACTGGCTTGCGACCCACCCGCCAGCCGGGTTTGGTAGACTCAAAGAAAATCGTCACGGCCACGTTATTCGGGGTCACGATAGGTGTCATATACGGTGCCCTGCCTTTCGAAATCGGCGACTCACTGATAGTCTTTGAAGCCATCCTCCTCTCCCTTAGTTTCATCCTTCTCGGGCCCGGGGGTGCGACCTACACAGGTATCATCAACGGAATGGTCGAGACTCCGTTGCAGCTCTCCTTTGGTCCATTCGCCTTCGGGGTAGCGCTGCTGTACGGGATTCTCGTAGACTTGTTTTGCACGATTTTCAAGGTGACCTACGAAGGGAAAGTCCGTCCGAAGAGGTTGGTGGCTTCCCTGACTTTGAGTACCATCATTGTAGGGGTGGTCGCGACCTACGCGTTCATAGCCTTCGGTTTCGGTACGACGGCGCCGTTCGTGGAAGTGTATCTACCCATCCTGGCCGTGGGTGCAGTAAGCGGGACCGTAGGAGGAATCTTAGGGGCCAGATTATGGGACAGAAACCTGAAGCACAGGTTCACCCCCGTCCAGCACTCTTCGGACTAGTCGGACCTCCCCGGACTTCTTCTCCCAATTTCTTGGTGAACCTCCTGAGGAGGCCATAGAGCGCTAGCCCGAGGACGATGAACGCAATCCCTTCGACCTCGCTCGCAATCACCCGTGCAAGGAGTCCGGCGAACAAGACGAATATCCCAACGACAACTATCAAGATAGCGGCAGTCTTCGATATCGGGCTAGCTCGAACGACCAACCCGCGGGTGCTACGAAAACCAGATTAAACGGTTATTGTGACTCTGCGAGAAATGAGGTCGGTCATCGTCTTCAGGGATTCTTGCGACGCTCCGGCCTCTTCTCTTCTTCCTTGAGGATTTTATAGAGCCTGAACCGGTCTCCTTCCCCCGGTGAGAGGGTGTAGCCACACACCCTGCAGGAGATGCCCTGGTCGGTCTCCTTCAAGTCGAAGCGTCCGCATTTCGGGCACTTCATCTGGTCGCTCTGGGCCTTCATCCTCTGCCTCCGGCATAGACCTGATTGAAAAGCATTGGCACTGTCACCACATCTTCACAATGGGTCTTCTATGGAAGATTCCGGTCTCCTGAGAGTAGAAACGGTAGACCTTAGGTGGGAAGGAGATGTCAGCCAAGTAAAGGTCTCCGAGGACCGCCGTAGCCTTCGGGTTGAGGAACCCGGTTTTTGGAAAGCCGAAGGTCAAAGTCGCGTCGGCGTCGACGCATGGGTTTCCGGGCTCCCCAGATGTGGCGTTCAGCCCCGATGGCACATCCACGGCGAGTGTCATGATCGCTGACTTGTTCGCCTTGGCGATAAGGGTCGCCAAAGGTTCCCTTGGGTCTCCTTTGGATCCGTAGCCCAGCAGCGCGTCTATCAAGAGGTCTTCCCTCTGTAAGAAGTCCCAATCAGGTCCCACTATTTCGACCCCAATCTTTTCGACCGCTGCGAGCTGCTTCGCTGGAACGTCGCGGATTTCTCCCTTCGCTCCTCCGAGCACCACTCTCACTCGCCCTCCCCAGTTGTGTAGGTGCCTCGCAGCGACAAGGCCGTCGCCTCCGTTGTTCCCCACCCCAATCAGGCAGCATATCTCCTTTCCGTCAACTCCTCCAAGCATATCCCTCGCCAACTCGGCGGTCCTGAGACCGGCGTTCTCCATCAGGGACAGCACATCTATCCCGCAGGCCTCGACGGCCATCCTGTCGGCTCCGGTCATTTCTTCCGCTGAGAGGAATACGAAACCACGCTCCAATCTCATTCTCATCTCTCCTCCACTGGATTATAATTCAAGGTAGACCGCATCGGTTCGCGCGCCTCGCGCGCTGCGGCGCCTGTCAATTAAATTTCTTCAAACTGGCACGCGGTTTAGAGCCCGAGGTATATCCGAACCCTGGGTGATCACTGAATCAAGAATGAGCTTTTCATCCAAGTGGCAGAGGAAAGACCAGGGCCCCGGTCTGGTAGGTCGGCTCAGGGGCACAGTCCGTCCTCCCACGCCCTTGAAATCTCAGATTGAGCAGGCCAACAGGCAGATTAGGATATTGATTTCTCAACTAGATGGCACGGTCAACAGAATCAAGCAGCGAGACTCGGCGATCTTCAAGAACGTGGTCTCTTCTCTCGCGAAGCATGACATGCAACATGCCGCAGTCTATGCTAACGAGCTATCAGAAGTGCGGAAGATGGGGAAGATGGTGACGCAAGCACAACTGGCCATGGAGCAGATCTCTCTAAGGCTAGGAACTATCACAGACATGGGCGAAATCGCCAACACCCTGGCTCCGGCGGTCTCTGTCATCAAGAACATGAAAGACGGTCTGAGCAACGCCCTCCCAGACGCTGACAGGGAGATTAACGAGATTTCAGGGCTCCTCAGCAGCGTCCTAGTGGACGCAAGCGCTTCAGGTGGGATTTCCTTGAACTTCGACGCTGCCAACGAAGACGCACAGAGAGTCCTTGAGGAGGCCGCAGCCGTCGCGGAACAGAGAATGAAGGACAGCTTCCCTGAGATACCAGCTGGGGCCTTCAGCCAAGACGAGAGTGAAAGTCTCACCGCATAAGCCGCGACTAGGCAGAGGCATCGCCCTCCGTTCCACGCTTCGATTCTGTTCCGCCAACTAAGCTCTATTCGCTTAATATCGAGGATGTCAAATCTGGTCCCGAATTGAAGATTGGCAGGAGACACGCCCGCTCGCTGCGAGCCGGCGAGTCTACTCCTCCGGCTCCCACCAATCGGCGGAGGAGGGCAGCGGCGCTGATCACGGTGGCACTTGTGCTGTTGGCCGCATACATGGCGACCACCCCATCATTATCCGCGGTGTTCAGGAGTGCCTATTCGACGCTCTCCGATATAGTCTCTGGAGGGAAATCAATCTCAATCTCCTCGATGGGAACTAGCACTGGGGGCTGCTCAAATGCAGTCACAATCCAGCCTCTGAGCAGCCCTATCATAGTGAACGGATCAGCAGTCGTCGCATATCCATATGACTACTGCACACTCGCGGAATTCGCCCTGGCACAGATTAACTCCGACAGGGCAGCTAACGGCACGGGGCCAGTTTCGTTGAGCTTCAATCAAGCAGCCCAGCAGCATGCCGACTCGATGCTCTACTACTCGTACTTCAGTCACTTCGACACGCAGGGATACAAGCCTTACATGCGGTACACCATCCTCGGAGGGCGTGGGGCCGATTTCGAGAACGTCGCATACTCAGAGTACACAGCGGGCCTGCTGGGCCGGACGACAGCGATAGAGGACGCAATCAGAAACCTCGAACACCTCATGGTCTACGACGACGCAGTCTGCTGCAACAACGGGCACAGGTACAACATCCTCAATCCCCTCCATAACTACGTGTCGATCGGCGTGGCTTACAACAGCACCTACATCTTCTTCGACGAGGAGTTCCAGAATGAGTATCTCAATCTGAACCTATCGGTGGCGGCATCATCGCCGTCGGGTCCCTATCACGTGACCATGCAGGGTAGTCCGATTCCGGGGACCCCGACTCCGACCGCTATCTATGTAGCCTTCGACGGCACCCCCGCCCCGGAGACGAGGGCCCAGCTTGACAGCGGACCGCACGAGTATGGGCCTGGCACTCTATTGGGAGGGGTCCTGCCTCCTATAGGGCCTTCCAGAGGCTGCAACCAATTCACAACCGGTATCACAGTCTGCGCCGGCCGGTGGGTGTTCAACGCCAGCACCGTATACATATCATTCTCTTTAGACGCGTTCGTCAGGGATTACGGGCCGGGGGTATACACCCTATACCTGGTCACCGGCCCGAGCACCGACACCGCCCTGACTACGCTGTCTGTCTTCGTAAGTTAAGCCAGGTCCATCTCCGCCCTAATAGCGCGGGCAGTCTCCTCCATCTCCTTCTGAGTGAACTTCTTCCTATCTGTGAACTTTCCTTTGTCCTCCAACTTCACTGGTATGACATGCACGTGAACATGAGCCACGACTTGATTGGCAGCTTCGCCATTGTTCTGGACGAACCTGAATCCATCCGCTCCCACTGCCGCTACGACGGCCCTCGACACCTTGGACGCGACCCGGAAGAGACCCGCGATATCCTTCTCCTCCATGTCCCATATGGTCTCTCCATGCTCCTTGGGGCAGACCAGAGTGTGGCCCTTCGAGAATGGAAAGATGTCCAAAAATGCGACGTACTTCTCGTCTTCATAGACAACATCCGAGTGGGACTTTCCTGAGACAATCTGACAGAATATGCAGCTCCCACTCCCCCTGATGGAAGGGTCGAACGCTATCCGCCTCGTTGGGGTTACCGATATCTTATCGCGTCGGGTCACACTTCGACCTTCCACAGCCGTCCTTAATACGCACTCGGCGTCAACCTGAGCGATTGACCTACGAGAGGTGCCACGCTGGTCAGCTGACGGAATACGAGCGCGAAATCGAGAGAGCAGGGAGGAATGCCACGATAAGAGGGATTAGATGTGCTTTGTTCGGTTACATCGAACTCACCGACGATGAGGCGATCTGGTCCGCGGTCGGGCTCTAACCTCGCTCAGAGCTACTCGCCGGTAGGCGGCAATGAACTCGAGCGCGAACTTGTCTGCTTGTTTCTCGGTCCCACGATGCTTCCCACTTACTGACCTCAGATGGTGGTAGAACTCATGAACCATCACGAAGGGATTATAGAGATATTCACGTCGGGCCGCAAGTATCTCCTTTCTCCTCTGCGAGTAGACCGCCGCAACACCCTTGGTCTTTCCTTCGATCACGCCTACCCCCAGCTTCGGCTCTGAGACCTTGTACCACTTTGAAAGGAACACTATGGCCTCCTCAGGCTTTGAGTCTAAAATCAAAGCGACCACACGAGCCTGCATCTCCTCCAGTGAGGGTAACATTAGAAGTCAGTGGTTCTTAGTCACACTTAAGCAATCAGCCCTGTCGTTGTCAATTGAGCCATTGGTCAGCGATCTTTGATTTGTCCGTTCAACTGGGATTCAGGCGGCTACATCTGCTATGAACAGGCGAAGGCACATAAGACTTGATGGCCCGAAGGGAACAAGGTTCAGGGGACCGCCCTCTCTCTTCTCCATCGGGTAAACTGGATAAGAATCTAGGATGACCTAGGGCAAGGGGCGTTTCCGTTCCAGCACGTCAGGCCCATGGCTGGAGGTCACAGGGATGAGGCTCCCAGTTGGATTGTCACGTTTAAGCAGCAATCGAAACAATGGGGGGTGGTTTGACAGAAACAAAGGCGGCTATTTCATGGAGCGGAGGGAAGGACAGTTCGCTTGCTTTGCAGGAAGTGTCAAGGGCAGGAGACTTGAAGGTCGCATGCCTTCTAACCACTCTGACGAGAGACTTCAACAGGATCAGCATGCATGGGGTGCGGAGGGACCTGCTCATGAAGCAGGCGCTGAGCCTTCGGCTTTCCATCGACGAGGTCTGGATTAAGCAGGGCGCGTCCAATGATGAGTACTCCGCGGCGATGGACCTGGCCATGCTCAGGCAGCGCGACAATGGCGTAACCCACGTGGTCTTTGGAGACATCTTCCTCGAAGACATACGCCGCTTCAGGGAAGAGAGGCTGTCAAAGGCGGGAATGCAGGGGGTATTCCCACTGTGGAAGAAGGACACGCGGAAGCTCGCCACCCGATTCGTCAAGGATGGTTTCAAAGCGGTCGTATGTGCCGTAGACCCCAAGGCTCTCGGCGCGGGCTACTGTGGCAGGGAGTTCGATGAGTCATTCCTCTCTGACCTCCCACCTTCGGTGGACCCATGTGGGGAGAACGGCGAATTCCACACTTTCGTATATGGTGGGCCTATATTCGAGGAGGAGATATCCGTCCAGAAGGGGGAAGCTGTATTCAGAGATGGGTTCTGCTTCACTGACCTCTCCCTGGTTGACTACAGATGACAAGAACGGGCAAGCAACGTTCACACGAGACAGGGATCCTAGCTCTCTCAGAAAAAGAAAGGCCTTGGCAGCCCTTACGTCTAGACCGAAGTCAAAGGCAGACACGAAGATTACGTCTTTTACGAGACTGGCGTCGACGAGCGGTGAGAGGTGGAGTCAGACGTGATTGCCAACGACGTGATTGCAACCGACCGCGGCAGTATGCCCACGCCCCATGGCAGATCAAGTCACATCGGATTAGGCGTGCCCGTTACACGACTCGCATAAAGGACCGGTCATGGGAACCAAGGGTTGAGTCAAGCTAGTTGACCGCGGTTTCGACGCATCTCGGACTTAGGGCAGAGCCATTCGCTCTTGCACAGCAAGAGCACGCCCAACCGACGTTTCTACCTGGCGGCTTCCCGTAAGGAACCGGATTGCAGGCCCTGGCGAAAAGCTCGAGTCAGAGCGAAGGACAGACCCAGGCCGTTCTGAAGCAGTCCCCGCAAGAAGCATCGTAGATGCTGATAACTTTGGTTGGCACCTCGCACCTTTCGCGGAGATGTTTGTACGTCTCTAAATCAAAAGCCGTCCCGTATATCGTCTCGGCGAGAGAATCGCAAACGGTTCGGCAGGTCATAAGTCGCGGCCCCGGCGCAGTCCTATAGCTGTCACGCCTGCAACGGGCTTGAACAATGCGTCACCGCAGTCGGTACAGAGGCGATGTGGGCCGCCGCACGCATAAAGCGTGCGAAGCTTACGACTCATAGAAGCTACCTGGCTGCGGGAGTGCCCTCCCGGGCTCTGCCTGGCGGGTCTCCGGGTCCGATGTATCAGGTGACGGGGGTGCGTTTATGCTTTGCGCGCGGTGGATATAACCACGGTTTGATTTACTGCTTTATCGGCCGCCCCAACACTTCTTTGACTAGGTTCCCTGCTCGGCAGGGACAGCCTCGGTGCCAGATTGCGTTTTGTTCACTTGCCTGTTGATCGCATCGGCGAAGTAGTGTCCAGTCACTATCACTTTCACCGACTTGACTCCCCTCACCTGGGTGAGGTTGTCCTTCAAATCTTGGGATATCTTCAACGCGAACACAGGTGGACAGAACTGGGTAGTCGCGTGGTACTCGACATTCACGTTCCCATCTTCGACGTCAAGCTTGTCGATGAGATTCATCTCAACGATCGGCATTCCGATTTCAGGGTCGACTATTTTCGAAACCTGCCTCTGCACCTCCTTCACGTCAACTTGCTCTGACACCATGAGAACCAGGGAAAAACTGCCGACTCCACCAATAAAAACTTGTCCTACACAGGATGGGCTCCGTTCCCATTGCTACTAAACCGGCACCCGACGTGCGACAGAGCTCCAGCGTTGTCGAGCCATGAACTGATGCAAGGGCGCTGTCGAGTTTAGCGTCAGGCTCTGAATCCGCGCGGTACGTCCGCCCATCTAGGATTTCCATCGAAGGGCAGGTACACTCTCGCCCTATCTAGGATTCCGCGATACTTGTCTTGGATTCGCCCTCCCACCTCCTTCCATGTCCCTTCTACAACAAACTCAGCCAATATGTCGTCCCCCACCTCGGAGGCCATCCTGTGCCATTCTCCGTTCACGGATAGGGCATGAAGCCTTTCGGCAACATCTTCCCAGTGGTGGAGCTCCATTACTTTCCTATAGCTCCGGGTAGATGCGTAGAACGCTATCTGACCCCTGTAGGTTTCCCTTACAGCGGCAATCTCCTGTTCAGTGTCTCCCACTGCGGCGAACACGGAAGCCGCTACCTGCACTTCTTTCCTGCTCCTCCCTGCCCTGGCCAGCCCCGCTGACAGCGCCGGCTCGACGACTTCACGGAGATACCTAACCGTGTGCAACGGATGCACGTGTAGGCCTTCTGCGACCACTCCTGCCGCCTTACACATCATCCTGTTGACCCCGGCCACGAGTACCGGGATGGCAGGGTTCTTAATCGGATCCGGAGTGAAGAACGGGGTCATGAGGTCGAGCGTATAGTATCTGCCCCTGAAATCCAGGTTGGTCCCATCTTGCCAACTCTTCCACACAGACTTCAGTGCCGACACATACTCCATCATCTTCGGGGCAGCTGGATCCCACTTCATCCCGAACCGGCGCTCAACGTGGCCCTTGACCTGGCTCCCCAACCCCAGCATGAATCTGCCTCCCGAGGTGCTCTGAAGGTCCCATGACGTGTATGCCATCGTCGTGGGGCTCCTGGTGAACGCCAGGGCAATCGACGTTCCCAGCTCTATTCGTGTGGTGGCAGTGGCTGCGAGGGCTATCTGCACGAATGGGTCGTGTTTCGTCTCGTTCACCCAGAACGCATCGAAGCCGTATCCCTCGGCTTTCTTCGACAGCTCGACCACCTCTATCGGTTCGCCCACCGCCACCTCGGTGTCTATCTTCAACCTGGATTGCCACCAAAGGCGCGTCTCTTAAAGCCAGACCAGTGGGACCTTCCGCATCACTTGCCGAATCTATCGGTCATCGCGGGCCTGGCAACAGCACTGTGTTGGGGGACTGGCGACTACTTGTCTAGAGGCCAGTCGGAAAGAATCGGCTACTACAGAACACTGGTGTATTCTATGTTGGTGACTTTCATCGTGCTCATTGCCATCACCCCTGTCCTCAGCCCCGACGTCAGGGCTCCGCTCATTCCCCTGACAGTACTCATAGTAGCCGGGATTCTAAACTTCATAGCGTTCACCTTCCTCTACCGCGCGTTCCACAAAGGAGTCGTCTCCGTCGTCGCGCCTGTGGCATACACTTACCCTGCCATCACAACTGTCCTTTCTATTCTCATCCTAGGCACGCTCCTTCAGCGCACGGAAATCCTCGCCATCGCTGGGATAATCATAGGGGTGGTCTTGACATCGACGAGGTTTTCTGAGATAAGACGTTCCATCGCCGGAAAAGGGTCAGCAGGCCTCACTGCCGGCTTCGTCCCAGCTGCCGCCGCTTCGCTGTTCTTCGGCTTCGTCTACGTGGGGGTTGGCTACGCCGCCCCATTAGTGAGCGTCATAGTCCCAGTCACAATCCTTCGTATCGTAGGCATATCGATGGGATTCGCGCTGGCGCCGACACTCAAGCAGACCGCCAGGCCCATAAGAGGCGTCTTCTCGAGAGGGATAATCACAATGGGCGTCTTGGAGGCAATCGGCTTCCTTTCGTTGACATACGGTATCTCTGTTCCCGGAGGGTCACTCCCTGTGGTCACGGCGATATCAGGGATGGGCGGGGCGGTCGCCGGAGGATATGGGCTCGCCTTCCTGAAGGAGAGACTCGAGCCTAACCAAATAATCGGGGTGGTCTTGTCCCTCTTGGGTGTCTTCACCCTACTATACCTGGGGGCCTAGTCGCTGGAGTACTTCGCCGCGGTCCAAGAGGGAAGACGGCGCGTCAATAGGGCGCTGACTTTGCTCCAGAGGGTCGCTGGACCCTCTTACCCAATGCTCATCTTGAAGCTCGGCGTAGCGCAGTGGACCCCTGTAGGAGATGAAATGATGAAAAAAGTGGTCAGTGGAAAGAACGCCACCGCTGCCCTGGTCATATGCGACTCGGAAGGGAACTCTAAGGCGATGAGCGCATGGATTCCGTTGGAGAATGCGGAAAAGGCCTCTATGGAGCTTGAGGCGGAGGGGATACCTGTCTTTCCCGGAGAAGTCAAGCTCCCAATCTGAGCGTCCTGTTTATTAACCGGTCAAGTGTCTAATGCTCTGCGCCTGGCCCGCATTTGCTTATAGCTCCGGGGTGTAACTTCCGACTCGAAGCTTGGGACATGCTTGTTGGGCGCAGAGAAATTTGGGGGTGAACGAATGGCAAGATGCTCGGTTTGCAAGGGTCATGCTGTCGCATCATGTGCTGAGTGCGGAGCGCTAGTGTGCATGTCGCACTCAACCACAATCTTCGATGAGGGAAGTAGGGCGATGAAGACCTACTGCGGCAATTGTACGGCCAAGCGGATGCCCGTGTGGGTAGGGCGACGAAGGTAAGGCCACGATGGGCTGGTAGCGCGACCCTCTATTGTGTAGCAGGGAGGGCGTCAGAGGAACCGGGGATGCATTAAGCACCCCTTAGGTTTTCACTGAAGTACTCCCAAGAAGAGGGTAATCTAGTCTGAGGGCCTGACGCGCTAGAGCCCACCCATCGCGCCCGCTTCTTGTCGAACCTTCCGCTCCAACTACCAACCTGGCAGGCCTCCTTCGCGAAGAAATCAGAATTTCCCAACTCGACGCTCATCCAGCAATCCAGACCCGCTCGCAGGTCTCGTGAGGTCCCGGGGGCCTGCCTTAGTTGCCGTATCATCCAAAGTCGTACACTCGCAAAAATTCGTTGACTCCATCGAAGGTCAGGTATTGCCTGGCCGACCTTCTTCCTTATCGCGGCTACTTGCTCTCGCTTATGTTTCCTCCTTGCTGCAGAGGACTTCGTTCATCCCACAAAGAAGTCTAGAGCGCACTTTGGAAGTGGTTCTCTGTTTGCAGGTGTAAACCGTCGGGTCTGACGACGCCTTCGTCTCCGGAATCCTCTCCCAAATTCGAAACCACGACGAAAGCGCAGGCGGCGGGCCCTGTCCCCATGACGCGCTTTTCTCATCCTGCGTCGCCATGGTCAGGCGGGACCACGGTGGTACGGGCATCTCAGTCAAAAATCTGTACCAAGGCATTGACGTATCCAGTCGCGCCATTCGGGTATGTGCCTTCCTTAGACGACGTCTCCACTCCCCCTGCAGCGTCGACGGCTCTGGCCAGCACCGAGTACTCTCCCGCCGACGGTGGGTTCCACTCATACGCCCAGAGCGCCCAAGTGATGTCGGAGATCGGGGGCTTGATTTGAGCCTCTTCCCAAGTCCGGCCGTTGTCGAGGCTAACTTCCACTTTTGAAATCCCCCTGTCGCCAGCGAACGCGTATCCCGACAGGATTATCGACCCCCCGTACTTAGAGAGGCTCGCCTGGGCGGGAGGGAGGGGGACGATGAAGGCCTCGCTGTGCACCGTGGCTATGTTGGTCCACCCTCTGGTCTGCCAGTATCCTTCATAGACCGAGCTAACGACCGAAATCCTGTTCACCCACTTCGCGCTCATCATTCCGTAAAGCCCAGGAATCAACCCCCTGAGAGGGTAACCATGTCTCACCGGCAGGCTCTGGCCGTTCATGCCGTAGGCGACGATGCTATCTGGCATCAGAGCCCTGGCCAGCGGGATTCCTACGCTGTATCCGTCGACCGAGTAGAAGACAACATATGTCGCTCCCACGCCGACCCCCCCTACATCAGCCAGCAGGTCCGATATCTTCACTCCTGTCCAATTCGCGTTCCCTATCAGATTCCCATTCAACTCGTTGCTCACACATTCAAGGGTGGTGTACTGGCTAGTCTGAGGTAGCCCGGTAAGCTCTTGCATGGTGTATGACTTCGGGGCTTTCACGAGCCCGTCCACAACTAGGGACCAAGTAGACGCATCCACGGTAGGGTCTATCACGTCTATTGCCACCCTGTAGAAGTCGCTATCAGGAGTCACCTCGGAGTCTACGAGTGAGGCGAGCCTTGGGTCTCTGAAGATTGAAGGCGCCTCCTGAAGATTCACGGGCTGGGTGGTCCCTGTTGGCTGCACACTAGATGAAAGGAACTGGTCCAACCCCATGAGCCCGGCGATACCCGCGACCACAGCAAGAACCACGACTGTGCCCTTCTCGATGAATTCCCTCCTCCCCATGTCTTGGACGCTTGGCTCTCCAATTGGCGTCTTCATAGCCGCCGCCGGCAGATACATCGCAGAGAGTAGAAGCGCGAACACCGCCTGGACTAAAAGCAGGCCGAGGGGGAAGACCCAGACCGCATTAACCTGGGCATATGGGGATGTCGACCCGAAGAGGGCGTCTCCGTCTAAGGGGAAGAGAATGAGGCCGAAGATTGCCCAGGAGATGAGGCCGACCACCATCGTCCCCTCGAACCTCTTCAAACGGCCAAAGACTTTCTCGGCCAGGAGAGCGTCGAATAGAAGGACGACCAAGCCGTAGGTCGCCGCGGCGATTAGAGTCGCAATGACGAGGCCCAGCTCCCCTGCCAGATCCCCGAACCGCTGTACCATGGGCTCCTCGATCGAAGCTGGAACTACCCTAAGAAATGTGCTCAGCGCTGACTCCGGGGGAAAAGGGGCGAGCCCGCCCAGCCTGAGTAGGAAGTTGAATCCAAGTCCTAAGAGACCAGCGAAGGAGCCGGTTAGGAAGAGCGAAATTGCTCGTCTTGAGTTCAAAGGAGTTCGTGCAACCCGAGCAGACGCTTTGGGCCGGTCTGCCTTCCCATACCGAACCATCGATACTGTTCTAATGCATCACTAAACGTTGACCGAAAGGCGGCTCCAAGGTCAGGCGGAGGAATCTGACGACGGCCTACTTGTTCCCTTCTCTGCTCAGACCACCCGCTACCAGCATAATCACACGTGCTAGGGAAACTCTCTTGCCTGACCGCGGCCCTTCACTTCGGCTGCGCCGGGTTGACCCCGCCTGACTTGCCCCGTGATGCAGAGACAAAGCCGAGGGCAATGAGTATCACGCCAATCACGGCTATGACTGAGCCTGCATATATCCAGAACGGCACTCCGGTCATCGACGACCCCCCGACAATCCCGTCCCCTTGGAGCGCGAAGACCGTCCCGGCAAGCAGCAGTAGTACGCCGACAATACCCAGACCCAGAGATGAACTCGGCAACTTTATCCTTGATGGCGTCCGCCGGTTTAAGGGTTTCTAATGCTCACTCTACTGTGAAATAGAGGCGCCTGTTGCTCTTGCCTTTGTTCTCGGTCTTCACCCCAACCACCTTTCCTATCTCTCTCGTGTTGCTCACGTGGACCCCCCCGTCTGCCTGGATGTCTATGTCTCCTATCTGCACTATTCTAAGCACGTCCAACGTGGGAGGCATAGCGTTGGCTAGCTTAACGTAGCCCGGGTTTGCGAGCGCCTCTTCCCTTTTCATGAAGAATGACTTCACCTCTAATCCCCTCGCCACAGCTTCATTCACCCTATCGATGTAGTGCGACATCTTCGCCTTGTCGAAGTTCTCAAGATTGAAATCGACCCGCGAGCCATCCGGGCTGATTTGGTTCCCTGTGATGAGGGCACCGGTCTCTCCGTTGACGACCGCGCTTAGTATGTGGGCCGTAGTGTGCATCCGCATAATCCGATGGCGTTTATTCCAGTCCAAGGTTCCATGGACTCTGTCTCCAGGGGCGAGACCATCTACACTCTCCAAGACGTGGAAAATCTCCTCGCCTTCCTTCACAGCTTCAATCATTTTCGACCCTCCCAGTGAGCCCGTGTCCGAGACCAGCCCCCCTCCCCGAGGATTGAACGCCGTCTGGTCAAGCACGACCCTGTCCCCGTCAACCGACGCCACCTCGGCGTCGAACTCCCTCACATATGCGTCATCCCAAAAGATTCGTTTAGTCAAACTCTCCCTCCTCCCACAATCTCAGATTTAACGTTCAAAGGGCGTCAATACGCGTTAATCTTCATCTGTGTCAGCTCTCTTGAAATCAGGACGCTCTCCCTCTTCCATCTCGCCTTCGAAATCCTCATCTTCGACAGCGCCGAATCCAATGCGCTTCTGAATGTTTCATGCTTCTGGAAAGGCTGCCTGAGGAGCGTCCTGATGCTCTCTCTCACATTCCAAACGCCTAGCGGCATGATGAACCCGGGATAGGTCTCTCGCAAAACGATTGCCGCTGCCTGCCTCCTCTCCCTATCCAGTGCTTCCCCAACCGCCAGCCTGGTAGAGTAGTAGCAACCTCCGACCCGGGAATACTTGGTCCTCCCGAAGTATTCCTCGTAGTCCCCAATCACGTAAGGCTCACTGGTGAACTGGTTCCAGGTGGTGTTCGGGAACCACGCTTCGATCCACTCGAACCTCCAAGGCTCGGGCATCAATATGGCAACGTACTGATTATCGTATACCCCGAAGCTGTAGACGCGATACTCATCGATGGTCGGGTGATGCTTCAGCCTCTCTATCAGGTCTAGGCTGATGGAGCTATCGACAGCAGTGATGCTCCACCGCGTGGGCACGATTCTCCTTTTCGCCCCCACACCGAACATTCCGACGGAGAAGGCTTTCTGGATCCTTGTGACCAGCACTCCTTTCCTATACAGCTCCCCCACCGCGGCCGCAGCGCTGAGGTTCCTATCGTAGTACGCTTTCTGCACCCTCCCGTCGACGGAGGGGTTGTCAATCCTGAACCTGTCAAGAGGGCCGGAAGGCCCATAGGGCTGGGTGTCTTCGCTCAACGTCAGCGTCCGCCTCGGCGCTCGCAGCAGCTTCAATTCGGCGTCGACCGGTTTTGCCGCCATGGCGAGTTCCTGCAGCGACAAAAGAGTCCTCCCCGGGTCGCGTGCGTCTTCAACGCTCGCCTTCGAGTTCCCCCTGATGAGTGAGTATCTGTAGTCGACTATCTGGTCTATGGGCGTGCCTAGCCACTCTTCCGGCGTATCCAGGACGGACGTATCTCCAAAACTGGGCGGTACCATAGGTCCTATGGACACCTTGGGATATCCAAGTCTTCCCACGAACACGCCGGGAGGGGACGACCCTGAAATCTCGTTCGTCAGGTAGGTGCTCAGCCTCGCCATCGCCTGGGCTTTCACTATTATGGGGCACCTAGGCTTCCCGCAAAGGAGTTTCGCTCCACGACATGCGAGGCACATCCAAGCCGGAGGGCTATCAACGACTTCAATGGACTTCGCTACATCTTCTCCGAGTCCGATGACCGATGCCGCCATCACATTCGAGAGCCAAGTGACACGCCGGGGCACGACGCTATCGTGGGAACTCTCCTCTTAAACTCGGCGTAGTCCTCGCGGGAGCTTAGGGGACCCTGACTGTCGACTCGCTCCCGGACTTCTCCACCCTGAATATCTGGTCGGCGAAACTTTCCAGCTCTTTGTCGTGCGACACGATGATAATCTGCGGGCACCCTACATCATCTAGAACCTCCCTCACCGTCCCTAGTTGTTCTTTGCTGAAGCCATCAGTGGGCTCGTCTAGTATCAGGAGATTGGACTTCATGCCGACCGATACCCTCTGGGTGATGACGTTCAGGGCGAGGCGGTAAGCAAGGGCGATACTCGTCCTCTCGCCTCCGCTAAGGTATCTCACGTCCTGTTCGTATCCGCCTTGTGTCACTACCGGAGAGAAGTCCTCGTCTACACCGACCTCCTTGTCCGGGTCGTTCACCAGCATGCCGAACCACCTCTTGAAGAGCGAGTCGAACTCCTGATTGATGGTGGCAAGTACCGATTTCTCGATTAGCTTGACGGTGGGGACGAAGTAGTCTTCGAGCCAAATCTCCCTCGCCCTGAGTCTCTTGCTCTTGTTGGATGCCTCTTCTTTGGCGACTATCTCGATAGCTATCTCCGTCTGCCTCTTCTGGATTGATTCGACGATGCTCCTCGTCTTGATGAGCCTATCCCTGGTGGCCCTAAGCCTTTCCTCCGACTTGGCCAGCTTCTTGTCGGCTGTCTCCATCTCCTTGGCCAGCCCGCTCAACTCGTCAAGCTGCTTCCCGAGCTGTTGGAGCGTGCTCTTCGCGAAGGTCGCCCTCTTATCGAACTTGCGTTTCGACTGCTCTTTCCTCTCAATTTCGACCCTCAGCCTCGCCCTTTCCACGCGCCGATGGGCTGCTTCCTTCACCGCGTACTTGTAGGACTCGTATTCCTCTATCTTCCCCCTCAGGGTTAGAATCTCTGCTTCCACCGCCGCCAGTTCTTCAGCCAGATGGCCCCTCTCAGCTTCCTTCCTCCCCCTCTTTTCCTCGAAGTCGTGAGTTCCCACCGGCCGGTCGCAGACGGGGCAGACGCCGTTCTTCATTATCGACTCGTAGTCCGAGAGCTTGGCCTCGGTAGCAGCCTTGAGTTCGGTGAGCTTCTTCGCCTTCGCCTCGAGAGCTCTCTCCCTCTTCTTAAGCTCGGGGAGGGAGCTGGCCGCAGATGGGCGTGCGATATCGGTACGAATAAGACTGTTTTCCAGTTCCCGAAGACTGAGGCGCAACTCAGCGACTTCGTCTCCGAGCTCGATTGCGTCCTTCGCGGCCTCCGCTTCAAGACGCTCATAGTATTCCTTCTCTGCTTTGACATTCTGCAGGCTAATCTCGCGCTTCTGAAGGGCTTCCTTCTCCGCCTTCGCGACCAGCAAATGACCCTCGTCCGCTGTCTCTGCGTCTTCCAGCTTGGTCAATTCGGCCTTCTGCTTCTCTTCGTCCGCCTGCAATTGATGCACTTGAGAGCGCAGTTCCCCCATGCCCGTAGCAATCCCATCTTGTTCCCGGGCCTCCTCTCTGATGTACTTCGCAGACTCTTCTGCGTTGATGGCCGCGGTCTTGTAGTCTTCGACCCTGAACGCCCGCCTCAGAATCTGAAGCCTCTGCTCCGGCGCCAGGACCAGGATGCTTTTCATATCCTCCTGGGGCGTGTAGACCGCGTAGCGGTAAATCCAGCTCTGGGCCTTAGGGTCGGGGGCTTCGTTGAACTCGAGCGTCTCGAGCACCCTCTCCTTCAGTTCACTCGGCGACAACGCAATTGTCTCGCTTGGCATCTTCAGCTCTCCGTCAATCTGTTGAATCTTCCCTCCCTTCCTCTGAAGCCTCCTCCTGATTTGGTAGTCATACCCGTCGACCTCGAATACCATTCTTACCTCGCCACTGTCCTCCCCCAACTTCAGGATGGAGTTACCTGACTCCGGCCCCAAGCCGAAGAGGGCGAACTCGATTCCAATCAAGACGCTGGACTTGCCTGACCCTATGTCGCCCTCCAGTAGTGTCTTGCCGAGCGGAAAATCGATCACCGAGTGCCCGTGACTTCTGATGTTTGTAAGCTCGAGTTCCTTGATTATCAACCCTGTTTCTCTTTCTCCAGCGCATACACGCCCTCTCGGACCATCCTTCCAGTGTAATCCTTCTTCGTCTCTCCCAACTTTGGTGGCTGGCGCCAGAGCCTGAGGAGCTCGAGGCTGACTTCTGCGCCCTGCTGCCCTCGGAGGTGCTCTTCAGCCGCATCGATCTTCCCGGCTTCGCTCTCGAAGAGGCTCCTCTCAATGGAAGAAGGTTCTTCTCCAGAGAAGACATGGCCTGAAGGTTCTTTCGACTTCAACGCGTTCCTGTTGAGATAGACATGGATGGCCCCGCGATCGGAGAGGCTGGAACGAAGTCCTGCCAGTCCTACTTCTGACACCCTCCCTCCAGCTAGCTCACCGAAGACCCTGATGACAACCAACTTCCCTGATACATCAGTCCCTTTGAAGTCCTCAGATATCATGAACCCTGAATCTGATGCGTTCCGCCCCGTCAGGTCGTATTCCCTGAAAACGCCCTCGAACGAGTTCATCGGGATGAACGTCTTGCTCCTGACGTGCTCGTCGAATTCGACGACGTAGAACCCGCGCTTCTCTCCCTTCGCCGTGGCTTCTAGGTCTTGACCATAGCCAATGAACAGCGGACCAGGGAACACTATGTCCTCCAACCCCGGCAGCCTGAACTCACCTCTCTCATGGATGTGTCCTCCTGCATAATAGTCGAATCCTTTGGGGAGCAGTGAGGAGTCCACAGACTCCATTGCACTGAGCTGCCTTGGCTTGAACTCAGTCAGCCCGCTGTGGAAAGCGAATATCTTGAACCCCTGTTCAGCTTCGAGCGCCTCCCTGTCAAGGGCCGCGAAGTATCTGCTTTCGAGCCCTATCTTTCGTGCCGAAATGCCTGCTATCTTCGCACCGGTCTTCGCGTCGACGGTAACTCCCAGTCTCAAACTATCGCCGTCGAAGGTGGGCTTGAATACGTTGTTCAGCACCCCTGCGGTGTTGAGGATGTCTATGACTGAGGTCCCATTGGGCGTGTAGTCGTGGCTACCATAGATAGCATAGATGGGTATCCCATGATGCTGGACCTCCATCATGCTCTTCAGCGCCGCATTCACCACCCCAAGATCCGGGATTCCTACGTGGAAGAGGTCCCCCGATACAAGGATGAAATCCACGCCGAGTTCGATGCACCTTTTTGTCGTCGAGTCGAACGTCTGCAGCTCGAACTTCTGGAGGCTCGGTTCTCTATGTGCCCCTAAGTGGACGTCTGCGAGATGTGCGAATTTGTGCAACTGGCGGCCTCAGGATAATATCACTTTAAGCATCTTTCGGAGCCATGACCGCTCGAACATGGTTTCGCAGTTTCCGTTTCCAACGCTCGGCGTCTGACTTTTTCGCAGCTCGACTTGAGTTTGGAGACTATGTCCCTACTCCCCTGTTAATCCCTGTAATGCTCGTGTGCTCGACCATCCGACTCGCGACATTTGCAGGGATAATGTTCTCTCACCACTAGTATACTATGGGGTGTTCCACATGGGCGGTTCCTATGTCCGTCGAACGGAAACTATGAGCTGAGGTGAAGCGCCAAGCTCCCTGGTTCCCATGATATCGTGACGCAGCTGCCTAATGTAAACTTCTCCAAAGCTTAGTCAGGCCTTCTTAGCCAGGTTGGACCTTCTCCACGTGTATTCGACCGCCCCGACTACTTGTCGCCCCCTGAGGCACCGGACCTATGGGTCCGCGCTCTCTGTCCTCTATCTGTGTGGAGGACTCCATGACATCTGCGTAGGGTGCAAGGGAATAATTCGCCCTCGGCGGGGTTCTCTCCCCTCCGCCGAGGATTCCGACGCGCGCCGGCTGTAGTCCTCCTTCTGTTCTAGACGGGATTCCGCTCAGCGGCCTACCCTGGCCTGTCACAGGCACTTCATCGGCCACGTTTGGCCTTGCTCCGCACGGGTCAGCCGTTTCACCCCGCATCCCACCGACCTCAAGGTCGCCCTATCACAGCTCATGGTGGGCCGGGTCTCGTTTCTGTTCTGGAGCCGACCGTCTCCGATCGCGCCTCCTGGCGCCGTGCGTCCTGTAGTGAGGGAGGAACTTCCCCAGGAGATCCCCGTGGCCCGTCCACCGGCTCACGTCGGTCCCATGCCCTTCCCAATCACAGTTAACTCTTTCCTAGGTGTGAAGCTCGCGCGGTGCGGCGGTCCAGAAAGGCAGCTAGTTGGAAAGGTCGGACGAGTGAGCCATAAGATGTCGACTTCCGGCGCCCAAAGACCCCACAGAACAGGAAACCTGCAGTCGATATTGAAGACGATACGTCATTCAGAAAGAGGTAGACATTACCCCATGGAGAGCGGCGCACGCCCTTTTCGTGGACGGCTTCACGAGTTGGCGTGTCGACTAGGTGCTTCACTATTCCTGCGTGGGAGTATCTGGCGTGAAGAGGTGGGGGAAATACTCCCTCTCCGCCTGCCTGACCTTCCCTTCTGTCCTTGCCCTACGGTACGCTTCCAGCGGCTCATGGTTGAGGGTCAGGAAGGTTGGGCCCCACTTGTATATGCTGAGGTATCTCTCGGCCTCTTCGACTTCGCCTAGTATGTACATGGTGCCTGCTACTGCCTCCAACGAGCTGAGTATCCCGGCCCTGGAGTAGTTGGTTGGGTTCGCCGCCAAGAGCGCTGGGAGCCTTCGGTGCTTCCCCCCGAGTTTCCTGAAGAAGACTTCATGAGCCTGGTTCCAAGAACAGTCTACGGCGAGCACGGCCTTCGCCCCTCGGTCAGGCTGAGACAACACCCTGTGGGCGAAGGGGTTCAGGACGATTATCCTGTCTGATGCGTGGAATTTACGGCTGACCCCCTTCGCCAGATCCATATTGACCATCTTCCTGGCGGTGCACTTTGTCGGGTCGTCCTGACCCATTTCCAGGGTGAATACACCTATCACAACGCGATTCCCTTGCGCCTCCCAGGCCGCTTCCTTATCTACTGTCTGCCGAGCGGCAACTTCGCCCCGTAGGGGCAACGGTTATTACTGCAGGCTGCTAGAGAAGGAGGAGAGGTAGATCAGGTATCCCTCAAGCTTTCGTCTTGGTGAACGCAGACCTCGGGGCTGAAGAGGATTTGCTCAAGAAGCTCCGTGAAATCCCCAATGTCAAGGAGGTCTACGTGGTCTATGGCGTCTATGACGTCGTCGCTAGGGTAGAAGCAGACACCATGGAGAAGGTCAAGGAGACAATCACTTGGAACATCAGGCGGCTCGACAAGGTGAGGAGCACCCTCACCATGATCGTGGTAGACGCTTAGTCGTCGTTTCCATGCTTAAAACGCCCCTGGACCACTATCGCCCCTCGTGCGGTTCCTCGTAGGCATCGATGACACTGATTCCTCTCGCGGCTATTGCACCACCTACTTGGCGTACCGGATCGCCACCGACCTCAGCCAGACGATCAAGGTGTGCCCTTATCCGCGCCTCGTCAGGCTCAACCCCAACATCCCGTTCAAGACGCGAGGAAACGCCGCGGTCTGCCTGACCCTCGAGGGGGACGACCCAGAGGCCGCCTTCCGCGCCCTTTCCTCCAAGGTCATGGAACTGGCTGATGTCGGGGGTGGAGCCAACTCTGGGATGGTCTTCCTCGAGGGCACCTCGAGGGCAACCGCCTTCGAGAGCCTCTATCAGGACGCACTCACGGCTGTCGTCAACCCACACAGGGCCCGAAGCATCGTCAAGGAGGAGGGGGGGAGGATTTTCGAGCTCGGAAACGGCATGGGGGTCGTGGGGGCCGCGGCTTCTATCGGGTTCGGCGGAGCCTCAGACCACACCTACGAGCTCATCGCATACAGGAGTAAGGAGCACTGGGGCACAAGGCGGCTCATTGATAGCTCTTCAGTCAAGGAAATGGACGCCCGAATGTTTCCTCACACCTTCAACAGCTACGACTACCAGAAGAAGAAGGTCCTCGTAGCACCTCATGGGCCGGACCCGGTCTTTGTCGGAATCCGCGGAGATTCACCTTCCTCCGTCCTCAGTGCCTTCAGGATGCTGAACTATGATGAGCCTCTAGAGGGACACATGGTCTACCTTTCCAACCAGCACACCGACGCTCATATTCAGAGGAAGCTTGATTGGAAGGTCTACTCTTCCGGCTGGGTGGACGGCGAGGTCGAAGGTGTTGAGGTGGGTGAAGGAGGGCACGTCTACGTCACCATCGACCAAGGCGGGACAAGGCGTACCTTGGCCGCCTATGAGCCTACAGGGGACCTCAGGCGCGCCGCGAAGCTCCTGAAGAGGGGAGACTCAATTCGCGCTTCCGGTGGCGTAAGGAGAGCCACATCCCGCCACCCGAAGATTCTCAACATGGAAAGGCTTGAGGTGATGCGCGCGTACGGCGGTAGTCTGGAGGCTGGGGTCTACATCTCATCTGCGAGGTCAAACAGGCACCTGACCAAGCCCCTGATGAGATATGGCCTTGAGGTCTGTGAGGAGGCCGAGCCTGTCGAAGGCTGGCTCGAGCCTACTACATTGCCGCGAGAGCACGTCTGAAGTCTTCGATGAGGTCGTCAGTGTCTTCTATCCCTACCGAGACTCTCACGAGCGTCTCAGCGATTCCCGTCTTCTTCCTGTCATCGGCAGACATCTGTGTGTGGGTCATGTTATAGGGCTGCGACACCAGAGTCTCGACCCCGCCCAAGCTGGCGGCGAGCCTCGCGACTTTCACAGACTCCGTGAACCTCATGGCGTCCCTCGTCGTCCCCTTGATTTCGAAACTGAGCATGCCGCCGAAGCCCTTCATCTGCTTCTTCGCGAGCGAATGCTGCGGGTGGGTCTTGAGCCCAGGGTAGTGCACCGATGACACCCTCCTGTGTGTGGACAGGAACTCGGCGAGGGCCATGGCGCTGGCGTTCTGCTGTCTCACCCTGATTGCCATGGTCTTCATCCCACGGAGGACGAGCCAGGCGGGGAGCGGGTCCAGCGTCCCTCCGAGCTCTCTCCTCATCATCTTAATCTTCCTTATCCTCTCTTCGTCTGCCATTACCGCTCCCGCTATCACGTCCGCGTGCCCATTGAGGTACTTCGTCGCGCTGTGGAGGACGAGGTCGGCTCCGAGGTCCAGCGGGTTCTGGTTGATTGGCGACGCGAACGTATTATCCACGACGAGCTGGGCACCGTTTGAATGAGCGAGCTTAGCCGTCTTCCCTATGTCGACGAGCTTCAGGGTGGGGTTCGTGGGGCTCTCGACATAGATTATCCTGGTGTTCGTCTTCATGCCATTCTCCATGGCCCCAGAATCTCCCGTGTCCACCAAAGTGGTGTCGAAACCGAGCCCGGGGAGGATGTCATGGAGGAGCCCGAACGTCCCTCCATAGAGGTCTCTTATCGCCAACGCATGACACCCCCTCTCCAAGAATGCGAAGACGGAAGTGGATATGGCCGCCATGCCAGACGAGAAGGCAGCGCTGGCCTCCGCGTGCTCGAAGGCTCCGAGCTTCTTCTCGAGCCTCACTACCGTTGGGTTGTCCCACCTGGAATATGTGTATCCCTTCGCCCCTGAGGCTGATACCGCGAGAGGGACGTCGGCGGCCCTGACGAACCCGAAAGTCGAGGTCTCGTAGATGGGAGCGATAAGGGAGCCGGTGCTGTCGTCTAAGGGTTCCGCTTCATGGACGGACTTCGTCGAGTCCCCTGGCAAGTCCCCCACCTTCTGCAACGGAGTGTAAATACATGGCGGAGAAAACCCTGGGTGTAAGCGGTAGTGCTCTCGTCGGTCGGGTCAGGTCTGGAGGGGTGAGAGCGCGGCTATATCCAATTGGGTGAAGATGTCAGTTGCGTTCTGTCTTCTCTATGAGCTCCTGCACTTCTCGCAGCGTTTCTCATCGCTCTTGACCGGCTGGACGAAAAACGAGTCTCGGTTGGCGCAGAAGAATAGGGCGGCCCTGTCTGGGTCATCATTTTTCGCCCTGCGATAGTTCTGCGTCCAATACATCTCCTTGAGAATCAGGTCGTTGCTGTTCCTATCGAGTCCCAAATCCCAGGCATAGCGGCTGGCTATCCTGACATCTCCGCCCTCGACTACCTGCGTTCCCTGGACTGCGGTCTGCACAAATCTCATGAAGCCATCTGTGTCCGGATGGATTCCGTACCAGATTATCCTCGATACGTATCTCCCCGAGCAGACGTGGAGACCCATTGAGCCACCTTCGAAGTACTCGATTGCCGCTTGGCCGCCACAATGCTGGCATTTCGTTGTGGTAGCCAAGAACGAACGAGCTATGTCAACGGCATTACTTTGCAGATGTGCCACCTTCAAAGTAAGGACTGTTCAGCAGGTTCTTGACAGCGCGTTTGGTGAGTTCTAATCCCTCTGAATACCCACTGAGCACATGTCGTAGCGTCCCGTCTCGCATCTCCACGAACACCTGTGGTATGATGTAGTCTTCTGCCCAGTCCCCGTGGTTTCTCACGAGCTCGTCAGCCTTCTTTACTTGCTCAGGGTTGTCTATGTCGTAGTCGAAGAAGCCAACGTTGAGCTCCAACGCCCTCTCCTTGATTGGTTCAACCGTGGTAGGGTGACAGTGGGGGCACCACGTCGCATGCACCACATGTATTGCCTTTATTTCGTTCGATCCAGTCCCCTCCTCTGTTTTTAGGTCAAAGCAGGATATAAAACTCGCCCTGGTCACCATCGCCATCAAAAGCTTGGATGTCGGGGATGAAAGCGAAGTCACATATCAAGCGATGCCGTGGGAACGACGAGCTAAGTGACGGAAGTAGCGAGGGGAGGATTTGAACGTGCGGTCGGGCGTGTCCCCGATCTCCGCTCTGCGGGTATCCAAGCTTTCGCTTATGAGCCCGCCGGGATGATCCTTACCCCCACGGGGGTCTGGCTTCCCCACCTCGCTGCTGAGCCCTCCTCGCGGTTCTCCCTTAAGTCTTGCCCAAGCCCTAGCCTGTCGTCTGCATACAAGCCGCTCGTTGGTACCTACAGCAGTTACACTTCGAACAGCTTTCGTAGTCTTTGTGCCTGCAGACCTTGCATATGCAGGAGGCCATGGTCTGTTAGCCACATGCGTCGCTATTTCACGTTGTCGAAGACCGCCTTCTCAGGGTCCTCCCCGAGTTCTTCACGGAGCCTTTCTTTGAGTGCGATGAGTCGGGCCACGTCGTGCTTCTTTGCCCTGAACCTCCTCACCTCTTCCTCGAAACTCCTCACCTTGACGCCGTCAACCATCTTGTCCGCGAAGCAGACTATTCTCTCTTCGAGAGTCTCAGGGACGTAGTCAAGGTCTGGGAGCCCGAGCGATTTCGCCTCCTCAGGCGAGATGCCCGCGCCAACATGTTTCTGGATTATTCCTGCGACCTTCTTCCCCGCCCCCTCTTTCTCTGCGATGCTAGCTCCCTCTACGCCGTGCCTAACAGTCTGGACTCGGGACCTTCCGATGTCATGGAGCGAGGCGGCGACGAGAATCGCCTTCTTGTCTACTTCGTGGCCGCGCCTTTCGAACTCTTCCGCTAGAACGAGGGCGACCTTGGCCACGGTCCGGCAGTGTTCGATAATCCGTTCGTCGCTGCCATACTTCCGATGGAGCGCCGTGGCATCTCCTTCGGAAACTATCACTTTGCGAGTTCCTCTTCCAGCTGATTGATTTTCCAGCGGAGGGCGTCTTTCAGCTCGGCGTTGTCAAGGCGGTTCAAGGGTTTCCCGCAGACTGGGCATTTGAAGAAATTCTCCATCGCGTCCTCGAACGTCCTAGTGAGGCAAGTTGGTGTTCCACAATGGTAAAACTCGTGCACGTCTTCATATTCGAGGCGCTGCCTCAGCCTGTTCAGCACCTTCTTTCGCTGGGTCTGGATGAACCCATCAGTCTGGTCTCGTTGTGCCTTCCACCTATAAACGAACCACCCTCTCTTGGGGTCCCTGACCCTCACCCCTGTGATGAGGCTCCTGCCGAACAAGTCGTAGAGGGCCTTCCTTACGGTTTTTATCTTGAGCCCGGTGGCGGAAGCGATCTCCTCATCGGTCGCATTCTCGTTGTTCAGAAGGGCTCTCGCTACCCTTACGTAATCGGGCCCGCCAATGAGTCCGGCTACCTTCACAAACGTGTCTTCATATTCAATTTTCAATTTTCCACAACTCTCTTGCCCCGGGCGGATGGCAAGATACTTAGTCTACTTTTCGGAAACTTCCTCTTAAGCTCTTCCCCGCCATGGATTTCATGGAGCGCGATGGCCAGGGCAGCGACCTCCGAGTGAGGCTGCGAGGTGACCGCGACGTTGAAGTCCGCCTCGTGGTAGACCTTTCCAGGAACCTTCGGTCCGCCCACCACTAAGAGAATCTTCTCGAGCCCTCGAAGGTCCTGTATCGTATCTTGGATGGGAATGCCGTACATGGTGAGGTGGACTACGATTCTCCCTTCCTTCTTCGCTTCCCTTATCACCCCCCTCCAGGACTCACCTAGAATCGCGCGGAAGTCCCCGCCCCAGGTCTTGTTCACTTCGTCCAGGGTGGCCGTGACATCGTTCTCGGCATCCTCGAGATAGATGCACTCCGCTCCAAGCGCCCTTGAGACCAGGCACAGATGTGTAAGGGTCCTTTCGTCCCTCACGTATCTCTGTCCCACCCTCAGCACCCTCACGCTCTTCGTGTCTGCTCTCTCTCGGCCGGCCTACCTGTGCCCCTGTAGATGAACAGTGCAGGGGGCTGACTGCGGCCTTTGCACAGTGTGTTCCTCCCCACGCGCTTATGGCATCAGACCGGCCAGGGCATGATCAGGGCTGCAACGTAGCCGGTAGAAACAGCAAACTCACAAATTTTATCGCCCCCTAATCCGCGCGCCTGGTGATGACGTCTCCGGCTGACCGAAGGCAGGTCGCACTGATGGTCGATTATCTGTTCGGGAAGGGCGTGAGCAGAGCCCTGCCGAGGAAGGGTCTCCGACTCTTCCGTTCTAGGAGGTCCGGGAGGGTGAAACTAATCCGATTGGACGAGAAGCTCTTCGCCACCGTGAAACCGAACGGGACGATGGCCCTGTCCGTCTTCGGAGCCCAGACTCTCTCCCGGAGTCGCAGGTTCAGGGACAGCTGCGTACAAGTCTCCGAAGATGCCGCGCAGTTCGTCTTCGGAGGGAGGTCTGTCTTCTGCAAGTTCGTCACTTGGTCCGGGAAGAGCGTCTACCCCAAAGGCGAGGTGGCTATCGTAGACCAGAACTGGAATGTTCTGGGCGTGGGCATGGCGGTGCTGAATGGGGCCCACATGGAACAATTTAAGTCGGGGACGGCGGTAAAGGTCAGAGCAGGCAAAATGACATGAAGATGGACAACAGGAACGCCCGAAGGATGATGGATCGTCTCGGGATAAATATGAAGGAGATTCCCAACGTCCAAGAGGTGGTGATCAAGACCCCTGATGTGGAGATGCACATCACCAACGCTTCAGTGTCGGAGGTCAACGCCCAGGGGCAGAGGATGTTCCAAGTCGTGGGCGAGATCGAGGAGGTGGAGGTAGAGCGGAAGACGTTCAGCGAGGAGGACATCCTGCTGGTACAGCAGCAGACTGGGACCTCTAGGGAGAAGGCTGTGGCGGCCCTTGAGCAGTCAGACGGCGAGGTCGCCAGAGCTATTCTGAAGCTCACCTCCTGAGTAGTTCAAGTGGATAGGCGTTATGGGCGTCACTGAAGCTTTCGAAGTCCTTTCTCTTTCGCTCCTCTTCGCTCCTCGCGCGCTCTGAGCGTGTCTTTGACTGTCATTGGTCATGCGGCTTCTTTCCTGAAGCGAGGGGGCGGGACGGCTGACCGCCGGAGTTCCTCGACCTCTTCCACGCGAGGGAGTGCCGGGATGACTTCCTCTTTGGTGACCGTCAGTGCTCCCGCGACGTTGGCGAACCAGACCGCTTCTTCCATATCCTCTCCCTCAGAGAGGGCGACCGCGAGGGCTCCGTTGAAGGCGTCCCCCGCCCCCGTCTCGTCCACTGAGGTAACTCGAGGTGCCGGGACTACATACGACCTCTTTCGCGTTGCCACATAGGCACCTCGTTCCCCAAGGGTGACAATCACCGTCTGTGGACCCTTCTTCAAGAGGGCGGTGGAACCTCCTTCGAGGCTGTCCGTCCCCGCGAGCAGCCTGAATTCCTGTTCGTTAGGGGTGACCACGTCCACCTGCGTCAGGTCAAGTTCAGATGCGGGTAACGCGGGAGCTGGATTCAGGATTATCAGTGCTCCTTCCTCCTTCCCGACCCTTGCCGCGGCCATAGCTGTCTCTGACGATATCTCAAGTTGTGTCAGTACCACGCCACAACCTACGATGACCTCCCGAGATGCTGCTATGTCGCCTGGAGAGAGGTCCAGGTTGGCGCCAGGGTCAATGGTTATGATGTTAGCCCCAGTGTCCTCTTTTACCACGATTAGGGCGGTCCCAGTGTGCCTTCCGACTCGCCTGACTCCTTTCACGACGACTTTCTCCGACCTCCAGAGCGAAAGCGCCTCATCTCCATCCTTGTCCTCCCCCACACAACCTACGAAGCGGACTTCGCCGTCCAACCGCCTAGCGGCCACCGCCTGGTTCGACCCCTTCCCTCCGGGCCCCCTGGAATAACCAGTTCCCATCACGGTCTCGCCGGGCCTAGGGATTCGGGACACCCGTATCGTTTCGCTCGCGTTGTAGCTCCCGACTACGGCGATGGGCTTCACTCTAGCACCCTGACCCCGTGGTCCCCCGCTTATGAGTTGGATGTTTGAGAATCTGCCGCACAGTCCAGGCCCGAGGTGTCTTCGTCCTCTTCTCCTGTTCAGACTTAGCCGCCGCAGTTGTCAGGGCGGTAGCCTAATCCTTTCTCGTATCCTATCAATAGAACCAGCGCCTTAAGGTGGTTACTGTTGCGGACGTCCACTCTCAGGACATTCGCTTTGCGCAACGAGGCAAGGATTCGCAAGAGGAGTTGAGGTCAATGGCCAGTCGCAGAGTCTTACTATCCTATCCCATTCTACTTTATTGAAAGGAACGCTACAATTTCCTACTCGAGGGGTTGTGTCAGAACCTGTCCGGGATTCAAAAATACTTTGAAAAGACATATCTCACGCGAGGTCCAACTATGTGTGGACTTCTTATGCGTGTCTTGACAGCAGCCGCAGCGTAGTTTCAAGGTGCTTGTTACAAGTGATGAACCATATCAGTCAGCTTCAATGACTGACAGGCACCTCGTTCGAAGTCGCATGTTCTGGTGGTAACTTGAGAGCAAGGACGCATGGGCGCATTTAGTACAGCTTTGGACAGGCCCGCAAAACAGCGACGCTGTCGCCGAATGTAACGCCGCCATTCCGCTTTGCAGGCTTGACGCAACCCGACGATACCCGACACCAGGCGGCTACGTCCAAACGGCACGGTAATTTGCTCGTTTGTTTTCACTCACACTTCGAGTAACCGCACGAGTTGCAGTGGTAGCAGCCGTTCTCGAACACGAGGGTGTTCTCGTGACAGTCGGGACAGGTACCTTTTCCTCCTCTAGATGTCGACTTCCCCTTTGCTTCATTCACGAAGCCTGACTCCTTGATTACATGGTTGAGAGTAAGGAGTTCCAAGGCTTTCGCGATGGCGTCCGGGATGGACTGGAGTTGGGTCCCCTCATCCCAGGAGACGTACTTCCCCTTTATTCCCTTAAGGGTGGATATGACGCTCTTGATGTCTCCTCCGTGCTGGAGGTACAGGCTGATTAGTCTGCCAAGCGCGGCTGCGTCAGCGTTCTCATCGGCCCCCGACTTGCCAAGGGTAACGAAGACCTCCTTAATCTCCCCTCCAATCAGGTTCGCAGTGAGGTAGATGCTCCCCTGGGGGAGTTTGAGCTTGAGTGTCCTTCCTTCCATCACCTTGGGTCGCTCGAAGCTTGCCGCTGGCTTGGCCTCAGTCTTCTTGGAAACCTTCTCCGTCTCAAGGATCCCCTCTCTGCTTCCCTCCCTGTAGACTGTTATCCCCTTGCACCCCATCCGCCAAGCGAGGAGGTAGATTTTCTCGACCTCCTCCGGCGTTATGTCCTCCGGGAGGTTCACGGTGCTTGAGATGGCGGTGTCGATGTGCTTCTGGATGGTCGCCTGCATCTTTACCCTCTTCTCTGGTTTGATTTGGTGCGCGGTGACGAAGTAGTTGGGGAGTTGGCCTTCGTCTCTCGCCCCCGTTGCCGCCATGTATTCATTCACAAGCGGATGGAAGACCTTAAACTCGCCTTCGCTCAGCGACTTGCTCCTGCGCGTATAGAAGAGGGCGAAGACTGGTTCGACGCCACTGCTGGTCCCCGCGAGGATTGACCCTGACCCAACTGGAGGGATAGTGGTGACCGCGGCGTTCCTGATCCCCTGGGTCATGATTTTCTCCTTCACCTTCTCGTCCAGCCTCGAGATGAACGGTTGTGCGATGTGCTTGGTCGCATCGAACGCCGGGAAGCTTCCTTTCTCTTTCGCCAAATCGGTGGAGTAATCGTAGAAGACATTCTTGATTCTCTCAAAGAGGTGGTCTACGAACTCGATGGTCGAGTCGTCGTCATACTTCAGGCCTAGCTTGATGAGCATATCTCCCAGACCCGTAATCCCCACTCCTATCCTCCTGCTGTGGAGTGACGCCTCCTTCTGCTGCAAGAGTGGGTGCCGCTCGGCATTGTAGTCCAAAACGTTGTCTAGGAACCTGACGCCATACTGGGCGGCCCTCGTGAGCGAGTCCCAGTCAATGCTCGCCCTTTCTGTGAATGGGTCTTTCACGAACGCGCTCAGGTTCACCGAGCCGAGACAGCAACATCCGTAGCTCTCAAGTGTCTGTTCGCTGCAAGGGTTGACCCCTTGCACCTCCATGCCGTTGTATTCGGTGGTGGATTCGCGTTTGATTGCGTCCCAGAAGAGCACTCCTGGTTCTGCTGACTGCCAAGCTCCCTTTATCAGCGACTTCCACACCTCCCTCGCCCTCACGGTGCGGTTCACTTCCACCTTCTCGTTCTTGAAGTGGAGCAGGAAGTCTCCGTCTGTCTCCACTGCTCTCATGAAGTCGTCTGTAATCTTCACCGAGATGTTAGCATAGTTGACCCTCTTCAGATCCCGTTTCACATTGATGAAGTCGATTACGTCCGGATGGTCCACTCCTATGGTAATCATAAGGGCGCCGCGCCTTCCCGCCTGGCCGATTGTCCCTGTCGTCGTTGAAAGTAGTTCCATGAAAGACACCGAACCGGAACTGTAAATGGCGGAGTTGTTGACCGGTGCCCCTCTTGGTCTTAGGACGGAGATATCAGTTCCAACCCCCCCACCAAAGCTGTATGTCCTAGCGGCCTCCTTGCACCAGTCGAATATCGCTTCAATCGAATCCTCTTTGATTTTGAAGAAGTAGCAGTTCAGGAGCGTCGACTTCCTTGTCTGCCCTGCGCCGAACAGAATCCTCCCTCCGGGGACGAAGCGGTAGTTCTCAAGGAGCCAGTAGAACCTGTTGGCCCACTCTTTCTTGTCTTCGTCCTTCTCGGGCGAAGCGAGCTCCTTCGCGACTCTGCGCCACATGTCCGCCGGGACCTTCTCAACCTGCTTGCCTGATGCGTCCCTCAATGCGTACTTCTCGTAGAAGACCCTGGCGCGCAGCTCGTCCCCTCCGAACGCCGCCAAAGTCTCCGCGGGGAGCCTGACCTCCGCCTTCATTTCCTCTCCTACATCCGGAGAGTCTCGTGGTTGTTCAACTATCGACGTCATAACCTTAGCCTACACCCTGTGGTTTGAGATATATAATTCCGACTCGGCTTATCGCGAGTTAACCACCAAGGAGGGCGCTAACTCCTCTTTCTACGACATGAAACGTTCGGCTGTGAACTGATGTTGACAAAAAAGAAGGACGAGTTGATTAACTAGCCTGCGGTCGAGTATTGTGTCATCGCGACGGATTTGCATCTAGGGCACCTGCTCACGTTCTGTGGCAGCTTCGCGCCACAGTTTCTGCAAACCGATATAGTCCTGTCCACCTTGAAGTAGGATAGCTTGGGCGTCGCGTTAAGGACGAGGTTGTAAATCCCCCTTACCTCATCCGAAGACCCATCCAGCGTGACTGAGATTCCACCACGCAGCCCAGCGGAGAGCTTCGTCATATAGTCCATCTTTTCTGGGTTCTCAAGGTCGGCGAGGAGGAGTCTGGGTGCCTGAGTGTATGCTCCTCTCATGAGAGGCTGGAGATTAGCCTTCCCATACTTCTCAGCGTCGAGGCTCGTGAGCCTAAGCGCACCGTCCAAGTCCAACATCGCCACGCCGAGTCTGTCAATCTTGGTCGACTTGTCGTCTGCTACTTGGGTGGCTGTCCCAATTATCTTGTCTGCGAGCTCGTACCGCGAGGACGTCGTTGGGTCTCGTATCAAACTGGCAAGGGTCTCTTCGAGCCCGACAAGGTTCATGATGAGCGGCATCGTGTCAGAGGTCACTGCGTCCGAACCGGAAGCGAGAGAGGGGAGGAGTCCCCTCTTCAAAGCTCTCTCAATCAGCCTTCTTCGCGTAGAGAGGGCGTCCGCAGCCACCCCGATGAGAAGGGCCAGTTTGGCCCTGAAGTAGGTCTCGTCTTGGTTGGAGTCGTAGGCGAGCCTGGGGAGGTTGAGGCTGAGCCCGTGGAGAACGCTTACGTTGTCCGCCTGTGACTCCTGAGATAGCACATTCGCATTCAGCCCGAGGAAGCTCCTCCGCTGGTCAGAGGAGAAGAACGCTATCCTCCCACCATTGAAGATAATCGAGGCTGCGTCTTTCAACGTTTTCGTGTCATCCACTCTGCTGGGCTTCGCTAAGAGAATCCTGATGTCTGGCCTCGGGGTCTCTTCGACGTAGCTCCTGTAGGCGCCGAGGGCTGCGTCCAAGGTCTTGTCTAGGACTTCTCGGTCGATGTCGTCGTGCTTGTATGGGTTGAGGTCAATTCCAATGGCCGGACCGGATGTCCCAGCAATGGGCGACCCGATCGTCTCGTAGAACCTTAGGAAGAGCGACTCGAGTTCCCTCTTCCCCTTAGATTTGCAATAGGGACCAACATACTGGAGGAAGTTTCGAAAAGTTACTTCGTCAGAGGTTTCCCTTGTAAGCATGGAAGCCATGTTGAGCATGATACTGAGCGCCCTTTCGGCATTCTCGGGACTCGGTATCATTGATGTGTTGAGTATTCTCCCTCTAGGGTTGAGCCCTGCGGACCTGATGGACAGAAGGTCGACGAAAACAGCGTCAGGTGAGAGCCCCCAGGAACCTGCGTTCGTTATATGGATGTCTCCGGAGAGGTGGGCATCAGCCACGTCTCTCGGAAGTTGTTCCAGAAGGAGATATTCAGAGAAAACCTGCTTCCCAGTCTGGTGAATCAACGACTCAACGTTCACACCGTCGTCTCCTGCCTTTCCTAACAGTTGGGTGACGTCATAGATTGGCATCCCAAGCCTGGTGAGCTTGTGTCTATACTCTTCCATGCTGTGTTCGACGAGGAGTGCGTTGACTATCTCGCGTATGAGTGGGGCGGTCAGATATTGGGTCTGGAACTTGTATAGTCTGGACTCGGTCTCGCTAGTAATCTTCTGGGCAAGCTCCACTGGCATCCCCGCCTCCTTCACAAGCGACTGGAGTATCTTGTTGGCATTGAATTCTTCCATCGTCTGATGAGAAGTTCGGACGTAGAGTTTGCCGCTCTCTACGAGAGACTGCTCCTCAATCTGCCTGGTGAGGTTAAGCACGAGCCTCCCAAGGTTGGTTACTGTATACTTCCTCTCTTGCCTGTTGAGCTGGATGAGGAGCTGCTTCACGAGCTTTCGCAGGTGATAGGCAAACTTACCAGATTCCTTCTTCGACTTGAACCCGGCCAGGGTCTTGAGAGCACTGTAAGTCAGGGGCCCTTTGATATTCAGTATCCTCAGAATCTCGAGCCTCTGCGGAGACGCAATCACACTATAAATCGTCTTGACCCTACGAGGAGCGGCCTGCAATCCGACAGCACGTCGAGGTCAAAAGTATTTAACGCTATGATAACTCGATTTCATTCGAATTTTGGATGGGGTCGCCCGGATTTGAACCGGGGATCTCAAGCGGACTCAGCCCTTCAGCCATGACTGATGGAGCACCCAAGGCTTGAAGCCTGGACCAGACTAGCCGACGACCCCGCTGTCCCTCGGTCGAATCTTGAGATAGTTATGGGTTCTGGGGAAAAGATGGTCTTCCCCTTGAGACAAATGGGTTACTCTGTTCGAAGAACCGCCACCTGCTAGACCTTCCAGCCGACACACCTACCCTGGGACTTGTCCCAACTTCTCCGGTCACGCGACCGCGTTCAAGGAAGACCCTCTCTGACGTCACCAAGTCTTCTCTATCCAATTCCTTGCCAATGTTTAGGGCTTTCGTCAGGTTTCCCGGTCCCGAGGCCAGCCTGCCGACTGCGACTGGCCCTCTGTTCCTCACCATCACCTCGATTCCCTCCTCAGGTTCAATCGCCCTCAACAGCACCGCGCCCGGCGTCCCTATGGGCTCGGTGGTGACGTTAAGACAATAGTGCATTCCCATTGTGAAGTAGACATATGCGTGTCCAGGCGGTCCGAACATCACGCTGTTCCGGGGCGTTTTACCCCTGTAAGCATGGCTTGCAGGATCCCTCGGACCCCTGTATGCCTCCGTCTCTACGACTATCCCTGATAACCTCTTACCCCCTACCATCCTGACAAGGCGGCACCCGAGCAAATCTCGCGCTACCTCAGGGGTGTACCTATTGAAGAACTCCCTCGGGATGATTCTCCGCTTCAACCTTGTCTTTGTTCTCCCCTCCTCAGCTAATTAACTAATGTGGGTGTCGGAGGGCCGCAGAGTCCCAGTGACATTCAGCTTCACTTGAAGCTCGCGATGGCCACGGTAAGATGCAGTTCGTGGGCGCGCCGAGCTGGGAAGTGACCATCAATGATGGTTATGATTGCGCGTAAGCCGCCCCAGAGATGGCATAGCCGCCAATCCTGCTCCTTCCCATCCTGGTGTAGACTGGGAGGGCCGCCAGGTAGAATCCAAGAAAGAGTGCGTAGCCTATCCAGTTGTGAACCCCCCAGAACGCTGATGCTCCGTCAACGTATCCTACCCACATAAGAAGCAGTATTCTGATGGAGTTGAGTAGTGTAAGGATGGCTATTCCGGAGGCTGCCAGTATGGCCGTAGACCGTAAATCCTTCTTCAGGTCCATGTGCATTAGTGCGAGGAGACCGACGAAGGTGGTTATCGAGATGATGCTCGAGCAGCCTGGAGCAACGTAGCCGGCTATGACGTCTCCGGTCCTTGAAAACAACTGGAACTGGGTTCCTTGCCAAGCCACTGGCATCCCAACCAGGCTGACGAACCTCGAGGCGAGGACCGCCGATGCGTAGGCCAAGGGCTCACCGAAGGCCCACTGGAGTGCAAATGGGGCCCCTATACCAACTGCGTATATGGCGGCGTAAGGGAGCAGAATCCTCTTCGTCTGTGGGTTGACTACCAGAGATGCAGCGTAGAATGTCAGAACAACCGAGATGCCGGCCGTTTCGACGGCCTTGCTAGTCAGGGACTCAATCAGCCATAGCGATGTCAGGACCCCCACTCCGATGACTCGTGTCGTGAGATGTGTGGTGACCCCCCCTTCGACCGCAAGCACGCCGTGGAACTCGTTCCACCTCATTGCGAAAATGAGGGTTAGCAGCGCAGCGAAGGGGATCGCTGGAAATACGCTGCCAAATGTGTCTCCAAGCGACTGATTCAGAAGAGCGAGAAAGTTTGGTGCGGTTGTCAGGCAGAGGGCAGATCCTGTCACAATCCAGACGAGCAGCCTGACTGCGACCTTCAACGGTCCGCCACTTTCACGTGGTGACAGCGGGCAAGGTCCGGGCGGATGCCTTCTTTGCAATCAGATATGCCGATGCTATCACAAAGACGAAAAAAGCTGCCAGAGCCGCTTGGAACGGGAATTCAGGTATCCCTCCCCCTCCTTTGGTGGAGCTGGTGCTGGAAGCCGAGATGGCAGTGCTGGAAGAGGTCGAGAAGGTAGTCGATGTGCTCGAAGTCGATGCGCTCGAAGTGCTCTGGGCGGTCGAGAAGGTAGTCGATGCGCTCGAAGTGCTGGTCGTGACTGTGGTTGGCGCATATTGGAATGTGGTTCCAGCATAGATTTGCGGAGGGTATGCTCCCCAAGTCGCGTTCACCTCATATGTACCGGAGGTCCAACCCGAGGTCCCCCCGGCGACGAATGTGTAGTTGTAGAGGCCGGTGGAAGCCCCGACCGGAGCCTCACCCGGTGCAACGATAGATCCGTGCGGGTTGATGATCTCCAAGAACACAGCGGTGTTCGGGCCGGGGGGCGGCGACACCTTCCCCGTGACATGAATTGCCTGCCCGTTCACATACGAAGGCTTGTCAGTCGAGATGGTCAGAGTAAAGGAAGTCTGGGCCACCGCCCAAGGGGCGACTAGGATCAGCGCCAAAAGGGCCAGCGAGATGGAGGCAGCACGGCTCCTGTAGGGCACGATTGCACTCGGCTGCCGCTATCGTATATAATCATAACAAGCTTGGCACCTAGTGCGGGTCCAATCCCGGCACGATTAAGGTGGTGGGGGTAGTCGGATTTGAACCGACGGTCTACAGGTTTCTTAGGCAGCTCCAATGTCAATTCATCCACGTTTCCGTGTCAGCCATTGGTGTCACTGGAGCCTGTCGCCCTGCCTGGCTGGGCTATACCCCCAACACGGCCGCCGGGGCCACTACAGGTGCCTTTAGAGTTTCCCAGTTCACCCGGCGAGGCTCCATGGCTTCCCCCCATGGACCACATTCTGAGGCAACTTGTCACTCCACTTCTCGAGGAAGGTGATATCCTCCTTTCTGTTTCTCAGGTTATCAGGGAGCATGACCGGGATTTCGTCGATGATAGGATAGTACCTCCCACACTGAGAGCATAGCAGGACTCCGTCCACCACTATGTCCGGCCCACGCACACTAAACTCGAACATCTCCAGCGGATGGTGCTTATCTATGGGGCAGGCGAGAATGTCGAGGAGCCTCTTCCGCATGCACCTGCACGCTTAAAGTCGTGTAAAAAACGCTTGGCTAGCCAGGAAACGTTAATCTACCACGGAGAGACCCCTTGTTTCAGCCGGCCATAGCGTGCGGGTCCGACCCAGACTCGTTCCGAACCTGGCAGTCAAACCGCGCGTCGCCCCGGTGCTACTGACTTCCGAGAGGAGTCGGGAAGCCGAGGTGCCGGCGCCTATCTTCCAAAAACTACCGTTTTCACTGGAGATATCCTCCAGAACATTTAAGTCCGGGTTTACGGCGTCAAACATCGTAATTTCATGTCCATTCTTGAAGGCGGAGTCCTTCAATTGTTCGGAGGTGCAAACGTATCAGATCTCGTCACACTCGTCTGGATTGCCTTCTTCGCGCTCACCTTCCTCTATCAGACCAGGATACAGTCTTACTTGGCCCTGAGCGAGATAAGCCGGGGCCTCAACAAGCTCAAGGTGATGAAAGACAAGGCGAGAAAGGATGCGATAGACTACCTAGTCGATGTCGGTAAGGCATCAAACGATCCAACACCGAGGGTTGACCAATTCCTCGACTATGTCACCATCATGCCTGTTGACATGGATCCAAATGGAATTGTGGGGAAGCTCGACCACATAGTGACGACCAACAATGACAGAGTCAGGGCCGAAGTCGGCGCACTGCTCAACCAAAACAATCCGGTCACCGTCTCGATAAGCGAGAACCTACTCGAAGTCGCCACTTCCCTGAACCAGATTCACAAGATTGTCCGACACTACTATCTCTTAGGGAAGAAGACGAATTCTTACTTCACGCTCGTCCAATTGCAGATGCTCATGCCCATGATAATCCAGGAAGCAGACGCCCTCCTCAACGCGGTCGATTCATTCAAGCTGGGGCAGCCTGTAGGGGACGGAATCGGTCCGGTCGTGGTCTCCAGATTGATGGCAGGGAACGAGAAGCGTGTAATAGCCAAAGACACCGTGATGGCGATTACCGAGTATAAGGGACGGAAACTCTACGTCCTGAAGGCTGACGGTCCCATGGCTTACGTGGGGCAGCCGGGGGTGGCTATCCAGAAGATTGTCGGGGAAATGGGCATCAAGCCGAGCGCCATAGTGATGATTGATGCGGCCCTGAAACTTGAAGGAGAGAAGACTGGGGAGATAGCGGAGGGGGTCGGCGCGGCGATTGGTGGCATCGGCGTGGAGAAATTCCAAATTGAAGAGGCTGCCACCAAGGCTAAAGTCCCACTATACGCCATTCTGGTGAAGCAGAGCATCCTCGAGGCAATCACAGTGATGAGGAAGGAGATAGCCGAGGCGGCGGACAAGGTCACACAGGTGCTGAACAGGGTCATAGAAGAGAAGACAAAGGAAGGGGATGACGTGGTGGTCGCCGGAATAGGCAACACGCTTGGCGTAGCGCAATGATGAGCTCTGTCCCTGGGCCAGACAAGAAGACGAAGCTGCTCGTCTACACGATTGAGGAATGCCCCGCGTGCGGACAGAAGACCAAGCGTGCGTTCGCTGTCGGCGACTACGTGACAAAGGAGGCGGCGAAGTGCGCGAAATGCGGAAACCCTACGCGGATAGGCCTGGTATACGCCGAGAACACCAAGCCATCAGGTTAGTACGACGAGGCCACCCTCGTCTAGTGCCATTGTATGCTCGAATTGAGCCACGGGGCTCCCAGATGCTTCCACCAACGTAGGGTACGCCCTAACAATTTTCTTGGCGACAAGTCGCTCGACCATCCTAGAAACACTCCTGGTGCCCAGCTCCGCCGTATACCACCGAGGAGTGAACGGGAGAGTCTTTCGTTCGGCCCATATCCTATCGGCGAACGCATCTAGCTCGTGATCGCCGGTCTTCTTCCTAGACACGATCGAGAAAATTGTCTTCGTCGGGGCGTCAATGACGTAACCAGCCGCGGTCCCTGGGGTGAGGAACGGTTCAATGGCGAACACATCTCCCCTCTTGAGGGACTGCGCGCCTGGCATGAACAGGTTTGGTATGCTTTTCCCTGCATGGACGACATATCTGTCCACGGTGTGCCCGGTCAGGTTCTCTATCGTCTTGAATCCCAGTCGGGTTGCTTCTCTGTGAATCTCCCTTCCGATCTCACCTGCACGCTGGTCCCTCCTTGCGGTCGCAATCGCTGCCTCCAACGACCTCTCAGTCGCCTCAAGGAGGATGTTGTACTCCGGGTTGTAGGTGACGCTCACCGAAGTATCGGTGACATATCCGTCGACATGGACTCCGAAATCCACCTTCACCAGGTCCTCCTCTCGAATGACCGATTCGTCTCCTTCTTGAGGGGAGTAGTGGGCGGTCACCTCGTTGACCCCAATCCCAGTGGGAAAGGCCAGCCGACCTCCACGTGACTCCACTTCTCGCCTCACCAAGTCGCAAATCTCAATGTAGCCTACGCCAGGCTTGACTGCGGATTTCACCACGGATTTCACTTCGCCAGTAATCTTCCCTGATTTTCTGTACTCATCCGGAATCAGCCCCAAATCACTCACAAATCCTTTATTCAGTTATGAACTCAGCGGGAGCGCACGTGGTATTTCAACTGATTTGCTTGACGGTGCTCCACTCTTGAAGTTCAGGACCGTCGCGACAGGGGGCACATTCGACCACATCCACCGGGGACATCTCGCCTTACTCACTAGGAGTTTCGAGGTGGGGGATCGCGTGGTGATTGGTGTCACATCCGACGCTTTCGCACTGAAAGAAGGCAAGCGCATAGACCAGGATTATGAAACACGAGTCCGTGCACTGAAGGAGCTGATCGCGAGGAGCTTCCCAGGAAGGGACTACCTGATTGCTAAGCTCGACGACTACTTCGGCCCTGGCATAGCTTCTCCGGAGGTGGAAGCGATTGTAGTCAGCCGGGAGACCGCGAAGCGCGTGCCTATCGCGAATGGGCTCAGGGAGGCAAACGGCTACCCTCCGCTCGAAGTGGTCATCGTGGATTACGTCCTGGCTGACGACTCGAGACCAATCTCATCCACCAGGATAAGGCTGGGGGAGATAGACACCGAGGGGAGACTGAAGAGGAGAAGCACGGGCGGGGGTAAAAGGACCTCTCCCGAGTAGTTAAATCAGAACAACTGCAGGCGAGTCAGTGTGGATAAAGACAGGCTAGACCCGTGGGGGACAAGCGTAGTCAAGGATTACGCCCGCCTGCAGTCCGAGTTCGGGATTGAGCCTCTCGCTCCCCTCATCTCTCGCTTCAAGACGCCAAGTCATCATATCAGCAGGGGGATCGACTTTGGGCAGAGGGACTTGGCCAGGGTCCTAGACGCAGTCGATAACCATAAACCCTACGCTGTGATGAGCGGCATCAAGCCCGACGGGGTATTCCATCTTGGGAACAAGATGACCGCAGATGACATGATTTATTTCCAGTCTCTCTCGAAAAAAGGGACGGTCTACTATTCCATCGCCGACGTGGAGGCATACGCAGACAACGGCCTTTCGTTCAACGAATCTTCTAAGACTGCGGTCAGAAACGTGGCCGACATCCTCGCTCTGGGACTCGATCCTGACCGCGCAGTCGTGTACAAGCAGAGCGAAGAGATGAGGGTGATGAGGATGTCGACGATTTTCTCTCGTGCTGTGACAAACAATATGATGAAAGCCATCTACGGCGAACGACAGTTAGGGCTCTACATATCGGCTCTTATACAGGCAGGGGACATCCTTATGCCTCAACTCCCGGAGTTCGGCGGGCCAAAGCCTGTACTCGTCCCGGTTGGGGCTGACCAGGATCCACACATCAGGCTAACCCGAGACATCGCTAACCGTTTTCAATCTGAGTTCGGATTCATCCCCCCGTCTGCTATCTATCATAGACTTGAATTGGCCCTCACCGGGGGGCAGAAGATGTCAAAGCGGGACCCCGAGTCTGGCTTCACCTTGGACGACACCCCTGCGGATGCGTCGAGGCGAATCAGGGCTGCTTACACTGGGGGGAGGGACACCATCGAAGAGCAGCGCAGGCTCGGAGGACGGCCTGCCATATGCCCGATCTACGACCTGTACCGATTCCACTTCGCCAAAGACGACGAACACGTCCAGAAGGTCTACCATGAGTGCACCAAGGGCATACGTCTATGCGGCGAATGCAAGCAAGAGGTGATAGTGACCGTCAAAACCTTCTTGGATGAACACAATCGAAGGCGAGATTCCATGATGAAGGATGCCGAGGAACTACTAGCCAAGAACAGAAATTACCTCTCCTCTAGGGGGTAATGAGTCTAGAATGTCGGGCGCCCTGCATCCAATTGAACGGAAGATACTTTCGGCCCTGGCGCCATTGGGGTCCGCGCCCTTCGAGGCGTTGGTCGCAGCCACTTCACTAAACGAGGACCAGGTCAGGCGGGCCCTCCAGTGGCTCGCGTCGAAGCGGCTCGTCACGATAGGCAGCTCTGTAGAAGACAAGCTGGAACTTGTCAGGGAGCCCCCAGAGTTAGGGCTGCTCCTCAAAGTCAGCCAGTCGAAGGCGCCACCCACGATAGGCCAGCTGCGGGGGGAGTACGAATCACCGGAAGAATTCTCGGCCGCCTTCGGCAGGGCAAGGAGGTCGGGGTGGATATCACTGGAGGGGGGGTCGACCCCTGTCATACGAATAATCGATGCCACGAAATCCGAGCCCCTCCGATCACTTGTGCGGTCAATCGCCTCGGGCAAGTCTGAGCGTGACCTCACCAAAGAGGAGTCCGGTCTCGTCGCAGATCTGTTGAAACGCGGGATTGTAAGACATACTGATACACGCACAAGCACAATCGCAATCACCGACGAAGGGAGGCGCTTTTCCTCGCCGCAGGAGAGCGAGACCCTCATCGACAAGCTGACCCCCAACATTCTAGCTACTGGGGCCTGGCGGGGGAGAAAGCTGCGTCCAATCGACGTCGAAGCGAAAGCTCCCACCTACTTCCCCGGTCGTCGCCATCCGGTCCGCGACTTCATCAGGGAGGTCAGGGAAGTCTATATCTCAATGGGCTTCACCGAACTCCAAGGGGGGAGCGTCCATCCAGCATTCTGGAACTTCGACGCCCTGTTCATACCCCAGGATCATCCAGGGAGGGAAATGCAGGACACCTTCTACTTGGAGGGACTGTCAGACAGGGCGCTCAGCCGTTCCGGAGTTGTCGCTAAGGTGGCCTCGACCCACGAAGACGGGTGGGAGACCGGGAGCAGGGGGTGGGGGTATCATTGGCGCATCGAGGAGGCGAGGCGACTGGTGCTCAGGACGCACAACACCGTACTTTCGGTACGGGCGCTGTCCGAGTCAAAGGAAAGTGAAACGCGCGTCTTCGCAGTGTCAAAGGTTTACAGGAATGAAAATCTGGATTACAAGCATCTCGCCGAGTTCTATCAGATGGACGGGATAATGGTGGGAGAGGGCCTAAACACAAGGCACCTCATGGGGTTCCTGACTGAGTTCTACAAGAAGTTAGGGATGGCGGATGTGAAGCTATGGCCCACCTACTTCCCCTACACCGAGCCATCGTTACAAGTTGTAGGCTATTCCAAGGCGTTCAAGAGTTGGATTGAGCTCGGTGGGTCCGGCGTGTTCCGCCCCGAAGTTACGCGGCCGCTGGGGGTCAAGGTCCCAGTCCTCGCCTGGGGTCCAGGAATCGAGAGGCTGATGCTAATGAGGTACGGTTTGGAGGACATGCGTACCTTGTACGGTTCGGACATCTCATGGCTCAGGAACAGGGGAGAGCTTGCCGGTAGTTAGACTGGAGTTCGCGCGCTTCGCCAAGATGGTGGGAGCAAGTCGGAAGGAAATACTTGACCGCCTCCCATACATCGGTCTCGACATAGAGAGCGCAGACAACAGGTCGGTGCGGGTGGAGTATAGCCCCAACAGGCCAGACCTCGGGACAGACTTCGGGATTGCGCGCGCCCTCAAGGGGCTGCTCGGGACGGAGACGGGGCCCCCCGAGTTCAGGACGAAGCCCACAGGTATGACAGTCACGGTGGATCCGAGACTTTCCAATGTCAGGCCGTATATTGCCTGCTGCGTGGCAACAGGGCTCGACCTCGACGACGAAGATGTCCGACAGATAATCTCGCTCCAGGAAGACCTTCACAATGGTCTAGGGCGGAAACGGCGAACCGCAGCGGTCGGACTTCACGACTTCGACATGGTGTCGTCCCCGCTCTCATATCGGGGGGTCCCGTCAACGTTCGAGTTCGTCCCCCTGGGAGGCGACAGGCCGTCCTCCATCCACTCCATCCTATCCGACACCTATGAAGGGAAGACTTACGGACATATCCTTGGCGACAGCGATGTTTTCCCAGTGATTACCGACTCAAGGGGAACGGTGCTCTCTTTCCCACCGATAATCAACGGGGACGCAACTAGGGTTACGACAAAGACCAAGAGGATATTGATCGACGTCACAAGCACCAGCCAGAAAACAGGGGACGACGTGCTCGCGATTTTGGCTACGACCATCTCCGAGGCGGGGGCGAAAATGGGGACGGTCGCCGTGAAGTACCCAGACAAGACAAGGGCTACCCCAGACCTGTCGCCTACCACGCTTCCTCTCGACTTTGAACTGGTGAAGTCCGTCATCGGGCTCGACCTTCCGCGCCGGGAGATGATTGCTTGCCTCGCCAGGAGCCGGATTGGAGTGAGAGGGAACTATGCCGTTGGGCCTCGGTACAGGGTCGACTTGCTGCACCCGGTGGACATCGCCGAAGAGGTAGCCTTGGGGTACGGGATTGATCGCATCAAGCCGATCTACCCACCAAGCAAGACTCCAGGGGGGTTCAACCCGTTCGAAGAGTTCCTTGATTCAGTGTCTACTGTCATGGCTGGAGAGGGGATGATAGAAACGATGACCTATGAATTGACAGACCGCAGGACTCTCTATGACCATTTCAAGCGGCCTTCCTCGAAGAAAGTGACGGTCCAGAACCCGAAGAGCCTCGATCACTCCATACTCAGAGACACTCTCCTGCCGTCCTTGATGGATGTCCTTTCTCGAAATGTGAAGTCTGATTATCCCCAGCGGGTCTTCGAGATAGGCAGGACGTACACTAGGACGCACGACGGCGTCAAAGAATCCTGGCATCTCGGCTGCCTAGTGGCCCATTCGCAGTCCACCTACACAGAGGGGAAGATGTACCTGGAAGCGGTCCTCAGGGTGGTGGCCGGGCTGGAGGCGACCACTCGGGCGACTGAGCACTGGGCATTCTCAGCCGGTAGGTGTGCGTCTATCACTGTAAAAGATGAAATGCTGGGATACATTGGGGAGTTGAAGCCTGACACCATAAGCGCCTTCCGGGTCGGGGTGCCTGTGTCGGGGTTCGAAATCGACCTGTCGAAGCTCTACGAATTGCTAAAACAGAGTGGGCCACCCTCCGGTGCAGACGGCCTTCGTTCTAAAGCGCATTAGTAGCCTTGTGCATCTAACAACTCGCAAGCTAGGTGCCGTGGGTCGGATGTTCACTCACAATATCCCGTGAACGAGCTCGAACAGGCAGGACCCGGGTGCGGTAGGTTATTCAGCCCCGACCAGTCAGCTCAGGTGTTGCCTCGCGGACAGAAAACTAACGACGGGTACAGGAGGGCAAACGTCTCCCTGTGGGACGAGTGGGCGGAATTGCACAGGGGCTCCGCGATGTACGACTTGGTCGGGTTCAAGAAGGGGAGGACGTCTCTTAACGGTATAGAGCTCGACGAGGTCGGGGACGTAAGGGGGAAGACTCTCCTCCATCTTCAGTGCCACTTCGGCCTCGATACCCTCTCGTTCGCCAGGTTGGGCGCGAAGGTGACCGGGGTGGACTTCTCTGACAGGGCCACTAGCCTCGCCTGCTCGGTTAGGTCAGAGGTCGGGATCAAAGAAAGCGATGCGAGGTTTGTCTGCTCCGACGTGTACGACTTGGAGGGGAAGCTGGACGGTCGCTTCGACATTGTTTACACCTCGTATGGAGTCCTGGCATGGCTCCGAGACCTCGACGAGTGGAGCAGGCTCGTCACCCGGTTCCTGAGTCCCAAGGGATTCTTCTACATGGTAGAGCTGCACCCCTTCCTGAATTGCTTCGATCAGGACTCTCCAGACCCTTCTCTCCTGAGGGTGAGATTCCCCTACTTTCCCGAGAGCGGCCGCCCCCTCAGAGTGAGGACACACGGCTCCTACGCCGATAGGACCGCCCACGTCAAAGAGCCGTTCAGCTACCAGTATGACCACCCTTTGTCGGAGGTAGTCAGCGCTCTCACGAAGCATGGGTTACGGGTCGAGTTCCTGCACGAATTCCCCTTCTGCTACCACCGGATCTTTCCCTGGCTCGTGCAGAAGAAGGGGGACAACAGGTGGGTCTTCCCGAGAAGGGTCCCGTCATTTCCTTTGTTGTTCTCCATCAAAGCGAGCCGTCCCCTGGGAAAGGGACGAACATGATGGCCTATTGTTCCCTTACGAGCCTCGCGTCACTTCTTTGGTTCCGACCAACTTCCGAGTCCGTCGGTAGCCCAGTAGACCACTCGAATCAGACCGTCGACGTCGCCAATTGGTCCCAACTTGCAACCCCGAGCAGGCTTGGTTTCGCGTGGTAAACCCATCGAACCCAGGCGACCCCACGTTTGCCTTCAGTTCAGTTCAGGCTAGACGGACTTCGAGCTTCATGGGCATCCACGAAAGCTCTCCCTGAAGACTGAGTCTCCCTGCTCAGGGTCAAGGCCGCAGCACGCAACCTGCTTCCACTTGGCAGCCCGGCAAGAATGGTGATTCTCGCAGAAGGCGATACACTCCCCTTGAGGAGGCCCTGGCCAAGTTCGCGGTCTTCGACCGGCTCCTTACCATGGAGCTGGCTCCGTCGACAGCCCGAGGTAGCCGCACGGGCCCGACGCCTTCGGGGCAGGAACCGGTGTGATTATGGTTCCCAGCGAAAGCCCGAAGAATTCAGTGAACCGACCGAAGCCACGCTTATAAGCCGCAACCCGCTAAACTGACATTGACGGCTTTCAAAAGCGCGCCAAACGGCCACCTGCGAAGGCGGAGACGCTTTGATGAGCGGATGGTTTACCCAGGCGTGCGACAGACGGAAGCCGTTTGCCCGTTGAAGAGGCTCGGTGATGCACCCTGCTTTGAGCTGGGACATGATCCGTGCTCGTCAGAGACGGGCAACATTCACTAGGATGGTGAGAATTGTGAGTGGGAGGATCTACGAAGACTTCGGGGTGTTTCTTTCTAGTTTTGTGCGCGACCTCAACGATAAGTCGGAAGAGGGGTGGTCTCTACTCGTGGAAGGACCCCGGGACTACGTGGCTCTCAAGGAGCTCGGCTACAGAGGACAGGTCTTTACAATCTCAGTCTTGGGGAGGGGTGGCTACGCCGCGCTCAGGGGAGTAACGAAGGTGGTTATCCTCACGGACTTGGATAGGGAGGGCACCCTCCTCGCCTCAAAGTATCTTAGGCTCCTTGCCCACGAAGGCATCAAGGCATCGTTGAGCGAACGGAGAAGGCTCAGGTCAGCGTCACGCGGGGTTTTCCTGCACATCGAAAACCTGAGCCGGTTCTCAGAGTCAAGCACGGCCCGTGTTGAGCCCGACGGCCCGCCGCGTGAGATAGAGAACCTTCGGAAGGCCGGCCCACAAGAATACAGGCGGAGACGGACGCCAGGGGGGACGCTTCAGCCCTGACGACAGCACCAGAAAACACGAAGTTTATATCCCTGACAAATTCGGTGGGAACCAATTAACGATTAACACCGTTAAGGACGAGTGAAACAGAAATTGATCGGAGAGAAAGAAATTGCCAGATTCAGGTATAGTAAAGTATCTAGTCAGACTGAGATTTGAAGTAGACGGGGTCGTTGAAAGGGCTGATGTGATCGGGGCGATCTTCGGCCAGACCGAGGGTCTATTCGGGCCTGAGATGAATCTGAACGAGCTTCAGAAGAGTTGGAAGGTCGGCAGGATAGAGATCAACCTCGAGTCGAAGAACGACCGGACGAGGGGCGAGGTCATCATACCGATGTCCACTGACATAGGTACTGCTGCTCTTATCGCCGCAGCAGTCGAGAGCGTGGATAAGGTCGGACCTTGCAGCGCCCGATTCAGCGTGGGAAACATCGAGGACGTGAGGGCTGTGAAGCGCAAGCAGATTGTCGACAGGGCGAAGCTGATTGTACGGGATTGGAGTTCCAAGACCTCAAGCGAAGGGGAGAACCTCCTCAAGGACGTCACCGAGTCTACTAAGAGAGCCAAAGTAATCAACTACGGTCTTGAAAACCTTCCGGCGGGTCCTGGAGTCTACTCCTCAGAATTGGTCTATCTGGTCGAAGGGAGAGCCGATGTGGTCCTATTCCTGAGGGCCGGCATCGAAAATGTGGTCGCGCTAGAAGGAACGAGCATCCCCGATTCGATAATAGAGCTTGGCAAGAAGAAGAAACTCATAGCTGTTTTGGACGGCGACAGGGGAGGAGAGCTCATCGAGAAGGAGCTCAACCAAGTGATGCATGTAGAGAAGGTTATACACGCGCCTCAGGGGAAGGAAGTCGAAGACCTAACCCCGATAGACGTGATTAACTTGCTGAAGGCGGAGAAGGTCGACGTAGCGCAGCTGAGCTCGAAAAGGCAGAAGCCAGTCGACAGCGCTCCTCCGCGCCAGCAAGACGAAGCGGACGAGCCCGTAGTCGCAAAGACTAGGGAACTATACCCTAACCTCAACGGCACGCTAGAGGCAATACTGCTCGACCAGGGATTACAGGAAGTTGGAAGGTTTCCCATCAGTGAGTTGGTCCAGAAGATGGAGGGCAGCAACGGGGCGCTTTACCTGATATTCGATGGGATAGTGACCCAAAGGCTGGTCGAGTCTGCGGCGCGGGTAGGGGTCAAAGGGATTATCGGACATCGGACAGGTGAGCTCGGTCGTGTCCCCGAGGACGTAAGGATTGGGACTTTCAGAGACCTTGGGCTCGAGTAGCCTGGTCCGTTGAAAGTCAACGACTTCAATCCCAAGCACGGTTACTGTTCACTTACGATAGAGTCAGCTGAGGATCTCTGGACCCTTAGAAGGCTTATCGGTAAAGGGGACGTGGTGGTCACGAGGGGATCGAGGGTGGTTAAGAGAGAAGAGGAGTATTCCAGGCCGGACAAGGGTGAGCGCATCAAAGTAACAATGGCTCTCACGGTGGAGGAGGTGCACCTGGACAGCAGCATCGAGAGGATCCGGGTCAAAGGGACCATCATAGAAGCCAGCGACGAAAGCGTGACGAAGGCAGGTTCGCATTCAGTCACCCTGTCTTTGGGTCACTCCATGACGCTCAGAAAGAGCCACTGGTCGCAACTCGATATCCAACTCGTCCGCGCATCTGGGCCGTCGTCTTCTAGGTTCGTCTTGGTGGCCGTCGACAGACGCGAGGCTGGAATAGGCCTACTCAGTGGTTCTCATCTCTCGGTCGTCACTACCATCGAATCAGGCCTGGGAGGTAAGCAGGGCGAGGAGCGCAGCCCAGGTCCCTTCCTCTCCAAGGTGGCTGAGACCGTCTCCCAACTGGTCCAACACGGGGACACTGTGGTCGTGACCGGGCCCGGTAACTTCAAGAACTCGGTGGCTAACCAGATCAAGGACGCTCTGAAGTCCGAGAAGGTCAGCGTGGTAGATGGTCCCGACCTGACTGGAGGGGACGGCATTCGTGCGATAATCAAATCCCCCTCCTTCCAGGCCCTGGCCAAGGGGTCAGTGACCGTCGAGATGCAGCAACTTGTAGGCGAGATTGTGAAAAGGATTTCCATCGGGGACCCAAAGGTTGCCTACGCGCTCCCGAGAGTGGCAGAAGCCGCCAACGCAGGAGCTGTGGAAGCGTGCGCGGTCTCTGACGACGTCTTCTCGCTCGGAGTAGACGAGTCCCGTCTGGTCGGTACGCTGAACGAAATCGAGGCGAAAGGCGGGAAGGTGTTTCTTGCCGACTCCTCGATGGAGTTCGGCAAGCAGGTATCTTCTTTCGGGGGCATCGCTGCCCTCCTCAGATACGCTCTCAGATCTTGACGAGCCACGGGACCACGAACTCAGAGATTATCGCAAGTGCGATTCCCCCTTTGATCAGATCCTTCCCCAGCCTCTGAGCGACGTGGGAGTAATATAGAAGGATGCCAACCACGAGGAGGGAGACATAGGCGATCCTCATCAGGTCTATCGCCGTGGTGTCTACGATTGAAAGAAGAAAAGTCATAGAAGAAGTGAACTGCTGAGCAAACTGTTGGATTTGGGCTTCGACTCCACCAGTGGGCTGCGCGCTCGACATCGGAGGACTATCTGAGAATCGTATTTAACGCGCCACCCTTCACCGCACCCAGGCGGCAAACTGCCGCCCTCTTACTAGCTATTAGCCGAACATGTACACATAGAAGTAAGGTCCCACGATTATTGCAAGAAGAAAGAGAAGCACTACCATCGTCGCCGCCATGGTAATTCTCATGGTGCCTGCCTCTGACAGGCGGCCTCTCCCTAGCGCCTCGACTCCGACCCCGAAAGCCTGGCCGCCATCAAGTGGGAAGATTGGAAGGGAGTTGAAAATGGCGAGGTTGAAGTTGAGGAAGAACAACCAGTAGAGCACGTTAGCTAATGGGACTAGTGCGCCTCCCAAAGGAGAGGTGTAGAACACCGAGTCCGAGTTTGAGAACGGCACCGCTTGCTGGCAGTTTCCTATGTTGAGCGTCGGGATGCACCCGATGTAAAGGAGGGGGTCGCCGAAGAGGTCTGTGTACGTGGATACGGCAGAGCGGAGGCCCCCCTCCGAGATTGAGTTTACCCCAATGTAGGGGTAGCTTGCAAGCGTCTTGTTCGTACTCGTGTCAATGATTTCCTGGCAGCAGACGAGCTTTATGTTATTGATTTCGATGGTCTGTCCATCCCTGTAGACAGTGAAGTTGATCGACTGCCCTGCACTAAGGCTTGTGTTCGGGCCGAGTACCGTGTCGAGGTTGGTTATCGGTTTCCCGTCGACGGCGGTAACTATGTCTCCTGGGTGAACACCGCTCTCGTAGGCAGGCGTTCCTTGACCCACTCCTGTAATCCCAGCGCCGCGGGCCAGGGGGGACATGGTACTCACAATCCCCACGAGCAGCAGCAGGCAGAGAACCGCTAGGACTAGGTTTGTACCGGCTCCCGCCGCGAGGACCCTGGCCGAGTGCCTCTTCGGCACTTGCTTGATTGCTGACTCTTCGATGTCAACAAAGGCGCCAATAGGTATGACGAAGAAGAGCAAAATTAACCCCGAATTCTTCACGGGGATGCCTAGACTGCGGGCTATGACCCCGTGGGCGCCCTCATGTACGACCATCCCTATGACCAAGGCAATCCACCCGTACAGGATTGGGATGTACGGGTTCAGCCCAGGTATCCCAAGGTTGACCAGAGGACCGAGGCTCACGATGCCTTGGGCTATCTGCGGTCCTCTAGATGAAATCAGCCCCCTGAAGACGCTAATGAAGATGAAGAACGCCACAGACGCCGAGACAGGCATGAGGTAGAGCAGTACCCAGCTCAGAGGCTTTGAAATGCGACTACGCCCCATCCTGTCCATAGCGGAGAGAAAACTCTTGGTCCTGAGCATCAGGATAATCCCATAGTGCAACTCGAACCTCTTGAACCCCTCCTGCGCCATCTCAAACGGCGCCGAAGGCGCTCTCGCTTTAAGCGTTGATAGCTTAAATCGAAGTCACCCCGGTTCCAGTCGAATGGGCGAGTGTTCGCGCTGCGGAGGGAGGCCTTTCTACTCAAGGCGCTACTCCGGCGAGGTCCTCTGTGTCACATGCTTCAACGACTCCATCGTGGAGAAGACCCGCAGGACTATCTCGAAATATGCGATGATAAGGTCGCGGGAGAGGGTCGCTGTCGCTGTATCTGGTGGAAAGGACAGCCTTTCGCTGCTCAAGGTGCTTGTAGGCCTCTACACGCCAAACAGGAATAGCATGGTGGCTGTCTCCGTGGACGAGGGGGTGGCAGGATACAGGGACGAGGCCATCTCTCACGCCCGTCAGCTTGCGAGGGAGCTCAACATCGAACACTTCGTAATTTCATACAAGGAGATGTTCGGGTTCTCGCTGGACGAAGCGCTTGATTGGGAAGGACGCGAATCGTCCTCCTGCAGTTTTTGTGGGGTCTTCAGGCGAAGGGCCATCGACGAGGCTGCGCTCAGAGTGGGCGCCTCGGTGGTGGCTACGGCCCACAACCTCGACGACTTCATCCAGACGTTCATGATGAACCTCATGCACGGAGACGTCACTCGACTCGGATGGCTCGACCCGAACCACTCGGACGGCTCCTTTCCTATAAGGCGGATCAAACCTTTCATGGAACTGTACGAGGAGGAGGTGGCTCTCTACGCTCACCAGGTAGGAGTTCCACCGCAGAGCGTGAGTTGCCCCTACATGCACGAAGGGCTCAGGAGTGAGGTCAGGGACTACCTCAACATGATGGAGGCGAACCACCCTGGGCTCAAGAATGTCCTGCTGGCCAGCGGGCTCGACGTGATCTCTAGGTATTCAGGCTCTGGTGAGAGGCACTCTGTCCCCTGTACGCAGTGTGGTAAGCCCTCATCCAGCGGTCTTTGCGGTGTGTGCAGGATGAAGTCGGCCGTGGAGGAACACGTTAAAAGCCGGGTCTAACCCACTGCGTTCGGCGGTGGGTAGGGCCGGGATGGTAGCCGTATCCCAGAGTGCTGAAACCGGCTTCACGCAGAGGCCAGCAACCTCCGGGTAAATCCATCTTCCTCGTCACCCGCGCCGGGCAGGGAAGACGAACTCACGCCGGGGTGGGCGGTCATGAGGGGCAGCCCTCTCGAAGGAGAGGGCCTGACTCTTGATTGCCGAACCGGGCGAGGTCCGGGAGGGAGCAGCCCTATGGCGACGTGGCCACGCTGCCTCGTCTACGTGGGGGATTCCCAGTCCGGTGAGATGGGGGCGGAGAGCGGTGGAGAACTCCGGATGAGCTACCGCCGCTCAAGCTTTTATCGGCCAGGATTCGGCTTGCTCCCCGCGCAGGGGTAGCCTAGAGTCCAAGACGGGGAGCCTGGTAAGGCGCAGCCACGCGGGCGCAAGCTTGCTAAGCCTGTGTCTCTAACGGGACTCGTGGGTTCGAAACCCGCCTGACAAGGACGGGCGAAAGTCCCACCCCCTGCGCCTGTCTAGAGATTCTTCCCTGCGTACTTCGCCCTTGGACCAAGCTCTTCCTCTATCCGGAGGAGTTCGTTGTATTTGGCTATCCTTTCTCCTCTCGCGGGAGCGCCTGTCTTGATGAATTCAGATCCAAACGCCGTCGCAAGATGAGCGATGAACGGGTCCTCTGTCTCACCTGACCGGTGAGAAACCACCACGGTCCAACCAGCGCCTCGTGTAAGTTCGACCGCATCTTCCGTCTCCGACACTGTGCCAACCTGGTTCAGCTTGATAAGGACGGCATTGGTCGCCTTTGCTTGGATCCCTTTCTTGATGCGCTGCACATTGGTGACGTATATGTCGTCTCCAATAACTTTCGTCCTGGCGCCGAGCCTCTTGGTTATCGAAGAAAACGAGTCAAACGCTTCTTCATCAAAGGGGTCCTCTAGGGTGAGAAGTCCGAACTCATCGCGCAGGGATGAGTAGAAGTCCTCTAACGCGTCGTGTCCCATCGACTTTCCATCTATATTGTACCGTCCCGTCTTCTCGTCGAAGAACTCGGATGCTGCGGCATCTATACCTAACCTCACTTCCGCCTCAGCGTGCCCAGATTGTGAGATGGCTTCCCATATGGCCCGGAGGGCATCGCGAGTCGACTTCAAGGGTGGCGCGAATCCTCCTTCGTCGCCAACGTTGATGGCGCTCCTTCCGTATTTTTCGACGAGGACTGTCTTCAAGGACTGATAGACTTCCGAGCCCACCCGTATCGCTTCTGAGCAGGAGTCTGCATCTACCGGTTCTATGAGGAACTCCTGCACGGCGAGATTGTTACCCGCATGCTCCCCACCGTTTATGACGTTCATCATGGGAACCGGGAGCGTGTAAGATGTCCCTCCTCTAAGTTTCTCGAACAGGCTGACCCCATCACCATTAGCTGCAGCCCTGGCGGCTGCCATGGAAACGGCAAGCATCGCGTTGGCCCCCAGATTTCCCTTGTTCGGTGTTCCGTCGAGTCGGATCATCACTTCGTCAATCCGTCTTTGATCAGCAGGGTCGATGTCCCTGAGCCTGGGGCCCAGCACATGCGCTACGTTGTACACCGCCTTAGAGACTCCCTTCCCATGGAACCGATTCGGGTCCCCGTCTCTCAGTTCGAGCGACTCGTGACTTCCAGTCGACGCCCCAGATGGGACGCTCGCCCTCCCGCTCGCGATTGTAGTCAACACTTCTGCTTCCACGGTCGGGTTTCCTCTCGAGTCGAGCACCTCCCTCGAGGTGACGGAGACTATCTTCGATGGCCTGGGCATCAGCTAGTCTGCCTCCCCCAGGCTGTTAAAATCTGATTCGCTACCCTTGCCGCTCCAAGGCTTAATACTGATGGGCAGTCGCGCCCTTCGGGCCGGTGGTCTAGCCTGGTTATGACGTCGCCCTTACACGGCGAAGCGTTCCGTGCGCCAAAGTCGGCGGTCCAACTCCGCCCCGGCCCATGCCTTCACCCAAGGCCTCCATCTAACAGTTAACTACGCAGGGCAGGCGGCACTATGGCATGCCCAACTTCAGGTACATCAGTTGGTCGGAGTATGGTAATCTTGCAGAGGCTCTGGCCGAGAAGGTGCGCGCCAACGGCAGGCACTATGACCTGGTAGTGGGAATCGCGAGGGGGGGGATTCCAGTGGCTATGGTGGTCTCAGACCGCCTGAACGTTAAGATTGATTTCGTGAATGTGAAGTCCTACAACGACATCGGGAAGAGAGCCCCTCCAAAAATCCTCTCGACTCTCACCGAAGGCATCGTAGGGAAAGACGTCCTGTTGGTCGACGACCTTGTCGACGAGGGGGACACCATGGCGTTCATGAGGAAGTACCTTGCTGAACAGAATCCGAAGTCACTCGAGACCGCGGTGATGTTCAGGAAGCCCTGGAGCCGAGAGGAGCCGGACTACTTCCTCGAGATAGTCTCAGAGTGGGTTGTCTTCCCATTCGAGCTTGGCGAAGTCGGGCGGCAGAGAGCTACCATGGATGAGTCTCCGAGACGTTGAGGTTAGGGCAGGTCCCCCTCAGACGAAGTTAGCAATCAGGTACCCGTTGAGCCCTAAGATGATGACGACGACTACTGCGGCAAGCACCGCCACCGCCCTCCCGTTCACTAACTCCCCCATGAATCTGCCCTTGGACGTGTAGTACACAAGAGGGATTGCCGGGAGCGGAATCATCAAACTGAGAATGACCTGGCTGTAAACGAGCAGGACGAGTGGGCTGAGGCCAAGGAGTATAGCCACGGTAGTGGGGAACACGTTCACGAATCTCGTGATAAGCCTCCGGGCCCAGATGTTCCACTTCTTGCCGATAAGCCCCTCCATTATGACCTGCCCTGCGATGGTCCCCAGGGCCGAAGACGACAGCCCAGAGGCTAGGAGCGTAAGGGCGAACAGTATCCCGATGAGGGGGCCGTAAATCTGGGTCAGGCTGGATATGAAACCACTGACAGTCAGGTTCACGTTCACCCCCGTTCCTTGGAACAGGGGGACAGCCACCAGCAGAATCCCTGCGTTTACGACCCCTGCTACGGTGAGTGCGACTATCGTTTCGTCTCTGTGGAGCCTGTTGGTCTTCTTCTTCTCTTCTATTGAGTGGGGCCTCGGGGTTGGCCCTCCGTTCCTCAACGAGTCGGTAATCGTGGGCGCGGGGGTGCCGGTGATTCTGCCTTGAATCATGTCCATCTTGTTCTTGGTCAGCCATGAATGGACGAAGAGCGCGTGAGGCATCACTGTGGCCCCGACCATCCCGACAACTATCAGGAGCGCGGCGTTGCTCGGCGCAAGTGGAATGACGGACCCAATCGCCGCCCGAGTCAGGTCAGGCTTCACGACGAACAGGTTGTAGAAGATTCCGACGACCAAGATGCTGATGAGCAGGGCGAAGTACTGTTCCACCAGGCGGAACCGCCTGGTCATCATCGTGAGCAGGAGGATGACGTCAAGGGCTCCGAAGATAGCACAGTAAATGAGCGGGATGGGATGCCCCATGAATCCGCTCAAGATGTTCAATCCCAGGACAGTACCAAGGTACTCGGCCAGGTCCGTGGCCGCCGCTGCCGCCTCCGACGCCAGCCAGAATGGTATGACGTATCTCCTCTGCCTGAGCGACGATCTGACCAGCTCGGGGAGCGAGCGACCCGAGGCAATCCCAAGCTTTCCGGAAAGGTACTGGAGGAGCATGGCCATCCCCGAAGCTAGCCACCCTGCCCAAAGGAGCGTGTATTGATAGCCGGCTCCTGCAGTTATGTCGGTCCCATAGTTTCCGGGGTCCATATACGCTATGGACACCATTAGGGCGGGCCCGATCCAGAGCAGGAATTGCAACTGAGGGTGTCTATTCTGCGACGCTCGCGACCCTTCCTTCCGAGGGCGCTCCTCGGGATTGGTCGGAACGCTCCTCCATGGTCGCCTCAAGCGGCCGCCACATCTTGGACGTCGATATATAAGTTAGATAAGCAAAACATAGATTTGTCTCTCTTAGAATGCTCTGGCAGTCAAACCTGCAGGGTTTCGCGACAGTATAGTGTCCTCCTAACTGTGCTTGCCTCCATGACGATGCCCATTAGTCGCTTGGGTCCGTATTACGAGCCGGCGCACCTACCGACGCCTCAGTGGTTAGGCGACCAATGGCCCATTTTCACCCTGCCTAGCACGCCATCCTGTCGACGAGTCGGAGCTCTCGAAGTAGGAGCGGGGGCGACGCCCTCCAGTGCAGCGTGGGGGGAAAGAAGTTGTCTCCAGGTTTCCGATTACGCGGGGCCAACGGGCTCGTGGTAGCCATGACCGGAGTCAGAGAATACATCGACATGTCGTCAGCCAACTCGCCCCTGGGCCCCGCCGTGACGTGAGCTGTATGCCTATAGTCCAGCACGTTGAATCGCCAACCTCCCATTCAGTATCAGGCCAGCTTCGGAATCTCGAGCAGGATGGCAGCGGACCTGGTGCGCTTGTTCAGGGCGTATGAGTCTTGACCTAATTCAGGCACGAGATGATTGAGAATACGCATGACCCGGCCCGGCGCAGCTCAGTGAGGCGCAACGAATGATCAACCGGTACGACAACTCCTAATGTGATGCCATCACATCCGCCGGGACCGGAGCTCAGACCAAGGTCAAACACTAGGCGTGTCCGCTTCAGGCGGTGAGGATAGAAGAAGGGTACACTGCTGTGCTTCTTTGTCACCCCGGCGACGCCTCTGCCACCAAGGTGATGTCGAACACTAGCCCTACCTAATGCCGGAACTTACCATGTCGATACCCTGCTAGTGACACCGCAACCCCCAGAGTCTTGGAACCCTTTTATCGCGTATCGGAGGTTCGGTTTCGGCGAGCATGGCAGCGCTTATCCGATCAGGGAAGGACGTTTCGCGCGTCGAAGATTATCTTGAAGCGATCTACAGTCTCAATGAAGAGAAAGGCTATGTCAGCGCAGCCGACATCTCGGAAAGACTCGCAGTAAAGCCTCCTACCGTCTCAAATATGATAAGGAACCTGGCCGACAAAGGGTTCCTCGAGCACGAGAGATACAGGGGGATGAGACTCACGCCATCAGGAGAGAAAGTCGCCCGTTCGGTCATCAAAAGGCACGAGGTGATTTCAACTTTGATCTCCATGCTGGGCGTGGATGACACGACGGCGTTCGTCGACACTGAGGGAATAGAGCACCACGTCCACCCAAGCACCCTCCGGAAGTTCGAGCGCCTTGCCGAGTTCCTGCGGGACAACCCTAAGATACTGAAGGAAATTCGCGAATACTCTGGGGACTGACATTGTTCCTTCCATCTGACGGTGCGACGTCGATCAGTAACAGACTCTGCTTCTCGCCACCTCATGAAGCGCGGTCTCAGGGCGGCCACAGCGCTGATAGGATTATCCTGTAAGTCAGTCCCCAAATCAAGTAGCCCCCGACTAAGATTGCTGGCATGACGACCGACTTGCCATCGACTTTCACGGTGTAACTCGACTGCGACTTCGACGAACGCAACTCCTCGACGCCTATCCAACGGAATGAGGCCACTTCGCTGTTCGGTTTGACGGTGACGTCGTCTCTGAGAAGGAAAATTGAGGGGACGACTCCCATCGTCCCGATGTGGGTCGTGGCCATTTGTCCATAACCGAGAAACTCAGCCGACCTTTCGAGGTCTACCCCTACTTCTTCAAAGGTCTCCCGGACTGCGGCGTTTCTGGCGGTGCCGTCTCCCGCTCGCATCTTTCCCCCCGGGAGAGCGATTTGCCCTGACCATGGATCCCCCGCCCTTTCGGCCCTCTCGATTAGGAGCACCGCAGGGCGCTTGGGGTCGCGGAAAATCATCGATACTGCGGCCATCTCTAATTGGACTGGTGTCGGCTCGGCGACGGAAAGTGTCCTGGCGACCTTCTCGACAATCCCCTCTGCCACGTCAGCTCTTTCAGTTCTGTCCCAACTTAAATATCCGCCGGGACCCACTGTGGGGAATCTGGTATGTCACAAGGGCACAGTCAAACAGACCTCATTATGGAGCTCACGGAAGAAAACTTCGACAGCGTCGTGTCTGGACCAACGCCCGTCCTCGTTGACTATTGGGCAACATGGTGCGGACCGTGTAGGATTATGGAGCCTGTGATAGAGAAGCTTGCGAAGAAGTACTCGGAAAGGGTGCTCTTCGGGAAGGTGAACGTTGACGAAGAGATGAACATCTCTTCCCGATTCCAGGTCTTTTCCATCCCCACGTTCATGATCTTCAAGAACGGACAGCCTATGGATGTGGTCATCGGGGCCGTGGGAGAGGCGTCCCTAGAGAAGCTTGTCGCTGGTGCCATCGGCGTCGGAATTCCATGAGTTAGGTCACCCTGGTCCCATCTGTCAAGAATATGTCCGCCTCTTCGAGCCTTATCGATTTCGAGGATAGGATTGGCCCGAACTCGAACGACTTACTCCTGTTGATTGGTTGTCCGCCGACCAGCCTGTTGAATGGGGGCATCACCGTGAGCCTGCCCTTCCCCCTGAGCTTCGAACTATATCCCGCTCCTTCCATCAGATTGGCGACGTCGTATCCCGCGGTCACCCACACTGACTCTTTCGTCCGGGTTCCCATGCCGTCACGCATCTCGTATGTGAAGTGGGAATGACCTATAACGAGGTTCCTCGTCGCAATCGCCTCCTCTGAGGGCCATGCATGCCCATGCGCAACCCCGATTCGCTCTCTCCCTTTACCTAGCACGGTCCCCTGGGACCCATCCAGCTTCACGCGCGGCGGGAGGACCGCCTTGATGTTCCCGTCGTGGTTCCCCGGGACGACCTCCACTACCTCGAAGAGATCCAACATTGTATCGAAGAACCACGGGACCACCCCCCAGTCTATGTCCTCCACCTTGCCAACCGTGTGCTTGACGTCTCCTAGCACTACAAGCCTGGTGGCAGAGTATTCCTCAGCAACCTGCTTCACCCTTTCAACCATCCTCACGGAGTAGGCGGGGAGAAGGAAGCCCTTCTTCGCCATCTCTTTCTCCAGGCCGAGGTGTAAGTCTGATATCAGAAGGGTCTCGCTCCCGGCCGCAGAGAAAACGAGCGCAGCTTCTTTAGGAACTATCTTCAGCAAGCTACGCGATCAGCGGGAGTACCTGATTCCCAACGAAATTCTTGAACTCCGACAGCTCCATCTTGCTGAATCCCGTCAAGATGCAGTTCCTTGTGAGCCCGAACACGTAGCCGTATTCCCTGCTCTTGAACACGATGTACCACAACTTCCCATGCGTGAGGTAATCGGTATAGAGGCTCGTGTTACCTAATTCAGCGCCATAAAGTGAGAGCTTGGTGATGTTAGGCAGGTCGACATCCGAATAGAATATCACTTTAGTGTCATCAAAGTTCGCCTCATGGAACTTTCGTAGCGTCTCCGGGTCAATCCTGGCTTCGACCACCTGGCCGAGACTCATGAACACCGCCTTGCTCATCTCATTAGCTATGTTATTGGCCCGATTCTTTTTGTCGTAGACGGTGAGGAACATCCTGTCCTTGTACGTCTCGAAGGAGAAAGGCGCTTCATAGGTCCTAGGGACTGGGACCGGTTCGCCTCTGTGGGGGACCACGAAGACTGAATCGAAGGAGAATTTCCCTTCGAGCGACCCTTTGCCTACCTCAAGGTCAGTTATCTCCGACACGAGTTTGAACTCCTTCCCCTCTACGCTCGTCTCCGTCTCTATCCTGAACGACTTCAGCTTCTCTGCGAGGGTGTCGATCTCATAATTCTCCCTCACGAGGAACACCTTCCCTGCTAGGACCAATCCATCCCGCCCCCTAAGGTTCCTGTTATTGGGCTTTCAGCCTCCCCAGTACTGCCTGGTAGTGACGAACCTGATTTTCGCTTCGAGCAAATCCCTGTAGAACGCCTCCTCGTCGTCGTGCATCTCCGCTAGAATCCTGGACGCGGTCTGGGGACCTACACCATAGACGGTCTGAGCAACGACCGCCTTCTTGCCGTACGACAAGACTAGGTCCGCCCCGCGTCTGGCTCGCGAGAGCTCCGAGCGGTCCTCCTCGCTCAACTGCGCCCTTGCTTCTCTCTTCTTGATTAGGTCTGACACCTTGGTTGTCCCCCAATAGCAAGGGACCAGTAGCCCCGACCCGCAGTTTCCGCACCGAGGCTCCTCGGGGACTTCGCCCACCGTAGTCTGACCCTGGTTGTAGCCACACTTGACGCAAAGAAGGCTCACCTCTGTCCCGAATATGGTCGCCTTCAACCTCTGATACGACGACTTTCCCAGTGAGTCAGGGGCTACGGCTTCTGGAACCTCGAGGTACCTGTAGAGGAGACTGTATGCGATGGGGGTGGGCCTCTCGCCCGCCTGAAAAGTCCCAACCGCAATCTTGCCGCCCCCTACTGCTAGTAGGACTCCTTTCGAGTGCTCCATGTCGATTAAGTCTCTCCCGCTCTCCTGCAGCGCCTCTTCGAAGATTGGGGTCTTCTCAAAGCGGGTCGGGAGCGAACAGAGGTTGGGGTGGGCAATCAGCTTCCCTCGCTTCAACGCTCCGAACCTCTCGGCCACGAACTTGACCCGTGCGGGGAAGGGGAAGTTTCTCTGAACAGCGACCGCGTAGGTCCTTTCTAGCTCCTCTGGCGACAGTCCCATCAACTCTCTGGCCATTACCTTCAGGTCCAGCTCCGCCGTTTCAGTCGTGAGCTCCATCAGAAGCCTATATCCATCGAGCCACCAGACTCTCACCAGCCCCCGCCTGGACAGGATTTCCTCAAAAACGTAGGCGAAGGTCCTGTTTACCGACTCCCCGAAGCATAGGTGGATGATCAAGTATCGGCCAAACCCTTCGAAAAGGACCAGCTTGTCCGACGGGACGGGCGCCCCCATCTTTTTTTGTTCGGCAATCTGGTCTACGACGAGGGCCCGAGCAGCAGAGTCTCCGGGGATGTGCCTCTCAACCCTCTCGACCACGTCTTGACCTGCATCCAGCGCATCTGAGACCTCCCTCCTCAGCCTCCCCGTCTCCATGGCGAGCTCGTATGGAATCGGCAGCATCTCGCCATCCCACCCCGGTACAGCTGCGAGTGGGTCTTCCACCGGGGTAACGTAGATCTTCCTGTCTTCCGCTATCTGTTCCACCTGCCACACCCGTCCCTTGATTATGAAGTGTATCCCCTTTTTCGCCTTCAGGAGGACGAACTCCTCACCCAGTATACCTACGGTCTGGTTGGTAGACACGTCCGCCACTAGGTATCTCGTCTCATCTGGAATCATCGATAGGTTCTCGTAGTAGTATTCCCTCGTCAGCCTGGTCCTGGATAGCGTCTTCCCGTCGAACCTGACCTTCCTGAGCTCTGCGAGGTAGCTTACCGTTCTGAAGAAGGTGTCCTTCTGGATGTCCTTGAACGGAGCTGCCTTCCTCACCTCCGCGAGCATCTTATCTGCTTCCATCGTCTCGAAGTCCATGAGGTATCCGGCAACTTGGTGGGCCAGGACATCCAAAGAGTTCGAGTAAGGCCTCGTGGGTTCTATTCTCTTCTGGGCGGCCGAGCGAATGCTGGCGGAGGCCTCCAGAACGTCATCTGCCGAGACTGTGACAAGCACCCCCTTGGAAACCTTCCCAAGCCGGTGGCCGCTCCTTCCGACGCGCTGCACGAGGCTGGTCACCTGTCTTGGTGACATGTACTGTATCACCAGGTCTACCGACCCCACATCGATGCCCAGCTCCAGTGTGCTGGTGCAGACAAGGGCCTTCAGCTCTCCGGCCTTGAACGCCCGCTCCACCCGCTCTCGCTCCTCCCTGGGCAAAGACCCATGATGGACCCCCACATCACTCCTAAGCCTGGTCAGTTTCTCTCCCAGCATTTCGGCGAGGGTCCTGCTGTTCACGAAGATGAGGGTTGATGTGTGGCAATCGATCAAAGAGTTGATTCGTGTGAGCCTGGCTGCCAGGTCGGGCGCCGAGTATGTCTCCTTGGCCGCAGACTGGCTCGATTGGTCTGGGGCGGGGTATTCTATGGTGTATGAGAACTCCTTAGGAGCGTCCGCCACCACAATCTTAGCACCTCTATCTCCGAAGAGGAACTTGGCCGCAACAGCCGGGGTGCCGACGGTAGCAGAGAGCGCGACTAGCTGGAAGTCCGGAGCCACCTTCCTGAGCCGCTCCAGCCCTACGCAAAGCTGTACTCCCCGCTTGCTCTCTACAAGGTTGTGGAGCTCGTCCACCACCACAGCCTTCAAGCACGACATATTGGCTCTCATCCTCCGACCTGGGAGTAGCGCCTGCAGAGTCTCCGGCGTAGTTACCATGACGTCGGGGGGGTGCGTCGACTGCCTCGCCCTCTGGGACCTGGGTGTGTCACCGTGCCTAATGTCGACTCTGAGCCCGAGTTTGGCGCACCATGCCTGTAGCCGTTTCAACATATCACGGTTCAGGGCACGCATGGGAGTGATGTACAGCAGTGAAATCCCATCCCCCTGTCCTTCAGAGACCAGCCTACTGAGCAACGGAAGCACTGCGGCCTCAGTCTTACCTGACCCTGTGGGGGCAACCACGAGGACGTCTTCGCCTCGAGAGACGATGGGCCACGCCTCGACCTGAGGGGGTGTTGGTTCAACTATCCCTGTGTCTGTCAGAAAACCCCTCACGGCTGGGGCAAGCGCCTCGAACGCGGACTGCCCAGTCAACAAAGGTGAGAAAGCTTCCCGCCGATTTAAGTTATCATGGGAGGGAGGTCAGTGAAACTGTATTGTGGCCTCTGGGGGGACAAGGTCTAAAAGCGCCTTGAGCACGCGCAGGCTGGAAGCTTGTCTCGAAGCGTCAGAGAGGTCTCTCAGGAGAGGCCGTCGCATCTTACCGCAGTCAAGGAGATAATCCTAGAGAATTTCATGAGCTACGAGTATGCCAGGATACCACTCCGCGAGGGGTTGAATCTAATCGTCGGCCCCAACGGGGCCGGGAAGTCGTCTGTACTTCTTGCCATTTCCGTAGCCTTCGGGCAGGCGTATACGGAAAGGTCGAGGAAGCTCTCAGATCTCATCAGGCGCGGCAAAGACATCGCCAGGGTCTCTCTAATCTTCGACAACGCCCAGCAGGCGGGGAGGAGGCCAATTCCTTACTCGAAATCCGACACCTTCATGCTAAGCAGGTACCTGAGGCGCGACGGTTCGTACTGGTTCGAAGCGGACTACAAGGAGATAGACAAGAGCGAAGTCGTGAGGCTCCTCCATGAGTTCGGCATCAACCCGGACAACCTGCTCATTATAATGCACCAGGGGATGATAGAAGAGCTGGGCGCCGTCACACCCCAAGAGCGCCTGAGGATGGTCGAAGAGGCAGTGGGGTTCTCCGAGTACAGACAGAGAATCATGACGGCCGAGCAGGAGCTGGGAGGGCTAGTGGGGGAGGAGAGTTCCCTCCTGCAGCTCATAGACAACGCTAACCAGGCCCTCGAATACTGGAAGCAAGTATATGACCGCTACCAGGAGAAGCGGAGCCTAATCGAACACAGGGACCTCCTGGCGAAAGAACTTCTCTGGAGCACTGAAAATAAAATCAACAAGGCCCTCCAAGGCGCCGAGGAGAAAATCGCTTCGAAGTCCAAAGCGCTTGAAGACCTGAAGTCGCAGCAGGCTGAGGTCTCTTCAGATGCCGAGCAGGCGCACCAATCACTTCTGGACAAGCAGGTGGAACTGCGCAAGCTCTACTATGCCCTTGTGAGGGCTGAGTCGGAAAAGGCGAAGGACGCATCGGCACGCGACGTCTACCGGTCGATAAAGGATGACTTTTCAGGACTTACAGCCACAATCGACGAGATCCTGTCGAAGGGAGGCGACAGGAACGCGAGGAGGCTCAGGGAGTTAGCAGCATATATCGGACAGAAGAGCCAGTCGGCAGAAGAGGACGCCCAGCGCCGCAAGATGGAGCTAGACCGAGAGGTCTCTTCATTGCAACCAGAAATCACCAAAACCGAGGACCTAATCAGCCGCACTACCGACAGTTACGTGTCATTCAGGGTCAAAGCTGAGGTCCTTTCTTACCGCATCAAGGTGACCGAATCAGACCTACATGACATCGAGAGGGCCGCCAGAGAGTACAAGGCAGAACTGGACAAGTTGGCTCAGGACCTCGAAAGAGCTGGTGCCAAGATGGAAACGGCGCGCCAGCCATACGAAGTCTCGGAGGAGTTGAAACTCGTGTCAGCTCATATCCAGAAGATGCAGGACGTGCCAGACGACGCCGAGAAGATCTACAACGACTATTCGGGTAACATCGAAGAGCTGAAGACGAAGCTCGCCAAGCTCCAGGAGAACAAGAAGTCGATGCTTTCGGAGCTGGAATCGCGTAAAGGAGTCTGGAAGAAGGCCATAGAGGACCTCATCGAAACTGTGGACCCATCCTACCAAGCGGTCCTATCCGCGGCGGACGCGAGCGGTTTCATAAAGTTCGAGCAGGCGGACACCATCGAAGAAGCTGGCCTCGACCTTTATGTCGGGTTCAGGGGAGGCGCACCTACCACCCTCGATCCTTTCACCCAGAGCGGAGGAGAGCGGTCCGTCGCCCTAATGGCATTCATCCTGTCGCTCCAGGCGAGGATAGTCTCACCGCTGAGGGCGATGGACGAGTTCGATATACATATGGATCCCAAGAACAGAGAAGCAATGTTCAAGATGATCCTGTCACAGATGAAACAAAGGGAAGCCTCCCAGTACATCGTCATAACCCCGTCCATACTGACGGTGTTCGACAAGAGGGCCCACGTCATTACGGTCCAGGCGGTCCACGGCTCGTCAGAGGTCAAGGAACTGAGATAAATTGGCGCAGACTAAGCTAGATGACTATCTCAGGGTGATAGAACTGTGCCATGACGTCGAAACCAGCAGCGCTAACCCCTTCGATGTGGATATAAAGGAGAAGATACTCTTGTTGAAACAGAGGCTCCCGGAGCTCAAGCTCCTAGACGAACTACTGGTGGACTCGGAGGCAATGCTCGAGCTGGCGCAGATAGTGAAGCTCCAGGACCAGTGGTTGAAGTCGAGAGCTTCAGCTCTTTTTATCGATCCACTTCTCATCCAGCTCAAGGTGAAGCTCCTCTCCAAGGAGGCTCTCACAGAGGCGTTCGTCAAGAGCTGGCACCCCGTAGCCCAGGTGGATCAGCTGTCTCCTAAGGGGCTCGAGAGGGCCTTCGTTTACTGGCGTGAGCTCATCCCTATATCTGAGCGGTTCAAGGACCAATTTGGGAGCTACGGGGTCAGGCCGGGGATGGTTGACTACACCGACCTGGTCAGCCTCGGCGTCTTCACCAAGGAAGAGTTTGAAGACGAACTGACACGATTGCACAGAGAGCTCCTGGTGAAGTCCGGCGGAGGCTGGGTCGACTACCGCCAGTTCATAGAGGACGAAAGCTTCGAGACCAAAGTCAGGAGGGCTTATCTCATCGCATTCCTCATAAGCGAAGGGAGGGCGCTGCTGAAGACCGAGCCCCTAACAGGAAGAATTTGGATCCTAGGCCTGGCAGAGAGGACGAAGGGGGTGCCGAAGTCAGTCGCTATATCCATTACCGGTGAGAACTGATGGAACCAGAAACTGCCGACAGGGCGCTCCTAGAAAGGAAGGTCAGGCGAGCTTTTCAGGTTCTAGTTCTCCAGCGCGGCCGTAACCCCGGAGTCAAGGGGTGGGAGATGAAGCGGCACCTGGGAAGGGACTACCGCAAGATAATCGAGGTGCTCTCAGAAGACGTTGCTCCCCTGGGTCTAGAGGTGTTCGAGGTGAAGGGCATCGACGGGACCGACGATTCGTCCCGCTTCCTCCTGAGGTTCAAGGAGCCCCCCACGATAGCAGAAGCGGAAACGTCAGGCATCAGGATAGACGACCTGGCTGTCCTCGCGGCAACCATCGCCTTCGTCAACTCCAAGGCCGGCCGTGCCGCCAGGCGTGAGGCCGAACAATTCCTCAGAGAAAAGTTCCCGAGGTGGCGGATCGACTACTCACTTGACCGGTATGTCAAGCGAGGCTACCTTGAGCAGGACGAACGGGCGATGCTCCACGTAGGCTGGAGGACCAGGGCAGAGGTGGACGAGAAGACTCTGATGACGCTTATTCTGTCGCGCGCTCAGGAAGCAGCGAAAAAGTAGCGCTTGCGCAGCGCCTCCCTCTCACCTTCGATGATGAGGTCGACGACGTCCGTCCCTTCCTTCCTCATCTTCGCGGCCAAGCCAGAGGCTTCTGCCAGCTTTATCCCTCTCCCAGCCATGATCATATCCGCGGCATGGCCGTATTCCTTCCTCAGGTCGGACGACCTCCTGAGCGCTTCGACTAGTTTCAACTTGGCTCCCGTGAGGACGGTCCTGCTCCTTGCCTTCATGGCCAGCGAGAAGGCGTTCTCGTAGGAGTCGGTAGAGAGCCCCAGTGCCTGCTTCCCGCACGCCGGGCAGCTCTCGAGCCCCTCTAGGTCTGTGACTTTTCTCAGCTCCAGGAAGTTCCAACAGTTTGTGCAGACCGCCACGAGGAACGTCTCGTTGATCCTGGCCCTGGTCGATTGCCTCAGGAGGGCCCTCAGTCTCTCTGGGGCGACTATCTCCCCCCGCCTGCTGATCTCTTCCACCCCGATTCTGGCGATGGGAGTGAGCCCTTCGTATTCCACCAATCTCACCTCGATTGCACCAGCGTGGATTTTCTCGATCACATCGGCCGCCGCCGAAAGGTCGAAGTCATCGTGGAATATCATGCTCATCGCCTCTTCGTAGACGGGGGTGTCCCTGAGGGCCTCAATAATCCCCGTTATTGAGACGCTCGCGTAGTCCGCGTCTTTGGCGATGGCGCCGCACTTCTTCCCCGCATGGATGAGCCGTCGCTTGAAGATGCCACTCCTCTCCACTGCGTTCTCCGTCACGGTTTTCAGGTCGAACGTATGGAGCTCCTCAATCACGGAGAGGACGGTGGCGGGGGTAACCTCGGCCTCAATCACTATCCTGTAGGGGTCCTGATGGACTGCCACCGATTGGCCCGTCCGTTCCGATACTAGGTGCCCAATCACCCTTGCCAAAAGCCTGTTCACCCTGTGCCCGAAAGCCGCCTGTATGATCAGATACTTGTCCCACTTCTCGATGGTCACCAGCCTCTCCGAGGGTATGGGGAGCTTAGCCGCCTGCTGTTCCGCGACCTCCTTCAGAGATTCCTGGAGAGCGTCTCTGGGGACCGGGTACGTCCTGGCAAGCTCGTCCAAGTATTTCTCCTCTATCCCTTTCTCTAGCTCTTCAGCGTATCTCCTCCGCACAGCACCCACTTCTGCAGCGACTTCCCTCGGGACTGGTATCTCATCCCCGACCCAGTGGGGGACCGCTCCCGTCGGATCCTCTTCCGATCTCACATACACCTTGTTCCCATAAATCTGCTCTATCTTCCAGCACCTCCCCGCCTCCACGAACTTTACCCCGACCTCCCCGTATTCCGACACGAATGCTTCGTCAAGGGTGCCGACGAACGTGTCCCCTTCGATGACCATGTACTGCTTCTCGTCTGGAATCATCGAGAGGTTATCGAAGTAGTATTGGAAGAGCGGCTTAACGTCCCTCGCTCGGAAGACCCTCCCATCTGATTCGCTGTAGTATGCCAGGCGGGGATAGCGCTCCCTCATGTAGGTGAGCACCTTCCTCATCTTCTCTTTATCGAGTTCAGCATAGGCGTAACTCCTCTTGAAGAGAGCCATCAGATCATCGAAGTTCCAGTTGCCCTGCTCGATGAGCAGCCCGGCGACCTGATGTATGGCTACGTCATAGGGGTTGAAGATTGGTTCGAGGGGCTCGAGTTCACCCATCACCGCCTTCCTGCAGAGAACAGCGGCTTCCAGCGTGTCATCAGAATCCTGGGTAATCACCAGCCCGTTGGAGACCTCGCCTACCTTATGCCCGCTCCGCCCTACCCTCTGAATCAGCCTAGTTACCTGCCTCGGGGAGTTGTACTGGACTACGTACTCTAGGAATCCTATGTCAATACCGAGCTCAAGGCTGCTAGTGCATATGACTCCTAGCAGCTTCCCTTCCTTTAGGCTCCTTTCGACGGCCTCTCTGGTCGCCTTGGACAGCGAGCTGTGGTGGACCGCTATGGCGAATTCTGGGTCCCACACCCTGAACCGATTCGACAGCGCCTCCGCCTCAGACCTAGTGTTCGTGAAGATGAGGACCGATCTGTACTTCTCTACCAGCTCCCTGACTGTCCTGAGCCTTGCTGCCACCTCGGGGTATGAATATATCGCGTCGGCGAGGATTCTGTCATCCCCGGTCGCCCTGGGGGATGCGACTTTCAGAGACAGGCTCTTTTCGACTGGGACGCGTACCACCTCGCACTGTCTCCCGCTCCCCACGAGGAACTGGGCGACCTTTTCGGGGGAACCTATAGTGGCCGAGAGCCCGATGACCTGGAGCTCCTTCTCTGCCACATCTCTGAGCCTCTCTAGCCCAACGCTCAGCTGGCTCCCCCTCTTGTCCTCTGAAAGCTCGTGGACCTCGTCTACCACTACCCATCTAAGTTTCACCAGGTTCTGCCTGATTCGCCTCCCTACAAGGAGGATTTGGAGAGTCTCCGGTGTCGTGATAAGTATGTCGGGAGGGGCGAGGCTCAGATTGGTCCTCTCAGCCTGGCTGCTATCTCCATGCCTCACTCCAAGCCTGATGTCGAAGCGCTTGCACCACCACTGCATCCTCTCAAGCATGTCCCTGTTGAGGGCCCTAAGCGGGGTAATGTACAGTAGTTTCGTCCCCTTTTCTCTCGACTCGCCCTCACGGATGAGGGCGTCTAGGATTGGAAGCAGCGCGGCTTCAGTCTTCCCGGTCCCTGTTGGGGCCATCAGAAGCGCATTCTTACCTTCTCTGACTACAGGGAGGAGCTTAGCCTGGGGATCAGTGGGCACTTCGAAGCCTCGCTCCCTTAGCGCCGCAAGCAGGGGGGGCGAAAGCAGTTGGAAGACATTCTGTTCCTGCACCACTCACCGACTCCAAAGACATGCTGGGTGTGGCGTCAAGAACCGGCAGAAACTCTCGGCCCCCTCCAATAAGTTTGCGGTCAGTTAGGCATGAGAGGAGTCAAAGCGGCGAAAGTGAACTGCGGATTCAGCACGGGTTTAACGTAACTTAATTAGCTAAAGCGGCTCAAATCAGCCCACCTCCAAGCGGTTAACAGGGAGAAAAAGAAGGATGAGTAGTCTCCAATCAAGTTACCAGAACCCCGAGCATCGCCTTAAATAACTGACTATAACATAAGTTATCGAACGGATATTGCCTCGACTCATCAGCCCCTATGAGATAGTCGCAAAGTCCGCCCTACCTGCCCTGAGGGCCATGGTCGCGAGAAGGCTCCAAGATGGGTACCATCTCACCCAGCAAGATATTGCGAGACGTCTTGGGGTCACCCAAGCGTCTGTGAGCAACTACGCGAGAAAGACGAGGGGGATTATGGTCAACCTCGAGGGAGACCCGACCGTGACGAAGGCGGCAGACAAGATAGCCAAGGAGCTCTCCTTGGATCGCCCTGACGTCAGAGAGGCGCTCCGGTCGATGACTGAGGTCCTCGACTATATCAGATTCAACAAGATGATGTGCCTCCTCCACAGCGACCTTGAGCCCGACTTCAAGGTGGAGGGGTGCTACGCCTGCGAAGGGACGTTTTCCGTAAAGGATTTTGACAGGCTGAAGTTGGTCGTCGACAGCTGAAGTTGCTATCCGGTACAAAGCCCAGCTGGCTTACGGTAAAAGCACCCATCGGGGAGAACTACGACGATCTGAAGGCCCTCTTCGGTCGCCTGAACCTGCACACAGTCTGCGAGGAGGCCCACTGTCCGAACATCAACGAATGCTGGGGGGGCGGAACGGCTACTTTGATGCTGATGGGAGACGTCTGTTCTCGGGCATGTCGTTTCTGCATGGTCACGCCTGGAAAACCTCGGGGGGTCCTCAACGAGCTCGAGCCAGATAACGTAGCTTACGCCCTCTCTCAGATGGGCCTGACTTACGTGGTGCTGACTTCGGTGGACAGAGACGACCTGCCTGACGGCGGAGCTTCCCACATCGCCCGTACAATCAAACTCGTGAAAGAGGAGAACCCAGAGATGCTCGTCGAAGTCCTGATTCCTGACTTCCAGGGGGATATCGACGGTCTAAGGGAGATTGTCGATGCGCGGCCGAACGTCATAGCACATAATATCGAGACCACCATCTACCTCACTGAAAGAGTCAGGGACCCAAGGGCGAATTACTGGCAGTCGCTATCGGTACTACGGAACGTGAAGAAGCTGGACGGTGGCATCTATACGAAGTCTTCCATAATGGTCGGCCTCGGGGAGTCAGAGGAGCAGGTCTACCAGGCGATGACGCACCTGAGACAGGTGGACGTGGACTTCCTCACGGTGGGACAGTACCTCCGCCCTTCCGCGCGCCACCTAGGGGTAGCCGAGTATGTCGACCCCATGCAGTTCGGACGATACCGAGCCATGGGGGAGGAACTCGGTTTCCTATACGTCGCTTCCGGTCCGTTGGTGCGAAGCAGCTACCGCGCGGGGGAGTTTTTCATCAGGACGGCCATCCAACGTAACTCGAGAGCTCACCAATCTTATATGGGCGCCGGGGCCGGAAAGAATCATTGACCGAAGAAGATTCCATGCAGAGGTCTGGCCGCGACGTGGTACCAAGAATCTTCAGCGAGTCAGATTTCAAGTTCGCCACTCCTGAGGAGTTCCTCTTTCGGAGGCTATCCCTTGACGGGAGTATACGTGGGAAAGACCCAAACCTATCGCCGGAGGCCTTGAAACGGATCTACGAGCAGCTTGTCTTCGGCCGCCTCTTCGACGAAAAGGCGACTAATCTCTCGACTCTCAGGGAGATTGGGACCTACGCGCCAGGTAAGGGGCAAGAGGCGGCGCAGATTGGGCCTGTCAACGCGCTAGAGCAGGGGGACTGGTATGTCCCGATGTATAGGGACTCTGCGGGAATGCTGGCCTTCGGGATGCCCCCAATCAAGCTGCTGCAGTACTGGGGCGGGGACGAGAGAGGGATGCAAACACCTGATGACCTGAACATGCTTCCGCTCGCTGTGCCGGTGGCCACCCAGCTCCCTCACGCCGCAGGGCTCGCCATGGCGAAGCGCCTGCAGGGGGAGAAGTCTGTCGTTTTCGTGGTCACGGGGGACGGCGGCACCTCCAAGGCTGATTTCCACGAATCCATGAACATAGCGGGAGTCTACGACCTGCCAGTGATCTTCGGGGTGGAGAACAACCAGTGGGCACTGTCCGTCAGAAGGGACGCCCAGACAGCATCGAAGACCATCGCCCAGAAGGCCGTCGCCTACGGTTTCGAAGGAATCCTGGTCGACGGGAACGACGTAATCGCATCATATGAAGCTACCAAGTACGCGGTGGACAAGGCGAGGAGGGGCGGGGGACCCACCTTGATCGAGTACACGACGTACAGGCTCGGCCCGCACACGACCGCGGAGTTGGTCTCGAACAAGCTGAAGGCACCGGACGAGGTCGCTGAATGGGAACGGAGGAATCCCATCATCATGTTCGAGAAGTATCTGAGGTCGCGTGGCCTGTTGGACGACAGGATGAAGGAGGCTGTCGCTGCCGCAGCTCAGGATAGGATGAACGAAGCGATAGCGGCCTACAGAGAATTGTCACCCGTGGACCCGGCGGCGATATTCGACTACACCTACTCCTCCCTCACCTCCGCCCTCGCCATGGAGAAGGCCGAGTTCCTTGGGGAACAGTCTGGTCCATCCTCTCCGGCATCTGAGCCTGTGACCACGGGCGGGAAGCCGGGGGTGAACATCAGGAACGCGGTCAACATGGCCCTCAGAGAAGGCCTTCAGCGTGACGGCAAGGTGGTGTTATTCGGGGAGGATGTGGCCAAGAACGGTGGTGTATTCCAGGTGACCCGCGGGCTTTTCGACGAATTCGGCCCCGGAAGGGTCTTCGACACGCCCCTAGCCGAGCTCAGCATAGCGGGGATATTTGTGGGTCTCTCCATCGGCGGCATGGTACCCGTGGCAGAATTCCAATTCGATGGCTTTACTGTCCCTGCATTCGACCAGATTTTCAGTCACATAGCTAGGATGAGAAACAGGACCCGGGGAAGGTTTGCCCTAAGAGGCGTAATACGGTTCCCGTACGGGGCAGGGATACGGCCCCCTGAGCTACACTCCGAGTCCCCTGAAGCCTACTTCGCCCACACGCCGGGGCTGAAGGTCGTCATCCCCTCAACCCCGTATGACGCCAAAGGCCTCCTCGCGTCCGCCCTGACCGACCAGAACCCGGTAGTGTTCATGGAGCCCAAGAAAATCTACGACTCCCCCAAGACTGAGGTCCCAGAGGAGGAGTACCGTATCCCCATAGGAAAGGCGAAGGTGGTGAGGGAGGGGAGCGACGTCACTCTCGTCTCCTATGGTGCTATGATGACCCCCTCCACACAGGCGGCTGACGCGCTACATAGTGAGAGGTCGGTCTCTGCCGAGGTGATTGACCTGCGGACCGTCTCACCAATCGACTTTGAAACCGTGGTTGAATCGGTACAAAAGACGGGAAGGCTCGTAATCATACACGAAGCGCCCCGCAGCGTCGGCATAGGAGCGGAGATAGCGGCGACCGTGGCTGAAAGGGCCCTGGACTACCTGAAGGCGCCGATCAGGAGGGTCACTGGCTATGACATACCAATACCTCTGGCCAAGCTCGAGGACAACTACATTCCAAACAAGGCGCGTGTCATGAAGGCAGCGCTCGAAGTGGTTGGCTACTAAGGTTCCCGTGGACGGGCTGCACAGTTTTTAACCCTCCGTCGGGCCGCCTCACTTCGGCCTTGGAGTTCAAACTGCCAGACCTTGGCGAAGGCATCACTGAAGGAGAGGTTATCAGGTGGATGGTGAAAGAAGGGGACCAAATCAAGGAAGACCAGCCAATCGTTGAAGTCATGACGGACAAGGTGAACGTCCAGATCCCGTCTCCCCGGAGCGGGAAGGTGTCTAGGATACTGGTCAATGAAGGGGACGTGGCAAAGGTAGGCCAGACGATTCTGGTGATAGACGATGGGGAGGCAAGCGCTCCTACCGCCTCTCCCGTAGCGGCGTCCGCCGGGTCGGTGCCGGCTCAAGCGGCCGCCCCGCTCCAACGTATCTCTCCGGTCACCGCTCAATCGGTCCTCGCTACTCCGGCCACGAGAAAGCTGGCAAGGGAGCTCGGCGTGGACATCGAGAAGGTCCACGGGTCGGGACCCCAGGGGAGGGTCACGGACGACGACGTCAGGGAGTCAGCGCAGAAGCCTGCCAAGCCCACAGCGGCTCTCCAGCCGAAGCCATCGAGTGGGGGTCCTAGGGAAGAAATCGTCCCGCTGAGAGGCCTGAGGAGGACCATATCTGAAAGAATGGTGAAGTCGCAGAGGTCAGCAGCCCAGGTCACCCACGTTGACGAGGCAGACATGACAGAGCTGGTGCTACTGAGGGAGGCGTTCAGAGGGAGCGCCGAGAAGAGGGGGGTGCGCCTGACCTACCTCCCGTTCATTATCAAGGCGCTGGCGCCCGCGCTCAAGGAGTTCCCCTACGTCAACTCTTCACTAGACGAGCAGACAGGGAACATTGTCCTAAAGAAGTACTATAACGTAGGAATCGCCACCGACACCGAGCAGGGGCTGGTCGTGCCGGTCGTCAAGGATGTGGATAGGAAGGACATCTTCGAGCTGGCAGGGGAAATCGCTACGCTATCGGAGAAGGCCAGGGCCGGACAGCTAGGCCTCGACGATGTTCGGGGCTCCACTTTCACCATTACCAACGTCGGTGCGATAGGTGGGCTCTTCGCTACCCCTATCATCAACCTCCCCGAAGTCGCCATCTTGGGTCTCCATAAGATAGCGAAGCGACCGGTCGTCCGCGACGGCAAGATAGAGATTAGAGACACCACCTACTTCTCGCTTTCGTTCGACCACAGGGTGATGGATGGCGCCTACGCGGCGAGGTTCACCTCTCGGTTGATTGAGACGATACAGGACACGAAGAAACTGCTGGCAGAAGTCCTCTAGCGCGCCTCCCAGCAACTTTTAAGCCCGCAGGCGGCGGCAACAATCCGCTTGCCCATGATAGAAGCAGACGTCGCCATAATCGGAGGAGGGCCAGGTGGCTATGTCTGCGGCATCAGGTCCGCCCAGTTGGGCCTGAAGACTGTGGTCATCGAATCCGACAGACTCGGAGGAGAGTGCCTGAACTACGGATGCATACCGTCTAAATCCCTTATAACGATCTCCAAGCTTGTAGACAAGGTCAAGGAAGCCGAAAAGTTCGGCCTAAAGACCTCTGGGGTCTCAGTAGATTTCGCACAGCTGCAGAAGTGGAAGTCTGAGGTCGTCTCGAAGCTCGTCAGCGGCGTGGAGGGGCTGCTGCGGGGTTACCGGGCCTCGGTCGTCTTCGGTGTGGCGGAAGTCGTGTCGAAGGAAAGGCTAGTGGTGACCACCTCTCTAGGGATGGAAGAAATCTCGTTCAGGAACCTGGTAATCGCCACTGGGACCAGGACATCGAGCCTGCCAGGCCTGGAGTTCGACGGCGACTTGGTGATCAGCTCGAAGGAGGGGCTCGAACTGAAGGGACCCCCTGGCCGCCTGGTGATAGTAGGGGGAGGCGCCATAGGGCTGGAGTTCGCTTCGATGTTCCAGAAGCTCGGGAGCCAAGTCACTGTCGTTGAGATTATGGACCAACTCCTGCCGGGGAGCGACCCCGAGGTCGTCAGAGTCGTCCACAGGAAGCTCGAGGCAAGGGGTGGGAAGGTTCACCTGAAGTCGAAGGTAGCGCGAATTGTGAAGAAGGGGTCCGAGGCCAACGTAGAGATAGAGACCCCCGAGGGGACGCTGGCCCTCGTTGCGGACAAGGTCCTCGTGAGCGTCGGACGGAAGCCCAGGACAGAGAAGCTCAACCTCGCAGCCATTGGCGTCCGGACCGACCCAAGGGGGTACATCCTCACCAATGAGAAGATGCAGACGAACGTCCCAGGCATCTATGCCATCGGGGACGTGAGAGGCCCCCCGCTCCTGGCGCACAAGGCTTCCAAGGAGGGGATAGTGGCAGCTGAGTGCATCTCGGGTCTTCCCTCCGCCGCTGACTGGAAGGTCATCCCTGACGCCGTCTTCTGCGACCCAGAGGTAGCCAGCGCGGGCCTAACCGAGGCGAAGGCAACTGAGGCGGGCTACAAGGTGAAGCGAAGCAGGTTCCAGTTCGCAGCATTGGGGAGGGCCCTTTCGGCAGGTGAGCCTGAGGGGTTCGTCAAGGTCGTCTCGAACGAGGACAACGGCCTGGTCCTCGGCGTCCAGATTGTCGGACCTGACGCCTCGAACCTGATAAGCGAGATAGCCCTTGCTATAGAGATGGGAGCCACAGTGGATGACATCGCCCTTACGGTCCATCCTCACCCTACCCTCCCGGAAGCAATCATGGAGGCGTCAGAGTCCGCCGCGGGTCACCCAGTTCATCAGCTCAAGACATGATTTCCTTCCTCTTTGACTTCGGCACGATGGAGTACGCCGAAGCGTTGGAGATTCAGAGGGAGTTCGTCGCCGAGAGAGCCAGGGGGGATATCCCTGACGCGATGATACTGGTAGAGCATCCGCATGTGGTCACCCTGGGGCGGAAGACGAGCCCTGACAACTTCAGGTCCCAGAAGATACCCGTCTTCCAAGTAGAGCGCGGTGGCGACGCAACGTACCACGGGCCAGGCCAGCTCGTCGGGTATCCGATCTTCTTCCTGAAGGACCACGATGTCCGCCGTCATGTCAGGGGTATCGAGGAAGCAATCATCAGGACCACAGCAGCGTACGGGATCAGCGGGAGGAGGCTGGAGGGGCACCCCGGGGTCTGGGTGGGGGAGAAGAAGCTCGCTTCCATCGGGGTGGCTGTCACGGACTGGGTCTCTTACCACGGGTTCGCGCTCAACGTCAACACCAATCTGTCATACTTTGAGCTAATCAGGCCCTGCGGGCTCGACCCCTCAACCATGACCTCGATGCAGAAAATCTTAGGCAAGGCGCTCCCCTTCGAGGAGGTGAAGAGCCGTTTCGTCAGGGAGTATTCTGCAGTCGCCGGGACGGAGTTCTCTCACCAGCGCCTGGTGCGCCACAGTTAGGCGACAAGATTTTAGCTCGCCACTACACAGCGGCGTCTATGCCCAAGAAGCGTCCCTCCTCCGGGAGCAAGCCCGCCCGCAAGGTCACTTATGTCACACTCTTCGCCGATGAGAGCCTCAACCCGAAGTACGAGGCAGCCCTGAAAAGGCTCGAGGGGAGGCTCGGCGAGAGCCACCCGATGCACATCGGTGGGCGAGAGGTCTGGTCAGATGCCGGCGAGTTCGAGGTCAGGAGCCCTATCGACACCTCAATAGTCGTCGGGAGGTTCCAGGTCGGGACGAAGGAGCACGCTCGTGCCTCCGTCGCCGCGGCGAAGGTGGGATTCGACCTTTGGGGGGCGAAGACGTGGAAGGAAAGGGTGCGTGCCTTCGATAGGTACGCGAGGCTTGTGGATGAAAGGAAGTTCGACATCGCTGCTGCGATAACTTACGAGGTGGGAAAGAACAGATTGGAAGCGCTTGCCGAGTGCTGGGAGGCCATGGACGCCGTCAAATACTACACCGGGGTCATGCGTAAGGAGAAGGGTTACGCCATCAAGATGGGGCCAGGGGGCCCGGGCGAGCGCAACAAAGACATCCTGAAGCCTCACGGCGTGTGGCCCATCATATCTCCGTTCAACTTCCCGTTCATGCTCGCGAATGGAATGGCCATGGGCGCCCTTATGACAGGGAATTCGGTGATACTGAAACCGACAAGCTCGGCGCCGCTCACCGGGTTGATGCTCTATCAATTGTATGTAGACGCCGGCGTCACTCTGGGGGCTGTCAACTACGTGACGGGCCCGGGCGGCAACTTCGAGGACGAGTTCGTCTCCAATCCTGACGTCGACGGAATCGCTTTCACGGGCTCGCGGGACGTCGGGATGAGGCTCTTCAGACGCTTCCACACGGAGCAGCCTTACCCCAAGCCTATCCTTCTGGAAATGGGGAGCAAGAACCCTACCATCGTCACAGCGAAGGCCGACATCGCCAAGGCCGTGGAAGGCACTGTCAGGGCCGCTTTTGGTTACGGAGGCCAGAAGTGCAGTGCGACTTCCCGCATTTACGTCCAGAAGGAGGTAAAAGATAGGTTCTTGGCTGCGCTGAAGGAGAGGGTGGAAAGTGTCACCGTGGGGGACCCCAGGCAGAAAGAGACGTTCATGGGACCGGTGATAAACGTAAAGGCGGTAGATACGTTCAGGAGGGCGGTCGACGACGCGAAGCGGTCGGGAGGACACGTTGTCGCCGGGGGGAGCGTCCTCGAGGGAGGAAAAGAGGGGAACGGCTTCTATGTCTCTCCCACGGTCGTGGCCGACTTGCCCGAGGAAAGCAGGCTAGTCAAAGACGAGCTGTTCATTCCATTCGTGGTAGTGAATGGTTTTACAGGGCTCGACGACGCGCTCCACATGGCGAATTCGACGGACTACGGCCTCACCGCAGGCATATTCACCAAAGACAAGGAGGAGATCAAGAAGTTCTTCGACGAGATAGAGTTCGGTGTGACCTACGCGAACAGGAGCGGAGGGTCGACCACTGGCGCCTGGCCCGGAGCCCAGTCGTTCACAGGCTGGAAGGCGAGCGGGGCGACGGGGAAAGGGGTAGGGAGCCCGTACTACCTGTTGACTTTCCTTAGGGACCAGTCGCAGACAGACGTAGCCTAGCTAGAACGGCAACAAAAAGAGTGTAGCGGCCACCGCTAGGTCGATGGGCCACCACACTGGGATTTCCATCTTGCCCAACCTAAAGCTCCCCATCAGAGTGGTGGTCCAGTCCTTCTTAGAAACAGGGCTCCCCCTCCAGGCGAAGTAAAACATGTCTTCGAGCACTGCGAGAAAGAACGTGTTCCCCGCCCAGGCCGTGAATGAGGTCGAGTATGAAGCAATTACGAAGAGGGGGAGGAGTAGATAGAGGTGGTACGGGGAAATCTCCCAGAAGACAGGCTTCTCCACGAAGCCCTCTGCCGTCTTGGTCCAGTCCCGCTCGTACCTGTTGACGTATCTGTACTCTATCCCAGCGTAGACTATCCCGAATGCTACGACCCTGATGAAAGCAACAGGGTCGAACAAATTACTTCAGCGGCACGTAGAGGCTCGAGCGGCTGGCGCCGATGCCTGGCGTGCCGTGGACGACCTTCTTGTTCGTGACCACGTATTCACCCAGGTACCTTCCAATCATCTCCGGCCTGACTTCGAGGGGGACAAACTCCCTCCCGTTGTGGACTGCTATGGTGAGCCCGACCATGGTAGGGAGGACAATCATGTCCCTTGCATGGGTCTTGATTTGACTCTGGAGCTTCCCTTCCTTAAGGGCCCTGGCGTCTTCGAGGAGCTTCCGCTTGTCTTCGGACACCCCGCGGTTTAGGGAACGCCTAGCCCTTGACGGGAGGAGTTCGAGAAGCGCCTCGGTCGACATCAAGTTGAGTTCATCCATCGTCTTCCCTCTGTACCTGAACTCTTTTGGCATCTACTTTGAGACCTCGGCGCTGGCCCTGGCCAATCTCTTCCGTCCTGTCTTTCTAGGCGCTATTAATCCTACCTTTCTCCCAGGGGGAGCGTTCCTGGATGTGCTGGTCGACTTGCCCGGATGCTGGTGCCTTCCGCCCCCGAACGGGTGGTAGACCACTGCCATCGCAATCCCTCTCATGCGCGGGTAGACCCGTCCCGAAGCCCTCATGGCGTGGTGTCTCGCCCCGGCTGTCAGAAATGGTTTCTCCCTTCTTCCACCCCCGGCCACCTCGCCGACTGTCGCCCTGCAGGTATCGCTAACAAGGATGTTCTTCCCGGACGGCAGCTTGATGATGGCCCTTCCATTCGCCTTAGAGAAGAGGACTGCGGACGTCCCAGACGCCCTGACCAACCTTCCCCCGTCTCCCGGCCTGATCTCGACGTTGCACACGCGGGTTCCTTCAGGAATCTTGGAAAGTGGCATAATGTTCCCTCCGTTGACCTGTGAGGATGGTCCCACCGACACCTGCTGCCCGACTGACATTCCTGCGACCGCTGGGACGTAGGTGTACCTGTCTTTATCGAGCTTAAGCTGAGCCAAGGGGGCGCTTCTCCCTCGCTCGTCCAGAATCGCCGTCACCGTCGCCTGTTCATTGAACCCTCGTTTCGGATACCTGACTGGTGCTATTTTCCCTCTGACGGGCGCCCTGAACTGTATCCCTGCCTTACCGCGCCTCCGCTGAAGTATCCTCTTGCCCATCTGCTACACCAGCCCCATCTTGGTGGCGAGTTCAGCCGCTTTCCCCGCTTCGACCAGCCTGACGAACGCCTTCTTCCCTCTGGACGTCCTTGAGGTGTTCACTGCGTCTACTTCGACCTCGTAGAGTGCCTGAACGGCATTGGCTATCTGTGTCTTAGTCACCCTGTCGTCGACCACGAAGCAGAGTTTGTTTTCGCGCTCTATCTGGTCAAAAGTCCGTTCTGTCACGTAGGGCCTCTTCAAAATCTTCTGCGCGTCCTCGAGCCTCACGCAGCCACCCCCTTCGCCTTCGAACCCAGCGCACCGAGAGCCGATTCAGTCCAGATTGTGAGCCTTCCGGGGACTCCTCCAGGGGCCAGGTCTAACACGCTCAGATTCTCGACCCTGGCGACCCAAACTCCGGGTATCCCATCGGCGGCCTTCCCGACTCCCCGGTCATTGGTCACCACAATCAGTGGTCCCACACCGGTCCTGTACGCCCTCCCTCTGAGTCGGCGCTTCCCCGAATTGCGCTTGATGTGGGCGTCGACCCTCCGGAGCTCATCCTTCAGGTCGACCTTCTCAAGGAAGGAAACGAGCTCTCCAGTTTTCTCCATGGTCTCGATGTCGTCTGCCACCACCATGGGGAGGGAAATCTTCGTGACCCTATGCCCTCTCGCCTTGACCGCATCGGCATTGGCGGTAAACGCGATTGCCGAGTTGGTGGCGAGCCTCCTCTCCTTCTTGTTCACGCCTAGGTGGATGACCTTCTCGGACCTCGGCGGGTGAGCAAGTCTCCCTTTCACTACGCTTGCCACCCCGGCCGCGAGCCCACTCCTTGAGTATCTCTCCCCCTTCACCCTGGGGATTCTAGACTGCCCAGTGCCCGTGGGCGGGCTGTGGGTCTCCGCAGTCGTCCTCTCACCGGCCATCGGATCCCTCCCCTTTGGCTGAAGGTGATGAGACCCTACGAGCCAGAACATACGCTTCACCAGGTCTGGTCTGAGTTGCGTGGAGAACACCTCGGGGACCTCAACCTCGCCCGAAGGCTTCCCGTTCATATCGAGGACTTCTGCCTTCATCTATTCCTCGCCATCGTGCTCACTTCGATCACTTGGGGCGGGTTCTGGCTCTTCGATTGCCCTCTCGCCCTCATCCTGACCATGACGAACCTGCTCGCGGGTCCAGGGACTGAGCCTCTAACCACAGCATATTCCCCGACCACGTTGCCGAAGTGCCCGAAGCCGCCGCTGGGCGTCACCTGGTTCGCCGAAGCGTTCCCGACCAACAGAATCCTCTTCCCGGTTTCAGTCCTCTGGTGGAAGCCCATCTGCCCTGCTCTGGCTATCGTGTACATCACGGCCGCCGGATGCCAGGGGCCAATCACTCCCACCGCCCTAACGCTCTTCCTGGATTTGTGCTGCTTTCTCTTGACCCCAAACCTCGTGATGGGACCCTCGTAACCCTTGCCCTTTGTGATGCCGAGGACGTCCACATACATCCCGGCCTTGAACGTGTCAGTGAACTTCACCTTCTTGCCAATCAGGCCAAGGACATATTCCGCTTGTCCCTTGAGGTCCCCTCCGGACACGCCTACCTCCATGACAATCGGTTTCTTTTGTGACAGCCCGACGTCGCGGGGGATGGATGATATCAACGCCGCCACTCTGCTCGCTCTGTCGATGGGCAGCTTGTCGACCGTAGTCTGGTTTGTTTGTTTGGTGTCAGCTATGGCCATGTCTTGGCCGTTCTCATGCCTGTATAGCCTCAGCCCCACAACCTGGGAGTCTGGGAGCGCTAGGACGCTGGAGAGGTTGAACAGTGGCTTCCCGAAGTTGGGGGTCTTCGCCCTGTCGTCCACTGTAATGACATGGGCTGTGCCTGCTTTGTAACCAGGAAATCCCAGAAGCGTTGGCTTGTCGGATTCTACCTTGGGCCAAGTCCTGACCCTAGGCACGAAACTCTTGGCGCGTCCCCTCGGCCTGTATGCGAGACTACCTCTGCGAGGTGCAGAATGCTTCCTATGGCCCAACTCACGCTAAACCTTCCTTTTCAAGGGCCCGTTTTACGGTTCGCACTTAAGCTTTCCCGACTGAGGCGACCCCCACAAGCGCCAAGCCAGCGAAGATCGCCTCCTCAGTCCTCACCGTCTCAACGTGCTGCTCCGGAAAGAGGTTCACTGAGAAGTCTACCTCATCCACCAGCTTTTGCCCGAATATCTGGTAGAGCCCTCTCGATGGGGAACCGAAGATCAGCTTTACCCCCGTCGCCCTCTTTATGGCCCCCGCAAGGGATTCGACGACGCTTCCTAGGGGTTGACCGAGGCGCGACGTCGCGATTTTGATCTCGAACCTTTTGTCATCCAACACCCCGGCACAAGCCTTCTCTTCTACGTTGTACCCCCAGTACTCTCCAGCCTCCTCCCTAGTCGCCAATGCCGCGGCAAGGGGCCTGACTGTGACTATCTTCGCTGTGACACGTTTCCCTGCGGAGACCTTCTCGGCTAGCCTCGCGTTGACATCAAGTCCGATGTCGATTGTCCCGTCGTCGTTGGCGACACCTTCCCTTATGTCTCCCACGCCCACTCGGTCAAGACTGACCTTCGCCTTATGGGATGGAATCCTGAGAGGCGGGAGGATGCCCGCATATTTCAGCGACTCGTCTAGAGGATAGAGCCTTCGCCTCAAGTACTGAGGCGTCTCGAGGTATTCAAGCACCCTTCGGACCAGCGGTCCCTCTCCTCTCCCTCTGTCGTCTCGAAACACTTCGATGATGTCGACGCCGTATATCGCGCAGGCTCTTGCAATGGTTCCCAACTTCGCCGTCTTCTCTCTCGGCGACTCCTTCTCCTCCATGATTGTGTCCGGGATCGAAATGGCCAGCTTCTTGCCTAGGAAGGCCATGCGTCTTTGGTTGCTGCGCCCGATAATTCAGTCTTCCGCGAACGCCTCCATGCAAAGCAGATGAACCGAGGCGCCGAGGGGCAGGACTCATGGCGGCGGAATCAAGACCAGGGAAGGACAGATGGCTATACAGCACCTTCCCGGTCTCCGTGGCCACCGGCCCGCTGGGGACCATGGTGCTCCTCTATCTGATATCACAGAACGGGCAGGCGTTGGGGACCATCTATGGTGGCTTGGCTTCGGCCGTCTACAACGGCATCAGCATCCCAGCGGCTCTGTTCTGGGGGGTCACCATTGACAGGTTACACAAGCGGAAGGCATTGATCGCATTGAGCTATGCCTTGACGGCCGCGGCGCTCGCCTCTTTCTTCTTCGGTGACTCGGCGGCCGGGACGATCGTGAGATACGGGGTAATCTCTTTCGTCTCCTTCGCGTCGGCGACCCCTCTGAACCTCCTGATTATGGAGACGGAGCAGAAGAGCAGGTGGGCAGACGCCTTCGCGAAGCTCTCGATGGTCTCGAGCGTCGGGAATGTCGTCGGTTTAGTCGTAAGCACCCTGTGGACCGACATATTGCCCAGACAGCTCGTGTTCCTATTCGTCCCAATGGGCGCCCTGTCCTTGACTTCTTCGGTGATGGCTCTCCTGATGATCAAGGAGCCGGCTTTCGTGCTAGAGCGGGAGACCGTCGCGGCGAGGAGACCCAGCTTCTTCAGCCGACTCTTGGCCAACCCCGTCTTCTTCGTCGTCGTCCCAACACTTTCTGACTTCAAGCGCGCCTTTCGGGGCTTGCGTTCGACCCTGACAAGGCGCGTCCCTCTGTTCTATATCTCCACCATCCTCTTCTATGCGTCGAGCGGGCTGTTCAACACTTCGTTCGTCCCTGCCATGCACCTCTTCTCGCTCCCGGATCAGGAAGTCTTCGCCGTCATCTTGGTGGGGATGGCAGTCCAGACCATGGCATTCAGAGTGTCCGGGCGCTATGTGAGGACTCGGAGCCTTGTGACCTCTTCAGTCCAAGGGCTCATCCTCAGAGGATGGATGTACCTGGGGCTAGGCGTGGCTGCGCTGCTGCTTACTGGTCCGTTGTTTCTGGTACCTGCTCTCGTCCTGTATCCAGTGGCAGGCGGGGTCGCCTTCGCCGTGTATTATACGTCTGCAAACACCATGATGTTCACATCTGTGCAAAGCAGGTCCGCCGGTGCTGCGCTGGGGGTGTACTCTGCGGTGGTGGGAATCGCCTCGATGGTCGGGTCGTTCGCTTCCGGGTTCGTGTCGGTGTATGAAGGGTACTACACTACGTTCATACTTGCTGCCTTGCTGCTCTTCGCAGCTGTAGCCGTCGTGGGGCGCCTCCCCACCCCCTCGAGCCCAGATGAAAGCGCCCTCCAGTAGTCAACTGTAATGAGTGACCGGTCCCGGCCGGCATAAGCCTTAAATTAGGTATCACCTAACCAAGTTAGGTGAAGACTAAGATGAGCGCCAAGCTCAGCAGGAGAGAGCTGGACTGCGTCGAGGCAGTATGTTCTCTCTCTTCGAACGGCTGGCCTGCAAGGGTGAAGGACGTCGCAGGAAGGATGAATGTGACTTCGCCGACAGCCGTTCAGTTCTTGGACAAGCTGATCGAGACAGATTTAGTCGCGAAGGGACCAAGCGGGTATAAGCTCACGGAGAGGGGTATTGAGTACCTCAATGGGGCGACAAGGGTTCACAGGATCTTTGAGACACTTCTGGTGAGGAACGGCTTCCCCCTGGATGATGCGTGCAAGGTCTCGTCTTCTCTTACAAGTGCGATAGACGACGCCGCGCTGGAGGCGCTCTGTGCGCACATGAGCCACCCGGACAAATGCCCGCACGGGAGGCCGATTCCTGGAGGCGCAAAGCATGTTTGACTTGAACGCCCTCCTTCATCCCGCGTCCGGTCTCGCCATCCCGGTGGTCCTGGGTATCGCTTTGATCTTGGGGATGCTCCACGGGCTGACGCCTGACGAGCACACATGGCCGATTACGTTTAGCTACTCCGTGGGGAGCTACAGCACCAGGGGCGGAATGCGGGCGGGGTTCATGTTCTCAGGCGGGTTCACGGTCCAAAGGACCATCTTGGCGGCCCTCGGCTTCGCCGGTCTCGCCGCGGTCTACGAGACCTACAACTTGGACGGATACGTCTACGTTCTGGTAGGCATAGGGATGCTTCTCGCTGGGTATTATCTCCTGAAGGGGACAGACGTGCATGTCCCCTTGGATCGGCTCCTCGGCGGCAAAGAGCACCACACGACCAAGGCGGAGAGGGTCCCCATGCACGAATCCGAGGACAGAGCCAAACCCGTGCCGCTGAAGTTGGCCACCGCTCACGGGTTCATCGCCGGTTGGGGCATAGGCGCCTATGCGAGCATAATCGTGTTCATCCTAGCCCCTCAGATGCCCAACATTTTCTATGCCGCCCTCGTCGGCACTTTCTTCGGGATAGGGACAATGTTCATGCAGATAATCATCGGTTCTATCTTCGCCAACATAATGAAGGTCAAGAAGCTCACCATCGAGCAGATAAAGTACGTCGGCAGGTCAGCGGCCGCCAGGACCCTCTACCTTGGCGGTATCGCGTTCGCAGCTATCGGCGCTCTGATAGTTGCCTTCCCATTCGTCGATACTCTGGGCGTAAGCACTGGGAACCCCATCCCCAACCTGTCCTCTGTCGGCGTCTCATCCGTGTTGGTCCTCCTCACGGTGGGGGTAATCGGGTTTGGGAACCTCTATCTTGGGTACAAAGAAATCACAAATCCTTCCCGAGCCGTGTAGACACAAAGGTGGACCGGGGGGGATTTGGACCCCCGACCTCTCCCAGTCTGGACTTCTTTGCCAAGGGACTGGACGGAGCGACCCAGTATCCTACCAGACTAGACGACCGGCCCTCGATTCCGAGCCTGTGAGCACGCCATTAAAAGAGTTGGAGGATCCGCGCGGAAGGGGCGCTGGATTCAACCACGTAACTCCTTTAAGGTCCGCCCATATGCATACCAGGCCCTCTTGGGGCCCTCTTTCTCGTCTATGAGCCCGAAGTGGTTCTCCTGAGGGGGGAAGGACGTCCAGGAGGTGTCCAAGTATCGCCAAATGCCGATGCCTATCACCCCGTCCAGCGAGTGAGCTTCCTTCAGCGCCTGGCCTATGTAGTCGGCCTGCTTCTCCTCGTTGTAGCCGAGTACAGACGGGCCGCTGGGATACCCGGTCTCTGCGATCATCAAAGGCTTCCCTGTGGCGTGGGCGAGGTCACGCGCCCTCCTCACCGCTGAAGCGTCCACAGGCTCCGACGACTTGTAGTTAGGATAGAAGTCGAGGCCCAAGACGTCACAGAACTTCGTGTACTGGGAGACATCGAGCTCCCTCTCGTCGGCCTCGAGGTTCACCATGGTTGACGCCCCCTGGTCCTCCAGGTGCACGGCTTCGTCCAGCGTCCTGAGGAGGGCAGCTCTAAATCCGCTCCCTTCCAGCCAAGATGCGCCCGAGCGCCATCCTCCGGCTTCGTGCATTGCCCACCAGTTCGGTTCGTTCTCTATCTGCCAGGTACTTACGTCCCCCTTGTAGTGTCGCACCAAGAGCCTCGTGTGCACTTGCGCCCTCTTCAGATAGTCGTCGGGCCCTGCGTCAGGGCTCAGCCCCGCGGGGAGCATCCGCTGATAGCCGCAGGCGAGGACTGGGAGGACGGATATCCCTTGATCCTTCAGCGCCTTCACCATGCCATCCATCGGCCACCTCTCGTACCCCTCGTCCAGCGCCGTTTCAAGGGCACCAAAGGGGAGAGGGACCGGCTCGAAGTACTTCCAAGGGAACCAGCACCTGACGAAATCAGCCCCGACTGATTTCAGGCTGTCAGCGAGGGCGAGAGACGCTCTGTCGGCCTCGTCCCGGGGGATGGGCTGGTGGTGCAGCGCTATCGTCGCCTCCTCCACCCTCTCGAACCCCCCTCTTTCCCTCAGGCTCAGGGAGAGCAGGTGGGGGAATATGATCGACTTCGGTTCTTCAGCCCCAGCGTACCTCCAAGGATCGTCTAAGTTTATCCCAAAGGAGAACCTCCGTTTTGGGTCCATGGCGACGTCCTCCTGCCACTCAACTTACGGGTTTCCATCTCCGAAAAGCCGTATTACCTATCAGCCACCCAGCATCACCATGAGCGTCACCATCAGAGTGGGGGCGGCGACAGATCTTACCCACACAATCGAGAATGGAATGACCGTCTATGTGGGCGATGCCATCCCACGCGTGTCGAAGTACAAGACGCTTGCGAAAGACGGCGTGAACCTCTCAGTCATCACCCTTGGTTCTCACACTGGGACCCACGTTGACGCTCCAGCCCACTTCGTCAAAGGAGGGCGGACCCTAGACGAACTCCCCGTTGAAGCCTTCGTTGGGGAGGCGGTGGTTCTCGACCTCTCAGGGTTGAAGGCCGGGTCGGCAATCCGAGCTTCGGATCTGGACTCGCGCGGGGACGAGGTTAGGGCGGGGGACATCGTCCTCATCAACACGGGTTACGGCATGAGATGGAGCGACCCGCGCGCGAGGAGGAGGTACACCTACCTGGCGGCAGACGCCGCGGATTGGCTCGTGAAGAAAGACGTGAAGGCGGTGGGCATTGACTATCTCTCGGTAGAGAAGTTCGGCGCCCGCAAACCGGTCGCGCACGTCACGCTACTCTCGCATGGAATTCCCATCATAGAATCGTTGAACGAGAATATCGCTTCGATAGGCCGCCGGGTCTTCTTTGTCTGCCTTCCTATCAAGGTCGGGAGGTGCGACGGTTCGCCCGCCAGGGCCATGGCCTACCAATTGGGGAGCGACCGTTGACTCTGCGACTCCACGGCATAATCTCGCCAATGCCCACGCCGTTCGACCGGAACGGGAACATCGACGAGACGAGGCTTGGGGAGCTCACTGACTTCCTCATACAGGGAGGCATCGACGGGCTCTTCCCGCTTGGGACGACGGGGGAATTCGCTCTCCTGGACAGGGGGGAGCGGAAGCGCGTGCTCGAAGTCGTAGTCGACAGGGCGGGCTCCAAGGTCCCGGTCCTCGCGGGTGTCTCAGACCCATCCCCTCAGAATGTTATCTCCTACGCGAAAGATGCAGAGGATGTTGGAGCGGACGCTGCAGTGGCCACTACACCGTACTACTACCGGACGAGTGAGGAGGGGTTGTACCTACACTTCAAGATGATTCACGAGGGGATTGGCCTCCCGCTTATCTTGTACAACATCCCGGAGTGGACCCACAACTACGTCCCTCCGTCCGTAGTCCTTCGCTTGGCCGACGAGCAGATAATCGCCGCGATGAAGTACACCGAAAACAACATGCTCAACCTGACCAACTTCATAGAGTCTGTCGGTGACAAGGTGGCGGTGTTCACCGGCTCCGATGCGATGGCGTTCGCATGCCTGGAGGCAGGAGGAGCTGGCGCGGTCATCAGTGTTTCAAACGTGGTGCCCAAGGCCGCAGCGAGCATATTCGACCTGGTCGAATCTTCGAAGTTCGAGGATGCTCTTTCAGTCCAGAAGGCTCTACTCCCCGCCATACAAGCGGTAGGGATGGGTTACTTCCCGGCAGGGCTCAAGGAAGCCATGAAGGCTGTGGGCTTTCCAGTAGGGGAAGTGAGGAAGCCTCAGACTTCCCTCTCTGAGGGCGAGAGGAAGGAGGTCGCGAGGCTGATTGAAGCGGCGAGGTTGAAATAGTTGGACGATTTCGAGTGCACCAGAGGCGAGTGAGACGAGGATCTCGAGTTTTGAAGTGTTCACCTTAGGTGAATCCGCCAAGGCGGGCGGTGCCACCTGGGCGGGGATATCTATCATTCTGAGGCTTACAACCTCGAATGGCCTCGTCGGATACGGGGAGGCCGTCCCGACCTTGAGGGTCAGGCCGGTGGTTGAGTCTCTCCGAGAGGTTGGGCGCCTATACAAGGGCAAGGACCCGACCGACTTTGAGCTCAACCAGCATGAGTGGCACAAGCACGACTTCTATCTCCCAGTCTCGTTCGAGTCGACTACAGCCCTCAGCGCCTTCGACATTGCCTGCTGGGACATACTCGGGAAGCAGCACGGCGTACCAGTGCACAAGCTCTTGGGCGGCTCATTCAGGGAGTCGGTTCGGATGTACTCCAACGGATGGTATTCGGGTTGCGTGACCCCCGAGCAGTTCGCGAGTCAAGCCAAGAAGTACGCGGCCATGGGCTATACGGGGCTGAAGTTCGACCCGTTCGGAAAGTATTATGATTGGATCGATGCGCCGGGGCTCGAGCTCGCCTACGAGAGAGTGAAAGCTGTTAAAGACGTGACAAAAGGAAAGGTCGAACTCCTCATCGAGCATCATGGTAGATTCAACCCCAACTCGGCCATCATGGTTGCACGTAAGCTCGAGTCTCTCGACCCGCTCTTCGCCGAAGAGCCGATTCACCCAGACAACGTGGAGGGCCTCAGGAAGTACAGATCGTCGACAAGGATTCGCGTCGCCCTGGGAGAGAGGATACTCACCAAGGAGCACGTCGCCTACATATGCTCAAACCACCTCGCTGACTTCCTGCAGGCAGACCTAACTAACATCGGAGGCATCACACAGGCGAAGAAGGTGAGCGCCATCGCTGAGGCCTACGGGATAGAGATGGCTTTCCACAACGCTTTCGGCCCAATTCAGAACGCCGCGACGCTCCAGATGGACGCTACCTTGCCCAACTTCCTCATCCAAGAGTCGTTCTATGACGTCTTCCCGGAGTGGAAGAGGAAGCTCGTGAAAGGCGGGACCCCTGTTCTCAACGGGCACTCTAAGGTGCCGGGAGGCCCCGGTCTCGGAGTAGACGTTGACGAGAGGGTGCTGAAAGAACACGCCTTCGACGGACAGGAGACTTTCGATCCGGACGAACCAGTCTGGATAGTGAAAGATACCTGGAAGAAGGCCTAGGACTACGCCCTTATCGCAATCATCACGTCGTTGACGTTTGTCCCGGTGGGGCCTGTCACGACAAGGTCCCCCAACGCTCCGAAGAACGAGTTCGAGTCGTTGTCTTCCAAGTAACGAGACGGTTCGAGAGCCAACCTCCTGGCCCTCTCGACTGTGGTCGAGTCAGCGTATCCCCCCGCCGCCGTCGTCGACCCATCGACACCGTCGGTGCCGAAGGATAGAACCGCGGCATCTGACGTGCCCTCCAGGCGAATCCCTGCTGCCAGTGCCAGTTCCTGGTTCCTCCCTCCCCTCCCTCTCCCTCTCACCGTGACCGTAGTCTCACCCCCCCAGACCTCGGCCGTGTGCCTCCCATGCCTCGAGAGCACCTGACGAGCCAACCTGTCCCCCACAACTCTCGCCTCGCCGATGACCTCGCTCGCAATGCGCGCCCTATACCCAGAGCTTCGCAGGGAAGCCTTGGCCGCCGTGCATGCGACGGCGTTGTTTCCGACCAGGACGTTTGTCACCTTTCTGAAGATTGGATCCCCTGGTTTCGGTGTCTCGCTGATGACTCCTTCCATTCCCGAGGTGATTAGCTTCCTTACTGAGGCCGGCACCTTCTTCCACACTCCATGTCTTTCGAGGACTTTCTTCGCGTCAGCGAAAGTAGTGGAGTCAGCAACGGTCGGGCCGGACGCGACGGAGCTCAGGTCGTCTCCTACGACGTCTGAGATTATCAGCCCGACGACTTGGGCGCCGCCTGTGCCTTCGACCAGTCTTCCTCCTGCTATCTTAGAGAGGTGCTTCCTGACGCAGTTCACCTCTCTTATCTCTGCCCCCGCCTTCAAGAGAAGACTAGTGGTCCGCTCTAGTTCCCCCATGTCTAATCCTTCGAGGGGTGCAGGCATCAAAGCCGAGCCGCCTCCAGAAGAAAGTACAATCACGAGGTCCTCTTCTGACACCCCGTCCAGGGCGTGGAGCATACTCTCCACCCCTCTAACTCCCTTCAATGAAGGGAGCGGGTGGGTCGACAGCGCAAAGCGTATCCTCTCCAGTCTGGGGAGGAACGTCTGGTATTCGGGGACAACCACGACACCACGATCAATCCTCTGTCCCAACACGCGCTCCAGCTCCGCAGCCATCAGCCCTGACGCCTTCCCTCCTCCAACCACCACGACCTCGCGGAAGCTTGCAAGGCTTAGACCGACACCGCCGACCTCTAGCGTCCCGTCGCCAACCTTCACGGCTCTCTTCACGAGTAGGCGGGGGTCCGCGGCGTCCAAGGCTGCCTTGGCTGCGACGAGCGCGTCCCTTCTGATGCCGCGCGCTTTCTCGATGGCAGACTGCAGACCTCCGCTCATCACAATCGGACCTCTTCACACCCCAAGATGTAAATACGATGGCCGCACCCTTTACAGGATTGCCCTCTAGCGCTGAGAAGTTGTACATCGACGGCGAGTGGGTGAAGGGCTCCCGCGAGGAAACGATCGACGTAATCAACCCGGCGACAGAGCAAGCTTTCGCAAAGGTCACCAGGGGCTCAAGGGAAGACGCAAAGAGGGCCTTGGATTCTGCCGCAGACGCACAGAGGGGGTGGGAGAAATTGCCTCCCCTCGAGCGCGCCGCTTACCTGGAGAAGATGGCAGAGCTCATCAGGGCCAAGAGCGAGGAGCTAGCGAAAGTGCTAACATCGGAACAAGGCAAGCCTCTCTTCGAGGCAAGGCTGGAGGTAGAGGGTGCGGCGGCTCACTTCGACTATTACGCCGATTTCGCCCGCAGGATTGAAGGGGACGTACTCCCCAGCGACAACCCTGCGCAGATCGTAATGATTCTCAGGCTTCCGATTGGCGTGGTGGCAGCAATCACTCCATGGAACTTTCCTTCGGCCATGGTGGCAAGGAAGTTGGCACCTGCGCTCGTCACTGGGAACACAGTCGTAGTCAAGCCATCGAGCAACACCCCGCTCAGCGCAATCGAGATTGTCAAGATAGCTGAGCAGGCTGGGATTCCAAGGGGGGTCGTCAACCTCGTCACCGGGGAGGGCTCCGAGGCGGGGGATGAACTGTGCGGAAGCAAAAAGACGGGCCTGGTGACCATGACCGGCAGCACTGAGGCTGGGAGAAAGATAATGCAGCGGGCTTCGGCCCAGATGAGCAAGCTGATCCTCGAGCTCGGCGGGAAGGCTCCCCTCATCGTGTGGCGGGATGCCGACCTAGGGTGGGCCTTGAAGTGCGCGTTATGGGCACGCTACTGGAACTGTGGACAGACCTGCATAAGCGCCGAAAGGATGTACCTGGACAAGGAGGTCAAACCGAAGTTCATGTCGAAGTTCTTGGAGATGTCAAAGGGGCTCAGGATAGGAAACCCCGTGTCTGCGGGAACTGATTTAGGCCCAATGGCCAGCGCCCGTGAAAGGGAGACAAGCGAACGTTTCATAGAACTGGCTAAGAGCGCTGGATTTTCCATTGAGCTTGGCGGGGCACGTCCACCCTCGATGGCTAAAGGATGGTACCTAGAGCCGACTGTGATTGACGACGTCGTCCAGGATTCGCCGCTCGTGCAGAAAGAGGTTTTCGGGCCCGTCGTACCGGTACTGGAGGTCGAGTCCTTCGACCAGGCCATCGAGCTGGCAAACGACTCTGAGTACGGGCTGGCGTCTTATGTTTTCACCAGAGACAACCGTAACGTGATGAAGGCGATGCAGGAGATAAAGTTTGGTGAAACGTACATCAACCAGGTCGGGCCGGAGCAACTACAGGGGGCACACACTGGATTCAGGATGTCTGGCCTTGGCGCCGAAGGCTCCAGGCATGGGCTCGAGCTTTACACCCAGCTGAAGACGTGCTACGTGGACTGGAGCGACAATCATACACTGTCGTACCTGTTCCCCTACAGGTGAGCAGCAACGAAAGCGGTAACAGTGACCCCAGGCATACGGGGTTCCGTCTCGCTGAAGGACGTCCCAGACCCAGTACCAAAGACCGGCCAGCTTCTGCTCAAAGTCCAGAAGGTGGGGATTTGCGGCACAGACATGGATATCGTAAACGGGTTCTACGGTGAAGCCCCTGTGGGGTCTCCATATCTAATCGTTGGTCACGAGTCGCTGTCTAGAGTGGAGCGCGCGGGGCCAGGATGCGAGGGGTTCAAAGAAGGCGACTTGGTGGTACCAACTGTACGGCGGGGTTGCCCGGAGAACTGCCTCAATTGCAGGAGTGGGGAATCAGACATGTGCCTCTCTGGGCACTATAAGGAACACGGAATCAAAGGCCTCCATGGGTTCGCCAGCGAGTTCGCCCTGAGCGACTCGCAGTATGTAGTCAAGCTCCCCGAGTCCTTGTCTGAAGTGGGAGTCCTACTCGAGCCGCTAACCATCGTGGAGAAAGGAATTGAACAGGCGTATCGCATCCAGAACGCACGGATGAAATGGAAGCCGAACACTGCTCTTGTCCTCGGCTCCGGGCCCGTAGGTCTCCTGGCGACTGCGGTTCTGAGACAGATAGGGCTAGATGTGACCACAGTCGCCCGAAAGCCAGCAGACACTCCCAAGGCAAAACTTGCAGCGTCCATCGGCGCGACCTACATCGACGTCCAGAACAAGCCTTTGGCTTCAATGGACGGCAAGTTCGATTTGGTCTTTGAAGCGACCGGCTCCACTGCGGTAGCCTTGGAAGCCCAAAACCTCTGCGGCACCAATGGCGTGGTGTCGTACGTAGGGATCTACAAGTCGCAAACTGGGTCCGAGGATGCGGGGAAGGTGTTCACGAACCTCGTGCTGGGAAACCGAGTCTATTTCGGGTCTGTCAACGCCAACATCTCTTACTTCAGCAAGGGGGGGATGGACCTGTTGAACATCACGAAGAGGTGGGGCGGCTTTCTTGAGAAGATGCTGACCAATAGGGTCCCACTGGAAGAGGCGGAATCTGCATACCACCCCAAGGGAGACGAAGATGTCAAGACCATCCTTGAAATCGGACCAGGGTGACCGGGCAGGTTCGCCCTTCCAGACTCTGGTAAGAGTACTCACAAACCTAGGCCGCCTGTCCGGGCTAGTCGTCACGAAACGTAAATACCGGTCCGGTTCAGATTCAGTGAACAAACACTTGCATCGACATAAGCTCGAAGCGATTAGCCCGCCGCTGGCGGCAAGGATTGGAGCAGATCGCCGCGCCCCTGCACTCGCAGCTGGGCCCGTCCTCTAGACCGCGTCAAGGTGTCTAAACAAACGACCGAGAAAGAAGCGACGCAAGGGAGACGTAACCAGAAAACGTTCTCTTTGCCTCCCTCAGGAGAGTACAAGCCAATCTCTGGATATGGAATCATCGGGAACACAAGAACGGCAGCCCTCGTAGGGTATGATGGGTCGATTGACTGGTGCTGCATGCCTAAGTTCAGCTCTCCGAGCATCTTCGCTGCCATCCTCGACAGAGGGAAGGGAGGCCGATGGGCGATACAGCCCACTGCAACCGCCACCTCGACTCAGTATTACCTAGAGGATACCAACATCCTGAGGACCGAGTTCCGGACAGCGACCTCCAGGGTCCTCTTAACCGACTTCATGCCTTGTTCGGTCACTCATGAAGCTTGGTCTGCGCCGCCGGAGATCCACAGGACGGTGCAGAGCCTCAGCGGCACGATGAAGCTCAGGCTCGAGTTCAAGCCGGTGTTCAATTATGGCTACGTGACCCCCAAGTTCGAAGAGACAGTGTTCGGGGCTAAGGTGAGGAGCAGGAAAGAGGAGATTGTTCTTTCGAGTTCTGTCCAGCTCAATATCTCCGAGTCAGACGCGTCGGCGGAGTTCGCCATCTCTCAGGGCGAAAAGAAGGTGTTCGTGCTGAGTTACGGGGAAGACGAGCCGCGGAAGATACAGGAGTATCACACCGAAAGGCAGCGGGCAAAGACCGAGGTGTTTTGGATGGATTGGGCTTCGCTTCTTAGGTATAGAGGAAGGTGGAAGGACGCTGTGGTGAGGTCCGCCCTGACCCTGAAGCTTCTCATCTATTCCCCGACCGGGGCCATGGTCGCTGCTCCGACAACTTCGCTTCCAGAGTCGATTGGAAACGCGAGGAACTGGGACTATAGATACTCCTGGCTCCGTGACTCGGCCAGCGCCCTCTGGGCGTTCCACAACATAGGCTACAGGAGCGAAAGCGAAGCGTATCTACGTTGGCTGATTGACAACAATCCCTCACTGGACATGGACCTGAGGCTGATGTATGACGTCGACGGAGGTAGCGACTTGAAGGAGAAGGTCCTAGACCAACTCGAGGGTTACAGAGGGTCGCGCCCGGTGAGGGTAGGGAACCAGGCCGTCAGCCAAGTACAATACGACGCCTATGGATACATGCTCGACGCCCTCTATTTCTCTTCCAAGCACGGGCGTCAGGTGGACGACGAGATGTATTTCAGATTCGTAAAACCGCTTGCTGACTTCATAGTAGAGCACTGGTCCGAGCCAGGGAACGGGATCTGGGAAATCAGAGGCGAGCAGAAGCACTATGTCTACACAAAGGCATGGTGTTACGCGGGTTTGCACAGGGCTGTGAAGATAGCCGAGGCGACAGGACATGAAGACGAGATACCATCATGGAAGGCTGTCATGAGGCAGATCAAGGAAGAGGTCATCCACGAGGGATGGAACGCAGAGAAGAACTCCTTTGTCATACACTACGGGTCGGAACACTTGGACGCTGCGACCCTAATGCTCCCTCTCATAGGCTTCTTACCAGTGAATGACGAGAAGATGCAGGCGACCATCGAAGCTGTCAGAAGGGAACTCTCAGAAGGAGCGCTTGTCTACAGGTACAAGGCTGATGATGGTCTCAAGGGGGAGGAGGGTGCTTTCCTGCTGTGCGGCTTCTGGCTCGTGGCCTGTCTCGCCAGGCTTGGTAAGGTCGAAGAGGCGACGAACAATTTCGAGGAGCTTCTGACTCACGCGAACCACCTGGGTCTCTATCCAGAGGAGGTCGACCCCAAGTCGGGCGAGGCGCGTGGCAATTTCCCTCAGGCATTTAGCCACATGGGGCTGATACTCGCGGCCAAGGAATTGGGAGACGCCATCGTGAAGAAGGAGAAGCCTCCAGAGTAGTCTCGCCTCAGCGGTATCCCGCGGCCGTCTCTTCCAACACCGCTCTTACTTTCTTAGACGCGTCGCCCACAAGGCACCTCTTCACCGTCTCAGCCCCATTATCACCCAGATGCTCGCCACCTGGGCCTATCGCCTTGAGTGCGCCCTCCGCCAGCCCTTCGTCGTCGCCAGGTCTAAAGGTGTACCCATTAGATCCATCGATGACCAGCTCCGACACTCCCGCCCCCTCGCTTACCACCGCCGGCTTCCTATTGATCCACCCTTCTAGCACCGTGATGCCGAACCCTTCGATTCTGGAAGGCAGCACCACCGCAGCGGCCAGGGAATAGGCAGCCCGGATGTCCTCTGCGGTGGCGTATCCCAGGAATACAGTCCTGTCCCTGACCTTGAGCCTCTTAGCCGTCGTGATGAGATGCTCCTTCCAGAGTGTGCCCTTGTCCCGGCCCAGCCCACCGGTCCTACTCGAAGAGAAGCTCCCATTCCCGATCAGTAGGAGTTTGACCTTGGTTTTGTTCTTCATCTTGGCTAGAGCTCTGATAGCTACGTCCTGGGACTTTACTGGGTCCATTCGTGCGACTGTAAGAAGGAGTTTCTCGTCTGCCTTCAGACCAATCTTATCTCTCAGGGCTGCCTTCGCCGCCGGAGATGGCGCCTTCCATTCCGCCTCGTCGATGTACGGATAGAGTTGGTGAGCGTGACCTCTGTATCCTATCTTTACTAGTCCCTCGAGGTCTCTCTTCGTGCTTACTATGACCGAGTCGAAGCCCTCGAGCGCTCTCCGAACAAACCCCCCTAGGTGTCCGAGATTTTCGGGCCTAAAGGGGACGTGCCAGCGAAGCACGGCAGGCGCGGAGATTCCAATTAGCTGCCCTGTCTGTATGAGCTGGAAATCGTGGATGTAGAAGATGTCGACATCCCCGACATAGTGGAAAATCTTCTCTGTGTTAGCCCAGTTGTAGTGCACGTATCCGAGGTATTCCTTCCTGTTGAATGGCCGTCCCCCAAGTCCGTGTATGACCGACCAGAACTCCTCCTTGAAGGAGCCGTAGTCTCTGAGGTGCCGTTCTCCGAGCTCAACATGCGAGATCAGTACGCCGTCAAGCCTCACCCGAGGAGGATACTTGATCCCAAGACTGATCCAGATAGAGTCTCTCGCAAGTCCATCCCTCGAAAGGCGCGAGAGGAGCGGGAGCACCATCGCCGTGACCCCGCCGGGGGCATAGACGTAGTCGACTCCCTCATGCAACGACTTCAGGTCGACCGGATCGTCCAGCTCGCCATATTTCTTCTTAAGCGCGGAGTAATCAAGCCTGAACCGTATCGGCGGAGTCTGAGTGTTTACGCAGATTCTCAAGAAGGCCGCCTCGGGCTTTCAACAAACAGGTCTCTGATCGCTTCCAAGGCCCCCTCTCCAGCGCTACCATCTGCGATGTAATCAGCCATTCGCTTAAGGTCATCCACTGAGTTTCTGAGTGCGATTCTGAACCTGCAGATTTCGAACATAGGTATGTCATTCTCTCCGTCGCCGATGCACGCTGCGCTCTCAGGTGTAAGATTGAGCGACTTGAGGACCGCGGAGAGCCCTGTCCCTTTGTCCACACCGACGGGGACTACCATCAGTCTATCCTTGTTGACTTGGATGCTTGCCAATCCTGAAACCAGGCTTCGCGCGAGGGGAAGGTTCTCAATAGGCGACGAGACTATCACCTCTTCGCATCCTTCTTCGAGCCGGCTCAGAATCCGCCTTCTTTCTCTCGCCCACCCCTTTGGCGCACGTCGCTTTTTTGCGGTTCCCACTGTGAGCACTGCCCCATTTTCCACTACGAGGGCGTCAAACAGTGAATCACCTGTGATTCTAATTGCTTCGCTTGCGCACCTGCCAGTCACCAGGATCAGTCTAGTGCCGTTTGCCTTCAGTCGCTTCATGGCTTCAACCAACCCTGGCGTAAGTGGCTGTCCGCGCGATGTAAGTGTCCCGTCTAGGTCTGTCGCGAGGGCATCTACTCGTAAACGCCGGACCGGCTCTTTCATGCGTCGGAAAACCACCAACTACCTGCACTTATTTCTTTGCATATCGAATCGTTATGATAATATCGAACTTTTAAATAGGCGTGGCTTCCAGAAACCTCCAGATATGCTACTGACGATGGAGGAGGTCAGGTCGAAGGGGAGGCTAGTTGTTGACAACTACAGATATCGGATCCACGACTATGACCTCGATGACCTGACAGTCTCTTTGACTGAATTGAAGGAGGGCCAAGGAACTCGAGGACATTCTCATAGTTCCAACGCAGAGGTCTATTTCTTCACAGGTGGGAAGGCAGAAATGGAAATCGGCGGTGAGACGTTTGACATCGACGAGGGCGTCGTTCTCATCCCGAGGGGCGAGTTCCATAGGGTCCAGAATAGGTCCACTGACTCTGAATTGACCTTCGTATCCGTGTTCCCGGGGAAGCGGAAAAACTCGAATGCCCGGTATTCTCAAGACAGACGAGGGGGTGTGACGGATAAAAGCGCACCCATTCGACGTCGTGAGCCGTCCGGCACCTCCTAGGCGTGGAGAGTTTCGGCTTGGCTCCTGTCCCGGCTCCAGAAGCCGAACGCAGTCGGAACGTGCGCACTGTGTCAATTCCCCTCTCGAAGGCGAGTAGGGGGAACAAACACCCGCATGTCGGCATGAAACTGGTTGAGATAATCAGGGACAGCGAAACTGCAAGACTGATTTCAGACCCCATGCGGAGGGCAATCTTGAACCTCCTCCGACGAAGAGCCATGTCCCAGTCTGAACTAGCCGAAAGCCTGGGCCTTACCGACGGGACAGTGAACTATCACCTGAAGCTCCTTCGGGACGCAGGATTCCTCAGAGTCGCCCGAGCGGAAACGGAAGAACACGGGATAATGCAGAAGTTCTACGTCCCGACGGCGTACCTATACCTTCCAGATGTCGAGTCACTACCACTGGAGGCGGCTAGGTACTACTATCCTGTGAACATCGAGAGAATCAGAGGGGTGATTGGCGCGGGGGGCCAGGTATGCGCACGGCTCCCGGACCGGGACGTCGATAGACTGGCAGAAGACCTTGCGAAGGAAATAGTGAAGGTCGCCGAGGAGTACATGGGGAGGAGAGTTTCTCTTGGGAAGGGCGAAGAGCAAGTGAATGAAATCTACTCCAGGGCGCTCGCAAGGCTCGTCCGTCAGGCCGTGCGGTAGGCTGGAGCGGCATGTCGGTATGAACACCGACAGTTAGTCACAACCATTTCAGCCTCCCAACATTCAGTCGGGCGGTAGTTGCTCTTCTTTCCCATCCAGCATGCCTTGATATGCGTCTTCGGTCGTTCGTTTGGTATAGTACTGCTCGTAGAGAGACATGTGTCTGTTTTCAAGTCCCATCAGATATTCATGGACCCGCTGTGCGGCTTCTCTGCCGTGCCCCATGGCTTTCACCACCAATGTCTCGCCAGTAGTCGCGTCACCAGTGGCGAAGACCTTGGCCATGGAAGTCGCGTATCTCTCATCAACCACAATCGCCCCTTTAGGCCCTGACTTGAGCCCCTCCTTCTTCGAAAGGAAAGAATCCGGACCCCTCCCCACAGCGAGGATGACGCTGTCACACTCCACATCAATTGTCGCTCCAGGGACCGGCTCTGGGTGCTTCCTTCCTGTCGCGTCTGGTGTGCCCAACTGCATGGTCTGCAACATCGCCCCGGTTAGCTTCCCGCCTTGGCCCAGATACTTGGAGGGGTCCGACAGGAACTTGAACTTGACCCCCTCTTCTTGGGCCTCTTTCACCATGATGGGGTCGGCAGGCATCTCCTTTTCATCTCTTCTGTAGATGATTGTAACATGTCCCTGGGTCAACCTGAGCGCGGTCCTCGCGCAGTCGAGGGCGGTGTCCCCTCCGCCGACAACGAGGACATCTTCACCTAGGTCCCTTTGCTTTCCTTTGAGGTACGATTCCGGCCCTGCTCCATACACCCCGCGTAGGAACTCGTATCCATCGAGGACGCCTTCGAGGTCAGAGCCCGGCGTGTCGAGCTTCTTCACGTCCCTCGAACCGGTGGCGATTAGGACCGCATCCGTGTCAGAGAGAAGAGAGGTGATAGAGATGTCCTGGCCTACCTTGACTCCCCTCCTGACCACCGCACCCTGGGCTGCGATACGTTCGGCTTCATATGTCAGGACGTCCTTGGGGAGGTGGTAGTCAGGTATGCCATACCACGCAGTCCCTCCGAGATTCTGTGACTCTTCGTATATGGTCACGCTGTGACCATAGCGGAGCAGGAGTTCCGTTGCGGCAAGGCCGGCTGGACCTGCTCCCACTACTGCGACCCTCTTCCCTGTTGCAGCTTCAGACTCAGGGTCGGGCTGTCGTGACTCGTCCTGCTCCCAATCTGCGACGAATCTCTGAACCATGCCGATGGAAAGCGGTTGTCCTCCCCACCTGACTACACACGCGTCTTCACAGAGGCCTTGCAACTGCGGGCAGCATCTCGCTGTCACCCCAAGCAAGGGGTTGGTCTCTCTGATGCGATGATAGGCTCTCTCAAAGTCCCCATTTGCTACGGCGTCCATCATCCCTCTCACATCCAGTTGCACGGGGCAAGCGTCGATGCAAACAGGCGTGCCGCACCTGAGGCAACGGTCGGCCTCCAACATCACTTGCTCCTTGGTATAAGGCAGTTCGACCTCTGAAAAGTCGCGCTTCCTTACTTCAGGGTCTGACTTCGGAAAGGGGAAGGGACCAACCCTGTTGGGTTTGATTATTACCACTCGCGCACACCCTGGCCTGAAGTATAGAGGAGATACAACGCGGCCGAGAGTTGGATTCCAATCTCTTCTAGTTCGTTAGAAAGGGCTACCCTGAACTCCTGAGGGTTATCCCCGTCAATCTCGCCTACCGATGCCCCTCTGTGCAATCTGAGCCGGCCCCACGTCTCAGGGTCTACCTCCTTTAGGTTCGAGAACGGGAATGAATCGAGTCGGATGACGTGGCGCTTCCCTAGGACGTGGTCGGCAGGCTTGGCATCTTCGGGTATTCCAGCGAGCAGGTAAGCGGCCCCCTTGTAGAAGAAAAGGCGGTTCTTGATTTTGAGCACAGGATCCTTCGAGTTCGCGCCTGTGATTTCCGCCGAGAACGGCTTCATCTCCCCGTGGTCCCGGAGCTCAATCCTCCACTCTCCGCGCGTCTCGGAACGAATCGCGAACGATGCCTTCCTTTCAGAGCTGACTGTCGCAACCTCTCTCCCTCCGATGAAGACCGTCGCGAACGGCTCCTTCGCTCCCTTTATGGTAAACTCCATTGTCCAGTCCAGGCTCGGACGTTCGCCGAGGCCTAAATGACTTTCGGCTTCGTTGATAGGTAAGCGTTTTCTTGCCGCTTCGACCTTGCTCCATCCGAGGGCCTGGGTTGCCGCACGGAGGGGGCACGTGGCTCGTGACTGGGCGCTCCGCGGGTTAATTAGCTACACCCGCCTTCAAATTCTTCCCGTGCCGGGATTTACTGACCTCCAAAAGACTTAGCCCAGTCACCTCACGAACCGCTTGAAACCAATCCCTTGTCTTATCCTCAAGCCGCATCACTCGCTGTAATCGTGTTCATGAGCAACATGACGAGAATTACCACGGTCAGGGTAGGGCACGATGGCTCGTCCTAGGCCAATCCTTAACTTCCCACGACGAGACTCGGAGGAGGTTGCCCATCCCCATCACAGACTTTGCAAAGTTGGAGATGAGAGTCGGTAGGGTTGTTTCCGTCGAGGACATCCCCGAAGCCCGCAAGCCTATGTATAAGATGAAGCTAGAGTTCGAGGAAGGGGTGACCCGGCAGTGCGTTGCAGGGATTAAAGGGACTTACTCTAAGGAAGACCTGGTGGGTAAGGTGGTGGTGGCGGTCGTGAACCTCGAACCCAAATCGGTTGCGGGTGTAGTGTCTGAGTGTATGCTACTGGCTGCCTCTGACGAGAGCCGGCTCTCTCTCCTCGCGCCAGAGAGACAGGTCAGAATCGGCTCCAGGGTCAGTTGAGCGACATCCCGCAACCTTTTAACCTCCAAAAACACGCGACTTGAAACGAGCGGTGGTCGTCTAGCCTGGTCCAGGACAGTAGCCTGCCACGCTACTAACTCGGGAAGTCATGAAAGTGACTCGAGAATTCAAATCCCGGCCACCGCACTTACGCTCATCAACATAACGCGCGCCGCTACGTTTCGTCCGTCCGACAGGGCAGACACCGGCTAATGCACCATGCTGGGGTGCAACTTTGGCTGCGGCCTGGCGCTTAAGCACGAAGTGCACTTGCTTAGGTTCCACCTTGTCGCGTGGTGCGTCCAGCCTAGTTCCCCTGACAATGCCGGCGACTGCTGGCGTAATGCCTATACAACATACTTAGCGACGGTTGAGGGAGTCATGATCTCGATAGTCGGAAGTGGCAAGATAGGAGCCAATGTGGCGGTGCACCTCGCCATGAAGGGATACGACGACCTCACTCTGGTCGACGTGGTAAAAGGGCTCCCGCAGGGCGAGGCAATGGACATCACCCACATGCTTTCGGCCTACGGAGCTGAAACCAGGGTTGTCGGGAGCAACGATTACGGGGCTCTGAAGGGTTCAAAGTTGGTTATAGTGGCAGCCGGGTTCGGGCGAAAGCCTGGCCAGACTCGGCTTGACCTGATGAACTCCAATGCCGGGATAATCAAGGACGTCAGTGAGCAGGTGAAGAGGAACGCACCTGACGCGGTCTTGTTGATGGTAACAAACCCGCTCGACGTAATGACATACGTCGCCTACAGGGTCACGGGCTTCGATAGGCACAGGGTCCTTGGCATGAGCGGGACCCTCGACGGCTCTAGGCTCCGTCACTTCGTGGCTGAGGGGTTGGGTGTCGCGCGATCTTCTGTGACGCCGATGATCATCGGAGAACACGGCGACAGCATGGTCCCCATTCCGGAATACACGACTGTAGGTGGCGTCCCGGCCTCCAGACTGTTTAGCCCTGACAAATTCGAGGGGGTGGTCAAGAATACGCGGGAGGTAGCCGCGGAAGTCATCGCCAGGAAGGGGGCTACAATCCACGGTCCCGCGGCGGCTGTAACGGTCCTAGTCGATGCCATCGTCAACGACAAGAAGGCCGTCTTCAACGCGTCGACCTATCTGAACGGTGAGTACGGTTTCTCAGGCATCGTGATGGACGTCCCGATGGTCATCGGCAAAGGAGGGGTGGAAAGGATACTCGAAATAGCTCTCACAGACCTCGAGAGAAGCGCACTCAACACTAGCTACAGCACGCTGAAGGAGGCAATTTCAAAGCTACAAATCGAACTTCCTCCATTGCCTGACAGCAACCGCTGACTCGAACGCGACTCTGCTCTAGGCGAGGGATGCTATCTTACGAGAGGCGGGAGACGTACCGAGGTCGCGGCGTCCTGGTTCAAACGCCCCCTAAGGTAGTATGCTGAGGAGGTGCTGCAAAGACCTTCTTAGTAAGGGAGGGGGACGACCGATGTATCTAGGTGGCCCGTAGAGTGTTGCGCAAACTGCCTACTCTTGCCGCTTTCAAGGTGCCGATATGACGCCCTGTGTCAATAACGGTGGGCTGGCCTTAGCTGACTAAACGTATAAATTGCAAAGCAGACGAAAAAAACAGGTGGAAGGAAGCAGGAATTCATACCGTCAGAAGCTTGTGGAAGCGCTCGTAGTAATAATCGCGGCGTTTGTTCTCCTCTATTTCGTAGTATACTTCGCTCGCGACCTGCCTATCAACGGCTTGGTCCTAATCAAAGTGGTCGTCGCGATCGTTGCAGGGTATCTGGCGATTGGAATCGTCGCGAACGAAATCAGGCGAGGCGTTTCGAAGACTTCTGGGCGGGAGAGGGGGGCGACAGTGGCTATCGCATTCAGGTTCATCGGATACATTGGGCTGGCTTTCGTCGCGCTTGCGCTCGCGGGTGTCACCGGGACAGAACTACTTGCAGGAGGGACTGTCACAGGACTAGTCGCAGGGCTTGCAAGCCAGCAGACGCTTTCGAACATGTTCGCAGGCCTACTCATACTCACTTCAAGGCCATTTCTAGTTGGAAACAGGATAACCATCTCGACGTGGCAGTGGGGGTTCGACATACCCTCCTATCCGCCGAAGTTCTTCTCTGACAATCTGCTGATACCTGGATACACGGGGGTCGTGGAAGACATCAGGCTGAACTACACCACCCTCAGGCTCGATGAGGGGGTCCAGGTCAAGGTCCCAAACAGCATAGTCATCCAGGCGTCAGTGTTGGATCACGGCGTCAAAGAGAGGCTCGTAAGGGTACGGTACGACATCCTGAAGCCGGTCGACACAGCCGCGTTGGCGACTATGCTGCATGAGGTGGTAGCGAAAAACGCCTTCGTCACGAAACCGGATGCGGTGTCTGTTTACTTCGAAAACATAACTCCCACAGATGTGATAGTGCTGATTGAGGCGTTCTGCGCTGGAGCCTATGAAGCCCCTGCCAGGAGTTCCATTCTGCTGGACATCGAGAAGGCGACAGCAGAGCTGAGGGAAAGCCAGCGCTCAAAGAAACAGCCGACAGAGCAATGAAACAGCACCCGCGGTGATGTCTCAGCCGCCGACGGGTGTGCGCTCTGCCTGGCGAGGTATCGGACACCCTCCGCTGTATGCGCGAGCAAGGCTGCGTGACACCAGATACAGAGTCAGCAGCAATGCCGGGAGACTCGCTGCTATGAACTCAGGTTGGTAGTATGAAACCAGCGAGGCAAAGGCGACGGCCCCAGTCCCGCCTATCGACCCGGCCAGGAAGAGTCCCGCGCACGCGGGGCACCCTGTGAACAGCCCCACCATAGCCCCAATCCCTCCGAGCCCGTACTTCGACGCCCCTCCTGCGCCGGCGTCGCGAGCGAAGGCGGCGAAGGCGACGTTTAGCCCGACCAACGGCGCGACAGTAAACAGCAGGAGGACATCGAAGGGGACGATGTAAAGACCGACATGGTTCATGAGGTAAGCTGTGACGGTGGGGACCGAGAGAGGGGGGCCGCAACAGACTGAAACGAATGCCGAAGGGAAAGTTGCATTGTAAACCTGGGCGAAGTTCACTGTAGGCTGGTACACGACCATGCTGGTCACGAATGCATAGAGCACCCCGTACAGGATAGTGGACGCCAAAAAATAGCGCCTGTAGCGCTTTGTCGAGAGTAGGTAGGGGATGAAAAAGCTTGGCGTGACAGGGATGGATGAAACCCCCACAAGCCCTCTGGCCTGGTCACGGACGTAAAGTCCTAGCCCGATGCCAATGAGCAATAGTCCGGCTAGGAAAACCGCCGCGAAGGCGTATGACCCTAGGAGCATGCTTTTCACCTCTGTTGGGCTCATGACAGGGAGCCCGTCCACTACAAAGGCATAGACCGCCGCCACTCCCCCGACGGCCCCTGCGCCGCTGAGGACCAACGCTGCAACCTTTGTCTGTAGCGCCATGCCCAAGCCCGACTGGGTAGCCGCGAGCCCCCTCCATGGTATTAATCATTCTGCGACAGCGCAGGGCCAGGCCTTGTAAGATGGCTGTAAATACCGCATGCGGCGGTCTAATCTCTGAGATCGATGACTGAAGCAGGGATGAGGCTGGGTTCGTCGGCTCAGCAGGCTATCCTCATTTCCTTGACTGGAGCCCTCGCCCTAGGACTCGTCCTCTCCTATTTCGGCTACATTTGGGCAGCGCCTTCAGTGGATCCGGGGGAACTCGCGGGAGCCCTGGTATTCTGGGTGGCCGTCGTATCCATGCTGTTGGCATTCCCGCTTCGCGCCGCCTTCCAAGATTTCGTCAGGTCTCTTAGAACGGCCGTGGGTCCAGCCGTCTTCGTGACGTATCTCGCGTCACATCTCCTACTCTACGGATTCGTTTTGGAAGGGATAGTGACCGCCTTTCAAGGTCCCCAACTCCTCGGCATCTCCACGCCAGGTCTGCTCGTCTACACGGACACCTTTGTGCCACCATCGCTTTTCAGCGCGCTGCTAGATCTTTCCTACAACCCCGCCATAATATTCACCTATCCTCCCGAGTTCTCCGCCGCTCTCAGCTTCTACAGTATCTCTATGGCACTCATCATCGCCACCTTGGTCGTGGCCAATGTAGTAAGGACCAGAGAATTGGGGAAACTCTGTACTGTTTCCAAGAGAGCGAGGGCGTATGTCCTCGCGCCGATGGTGGGGATAATCCTCGGGTCTTCCTGCTGTTTGTCTGTCGCAGGGGTCGTCAGCCTCTTCCTCCTCCCAGCGGCCCTGGCAGACACGCTCGCTTCAAACCTCGTTGTGTATTATTTCACCTACTTCATCCTCCCTGTCTTCGCCGCGGTCGTGCTCTATCTCAACTACATCTCAGTGACGAAGTTCTCTTCGACTCTCAGGGCACCGACTGGTGAATCACCTCTTCAGTGAGGCTCGTTGACTTTGGTCAATAGACCTCTGAGACGGCATGGAATTCGACCAATCAGTCGTCTCTGGTCTCACCATGTTGGAACATTACGTCGGGGAGACCGGCAATCGCAGTACGGTTCATCTCCCCCGGGCCACTTTCTCGCCTCTGGCGGAGTACCCTGCGATGGTGTAAGCTACGACAGTGGCCGCAACCCTTGAGGATCGCCCTGTTGGGTCCAGCGACGGGGCAAGTTCCACCACATCAGCGCACTTCACTTTGTCGTTCCGAGAGATCTCGTACACAAGTCTGAACAGCTGTTCAGCGGAAACGCCTCCCGCGCTGGGTGCGCTGACCCCGGAGACGTACGCAAGGTCAACGGCGTCTAGGTCGACACTGAGATAGACCGCTTCCGCGTTCCTGGCCGCTATCTCGTACGCCTGTCGTGCTATGGCCTCGGGCCCCCTCTGGTAGACCTCCATTGCGGGGACCACCGTTATGCCGAGCTCTTCGGCCTTCTCGAAGTAGCTCTTCGAGTTTAGGAATCCGTGCATGCCGACCTCTACTACTCTCCGAGGGTCGAGGTCCTTCAACTCGCGCAGTGCGAGCCCATACGACGACCCGCTCGTTGGCTTCCCATCTATCTCCCCCCGTAGGTCAAAGTGCGAGTCGATGACTACTAGGCCTAGTGGCCCTAACCTCTTGGAGGCGGCGCGGAGACAAGGGAGGGACACGCTGTTGTCCCCCCCAATGACAATCAGGAGTGAATCCTGACGTATGTCATCCGACGCCTCCGCTTCTAACTGTCGATGGGCTGCGAGCGTGTCTGAATTGTCCAGTATGAGGTCTCCCAGGTCAAAGATTTTCGCCCCCTCGAGGCCCACGCCCAACTCAACATTATAGTTGGAGAAGGCAGACATCGCTTCGCGTATGGCTGCGGGCCCATCAGCGGCCCCCCTCCTCCCGAGAACAGCCCCGTCGAATGGGGCCCCAATGATGTTCACACAGCCCCTTTGCGCTTCAGTCGCTGTCTTGATAATCTGTGTCAACCGCGTGTCTTCGGGGTCGTTGTATCTTGGGACCGGATAGCGCGCGGGTGACTTCAACGGGGTGTAGGCGGGGGCCGCTTAAGTTAAGGATATGTGATGTATTTATTGACGCGGGCTAGGGGCAACCGTGTTGGCAGTCGTAGTCGACGGGCACTCCCTTACGCTACGTTCAGCGATGGACGTCGCGGAAGGCGGCGCACTCGTGAAAGTGAGCCCGGGCAGCTTGAAGAGACTTGAGAGGTTCCGCGCCCTCCTCGAGCAAAAGCTCGCCAGCGGCGAGGTGGTCTACGGCGTCAACACCGGTTTCGGGTCGCTCGCCAACGAAGTGGTGAGTAGCGAGAACCTCGAAGAACTGCAGCTCAATCTGATAAGGAGCCACGCATCAGGAGTCGGGTCGCCCCTCCCACTCGGCGTGGTGCGCGCAGCCATGCTGATTCGTCTCAATAGCCTCTTGAACGGGAACAGCGCAGTCAGGCGGGCGGTGGTCGAGCTCATAGTGGGCCTGCTGAACATGGGGGTTACCCCTTTCGTGCCTGAGTTCGGGTCGCTCGGGGCGTCAGGGGACCTGACCCCCTCGGCACACATGGCGCTCACCCTGGTGGGGGAAGGGAAGGCCTTTCACAACGGGAGGCTGACAGATTCGAGCAGCGCTCTCAACGCGTCTGGGTTGAAACCGATACCACTAAGGGCAAAGGAGGGCCTGTCACTCATCAACGGGACCGCTTTCACGACCGCCCTGGGGGGCGTGGCAGTCCACAAGGGACGCACGCTGCTCGGGGCGGCCAACTCGGCCCTAGCCATGACCGCGGAGGCGCTGGGGGGTTGTTCGCAAGCCTTCGACGAACGGTTGGTCGGCATCAAGCTCGACCCAGGCCAGAGGTCCGTGGCGGGGGAGTTGCGTACTCTTTTGAAGGGGAGTCGTAGGATGCGAGCGGAGCCGGTCCCCCAGGATCCTTATTCAATCAGGTGCGCGCCGCAGGTTCATGGCTCTCTGGTGGATGCGCTAGAATTTGCGGAGGAGATAGTGGTCAACGAGATGAACTCTGTCTCTGATAACCCTGTCCTCCTGGAGGACGGGGAGGTCTTGCACGGGGGGAACTTCCACGCACAACCCGTTGCCATGTCGCTCGACCTTCTTTCGCTCGCTCTTTCGTATCTGGGTGTGATATCCCTGGCGAGGATCCACTACCTGCTTTCAAAGACCCCGCCTGGGAAGAAGTACATGGCGGGCAAGCCTGGCCTGGAGTCTGGACTCATGCTACTGGAGTACACCGCGACCGCGTTGAATGCAGATAACGCCAAGAACATCTACCCTGAGTCTTCATACCCTTCGAACGTATCCGGCGGGATTGAAGATCACGCCAGCCACGGCGTGAACGCCGGGGTGAAGGCGCTCCAGGTAGCCACAAACGTCTCCCGAGTCCTGGCGGTAGAACTAATTTGTGCTTCTAATGTTCTAGGGTCTGACACCGGAGGTCTTTCCGAGCACACCAAGAAGGTATCTAGGTTCGTCAGATCCTTTTCTCCCCTCCTCCGAGGAGACAGGTCACAGGGCTCAGAGATTGAGACCCTTGCAGGAGAGATGATGGCTGGGAGGCTCCCCTAGCTTTCTTCGCCGTCACACGCCAACATGCCACGTTTGAACACCATCCGGACATACGACCCGCCGACGCGGTAAGGGATGAACCTGTAGTTTGACACTCCATGGATTACGAAGTCGGCCTGTGACCCTTCAGCGAGCACGCCTATGTCTTCTCTGGCTACCGCCTCAGCCGCGCGCTTGGTGAACCCCAACAACGCCTGGGCTGGGGTCATCTTCATCGCTGTGCATGCCAGGCTCATCACGAACTGAGGCGACTCCACCCAGGAATTCGGGCTCAGGTCTGTCCCCAGGGCCACTCTGCATCCTGCAGCGATTATACTTCGAGCATCGGCGTAAGGGATTGAAGAGTAGAGCGAAGTCCCTGGTAGGAGCACCGCGGTTACGCCTTGCTTTGCCATCGCCCGTATGCCCGAGGCGCTGCTCCTCCCCAAGTGGTCGGCTGACACACATTCGAGCTCGGCTGCCAACTCCGCCCCACTCGACTCAGCAAACTCGTCTGCGTGTATCTTCAGTTTGAACCCAAGGTTTTTTGACTCTCTCAGGTAGTTCGAGCACTCTGTCGCTGAAAACACACCCTCTTCACAGAAGCAGTCGGAGAAGACCGGCCTGTCCCTCCCCGCGGCTACCGAAGGGAGGATATCGCGAATTACATGTTCCGCGTACGACTTGGAGTCTTTGAACCTCGGAGGCTTCGCATGGAGTCCCAGGAATGTGGGTATCAGTTCCACTGGTGAACTCCTCTCCAGCCTCCGGATTGCGGCGAGCATTTTGGTTTCGCCCGCGAGGTCCAGACCATACCCTGTCTTCACCTCCGCCGTCGTCACCCCGTTCTTCATGACCTGGCCGAGGCGCGCTTCCGACTCCCGAGCCAGCGCTGCGATAGTTGAATCCTTGGTCTCCTTGACCGTCCGCAGTATCCCCCCTCCTCCTGCGAGGATGGAGATGTAGCTCTCCCCTGAGGCCTTCCTCGCGAGCTCGTCTTCTCTGCTCCCCGCGAAGACGAGGTGGGTGTGGGGGTCAACGAAGCCAGGAGTCACCAGGTTCCCCTGGGCATCGATTATCTTCCTGACCTTGCCCAGGGCCTTCTGCAGTAGCTGCCTTGTCGTCCCCGTCCAGACGACCCTACCTTTCGTGACCAAGAGCGCCCCGTCTTGCACTATGGCGAGCTCCTCCTCTGCGGTCTCCCCCCTCCCCGCGCAGGTGACGAGTTCACCCGCGTGGACCAAAGCTAGGTCGAACATGCAGTCGCGGCTTCCGCGTACGCCAGCTACTCGTGATAAGGGTTGTCGGCGCGGTCATGCCGAAGTCTTAAATCGCGTCCGGGCCCCGTAGCATCATGCAAAGGCACGAAGTCCGGGCGCCTAGGGGGACAACCTTGTCCTGCAAGGGCTGGCATCAGGAAGCCGCCCTCAGGATGTTGATGAACAACCTGGACCCCGAGGTCGCCAAGGATCCTGAGCACCTGATTGTCTACGGGGGGACAGGGAGGGCTGCAAGGTCGTGGAAAGCCTTCGATGCCATCGTGCGGTCTCTGAAGGGCCTCGAGAACGACGAGACGCTGCTGATTCAGTCCGGCAAGCCGGTGGGAATCTTCAGGACCTCTCCTGCGGCTCCGCGTGTGCTGATCTCCAACGCGATGCTGGTCCCAAAGTGGGCTGACTGGGGTTACTTCAGGGAACTGGAGGCTCGAGGGCTCACCATGTTCGGCCAGATGACAGCAGGGAGTTGGATGTACATCGGAACTCAAGGAATCCTCCAAGGGACCTACGAGACACTCGCTGCTGTAGCGAACAAACACTTCGGCGGGTCGCTCAGGGGTAAGGTCACGCTCACATCAGGACTGGGAGAGATGGGCGGGGCTCAACCCCTCGCAGTGACCATGAATGACGGGGTGGCCCTGATAGTGGAGGTGGACCGGAAGGCGATTCGGCGCAGGCTCGATAAGGAATACTGCGACGTCATGACGGATGACGTCAACGAAGCCCTCGGGTTGGTCCGTGGCGCAGCCAGCGAAGGGAAGCCGCTCTCGGTCGCGCTCCTGGGTAACTCAGCGGAGGTACTCCCTCAACTAATGAAGTTAGGATTCAAGCCTGATGTCATCACCGACCAGACGGCTGCCCATGACCCCCTTGCGGGCTACATACCCGAGGGCCTCGGGGTGGAGGAGGCTGAGTCGTTGAGGGCATCCGACCCTCAGGCGTACCTCGACCGCTCCATGAAGTCCATCGCCAAGCACGTCAGGACCATGCTCAAGTTCCAAGAATACGGCTCCATAGCGTTCGAATACGGGAACAACATCAGGAAGATGGCCAAAGACGCCGGGGTCGAAAATCCGTTCATGATACCTGGCTTTGTACCGGAGTACATCAGGCCACTCTTCTGTGAGGGGCGTGGCCCATTTCGATGGGCCGCACTGTCTGGCGCCCCAGAAGACATCTACGCAACCGACGAGGCGCTGATTAGGGAGTTCTCCGGCAACCAGTCGCTCGTAAGGTGGATTCAGAAGGCTCACGACAAGGTCCGCTTCCAAGGCCTACCAGCCCGCGTATGCTGGCTTGGTTATGGCGAGAGAGCGAGGTTTGGCAAGATAATCAACAGCATGGTGAGAGACGGTAAGATTTCAGCGCCCGTGATCATCGGGAGGGACCATCTGGACTCGGGTTCCGTAGCGTCCCCATACCGCGAGACCGAAGGGATGAAGGATGGTTCAGACGCAATCGCGGACTGGCCTATCCTGAACGCGCTGCTCAACTCGGTTTCAGGCTCGTCCTGGGTCTCTGTCCACCACGGCGGTGGTGTCGGGATCGGGTACTCAATACATGCGGGTCTTGCCGTCCTGTGTGATGGGACCTCTGAGGCAGACGCCAGGATAGATAGGGCGCTCACCAACGACCCCGGCACAGGAGTGGCGAGACACGCCGACGCAGGATACGAAGATGCGATAAGGACCGCGAAGTCCAAAGGGATTAAGGTACCGATGTTGGATTTGTAGTCGCGGCCCTCGCCCGGGTCCCGCTGTAGAAGTAGAAGATGACGTAGACGGCCGAGGCTGCTGCAAGTATCCCCGAGAGCCCATCCACCACGGTTGGTGACGTCGCGAAGGCGTTGCTAGATACCGAACTAACGATCATTCCGGCATATACGAGAACGATTGACCACGCGAAGCATCCAACCACAGTCATCACGACGAAGCGTACGAGCTTCATTTCGAAGAGCCCAGCTGGCAGAGATATGATGGTCCTGACGCCAGGTATGAACCTGGCTGCGAAGACAGTCCACTGGGCCGAGCGGTCAAACCAGGCTTCGGCCTTGTCGAGCAAGTCTCTGTGCAGCCTGAAAAGCCTAAGCAGGCCTATCACAAACGGCCTCCCCAACCAGACTGCGAGGAAGTAATCTACAAGAGCCCCTGCCAGGCTCGCCACGGTGCTTATGACCACGACCGCCCAGAAGTTCAGGACCCCTGTCTGCACGAAGTATCCGGCTATGGGAAGAACGACTTCACTCGGGACCGGGAGAGACGCACTTTCAAGTGCCATCAGGGCGAAGACGCTGGCATAGCCATACTTCGTCATAAAGCTCGTAAGCGTAGACTGAGTCAGGACGGACCCGGTAAGGAGGGAGAACCAAGCGCCGAAGGGGAGGTCGATAATGCCCAAGGCCTCAAGCGAACCGACGAAGAGGACGACAAGTGCGACCGCCAGTATGTAGCGGCTTCTCGGAAGGACCGCGTCTAGCCTTCTGCTCTCCGCGGACAACCCGGTCGCGTCTATTTCATTCTGTTTATAGAACTTTCAATGCCGGCGTGTAGTCAGTCATTCCCGCCCTTTGAAAGTTCGGCCACGAGCTCCTTCGCCCTGTCGAACCTGATCTTCCTTTCTTCGATCATCTTCTGCGCGACCAGGTCGATGAGGTCGCCTGAGGCTCCAGCCGAAATCGCCACGTTCCGCGAGTGCAACTTCATGTGTCCCCTCTGAATCCCTTCGCTGGCTAGGGCCCTGAGGGCGGCGAAGTTCTGGGCTAGTCCCACTGCGCCGATGACCTCGCCCAGCTCCGTCGCGGTCTTCACCCCTAGTATCTTGATGTTTGCCCGCGCGGTCGGGTGTGTCCTCGCAGCGCCTCCAACGAGTCCTACGGCCATGGGCATCTCAAGCTTGCCGACGAGGTCCCCGTCGGCGTTCTTCTCCCAGGTCGTAAGAGGCTTGTATTTCCCGCTCCTTGCAGCGTAGCTGTGCGCTCCGGCCTCAAGGGCCCTGATGTCCTGGCCGCAGGCTATCCCGACAGCGACGACTCCGTTCATGATCCCCTTGTTGTGGGTAGCGCACCTGTAGGGGTCAGCATCGGCGAAGGCGTACGCGAAGACCACACCGTCAACCACGTCCTCCCCTCCTATTGCCTCCTTGTCGAAAACCGCGGCGGCTCTGACCAGTCTTCTGTCGGCTAGGTTAGAGATTATCCTGAGGAAAACTCTGCCCTCCGTGATTTCTTCGACCATCGGGGCCACCGCTTCTGCCATGGTGTTGACCGCGTTGGCTCCCATGGCGTCTCCCGTGTTCACTATGAGCTCGGCGATGACCATAGGGCCCTTTATGCTGGATAGCACCTTGACGTTGAGATCCTTCGCCCCTCCACCCAGGGAGACAAGCATCGGATCCTGTTCGTTCGCCTTCCTCAGGATGTCAGCCTTCCTTGAAAGCAGAGTCGCCTTCGCGTCCTCCGGCTTCGGGACGTTTACCACTTGTATCTGACCGATCATAACCGGTCCCGTGTTCGTGACCTTGAATCCACCCTTCACCCTTGCCATCTTGGCGGCGTTGCTCGCCGCAGCAACAACGGACGGCTCCTCCAGTGCCATAGGGACGAGGTAGTCCTTCCCATTGATGCGAAAATTTGTCGCAATCCCGAGGGGATACGTGTATCCTCCTACCACGTTTTCTATCATGTGATCTGCGGTATCTGGCGGAAGAGACCCGGTGCCTGCCACTGTGCTGATTTCTTCCACAGTGAGACCCGTCGACTTCCTGAGCAGCTCTCTCCGCTCTTCCATTGAAAGCTTGTAGAATCCCTGGAGTTCCGAGCTTTCTGTCATCTATCTGCTCCGCCTCTCTCCCTGGCTATTTAATTGATAGAACGGTGGCTACACCCCTCTCGTCAATCGGCGAACGGCTCCTCTCGTTGAAGGTATTGAGGATGCTAAGCATAAAAGGCAGGTTCGAAGGCGGTCCAAACAGGGGCCGGTCGTCTAGCATGGTTAGGACGTCAGGCTGAAACCCGTCACGCTCTGACACTCGCTAGCAGGAGACGGCGAATCTGACGCGGAGCGCCAAGGTCGGCGGTTCAATTCCGCCCCGGCCCACCACCCTTAATACCATGGCTGACTCCGCTTGTCTCCAAGATTGAACAGGAACCTGCTCGTTTTCGGCCTGTTGCTCATCATCTCTGGACTCTTCGTCGGTTTCTATCTCATCTCTCTCTTTGGTTTGCTCATGCTCATACCAGCCTTCATGGCTTCCTCACGCCCTCCTCCACGGCCGGTCCCAGGGGGACCTCTGCAAACCTCGGACAGACTCTTTCCTCCTCCGCCTCCACAACCTATCTATGAACAGGCATCGCAGCACCTCCCACAGGCACAGATGCCGACTACGATGGTGATGGCGCCGCCACAATCGTCCCGGTCACAACAGTCAGACTCCTCCCCCGCCATATTTCCGACCGTACTTCTCCCGTCGCTTTCCCTCACGATGGGGACACCTCAGCCCCCCGCCAGTACTCCTGAGAGTACGAACAAAGGTGATGACGTGGTGGAGGTCGGTGCAATCCTAGCTCTGGTGCGTATCCTTCTCGGTTAGGGGACGTACAGGTTCATTTCTCTGCCGATTTTCCGCAGCCTGTCCACCCTGTGGGGAAGAGATGGGTGGGTCGAGAACATCTCAGCCAACGAGTTCCCCCGGAATGGGTTGACAATCCACAGCGATGCGGTCGCAGGCGAAGGAGCCTTGGAGGCACGAGTGGCGATAGGCTTCGTCTGAGCCTTCGCGCTGATTTTCTCAAGGGCTGTTACGAGCCCCGCGGGATTCCTCGTAAGTTTGGCACCGTACTCGTCGGCGCTGTACTCGTCATTCCTGCTGATGCCAAGCTTGACAAAGGTCGCTCCTAGAGGGACTAAGATGATTGCGAGGAGCGCGAGTGGCGACCCGCTGTTCCTATTCCTTCCTCCCCCGCCGAAAATCATCGAGAACATCGCAATCTGTCCTATGTACGATATCGCCCCGGCCATCGTAGCCGCCACACTTGACATTAGAACGTCTCTGTGTACCACGTGCCCTATCTCATGGCCGATCACGGCTTCAAGCTCATCTGGGGTGAGCGTCTGGAGGATGCTAGACGTAGCACAGACGGCCGCCTTGTTGGGTCCCCTCCCTGTTGCGAAAGCGTTGGGTTGGGGAGAGTCGACTATCCCCACCTTGGGCATCGGGATGTTGGCCTTCTGGGCGACGTTCTTGACCGCCCTGAACAGCGTCGGGTTCTCGTTCTCCTGTATAATCCTGGCTTTACTCATTCTGAGGACAAGCCTGTCGCTGTAGTAGTATGAAACGAAGTTGATTGCCGCGGCAAGCGCTAAGGCGACTCCTACGAAGACTAGCGGGTCTCCGAAGAAGTACCATCCAACGACATACCCGATTAGCATGAGCATTCCGGTGAGTATGAAGAAAAGTGCCGTTATCTTCGCATACAGAGAAGCTGACATTCGGTTTTCATAACGGGTCAGTAGCTGTAAAAGCCTTTTGGGGGGTCGTGTCTTCGATCCAATCGCGTGATGGTCCAAACCTCATAAAAGAATAAATCGTGCCGCGTGCATGTAAGATAAGACTATCCATGGAGGACGACGACAGAGGTGACTGGACTGACCGCAGGAGGCGCAGGTCCCCTTTTGGGCCGTGGGGGTTCCCGGACATAGATGAGATGATGAGGGAGATGGAAAGGATGTTCTCAGCGGAGTTCAAAGACCTCGAGAATGAGCTCCCAAAGAGCCTTGTGAGAGAGTCTAAGACTCCTGAAGGCGAGGTGAGAAGAGAAATCGGACCCATTGTCTATGGATATTCTGTAACAATCGGACCAGACGGGAAGCCTGTGGTGAGGGAGTTCGGCAATATAAAGCGCAAAGATGGCAAGGTATTGAAGGCCATCCAAGGGAAGCGTGAGCCACTCGTCGACATCATCAGCTCTGACAAGGAAGTCCGAGTGTTGGTAGAGTTGCCCGGGGTAAGAAAAGAGGATATCGCCCTGACAGTGAACGAGAAGTCTATGGTGATTTCGGTAGAGAGCGAAGGCAGGGGATATTACAAAGAATTAGATTTCCCAGCCGTGGTGGACTCAACGGGCGCTAGGTCTACCTACAACAATGGGATACTCGAAGTGACGATCCCTCTGAAGGCGAATCGACCTGGTGGGGTCAGGCTCCGCGTCGAATAGTACTACTGATAGGGTCCGTTCTCAAGTGAGCCTTCGCTGTACCGCGCCATCGCGTTCAGGGTGGCCTCACGGTAGTTCTGCTTCTCGGCCAGCGAACGCGCGATATCTCCCGTCGTGATAATCCCGGTTAGCGTGCCTCCTTGATCGACTACGACGAGCCTCCTGACCCGGTATCTGGCCATCAACTCTGCTGCTCCTGAAAGGGGGGCATCTGGTCCTATGGTGATTAGTGGCGTAGACATTATGTCGCGTACGAGAACGTTCTTCGCTTCTATCGACTCAGCCAGCACTTTGGATACCAAGTCTCGTTCTGTCACTATGCCGATGGCCGACCCGCCTTGCGTGATTACAGCACAACTCACTCCCTTCTTCGTCATCGCCTTGGCGCAGTCCTTGGCATTGACGTTCAGCTCGACCGTCATGACCCTCTGCGACATCACCTTTGAGACCGTGGGTTCTACCTGGGTCATATTTCGATGGCAATCAGAGGGATGATATAGGGATTGGGAGCAAGTGGACCGGGGGGGAATTGGACCCCCGACCTTGGGACCCTGAGGGTTCTCCCGCGTGCAAGGCGGGCGTTCGTACCGCTGAACTACCGGCCCACGCTCGACGACGCTTCTTCCGGGCGTTTTAAACTAGGAGGGGTCGTCCTCGCGGACTCTGCTACTTCAAGGTGACTCCCGTCATTGCACGCTTATAGAGCATATCAGACGCCCCGGCCGCTGGGCTGGTAGCTCAGTCCCTCACGGGGGGTAGCTTGGCTAGAGCACCCGACTGATAATCGGGAGGCCAAGGGTTCGAATCCCTTCCGGCCCATCTTTCGAACAGTTAGTTGACCTTGGCTTCTATCCGTTCCATCCGCGATTTGATTTCAGCTATGTCTTTGGCCTGATTGAGAAGAGGCACCATCTCTCTTCTCGTCTCTCGTAGCTCATCGGTGATGCCTTCGACCCCCTTCTCCATCCTGGCTATGCTCTCGCTCTGTTGGTGCAGCAAAAGAACGGTGAGATCCTGAGAGGTCAGCTTCTTTCTGGAGGCTATCCTCTCGACACCCTTTGCCACCAGATCCGAAATCAAACCCTCTACCACGCCTGCCGTGTTTGAATCACTTCCTTGACTTAAACTTAGCACCCTGTACAAAAGCCGCCCACAATTCGGGGTCTCTCAACTCAGAGGGGGTGGCTGAAAGTATAGCGCACCAGTCTGTGAAGATCAAGCGAAGAACTGGGCCACATGTTCGAGCCTGGTTCTTAGTCGTAGAAACTTGACGAGTCCCTTCCATCCTGTAAACAGCCCAGAATGAACTCCGATTAACAAAAAAGAGTCTAGTTCCAGCTAATTGTTGGACTTTCGTAAAATGACCAGAAACGCCACGACGTCATACAGAACATACGTGCACTAAATCACTCCTCCGACTCTGTAACCGCAGGCTGATTGACTTTCGAAGGGTTTTGTAACTGACGCATTCAGAGCCGTGATAGAACTCGAGGACATTCGAAGAGCTTGTATCAGAGGTCGAATAGCAATAATCCGAAGGCTGGGACTTCTACCTAAGGACGGCTAGTTGAAAATCCAACTTCGTGGAACTATCGATGAATCGTCGCCAGATTGCTGCCTGGAACACACTCCCTCATGAATCTCGGCGCAGGGGGAGGCTCGATTTCACGACATTGGCGCAGTTGTCTAGCACCTTAAGTCGGCCCCGTTGCAGATTCCAGGCTCTTCCACCACGAATTACAAACCTCGATTACGTGAGATTGGCCGCATGATTCGACAATCTGGACCATTACGGGCCACCTTTCCCGCACTTCCTCGTGCAAGCGGTCAAGACGGCGAGCTAGGTTCTTCGCGCCACCTTGGTCATGAGTGCTCACTGTGTATGTCGGATGAAAAGCGCGCTGTCGGTGGGAACTACCTGCCTCACGTTACACAAGCAGGTCGTCGTGTCTAAGGACAATGTGAGACCAAGAGGCTTCGAACCTAGGGCGGCTCGACCGTCATGAGTGACCAACGGTCCGAGCGGAGATTCCGTTGCGTAGAGCTGCGGCCCCCGGTGCGAACAATTTCCAGGGGCCTCCTTCTCTAGGATGTAACTTCAGGGTGGGAATTAATCATCTCCGTTACGTAAGTGAAAGATGATGGCGACCACCCAAGGACCCCCAGGCTAGTCCGTGAACATCTCGACTCCATCGAGGGCGCACTGAAAGAGGGAGTGTTTGACGACGACAAGAGGGCCAGGGCTGATGCGCTCAAAGCTTATGGGGAGAGCAAACCGTCCCCTTCATGAAACACAATCGTTCCATGAGCGTTGACCAGGGAGTCCGTACGGCTCATACGATATCATATCATTGCGCCTCCTTCCGCTTGTTGTGTTTGTGTCATCGTGTCATCCAAGTGTCGGGATTAAGGCCCCCCAGATTCCCCGTCCGCCCTCTGATGCCTCTCGCGCGGAAGGAGCTCTCCGGGCTCTGAACGAAAGTCTAGCCAATCCCTCCATGACAAGAGGTGCTCGATCCACACGATTACATGTGCGCCGTTACTTGAGGCGGCGAAGGATGCTGGTTTGGAATCGCGCGTGATGCTACCAGGGTCGCCGCTTCGTGATGTACTCGACCCATCGGTTGCTGCAGAGCCGGCACTCGTGTTCGACTCTGTAGGAATACACCCACACCGAAAATGGTTCTTTGATCTGGACCCCTCCTCCAGTTACCCAGCTCGCCTTCGACAGCTCAACCTTCTCGGTGGAAATCTTCTCGTTTCGCAGGACCCGTTTGCGAGACCTCACGTGGCACTTCGGGCACGTATGGTAGTACCATCCCATGGCACCATTACTAGAGACTGTGTCCCCTTCAACCTTCCGCCCTGGTGTCTTCCAGCCGTCCCCCCCGGAGCGGCTTGGCACTGAAGAAGCGCCAGCGGCCGTCCAAAAAGGGTGCGACCCGTGGAACTCACCGCCGACCTTGCCGCACTATGGCGTCTATATTCTACCCATTGAATTCATTCGAGAAGCAATTTAGCGAGGCTCGCTATCATCGGGTTGATGCAATCACAAAGAACTGGCGGTCCCAGTGACGTGACTCCCCAAGGGATCTTGGCTGACCAGAGCCTTTTCGCCTTGCTCGCCCTTGTCGGCTCGAGGCGGATGGACACGGGGGCCTTCCGGAGGCGTACTGGGCTCAACCCTACGGCTTTCGACCGGCTCCTCGGGCAGCTTGAGCGCGAGTACCTAGTCGATTTCGTATCGACCATAGGAACTCATCGCACGGAGGAAGAGGTCGTGTTGACAGAGCGAGACGAGGTCCTGCTCTTGAATATGCTGGAAAGAACTTGTGAGCTACCAGAGCTGCGCTGAGTCCTCACCAGGCCACTTCATATCACCTGGGGCTCCGCGACAGTGAGGTCAATAGCAATCTCAGCAATGTCTGACCCATATTCCGCGGTCCTCCGTATGCTCTCGAGCATAAGCTTCGCGGAGGCGACCTGCGTTCCACTCATCCTTGGCGCAAGCATCTCACCGCTAATCTTCTCTTCCATCTGCAAGACCTCCTTCGACTTGGCGATTGCCTCCTCTGCCAGCTTGCCATCGAGGCGGATCAGAGAGGTAATGGAGGTGTCAAACACTTTCTTGGAGAGCGCCGTTGTTTCCTGAATCTTCTTGACCACTTGCTCGGGGAGCGCGCGTAGGTTTTCCGCTTCGGCGGCTATTCCGGCAGCGTGGTCTGCTACCCTCTCGACATTCTTGACGGCCAGCCTATACCCCAGACAGTCTCTCGTTGATGTCAACCCTATCTCCTGAATCACTGACCTGTCCCTCACGGCTATGTTGAGCTGTCTGAGCAGGAAGTGGTAGAATCTATCGACCTCGTCATCGCGTTCTATGACCTCTTCCGAAGCATCTTTGCTCCCTCCCTGTAGGACACTGACCGCGTCCGTCAGCATACCACCCGCGATGATGGCCATCCTTTCGAGGCCCTTCTTCAGCGGAAGGTCAATGTAACCGGAAAGACATTGTGTTAGAATCCCCCTTGGTGACTCCTCGATTATCTCCACACCGACCAGCTTCCGCCTTATCCCTTCCCTGATGAAACCACGAAGTCCAGAGTCGGGCTTACCTAGGGCCACCATGATGGTATCATAACCGGCCAGGTAATACGAAATGAAGTGTCGCAGCAGGAAGTCCTTGTCGAACCCCTGCGCTGATTCCACGGTGGCCCCTGATTTGGACGCAGGGCGCAAGTCTCTCCTTGGAACAATAAGGAGCGAAGAATCAGACTGCACAAGCACGGCCACCGGGTCCTTCGCCCTCAATCCAACGTCGTTCACCCAACTCTTCGGAAGAGAGACCACAAAGCTGTCCCCCCCTGTCTTCTGTACCTTCCTGAAGTCATGCCTTCTAGGTTCGGCTTTCAAATCACATTGGTGGCAAGCGAATTGCTACTATATACTACTTGCCCTAATCACATGTGGCCATTGGGAAGAGATAACTCGTATCATACTGAGTCTGATGGACTCCGTATGGTGAAGCGGTCGTAACCGAGTCGGACAATCGCGGAGCACTGGCCAGCCGCGCCTGACCTCAGGTTCGGGGTATACTCTGAAATCACATACAGCCCTTCGGATACGGGCGAGATGTGCTCGACATCGTAGGTGCCCTTGAGACCTCTGAAAAAGCCGAGGGAGTGCGGTCACGCATCGGTAGCGGCGACCGGTTTTAGGATGCGCGTATTGATCAAACGCCCATCGAAGACTTCGGCTGGAAGACTGCAGAGCATGCAAGAAGATTCCATTCCTCGATGGCACGGTCGACTCGACCTAAAGTGAGGTCAAAGGGGGCGTTTCAGGAACGACCTGACTGAGGGGCGAGTTTTTCTCCCTGCCGATACTAGATTCTAGGAACGCGTCGACGGCCTTGCTGCCCTACGTTAGCAATCCTGGCTGGTGCTTGTCTATCGGCGCTAAACCTGCCGCTCGACTTACCAAAGTCATCTTCGTAGAACTATCACCTTCGTCACCTCCTTCCCTGCCATTATGGAGACCTTCTCGCCCATCGCGACTTTTATCCCCGCCCGTCTGTCTGTGACCCCGAAGAGCCGCGCGTCAGCCTCCCTGAACAGTGAAATCTCTATCTTACTCCCCCAGGGGACTGTGTATCTCAGGGGGTGAATTCCGACGCCGAGCCTTTCAGTGTAAGTCGGTGTGATGTGGCATATCCCCACTTCGTCCCTCCCTATATGAGCGAAGGCAGAAGGCTCGAGCACTTTCCCCTCGATTCTGTCGACATAGGAGTAATAGCCTGTGGCGCCAGCCCTCGTGGCGACCACGACGCCATCAGCTATCGCCGCCTCTTCGAACTCTGTCCCCTTGCCTGACACCCTCAGCTTATAGCGGAGGCAGCTCCCTTCAGCCCCCCTCTGAAGGTAAACATCAGTGAACACCTCCCCAAGCACCCTTGTCCCCTTGAGGACCCTCAACCGCCGATGCGCATCGATGTCGTAGTCATGGGCCTTGATGGCCGCCAACGCCTCGGGGAGCTCGTCGAGGACGGTCTGGGCGAGACGAGCTTTGGATCCGATTGCGCCTTTCGATCGCACGCCTACGAAGAGCAGCGGGATACTCTCCGTACGCCCGTACCTGCTGAATCGCCCATCGCCCCCCACGACGATTCCAAAGTCACCATCGGTCCTCACCACTTCTATCCCTGCTTTCAGGACTAGCCTCCTCAACTCTCCTGGCGCGACTTTGGGGGGCCCGCCGTCCAACAGGAGAACCGCCTTCACCTGTCGCTCGCCTCGCCGACGAACTCAAGCATGCTCCCTTCGCCCGCGTCTCTCTTCCCCGTCATGATGAACTTAGTCGCCTTGGTTCTTGCCTCATCTTGAAGGAGCGTTGACATTCCGAGCTTCTCAATCATCTTGAGCGAATTCTCCACGGCGAATCCCTTGAAGTGATTGTTGAAGTATCCGAACGTCTTCTTCACTCTGGACGTGACATTTTTCACCCTCGGGACCCAGGCGTCGAGCTCCTCGTCGGAGTACCTATAGTTATACCACGGCCTGTTCCCCCTTCCATGCCATCTGATGAAGGCGAAGTCAGCCGTCACCACCGTTTCTGGGGGAAGTAGGGGCTCATCCACGATTACGTTTGCTATATTTCGGTCCAGAAGATACGACCAGACATCCTCTCTAATCCACGAGGGGTGCCGGAACTCCACCGCGAACATGACGTCTTCAGGGACCCTATCGAAGAACCCCTTCAACTTCTCGAAGTCGTCCTGGAAGGTGCAGCTCGGAGGTAGCTGCACCAATATGGGCCCCAGCTTCCCCATTGCAATGAGTGGCCTCAACAGGCCAAGAAACCTGACCAGGTCCGCCTCGACCCCCTGAGACAGATTCAGTTTCTTGTCATGGGTGAGCTGCCTGGGGAGCTTCACGGAGAACACGAAGTTCTCGGGAGTATATCTCGCCCACCCGAGCACCATCCCCTTCGAGGGGAAGGCGTAGAATGTGGAATCGACTTCCACCGTGTCGTAGAGCTTGGAATAATAGGAAAGTTTGTTGACTGAGGTGTTAGGATAGAACGCTCCATTCCATTCATTATATGACCAGCCGGAAGTCCCAACGAGAGTTTTGGTCAACCGGGCCGGCTGCGAGCCCCTTCTCGATTTAAATCTGGGGTTCGTCTCTAGATGAGGGGCATCCAGCCAGGCCGCGCCGACCAAGTGGCTACTGCGTCGTGCGCGTGTATCGACTCGAAGCACTTTCCACTTATGTAAAGGGCATTCGGGAACCTGCTGACGCACTCCCTGACGATGTCCTCTGCGAACTTCGGGTTCGCCTGCGCCTCCAGGATTTTCTTCGCTTCGTCCAGCCTCTTCATGTACTCCACGGGGGCGGCGGAGAAGCATTCTGTGATTCTCCCCACGACACCAATGGAGTCGAGGGGCCTCTCACTCTTCAGAACGACCGTCAGCTGGGCCCTCTGCATGTGCCCTATGCCAATCATCTTCTTTGAGCATGGGCACGCCGTCATCCCGTCCACCATGTATCTGTATGTGAGAGAGCCTCGCTGAGTGGCCCTCATAGTGACCTTCGCGAACTGGTCTTCAAAGGGGAGTTCGAAGCTTGCGGTGACGCTGGAACCCGGCTGCGTCTGGTTCACCTCTTTGCATATCCATCGGAGCCATTGTTCCATCCCCCTTGGCTTCCTGCTGCTAGCGGCCTTGACGAGCCGGCTCATGTGTACCCCCCTGTGCACGCCGGTCGAAGTCTGAATGGAAAGCTCGACTGGCATTGAGAAATTACCCAATCTACCGATTACCCTGAGGTTGGCAATGCCGGCAACAACCGGTAGCTGAGATAACTCCGCCTGCACGTCCGCCGTCGCATCAATGAGGTCCAGGGCGTCGGTCGCCCTATCCTGTTGTCGCAATGATTCTCGAATCTCCTGGCCACCCCTTAAGTAACTTTTCGTCCTCTCGGCGCGAGTGGATCTACGACACCTGCTTCATTGAATGACGCCCTCCTTGAGAGGCATCCTGCGCATTCCCAACAGTGCATCCTGTGATCTCGGTGGCAGCTCCATGTGAGTTCAAGGGGCACCCCCCTCGCGCTCGCCAGTTTTACCACAGTGGGTTTGGTCAGGCGCCGGAGAGGGCGAAGCAGTTTGAGGTTCAGTTCCCTCAGAATCGGGGACCCGATGCGGAATGCCTTCTCTAGTGAAGTGAAGAACTCAGGGCTCACGTCCGCGAAGACCGCTGTGTCATCCATATTGTGTCCTCCTATTATGGCCGACGCCCTGACCTCTTCAGCGTACGACGCAGCGAAAGAGTAGAACACGCCATTCCGGAGCGGGATGTAGGTAGGCGGGAGGCCCTCGAAGTTGGTTCCAGGGATGTCTGCCGCCTCCCTAAGGTCGGGGAGGTTCACGAACCGGTGCTCGGCTATATCCGCCCAGGACGCTACGGCCCTTGCAGACCGAAGTTCACTGGCCGCTACCCCGTGGTACATGAAGGTGAGCGCTCTCAGGTTGTACGCCTCCTTGGCCAGGACGAGTGCTGTGGCAGAGTCTATCCCACCCGAGAGGAGGACTACCGCTTCTTTCGTCTCGATTGCGCACCGTCCTGGTGGATCTTCGCCAGGATGTGACTTCCTTTGTTCAACCCCTCGTATACATAGACTCCGACTGATGTCACGTTCCTAGGCATCCTCGGGGCTATCCGCCCCAGCACCTCTCTCGCCAGATTCTCGACTGTCGCCTCACCATCGAGCAGCACCGTAGTGTCCTTCGGGGCTTTGATAGCGAACTCCCCATGAATCGTATTGAACTTCAGGGAAACACTCTCCCGGTCCATTGAGGTCACATATTTTCCATTGATGAACAACTTGTGGTCAAGCCCTTTGACTGCTTCCCTGACTATCTGCTTCGCGACACCGAAGTCAACCACCATGCCTTCTGCCGGCCGGCCGGTCATCTCTACCAGAACGCTTGATGTATGACCATGCATCACCGAGCACTTTTCAGTCTTGGGGAGGATATGCGCGTAATCGAAATTGAATGACGGATCGTCCAGGAATATGGTTTGCCCCCTGCTTTCTTCGCTCAGTCCAAGCACCCTTATGCCATGGTCAAAGCGGTCGCTTCTGAGCGATTCTCGCTTGATTATGACGCAACTCTTCTTTCTGCCGAGGACCCTCATGTCCTCCTCGTCGAGCTCGGGTTCGACGAAAACCCACGTTTTGTTCACATGGAAGTCTGCCCTTAGGTCTCTGTCGCCAGGAAGACGCGCATCCTCCTCGAATTCGATCCCCAGAGAACTGAGGAGGTCACCCACCAGCTGGTGGGTGCTCGTCCTTCTCTGAACGGACCCTGTCCCGTAACTCCTCGCATAGGCGCCTTCTTCGAGCTTCTTCAGCTTTGGCACCAACTTGGACAGGACCTGTTCGCTCAAGTTGCTGGGGGAGTAGGAACTGCTTGGTTTATACCATTTCCGTTCAAGGGGCCAGTGGGGCGGCCTTGATCCAGTGGTTAGGATAGTGGCTTCCCAAGCCACTCGCCCGGGTTCGAATCCCGGAGGCCGCACCATTACCCTTCGCCATGTTCCACTTAGTTCGCGGGCCGCCGTCACCCGCTAGTAGGTCCCTCAAGGCTTGCTCAATGATCACCATGATCCTTTGAAATGAGCGCTTAGCCCGAGCTCGATGGTCTGCGCTTAGTTCTCCAGATAACACATCACGATGTCGAACTGGAGGCTCGGGCATCAACGCGTAACGCGTTAATCCTCGATTCGCTTGAGCGCTTCCACTGCCTCGGTTATGTGCTGTTTCGGCCTCAGCTGGGATGCGAACATGTGTCTCACCACTCCTGTCTTGTCTATGATGAACGTGACGCGGCCGGGCATCAGGCCCATCGACTTCGCGCCGTACGCCTTCCTTACCCTTCCCCCTTCATCCGAGAGCAGAGGAAACTTGGCTCCACATTCTTCAGCGAATCCGCTGTGGCTCTCGGCGGAGTCAGAGCTTATCCCAATGACTTCCGCTCCCATGGCCGAGATGCCCCCGTAGCTTTCGCCAAACGCCTTCGTCTCCAGCGTACAACCAGTAGTGAAGTCCTTCGGATAGAAGTAGAGCACGACGTTCTTCAAACCAACGAAGTCGTGCAATGACACCATCCGCCCGTCCTGTGCTGGGAGCGTGAAGTCTGGGGCTTTTTCTCCGACTCTTGGACCGCTCAAACGTCTCTCAGGTCCCTTCTGTGATTTTCTTCAGCGAAATCGACCCGTTCCTGATATCTAGGTCGTAGACCTCGTTGACGTCTAGTCTGATGCCGAGCATGTCGTATTCAGATTCTGTCAGGGTCATAATTATCTTGGAGAACCCTATCTCCCTCATCTGGGGCATCAGACCCATGGACTGGAGCTGCGACACCATCCCCTGAACTACCCTCCCCTCGTCGCTGGTTGGGAACATCTCGGGTCTGCGCGTGTCCCTGACTTCCACCAGCTCTATCTGCTTCGCAGGAAGTCCAGTCAGAGGGTCAGTTACGCCGCTTATCCGGCTGACCTTTACCTTGCCCATTTAGCCCGTCTCTTCTTTCCGCTGGTATAAACTCAGCGTCTGGCGTTTGCGTCAGGTTTTCTGACTGAAAATGGGCTACTGGGTGGCGTCCGGCTCTGGCTGAGCTTGGGTTCCTTCCGTCCCTTCAGGCTGGGCTTCTTCTGAAGGCACCTGCTCCCCTCCCTCGGCAGGCTGGTTCGCCATTAGTGCCTCGACGTCTTCGGGCGAGAGTATCCTTGCCATCGAGAGGTTGACCAAGGAGTTGGCCGAAGCGACACCAGACAACCTCCCTATCCTTCCTCTCAGCTGACGCCACTTCAGCTTGGTGTTTCCGCTCTTGGAAGTGTAGATTATACCAAGCACATCCCTCGCGTTGATGAACGTGATGTCTCTTATTTTCTTAAGATCGACTTTGTCTACGGCCTCTACGTAAATCGATCCCTGGTCTCCTTGCTTCTCCGGAAAGACCTCGGGGTCCCTAAGGTACGACTCTGGGATGAAGCTCCTGCAAGTACTGCTGATAAGAAATCGCCTGAAACCCTCAAGATTGCAGGTGAGATCTAGCTCAACCACCAGGCTTCACCTAAACCCGCGGCGCCTTCCACAGGTTATAAATTGATTCCCAATGTGCAGAGACGGTGGTTTTGTCATATCATGTGGGTTCTCGCACTCAAGATCCTCGACATCTGTCGGTTCAGCAGGCTAATCCGGTCATCACCCACAAACCCTCCGGAGCAGGCTCAACATTAAAGTGTTCCAGGCGCCTCTCTCCGAGTGTGCGGTATCTCATCAGGATCAAAGAGCGTGACTCGCGCGTGAACCTCCTTGAGGCAGTCAAAACCCTCGCCGGTGAATTCGGGGCTGAGGCAAAGAACCCAAAGCGGACATCTTATGGCGCCCTAGAGCTTGACATTTTTGCTACAAGTAGCGTCAGTTTCGAACGTTTCGTAGCCTCCTTGGCTCCCCTTGGTGAGCCCGAGTTCACAAGGGACCTGAACGTCCCCATGCAATTCCGAATGGAAGCCGAGCTCTTCTCTGAGGCTAGGTCACTGTTCAACGCCGAACGGTACTGGGAGTGCCATGAGGTCCTCGAGGGGGCCTGGCGGGTAAAGGATGGGGATGAGAAGAGACAACTCCAGGGGATGATACTTGTCTGCGCGGCTTTCGTCCACCATCAGAAAGGGGAGGATTCGGTCGCTCTCGGTATCTTAGAGCGAGCTGTCCGGCTGTTGAATCTCCAGAATGCTCAATTTGGGGCATTCAGGGTGGACTTGCTGAAGGCGGAAGCTGAACAGATACTGACGACACGGAATTTCTTCTGCTTCACTGTCTAGCCGAACACTGGAAGGTTCATTGGGTTCGCCTGTTCGTTCAGCTGTTCCCTGGGCCTGAGTGCGATGAGGTCGAAGATTAGGGAAAGGATGGAAAGGACGACCAGTGTGGCCCAGGCTTCCCCGCCGTAATGCCCTGCCCAGTTGTAGAGGGTGACAACCGCCACCACCGCAGAGAGGGCCCCGCCTACCACGAACGCGCCCCTGAATTCGACTAAACACGCGAGTGCGTCGAGGATGAGGACGACCCCGATTAGAGGCGCGGTGGCCTGTATGACGGGCACCGGGCATCCACTGCTCGGGCACATGTACTTTGAACCAAACCCCCAGGCGACCACCACTGTCGACGCTCCTGTAAGGAGGTTAAAGATAGCCGAGGCTTTCGTCGCCAGAGCCAGTCTACTTCACCATTGTCAGTCGGTAATGGCCCGCCTCGATGTTCTTGTTGATGTTATCCTTCACCAAGTACAGCCTGTGGATGGGGTTGTCAGTCTTCGGTGAAAGGGAGTAATCATCTCCCACCACAAATTCGTAGACCTGCCCGTCTCTACACGCGTGGTTGAACTTCTTCCCAGGCTTGACCCCAATTGAGTTCATTCGTACATCCTTCAGCGTCGTGCAGGTCAACACCGCCCACTCCTCGTCCTCAGGGACCGACTCGAACCCCACGCTCGGCTTCAGCGGCTCTCCGTACCGCTTGTCGTCGCAGAAGAGCTTCTTGCAGCCCCTGCACTTCCAGACGTCTACAACTCCTTGCAGGTAGTTATCGCGGTTCACGTTCACCATGCCTACGAAGACTATCTCATGCTCATGCGGTGTATCCATGGCTCACGTGCCCTCCCTCTCTGTCCTTTTGTCCGTTGCGGCTTCGTACAGGGGGATTAACTCGAGTATCAATCTGTCCACCCTCAGCCTCCTTTCGTTCACCTCCCTCACCATCGCCTCCCTCCACGTCCTGAAGTGGTTAGCGATTCCAAGCCTCGGATGGACAGGGATGATCTCCTCGCCGTCTCCAGAGATGATTGCCATCCCCTTCTCCAATAGCGTGGCCGCCCCCCTCCTTTGGGACAAAGGGACCCGACCGTCTCGAAGAAGCCTGAGATACAGCAAAGCGTCGTCACGGGCCAGGCCAGCGTCCTTGCAGAGCCGCTGGATGATGTCCTCTTCGTCCCGTAGTCCATGCCTCTCGCTCAACGCTTGGTGGTCCCGGGTGAGCTCCACAGAAATTCGAAGTAATCCTTGGCGAAGCTGGCCAGTCCGTGGTGCGAAGCCCAGATGGCAAGGGGCAGTCCGCCCTGTTCCGCACCTCCGAGCAGGAGGACGACCTCTCGCGAGTCTGATACTAGTCCTCCACCGTACATGGTCTTCCTCGTTCTGAGCTCCGAGTGCCTCGCCAGCTTTTCAGCCGCCTCATCGGGAAGGTCAGGGGATGTGAGGAGCAGGCATTTCACTCCTTTCTCTTTCAGCGTCGCGAGCAGCGGCTCGATCCTATCCGTGAATGGGGCGAGCTGCGCTGGTAGGGCTATTAGCAACTCAGTCCTGCAGTTGAGGAGGAGGTTCTTTACTCTCGAGAGAATCTCGTTCGTCCCCCTCATTATCCAGATGTCTGGCTTTTCCTGCTCACCTCTGCTCACATAAATCCTCATCAGTTCTTCCAGAGCGACCTGCTCCATCTCCTTCCTCTCGGTCTCCTGACGCGACCTGAGTTCTTCCAGGGCCGTGTCTGGCGGCTTGGCCGTGTAAACTATCGGCCTGCTTTTCTGCTCCTCCACCCAGCCGCGGTGGTGCAGCGACTCTAGCGCGTCGTAAACTTTCGAATAGGGTATCCTTGCTTCCCTGCTTACGTCGCTGGCTGTCATGGTCCCCCCCTTCAGCAGGGCGACGTAGGCTTTCACTTCGCTCCCCGTGAGCCCGAGCCCCTCGATTGAGGCTGAGGCGCGCTCGCTCAGGGTCATCGTTCCCCTCCGCCTTGGATGTAGGAGGTTCTCAGTAGGGTTGCAGCGCCTTTGACACCTGCCCGGACGTGGCCGCTGGCGCTCTTTGAGTACACGCTTGGCCTGGCAACCGGCCCAGACTTTAACTTTTCACCTTCTGGAAAGTTAAAATGCTTATATCGCCACGGAGAGGGAGACTCCTCAGCGAACCTACTTTGGCTCAAATCGCTGACGTCAGTCTAGAACTGAAGAAGGAAGTTTCCAGGGGTAACTTCATCCGCCAGACGCAGTCCATCTGTCCCGACTGCAACAGGATACTGCCCGCGATTGTCTTTGAGCGGGACAGCAAGGTCTGGATGACGAAGACATGCCCCGAGCACGGTGAGACCGAAGAACTCTACTTCGGCTCCTACGAGATGTACAGCAAGTTCTCACGCTATTGGAAGGACGGGAAGGGGACACACGCAGCTAACGTCCCGCTCGACGTATGTTCATGTCCGGCAAACTGCGGCCTCTGCTCTAACCACCTGTCACACACAGGGCTCTCGAACATCATAGTGACGAACAGGTGCGACCTCACCTGTTGGTACTGCTTCTTCTATGTCAAGAAGGGGCTGGAGGGAGCCTACGTCTACGAGCCCACGCTCGATCAGATTAGGGAGATGGGACGCTCGCTGAAGGCGGAAAGACCAGTCGCAGGGAATTCCGTCCAGATAACTGGTGGGGAGCCGACCCTCCGCGAGGACTTGCCGACCATCATCAAGATATTGAAGGAGGAAGGAGTGGATCACATCCAGCTTAACACCAACGGCATAAACCTCGCCCTCAACCCTGGGCTGGCGAAGCGCCTGAAGGACGCCGGGGTCTCTAACCTTTACATGAGTTTCGACGGTGTCACGCCCAAGACAAATCCAAAGAACCACTGGGAGGCGCCTTACGCCATCGACGCGTGCAGGCGAGTGGGAGTGGGGGTCGTCCTTGTCCCCACGGTCATAAAGTCAATCAACGACCACGAACTCGGAGACATAATCCGCTTCGGCGCTAAGAACATCGATACCGTGCACGCGGTAAACTTCCAGCCGGTCTCGCTTACTGGGAGGTTGACCAAGACTGAGAGGGCTAAGTACCGAATCACGATTCCAGACTGTATCGAAAGGATAGAGGAGCAGACAAATGGCATGATATCGAAGGACGGATGGTTCCCAGTCCCGTCCTGCTCTCCGGTGACAGGTTTCATCGAGGCCTTCACCAAAAAGGAGCAATACGAACTCTCCATCCACTTCGCCTGTGGTGCGGGGACATACGTGTTCAACGATCCAGACAAGAAGAGGCTCGTCCCGCTGCCTGACTTCGTCGACATTCCAGGCCTGATCGAGTACCTCGACGAGAAGACGGAGGAGATTTACTCTGGGACAAACCGCTACATAGTAGCGGCGAAGGTGCTGACCAGGATTTCGTCCTTCGTAAATAAAGAGAAGCAGCCCAAGAGCCTGAGCTTCGCCAAACTGCTCACTGACGCACTAGTGAAGCACGACTACTCGTCTGTGGGCCAATTCCACCTGAAGAGTATGTTCATCGGCATGATGCACTTCCAGGACAAATACAACCAGGACGAGGAGAGGCTACAGCGCTGCGACATCCACTATCTGACCCCCGACCTGAGGATCATACCATTCTGTAGTTTCAACGTGATTCCCGAGTGGTACAGAGATCGCATTCAGCAGAAGTACGGGATGCCCATCGAGGCCTGGGAGGCTAAGACCGGCAGGAAGCTGGAGGACGGCCTCTACAGGGGAACTCTGAGGCGCGGCGGGCATGTGCAGGGTTGCGGGTGCGCCGCTGGCGAACACGGCGAACCGCTCCCGATTCAACCAATCACAGGGACCTAGACAGAGTTTCGGCCGACCGCTAGTCCAGTCAGCTTTAGACCAGATATCCTACTGCGGCAGGCGTAGAGGGTCGCGCTAGCGTGCCATCCTAATTCGGGACCTCTCTATCATTTATTTACCTGACGAGAAATCGCCTCTTGATTGTCAATCAAGGCGAACCTTCGCGCTAGACAGAGGCGAAGGCGTATAATGTGGATTTCAATTGCCGCAGTAATGGTCGCCCTGTTGGTTGTCGTCTACTTTATCGCGGCGGCGAGCAGCGACCCATACACGAAATATATCGGGGAACCCGTCTCTTCGACCATCATTCAGCAGATAACTGGGGTGAGCGACTCCACGCTCAACGCCATCGGTACCCCATCTGGCGTCTCGGCGCCTGTCACGATATCAGGTTCCGCTCTCACTTCAGGGGGGAAGCCCGAGGTCCTCTATATCGGTGGGGAATTCTGCCCCTTCTGCGCTATCGAGCGGTGGGCAATAATCGTGGCGCTGTCGCATTTCGGGAAGTTCACCGGGCTTGAGTATATGCTCTCGTCGAGCACAGACGTCAATCCCAACACACCTACCTTCACATTCGCCCACGCCAATTACACCAGTGGCTACATCTCATTCGTGGCCGTCGAGGAATATGGCCGCGCAGGTACGAGTGATGTGAGGCAGACCCTCACCTCTGCCCAGACCAGCCTCGTCGCCCAGTATGACACATGTTCGGCAACTGGTACTACGGGGGGGATACCGTTTATAGACATCGCCAACCAGTATGCAGTAAATTGCGGCGCCCAGTTCCAGCTTCCAGCGATTGCGGGGGGTAATTGGAGCCAAGTTGCTTCAGTGCTCAACGACCCCAGCAGCAGCTACGCTCAGCTCATAGACGGTGCGGCCAACTATCTGATTAGCGCGATTTGTAACGTCGACGGTGGCCAGCCAGGCTCGGTGTGCGGCCAAGGCTATGCGACTGCAACCTTATCATACTCTCAGACCAGTTCCCTTACCTCCACGTCGCTGTTCACCGTTCCAGTCAGGAACTCAAACCCACGATGGACCGTCTGACCAAGGCCTTCATAGTTGTAGCCGCTGTCGGAGTGGCTATAGCAATCCTCCATGGGTATGACGAGATAACGGCGTATTCTACACCGATATCTAGAGTCTGCAACATAAACAACTTCTTCTCGTGCGGTAGCGTCTTCGCCAGTGGAGACGTGACCTTCCCACCGGGGGAGTACGGCATCCCGCTCTACATCTATGGCCTGATCTGGTTCCCACTCATGGTAGCCCTGGGTGTCTGGTACGGCCGCAAAAGAGGCTCCCTCTATGGAGAAGTGATGGTCCCAGTGCTCATGGTGGGGAACATGTTTACTTTTTACCTGTGGTACCTAGAGCTCGGGGTGATACACGCAGTCTGCCCCGTCTGCATCTCCATGTATGTCCTGAATTACGTTATGACTGGCCTTGCGTTCTGGCGCCTCTTCGAGCCTACGTAGGAGTTCAGGTCCTGGGCTCGCGCAGGTAGAGGATGACCGGCTCCCCGAGCTTCGCGAGCATCTCCCCTCTCTTCGATAGAGTATACCTTACCTTCGGAGGCCTCTTCCCACTCACCTCTCTTTGAATGAATCCAAGCTCTTCGAGATCCTTCAGCTTCTTCGATAGCACTCGAGGGCTTATCCCGCTTAGCAACCTCCTCAAATCAGCAAACCTTGCAGCCTTGAGTGAGTAAGTGCTCGTCAGTATCTCAATGGACCACTTGCTGAACACTTTCTTAGTCACGCTCACGTTGTCCTTGACCGAGCTCGCGTCCCCTCTGTAAGTGAATGCGCCAGTAGCGCTCACTTCCCTGACGAACTCCGTCGCCGTCTCTGCGAAATCTTGGAAAAGCTTCTCGAGCGCTTCCGTGCTAATTGCCCTCTGAGGAGGGGTCGGCTTCGTGTCCTCCTCGATTTCGTGTGTCAACCAGGGTCAGATTCCCTTTCCCTCTAATAAACGAACGGAGGGATTGAGTCACTCTCGTGATACGCGAACCATGCTCTCCGAGTCCAATTAGTGGCCTTCCACTTGTTGCTCGGGAGCTATCGGAGGTCGTCTAGCCTGGAAGACACGCGCATGAGGGACAGCAACTTGTCAAAGTACGATCCCAAGGCGCCCTCGAATTCCTCAGCGCCCCAGTCCACGTTTGCGGTCGCAAGGAAAGACGCGAGCCACTCAAACTCCTCTTCTGACTTTGGGCCGAGCGCCGAGAGGAATGATCTGCTCCTGTGGTGCATCTCACTGGACTTGTCGAAAAGCCCCCGCCTCCTGAGTGAAGCTACTGCGAAGGCGTTTCTGCAAAGGAGGTCGGCGTCTGTCACTGGGTCGCCAGAAGGCCTTTCTGACACCCACTCGGCAAAAAACCTCTTCGCCATCTCCCTCTCCTTCTCTCCCATGACTGCGAAGACCACGTCATCCACCATCACGTTTTGCAGGTGGTTGTAAGCATCGATTAGACACTCTATTTCCTTCGTCCTCAGGCCCTCCCTCTCCTTCAGCTCTTCAAGGAGCCCCTCCAGGGCGTGGCTGTCGTGAGAACTAGCGCCCTTCTCGGTGAAGTAGATGTGGGCGAGCTCGTGCAGCACCAGCCCCCCAAGCATCTCAGAGTCGAGCGCCCACTCAGAAATGAGTATCTTGTGGGTCTCGCCGTCCTTCTTCGCGTATCCCATTATGGCTAAGTTTGGCTCGACATTGAGGGTGACCTTCGACTTGACTATGTACCCCTTCTGTCGCATCCTGTCGAGCGCCCAATCGAGCGTGCTCTGCAGCTGCCGGTCGGTGCTTGCGAGGCGCATTCGTTGGCGCATTCGAGGCACCACACGGATAAACATAGCGTGGACCTGACACCCCGAGGATGATGGACGAACAATCATTCCAACAGCCCAGCGAATAGAGCAGGCTATGGAGACCGGGGTGCTTGCGGGTGCGCTCGCGCTGGCATTGGCCATTGCCGGGAGAAGCAATCCGGGGAGATTTGCGCATGTCAGAATCATCGAGGTAACGTTGGTCAGTCGCTGGGTACCAGCGAAACCCCGCGGGCTCCAGCCTAGGGACGAGGATAACATCAGAGAGCGGCGTTCCGCCGACGAGGTCCTAGTGGTAGATGGAGCTGTTCTCCGACTGACTGAGCGTTACGGCGGGAACGGCCTTGGACCTTAGCTCGTCAAGGTCCACTTGGAATTCCGCCATCCTGCTGAGCACTTCGAGAATCCTTGCGACCGACTTGACATGAGGGTTCGGTTCCCCATGATCAACAGCGAGCTTGTACCCTCTTATCCCATAGTCCTTTGCCATGGCGACAACCATTGAAGCAAAGAAAGGCGCCGGCTCCTCTGACAGGATTTTCACGCCGCTATTTCGCAACTTGCCAACTCCGACCGCGTCGGTCGCAAAGCCCAAAGCCAGCGGGTCCGAGTCAGGTGGGAGGGGGTTCTCAGCCCACCGCGCACCAACCGAATACAGCTCCTTCACCCTAAAGTCGGCTGCCTTCGCTAGGATGAACTCAGCAAACTCATACTGTTCGTCCATTGGGCTCGAGTCCCCGGCAAAGAGGAGGATGTCACGCGTCCCCCTGCTCAGGTACAGGCCGCACTCCGGAAGGGTCGCTGTCCCATCATCCCGTAGAATCACCTCGGGGAGAAAAGCCGAAGCTCTGACGGTCGCGATTTTCTTGAACTTCATCTTACTCAGCATATAGTCAGCCAGCTCCCGAGCCTGGGAGTAGAGCCCACGGTACTGTGGTATTGAGGTCGAGACAGCGACAATCAAGGCCGGGCGCTTCAATGCGATGTGGTCCGACCCCTGATAATCTATCCACATGTTCGAGAGCCTACAGACCCATGGCTTCCTATTTAACCCTCGTAGCAGTATCGGCAGAAAGTTGGTATTGATTTTAATATATGATGGGGGGAAACCGGACAACCGTTCATGAGCGCCTACTGGAAGACGCTTTCTCACAGCGGGGTCAATTTTCCAGACCCTTACGTCCCCGAGAGTCTGACTATCTCGGTCGAGGGGAGAGAGGTGACCCTTTCGCCTCTGGCCGAAGAGATGGCGTACAACTTCGCGAAGAAGAAGGGGACGCCATACGCCGAGGATCCGGTCTTCCAGTCCAATTTCATGTCTGACTTCGTGAAAGAGCTCCCTGAGTGGTGCAGAGGGATAGGCCTCGAAGCGGTTGACTTCTCGAAGTTCCATCGGAAGGTCGACATGGAAAGGGCGGCCAAGGAGAGGATGTCCAAAGAGGAGAAGAAGGCACTGGCGGCGTCGAGGAAGGAGCGCAGGGAAGCCCTGAAGGCGAAATACGGTAAGGCAATCCTTGACGGGAAAGAGGTCGACATTGCGAACTGGATGGTCGAGCCACCAGGGCTCTTCATGGGGAGGGGAGCGCACCCCCTGCGTGGTAGGTGGAAGGCCAGAGTGCAACCTCAGGATGTCATCCTCAACCTCGGGGAGGATTCCCCAGTCCCACCGGGGCCGTGGAAGGACGTGGTTCGCGACCACAACTCTATGTGGATGGCGAAGTGGATCGACAAGCTCACTGGCAAGGAGAAGTACGTGTGGTTGCACGAAAGCTCTCCGCTGCAGCAGTCGAGGAGCAAGGCGAAGTATGACAACGCCAGGAAGGTGGGTGTCCACCTCGAGAAGGTCCAGACCCGGATAAAGAGGGACCTGGACTCGAAGGTCGAGAGGACAAGGCAGGTCGCAACGGTCTGCTATCTGATTGACACGTTGGGTATGAGGGTGGGGGACGAGAAGGACGTAGACGAAGCCGATACCGTAGGTGCCAGCACCCTGCGAGTGGAGCACGTGAACGTGAAAGGGAACATGGCGGAGTTCAAATTTCTCGGGAAAGACTCGGTAACATGGAACAAGTCCGAAGAGTTCCCCCCATCAGTGGTGAGAAACCTCAACGAGTTCATGGCCGGGAAGAGCCCTGGAGACATGATATTTCACGATGTGACATCAAGCATGGTCAACCAGTTCCTATCCTCAACGGTCCCTGGACTCACGGCGAAAGTGTTCAGGACTTACCACGCCACTGCGAGAGCGAAAGAGTATCTGGAATCTGAAGACATGCGGGGGGCTGACGATCTCGACAAGCTCTATCATGCGAAGGAGGCGAACCTCCAGGCGGCAATCTTCTGCAATCACCAGAGGACCCCTCCGAAGACTTGGGACGACGCGCACAGGAAGAAGCAACAGAAGCTCGAGGAAGCCATCGCCAGAAACGACTCCAAGCGTATCCCCAAGCTGAAGAGGGAACTCGAGTTCTATGAGAAGACCAAAAATTACAACTTAAACACCTCGATGAAGAACTACATCGACCCACGAGTCTACAAAGCCTGGTGCGATTACGTAGGCCTTGACTGGGCGAGGGTTTACAGCAAGTCTCTCCAAAAGAAGTTCGCCTGGGTCCACCAGTCCTCCGCGAAGTGGAGCCCTGACGGTGCGGAAGAAAAGCCGCTACCCCAGTCGCCGGCTCCGCGAGAGCACTCTCCATAGCTCGTCCTGAGGGGCTTCTTGCAGCGCCCGCGCTGTCCCGTCCTTTCCGACTACATGCCTCCCGCCCTTCAAGAATGACCCGACCCTGGTTACTTTACACACCCCCCGGAGCGCCTCTTCCACCTGGGCCTCCTCCCCTGGCGCCACCGCCAACAGCAGCGAGCCCGAGCCGATGAGCTTGAGAGGATCTATGGACAACGAGTCGCATATCTGCTTGGTCTCGGGGGCCACAGGGACTGCAGCCTCTTCAAGCACGAATCCGAGGCCAGAGGCCAATGACATCTCGAACGTAGCACCCATGACACCTCCCTCTGTGCAGTCGTGCATCGCGTGGACCACCCCGGTGCCAAAGGAAGTCACGGCCTCTTCCCTTATGTCCAACTTCTCGATGAATTTCCTCGCCCTCTTCAGAGTTGACGCGGGGACTTCGGGGAATTTGTGCTCTCGGGCCAGCTCCGCTGTCCCCTCCAGCCCGGCGGTCTTTGTCATCATAATCGTGTCTCCTTCCCTGGCGTCTCCCGATGTGACAAACCTGTCCACCAGGCTGAACATGGTCACCATCAAAATCGGGTGGTCTATCCCTGGCGTAACCTCGGTGTGCCCACCCAGTATGGTGACGCCGATCTTCATCGCGGCTTCATGAATCTGCCGGGCAACTTTGGCGAGTTCTGAATCTGAAGAGCCTCTCGGGAGCAGGATGACTACCTCCGCGAACTGCGGCATGTTGCCACTGGTGGCTACGTCGTTGGCGCTCACCATTACAGCGTAAGTGCCTACGTCCTCATAGGCTCCCGTTATTGGATCCGCCGACGTGATTAGGAACTTCCTTCCGACCTTGACCGCGGCGAAGTCGAGCCCCGCGCGGGCGGGGGCGACCACCTTGTCTGACTCCGCCCCGGTCAGCTTAAGCACCGTGTCGTTCAGGATGTTGATAGGGATCTTCCCCAAGTCGAGCCTCCTCACGTCATGGGGGGACGTGGCCTGACCAATTTCCTTTCCGGTGGCTCAGGCCCGCCACGTCACTGAAGGCAGCGGTCAGAACCAAAGGCCAAGTCGAGCCCCCGAACTGCTGCAACCAACTCCTCCTCCACGAATCAATCGGCCAAGGTTGAGTTCCACAGCCTTGTTGTTCCTGCATGCCTTTAGGCGCTTCTCGGTAATCTATAGATCTCCCTTCAAAGTGCGGAAAGGAGCGTCCCCACCACATATAGCAGGAGACCTGCTATCGCTCCCACGGTCGCCGACTCGAGGCCAGACTTCAGTCTAAAATTCTGTGGTATGAAGACCCTTGACCCCAGCGCAAACAGTGCGAGGAGGGAGAGCGACACAGATGCTCCGAGCGCGGCCTCCCTCGGGAGCGAGATAAGATATGGGGAAACCGAAAGGAGGGAGAGCAGGAAGAATGCCACGCCGGCAGCAATCGCGTGGCCATATGGGTCTACGTTGACCCCTTCTGCGTCCACTCGCAGTTCCCTCCGGAGCATCTCTCTGAGCCAAAGCTCCTTGTCCTCTGTCAGCCTCCCCATTATCACATCGACCTCCGGTTCCTTGTAGCCGTCTTTCTTGAGTAAGTCCTCCATCTCATGTTTCTCCTCATCCGGCTCTGTCTCGATCTCCATCTTCTCCCTTGCCATATCGACCTTAAGCGAGTCGACCTCCGACCTCCTTGCGAGATAGCTACTGAAGAACATCGAAATTGCGCCCGCGGCGGCGAACGCGAACCCCGCGACTGCGATGATCGCAAACGCCACGCCTGCCCCATTGAGGGCCGAGGTTATCGCCACGCCCTCTATCGCACCGTCGCTCCCTCCGAGTACAATCCTGTCTAGTATATTTCGGGCAGGGATGTGCGGGTGCTTCTCGGCCGGGGTTGTAGAAGTCAGCTCTTTTCGCAGCTATTCATCGACGGTTCTTATTTAGAAGTTGACGTCATCTCCTAGGGGGAGCGTGCTATGATTAATAATTGGATTTTGCCTGATACGCCAGGCTGCCCGTCATGCATAGGCTCATTCTTAAAAGCCTGGATAGGCCACGGTTGCCGACATGACTCTGGACGAGAAAATCCGCTACGGGATGCTCGCCCTCACTGGCGCAAGCATTGTCTTTGCGTCGTTGGGCCTGAAGGTCGGGCCGCTCGAGATAATCGGCGGCTTCGGTGTCAGCTAGGTCTCCTAGCTGACACCCGTTTTTATCTGGACCATCAAACCTTCGAACTTGGACAGCAGGTTCTCCGCATCGAGCATCCATCGTTTTGTAATCGGGTCGAACAACTGGTAGGCTATCGTGAAGCGGGCCGCTTCCGACTGGTCTATGGGGTAGATGCTCGTCCTTTCCCTGACCCCATGACTGACGCCGCCGATGTACTGTAGCGCCTCGATTACGTTATCCACAGGGAAGGCGAACTCCGCGAAGTAGTTGCCGCCTCCAGCTTCTCCCCAGAGGAATGGTAGCCGGTCGATTCCACGTCTGAGTGACATCGACTCTAGCCCGCTCACGTCCCTTGCGAACAGGTCCACGGCGAAATACCTGTGTTTGCGGTGCAACGCCTTCTCAAGTTTGTAGTCGTACCTCGTTCCCATCCAATTGACAGTGTATCCTGAAATCAGCCTCCGAGCGTTGACGTGCGTTGAATAGTGCCACGCAAGCTTCTTGTAATTGACCTTCAATTTGTCCGCCATCTCCCTGAGTGACTTGTTCGCGTCCACCTGGAGCTCTTTCACAATCAGCAGGTCGACATAGTCGAACTTGGTCTTCTCCGATGGGACTCCGGCGGCAGATTGGAAGTCGTCTGGGCCCCTCCCTTGCCAGTCGAAGTCCCACCTCCCGCTATCAAAGTCGTAATACTCAGGCTTCATGGGGACCGTGCGGAACCAATCGAAATCGAGAATTTCAAGGCGGGAGAACATCCCTGTTTCCTCCAGTTGTCCGAGTAGGGTGTGCATGGCAGAAACATGCTCAATGGGGACGCTGAAGTTGACCACGTGCTCCCCGCTCACCAGAGTCTTCGCGAACCCGACGACATAGCAAAGCTCATGCATGGCCGCGAAGACTGCCTGGGCATAGTTTCTATACGGCTCCGCTACATCGACTACAGCCATCATCCTCTTCAATCCGAGCTTCTCATGATCTACCGCCCCTTGGATTGCTATCCCGCGGTTGACGACCTTCTCCTTGTATCGATAGCGCACAGACTCCTTGAACTGCCCCAGCCTCCTAGATATCTCCGGGACATCGGGGCCCAGTTGCGACAGTAGCTTTACGAGTTGCACCGTCCGGTGATTGGTATTGTCGACTTCCTGTCTCCCTGTAGCCATATCCTCTACCAGAGTACCGTGGCGCTTCACAGTTCGTCCGAATTTAAGGGGTGTAGATTCCAAATCCATAGGCTTGATATCTCGCTTCTGTTCTTCCCTGCTTGCTCTCCGCATCCGTCCGGGCCCCGATGGTAGCCTTTATTAAGAATATACATGGGGGGTTAAGTTAATCTCCCATGCATTATCCAAAGGATGTAGAAATTTGGGAGCACGCTCCCGGCCGCAGGCTGGCCGAAGTAGTTGTGAGGGTCAAGAACGAGAAGGGTGCCTTAGCCAGATGCAGCCAGGCTGTAAGCGACTGTAACGTGAACGTCCTCACCGGGTTCTTCACGGCCCCTGGCCGTTCACGCACGGCCACCCTAAGTTTCTTCGCCGACATAACGGACGCCGAAGGAGGGCTTCCCGGCCTGAAGCGGACGCTGCAGTCAATCGATCAGATTCAATCTGTTGAGGCCATCACAGCCGAAGGTGGTTTCATGGTCGACAAACAGCACTTCCCCTTGCAATGGGCGGGCCGCAAGGCGATCTTGATGAGGGCGGACGCGCTCAACGAGATGCTGAACAGGCTTTGGGCTGTCTTCGGGACGGGGGCCGCGACCATAATCGACCAGATGGCTGAGGCCATGGGGCGGCACTCTGCCAAGGAAATCGTGGAAGACTTCGGGGCGAAGTTCGCCGTCGACCAGCTCAACGAGCTTATCGGGACCTACTCTGCCCTGGGATACACTGACGTATCGATTGAGCGAGGTAAGACCTCTGACTTCCCCATTGTGGTAAACGCAAGGGCACTATTCGAGTGCGAATCGAACGCGAAGCAGAACCTCCACAGGAGAAGCACTTTCTTCAGGGCTCACCTCCGAGGGTTCATGTCAGGGACGTTCGGTAAGACCTTCGATGTGAAGGAAGTCCAGTGCCTGACTGACGGGGACGATGTCTGCTCGTTCAGCGTGGCCCTCACCGAAGCAGTCGCCCCAAGACTTCCAGCGCGGCTCTCAGAGCGGGTTGCCTGAATACGCATCAAACTTTAAACTGCCTGTGGAGGGCGCCCGATTCCGTTGTCTCTGAAAGACAGACGGCAAGAGTATGAGTGGCCACCCACACAGATTGAGCGGATAAGCCTCGTCACTGACAAGAAGAGCTATGCTTCGGATGACACCGTGAAGGTCAACGTCGCTTACAGGATAGTTGGGGGGCTCAGGGAGGCCTTCCACCCCGACGTCTGGACGGTAGCCTGGGAGGACTTCGACAAGAGGCTGCCCCTCACGCTTAGCCTCACCCTGAACGCAAATGGGGGGATTCGTCCCTTGAAGCTCGAGGAAGTCAAGAAGGAGGTCAGAAGGGCGAGCTTCTACTGGAGCCGAGACCCGGACCTGCCATACCGAATCTGGGTGATGATCATGCCTGAAGACGGCGGGCCCCCTAAGATACCCAGGAACGTGGAAGACGCGAAGTCTAAGATGCTCGACGTGGAGAAAGAGTTCGCGTTTCCTGCTTCCTCACTCAGCCCTGGGCGCCATGAGCTTTTCGCCGGGGCGAAGGCGCGATGGACGCGGAGAAGTTTCATTGAGAAGGGGGAGGTTGAATCTAAGTCGAAACCGGTGATGATACACATTGAGTGAAGCGAGGTGGCAGGCGGAGGTCGATTGGAGCGGAGACAACGTCTTTCTTGGTTCCGACGCCTCCGGTCACACGGTCGTCTTCGACTCTGCACAAAGCACATCCAAAGGAATCAGCCCGATGACAGTCCTCCTCACCTCTCTGGGTGCCTGCACGGGGATGGACATAGTTGCTATCCTCAAGAAACGCAAACAGAATCTGTCTTCCCTTAGGATATTCGTTTCGGGGGAAAGGCCAGAGTACGGCCTCCCGAAGCCTTGGACTTCCATACACATCAAGTATGTCCTCTCGGGGGTCGGACTTGAGAGGGAGCTTGTCGAGGAGGCAATCAGGGAGAGCAACGAGAAGTTCTGTAGTGTGGGCGCTACAATACAGCCTACTGCTAAGATTTCACACTCATACGAGATCGTCTCCTAGACTCTCAGAACTATCTTTCCGAAGTGCCTACTCGACTCCATCATGGACTGCGCCTTTCTAGCCTCTGCCAGTGGATACAAAGTGTCAACCACTGCCTTAAGCCTCCCAGATCTGAACAGGTCCACCACTTCCAGCAGCTCGCCCATGCCAGCCATGAAGCTCCCGTAGATTGTGAGCTCCCTGTTGAACACGTATCTGAGGTCGGTGGTGACTTCACCTCCGGTCGTCGCCCCGCAAGTGACCAGCCTCCCTCCTTTCGCGAGCGCCTTCACGCTCCCCTGCCAGGTAGACCTTCCGACATGCTCGACCACTACGTCAACTCCCCTCTTTCCGGTGAGCCTCCTGACCTCTGCCAATACGTCCTGGGAGTAGTGGTCCACCACCTCGTCGGCGCCGAGGTTCCGCGCCTTCTCAGCCTTGCTTTTGTCGCCGGCTGTCGCGATTACCTTCGCGCCGAACAGCTTGGCCACCTGAATAGCCGCCGAGCCGACCCCGGAGTTCGCACCAAGTACGAGGACGGTGTCCCTTGGGGTGACCTTCGCCTTCGTGACCAACATGTGGTACGCTGTCTCGAAAACTAGAGGGAACGAAGCGGACTCTTCAAACGACATCTGCTCCGGCTTCCTGATTAGGTGGGTCCTGCGGACCTTCACCAGTTCAGCGTATCCGCCGTCGACCCCATATCCTATTATCGTGTAGTCCTTGCACTGATCGTCCTTTCCTGAGAGGCACCTGTCGCACCGCCCACATCCCATCCCGGGATTGACTATCACCTCATCCCCTGCGGCGAACGCCTTCTCTTCAGCAGGGACGCTCTCCACCACGCCTGCTATGTCGCTCCCCGAGATGTGCGGCAGTGGGATTGCCACATTAGGCAGCCCGTTCCTCGCCCAGATGTCCAGGTGGTTGAGGGCGCACGCTTTCACCCTCACCAGCGCTTCATCAGATGTCGGGACAGGGTCAGGCACTTCTTCGTATTTCAGCACCTCGGGCCCCCCATGCTCGTGGAACCTGACGGCCCTCAACGCCCTTGGCCTGCCTTCGGCTTATTTCCGCTTTGCCAAAACACTTTCGACAAACCCTCTATCTGTAATTCTATCGAACGCACGACTAAGGTTATAAGACAAATTGAGAGAATCCTTCGACTCTTATGACCCTCCCGCGCTCTGTTTTCAGGGATGAAGCCATCCTCCTCCAGGAGTACCTCCCGCATCAGATACCTCACCGTGAGGCACAGTTGAAGAAACTCGAGCTCTACTTCCAGGGTGTTGCGCAGAACGCCTCCAAGGCCAGCCAGGTCGTGATGATAACCGGACCAGTGGGGGCAGGCAAGACAATGCTGGCGAAAAAGCTGCTCTTGGAGTCGCTCCCTCGGAAGGCGGCGCTCCATGGGAACTTGGTCAAGGCTGTGCACGTCAACTGCCGGATAGACCGGACCCTCCAAGCCATCATGGTGAAGGCGCTGAAGTCGCTAGGGCAGAACTTTCCCACCCGAGGCTACAGTTTCGAGGAGCTCTTAGCAGCGCTGGTGGAGGAGTTGAGGAGCAACCGAATGCACCTCGTCATAGCCTTCGACGAGGTAGACTCGCTTGTGCTATCTGACCCAGCGTCGCTCTATACCATAACCAGGCTCAGGGAGATGGTGCCGGGGACCCAGGTCCTTTCGTCCCTGCTCATATCGAAGACGACTGATTACCTCAAGAAGGTCGACCTGAGCACGCTGAGCTCTCTCCAATGGAATGAGATCGCCCTCGACAGCTATCCGTCGGAGCAGCTCGCTGACATCCTGAATTCACGCAGCGAGGCGTTCAGTGACGGTTCACTCGACGACGACGTCGTCCAGCTGGCCGCAGACATAGCGGGGACCTATGGGGATGCTCGCTACGCGCTGGATTTGATCTGGCGCGCGGGGAAGCTGGCTGACGACTCAGGGTCCCCTCGCGTTCTTCCAGAACACGTGAGGTCTGCCAAGGCTTCGCTCCCGCCGCAGCTGAGGAAGGAGGAGCTCTCCTACCTGACCGCCCACCAGAAGCTGCTGCTCATGGCCATCTCTTCCCTCCTGAAGAAGGGCGGCTCGACCTACGTCACCATAGGGGAAGTGGAGAAGAGCTACTCGGCCCTCTGCGAGGGCATGAATGTGACCGCGTACCACCACACCCAGGTGTGGAGCGACGTCAACGAGATGTCGAGGAAGGGGATAATCGAGACGCAGCTCTCAGGAAAGGGGATGAGAGGTAGGACGACCATGATAGGGTTGTCTCTGGTCTCGGCCAAGGAGTTGATGGGAGAGCTCGAGAAGGGGATGCTCGCAGACGTTAGAGCTTGAAAAACTGCTGTCCTCTTACGGCAGGACCAAAGTGCTGACGATATTGCTAGAGACTGGGGAACTCAACATTTCGGAGATAACCAGGCGGTCGGGACTCTCCCACGGAGCGGCCTCCCGCCACCTTGAGTTCCTCGTCCGCTCAGGGATACTCACAGAGAAGCGCTTCAATAGAATCAGGATATTCAGGGTCGACACTACGAGCCCGTTAGCCGGCGCCCTCTCTAGGTTCTACGCGGACTGGAAGGACGTGGGGGGTTCAGCCGAATCGCTCCTGTTCAGCTAGCGCCTGGGCTGCCTCGCCGCTTCCTTCGCCAGGAAGACGTCGTAGTTCTCCTCGAGCTCTAGGCTCCTCACCAGCCCATGCCTGAAGCCCCTGTTGGCGCAGAGCAGGAGGACGAAAGGCATGTCTTGGACCAGGAATCCTCTCTGGCTCGTCCCTAACCGCTTGCCCGCGAGCAGGGCAATTTCCTTCAGCTTCTTCGAGTCATTCCACACCCGGAGCTGCAGAGGCCAAGGGACCGCGTCGAGCGTGTACCGCGGCCCTCCGTCACCCAGCGCATTCCAGAGCTCAGACGCAAGCATAGGGTCGAGGTACCTCAGGAGCCTCCAATCCTTCCCGCGCATAATCCTCCCCATGACCAAGTCGGTCCTTGAGAGGACATCAAGGGCCGCGGCCTTCCTCTCCTCGTGAACCCTGGACCTCGTCACCGCCGTGAAAAGGTCGCGTAGCTTCTCCCTTGGCTGACCGGGGTAAGCACGTAGGGCTCTCAGCGCAGCCTTCTCATCCGACGCATTGAAAAACGCGTCCACCGACTCCGCCGTAGTCATCTCTTCATCTTTCTGTGAAGGCATCCCCGACTGCAAGAAGTTGACCGCAGCCCTCAGGTCGCCGTTCGCAGCCTTCGCTATCTTGGCCATCTCGTCGTCTCCCATCCGCAGCCCCTCCTCTTTGTAGACGGTTTGTAGACGCTTCAGGACTTCGTGCTCGCCTGCCCTCCTGAACACAATTTTTGTGGTGGCTGTCCCCAGTTTCCTCACTTCGTCCGAGTCGGGATCGTTGGCCGCCATCAGCACCGGCGCCTCGCTTCTTCTGACCGCGTCCTTGATGAAGTCTATCGCCCCGTAGTCCGCCCTCCCAGCGAGTCCGTCCACTTCGTCGAGGAATATCACGGTCGGCCCGCCGAACAGGCTGGAGCTCGCAATGGCCTCGCCAACCTTCTTGGAAAGCTTGTCCTTCGTCCTAGAATCACTCGCGTTCAGCTCGACCAATTGGTACCCGAGCTTCTCCGCAACCAAGTGGACGCTAGTGGTCTTCCCCGTCCCCGGAGGGCCGACCAGCAACGCAGCCCTGTCTCCAGGCTTCCACTTCTTGAGCCAGAGGATGAGCTTAGCCCTGGCTTCCTCATTGCCGACCATCTCTTCTAGGCTCTTGGGCCGGTGCCTCTCGGTCCACACGTTCAGAGGGCGCCCCCGATGAAGACCAAGAGTCCGGCTGTCATCCCTGCCAGAGCTACGTTCTTCACGCGCAGGGCGTTGGACGGTTCATGTCGGTAGACTATCGCTGCGGCCAGGTAGACGAACGTCGCGTCGGGCACGGCCACCCCATAGGCGTACAAGGAGTTGGCGAGGCCGATAATGAGAGGCACCCAGCTCGTTACAACCGCCAGGAGGAAGAAGAGGGCCCCCACCTGGGACGCGAAAGCCAGACCTCGGCTCCGAGCAACAGAGCTGATGTTTCTCTTGGCGTCCCCTTCTACGTCAGCCATTGCCTTCACCACTTCCCTTCCCACCCCTGAGAAGAAGGCTGTGAGCGCCATCAATAGGAGAAATGAACCGATTTTGGCTCCCCCTATCGTCGCCCCGCCGTAGATGAACGGGATTGCCAGGGACGACGCCACTATCATGTTGCCGGGGAGGCCTGTCTTCTTCGCCCTGCTGTTGTACAACCACGAGAGGAAAGTGTAGGCGGCGGCCAAGGCCAATGCGAGGGGGTTGAGCGAAAGGGCCGAGCATACCATTCCCACTACGAGTGCGGCCCCGGCGAGTTGTTTCGCCTCTCGCGCCGATACCCTCCCGCTGGGTATGGGCCTCTCTGGCCTGTTGACTCTGTCCACATCGACATCGTAGATGTCGTTGACTATCATGGAGTAGGCGCAGATGAAGAATCCTGTCAGGAACCCGAGGGTGAGCTGAAGCGCCGGGACCGACGGCGGCCTGGAGACGAACGCGCCGACGATTACTGCGAAGCCTATCATGGCGCAGTTGACCGGCCTGACGAGCTTGAACGCTCCCCCCAGGTCCATGGGTTCAGAACCTGGCCCTGCTGACTTTGTAGTAGATTACCTCTCCCCGCCTTTCGATTACTGCTATGATGGCCTCCTTCCCCATCTTCGCCATCTCCTTCACTGATTGCTGGAGTTCCGACATCCCCTTCTCGATGCCCTCGTCGAGGGCGAAGACCACATACTTCGCGGGCTTCTTGGGATAGTCCCCTCGCTCGTACACCCGGAGGTCTGTCCCGAATCCGAAGCCTTCCCTCACGACATATCCTCTCCCCCTCAGGTCCCTGTAGATGATGAACTTGGTCCAGGAGTCACCAGCCCTCTTCTGAGAGAGCTCCGCGAACTTGTCGAAACTCACCTTCTTTCCTGATTCCATCAGCTCAAGCTTCCCGGCATACAGGAGGTAGAGTGCTTCATAGTCACGGAGTGACAGGCGGCGTCCTTCTCGCGTGCCATATCCGGACTCCTCAAGCTCCCCGAATCGCTCCTTGTCAACCACACTCGCCGTCCCACCCTCAAGGACAGCTCGGTACGGCTTGACCTCTTCTTCTTCCGCGGGGCTCCCTTCCTGCATCTGGTGCCGACGCCCCGCCGACTCTATTTGAAGATGATTGGGGTGCGTCCCCGGAAACCCTTTAGCGGCCCCCAAACAGGTTAGCCTTTGTGGCCAACTTCTTCACGCTCCGAACTGTGACCTGGGATAACGGACGGGTGAGGATGATAGACCAGACCGCCCTCCCGAACAGGCTCTCATATGTGACCTACACGACCCCCGAGGAGGTAGCGTCTGCCATCACGACCATGGTGGTACGGGGGGCGCCAGCTATCGGGGTGGCCGCCGCGATGGGACTGGCGCTTGCCGCGCGCAGGTCGAAGGCCACAGACATACCTGGGTTAGTCCGCGACCTTGAGAAGAGCGCGGCGGCGCTTCGTTCTACCAGACCCACAGCGGTGAATCTGTTTTGGGGGATTGACAGGGTTCTGGAAAAGGCAAGAGCTTCCCCCTCGGCAAAGCGCGCGCGCGAAGAGGTCGAATCAGAAGTGAAACGTATGGAGGACGAGGACGTGGCGACAAACAGGAAGCTCGGGGGAGTGGGCGCCGACCTCATTAGGGACGGGGACACCGTGCTCACTCAGTGCAACGCAGGGTCGCTGGCGACCGTCGGCTATGGGACCGCGCTGGGGGTGGTAAGGGCTGCCGTCGAGCAGGGAAAGCTGGTCAAGGTGCTGGTCCCTGAGACCAGGCCGGCCCTTCAGGGAGCGCGTCTTACCGCTTTTGAGCTCGCCCGAGACGGTATACCATGCACACTGATTTCTGACACCGCGGTAGGCTACATGATGAGCCAGGGGAGGGTAGACAGGGTCGTGGTGGGGGCGGACAGGATAACCAAGGACGGATACGTCTTCAATAAAATCGGGACATACCAGGAGGCAGTACTGGCCCGGAGGCATGGGGTACCATTCCACCCAGCCGCTCCGCGGTCCACCTTCGACTTGACGCGGACCCACGATCAGGTTACCATAGAAGAGAGGGGGGCCGTGGAGCTCGTGCAGATCCGTGGTCGGAGGATAGCCCCGAAGGGCGTCCCTGTGTCGAATCCTGCCTTCGATATGACCCCACCCGAACTGGTCACTTCGATGATCACGGAGAGGGGCCTCGTGGTGCCTCCTTTCGATGAGGCAATGCTGCTTCCATGACTTAATTAGCCGGCGATGGTCAGCCCACTTGGGCCCGTAGCCTAGCACGGATTTGGAACAAGCGGGCATTCCCCTAATTTACACGTGCGGAATTGTATCTACCCGTATCCCGGTCAGGAGGACTGGCCATGAACGAGCGGAGTCTCCTGGAAACCAGGGACGTGAAGCGGTGGTATGACAACCTTGCCGAGGGGAGTCCTAAGACCGCAGAAACCTATCTCTGGTGGCTTAGAGACTATTGCTCAAAGGTGGAGATGGTGCCCACCGAGTTAGTCTCGGAATTCAACCTTGACAAGAAGGCCGCCCAAGACCGCCTGGAGGACTATGTTCGCTCGCTCAAGGCGCGTATAAGCCCTTACGACAAGAAGCCGTTGAAACCGAAGACCGTCAATGGAGCCCTATGCGCCGTGAAGAGCTGGCTGAGGGTCAACGAATGCGAGGTCACGCGAGAAATCAAGATAGCGAACGTCAAGACGACACCGACGATAGAGGACGAGCACTTCCCGTCCACCGAGGAGCTAAACACGATACTCGACCACGCCAACCAGAGGACTAGGGCTGCCATCGTCATGATTGCCTATGCCGGAATCAGGCCGGAGGCGGTAAGTCGTCTCAGATTGAAGGACTTCCCCGAGCTAGAAATCCATGGCAAGATAGTTGCCCGAAGGACCCCCATGCGAATAAGCGTCAGGGCCGAGTTGTCGAAGAACAAGCGGCCGTATTTCACCTTCCTGATAAGGCGAGGCGTGGACGTTCTGACTGCCTATCTTCGAGAGAGGCAAGCCGGAGGCGAAGAACTGACTCAGGAGAGCCCCGTAATCGCGGTGTTCAGGAACCTCAGCATCAAGAACGAGTTCATGAGGACTAGCATGGCGAAGCCGAAAGGCGCGCCGATGGGAAGGAAGGCTGTGAGCGCGCTGATGAGGCGGGCGATTAGGTCAAGCGATACGTCAGTATCCAAGTTCAGACCCTATGTCCTGAGGAGCTACTACGACTGGGCGCTTCAAAACGCGGGCTTGAGCCACGTCTGGGAGCAGTTCTTCATGGGCCACTCAGGGCCGATAGAGGAAGAATACAGCGTAAGAAAGCGACTCACGGATGAGCAGGTTGAATTGATGCGGAAGGCGTTCTCTGAGAAGGTAGAAGCGAAACTAGTCGGCATCCAGAGGGGGGGACTCACCAGGGAAGAGGTTGAGAAGGAGGCAAGGGTGCAGTATTACTGGCTAGGAATCAACGACTCTCCTTTGAAGGAACGGTCATCTGAAGAGCTGGTCAAGACAGAGGAAGCGAGGCTTGGAAGGGGGCTAGACGCCGCCGAGAAGCTGGTCATTCTCGAACGAGAGTATAGGGAACTCAGGAAGGAGGAAGTCACCTTGATGGAGGCCGGGACAGAATCGCTCGCGCCGGAGAAGGTCGAGAGTCAGAAGATAATTGGGGAGGATGAGTTGAGTGAGAATCTTGCCCAGGGTTGGGCGTTCGTGGCGAGCCTACCTAGTGGGAAGGTCGTGGTCAAGAAGTAGGCTCTTCACGTCAGGCTTCTGACGCGGCGCAACGATTTGCTTCCTTAGGAACTTCCTTCCTTTCGCTGTCAATCTCCAGGGTCTATCCGAAGCCCCCGCGACCAACCCGATTTCGCTCAACGCTCTCAGTCTGTGATGGAGCTCGCTAGGGGAGGCGTCTAGAATCGCTATATCGCCACGAAGTTCCTTTGCTCGCTCCTTCATTTCGCTCTCTTCTATGCTCGGGGCGAGCAGCAAGAGCGAGAGAATGTCGCCGAACTGACGATATGCTCTCTCATTTAGCCCTTGTTCTTCCTCAATCTGCTCCATCTTCTGTCGAATCAGCCTTCTTATCAGCTCAGAGAACTTCCCATACTTCATTGATTCCAAGACTTGCCGAATTTCGTAGGTGTAGGGGTCGAGGGAAATGCTCACGGTGAGGGCGCCTTTCCCGCCGAGCCTCTTACGGCCGCGTAATTCCTGGTCCTTCTTGCCAGCAAGGATGGCCTCCTTCTCGTCCTTTCGCACCATTTTCTTACGTGCGGATTTCGATATATGGGTTACTCTAGCTTCTGCATATGAACCCGGCATGCGTTCAAAGGAGGTGATAGCAAAGATATGTCACAAACAAGCCAACCAGAAGAAGAGGAATCGTTGGCCGAGCAGCTCTGGCCTGAGACACCAGAAGAACGGGCAAGACGCCAGGCAGAGGAAAAGGCATACCTTCAGTGGTATAACCCAATCCTAGGCGAATGCCTCAGGCTGTGTAGAAAGGAGTCAGTGATACTGCAGTCCAGGTTCCGGCTCGGAAAGCGCATCATCTCCGCGAAGAAGCAGCTCAAGGGCCTGGTTGACCAGAACGGTTGGGCAGGGAAACTGGGCAGCTTCATGCAGCAACTAGCCGCCGACCTCCACCTAGGGGTGTCCACCCTCTACTACTGCGTAGCCTTCGCCAAGAAGTTCGAGACCTTCGAAGACTTCGGCCGAGAGTCGTTCGACATCAAGTGGGTGAGGCAGCGCCAAGACCTTGTCATGAACGAAGGGAGATTCCAACCGTTGGAAACTCCCGCCAAGGTCTTGGGGAAGGAGCTGACCTGGACGGAGGTCTGCCGCTTTGTCGTCCCAAGGAAGAAGGGCAAGTCAAGAAGAACTAAAGGAAACAAGACAGACCCCAACCTAGTCCCCACGCCGATTGAGCCGGCCTCCCCGCCCACAGTGACGTCGCCCGGAGTCTACGTCTCCTTGACAGAGAAGACCGAGCGCCTTCTCAAGGCTCTCGCTGCCAAAGCGGGGAAGAACCCGGCGCGCTATGTCGCAGACTTGCTCGAGGAGGTCATCCCCCTAATGAGCAAGGCGGCGTAATCGCTCACAGGAGGAGCCAATCGCGGCTCCTCTTCTCTTTTCTTGGAACTCCCATGACAACTGACGAAATCCTAAAGGCGCTCTAAGCGGAGCGGAAAGCGCGAACATTGGAGACATTTTCAGAGGCCATCGGGTCTGTTCTTGGGAACACTTCAAGGACGGGGAGTCCAGTTGACTAAAGACCACAAGACAGGCAGGCGCATTCTCGCCACTCTGTTGATAACAGCATGGATTGTCGTGATTGTCTATGCTGTATATTTCGTCAAGACACCCACCCATGAGAAATTCGTCAACTGCACTGGATGTGAGTATCTCATTCTCAATGGAAGCCAGTTGCCCATTGTCGTTGCTAACGTCACACTCCACTTCAACTACACTGGTAGCTTTAGCGCTAACAATCCAATGGCCGTCAGCGTAGCGGTAGGAGGACCCACGTTGCATACGAGCGGCCCGGGCCCAAACAACACCACCCTTCAAAGCGGCCTCAAGTCGGTATCTGATACCCAGTTCCGGCAATTCTATGTAGGGTTCGCTTTCCAAGAGGCAGACGGCTCTGAGTCGGCAGGCATAATTCCATTCACAGGCACCCTCACGGTAAACGGTGAGACCTACTACATAGGTAGCGCGAAAATAACATTCGATACCGAGGGCGGCGTATACACTTGGTTGGACGCTGCAGGAAGTCAAAGTGTTCCAGCCCCGATGGGGTATGAGGACAAACCTCTGTTCACAATAAGCTCCGCAAGTGATACATATGCTTGGCAGTATGGACAAGAAGCAACCCAGTTGAGTTGGATTATCATAGCCTTTAGCGTCCTTCTGCTTCAGCCTCTTGCGGAGGCTATTCTCGGTTGGAAAGAGAACTAACGAATGAAATGACGAACATTGGAATCCCTCCAACTGCAAGCTCAAGACCGAGAGTCGTCTCTCCGGTCGTAGGACAAAATCTCAGACGTTTGCGGAACAGGAATCTGGAGAACGCCAGAATAAGACCGATTCTCGTTCCTGCCTGCGGGAGGTTAGAGTGGCAGCCCCCCAGCAGCAGAGGGCTGGAGAAGCCTTCGAAACCTGAGAACGCAGAGAGTGAGGAATCCGAGTAGAATCCGAACACCCTCGGGACAAGCCTAAACGCTTGTAGGACAGCCTATCCAGACACAAACCATTCTGTGGCAGCCAAGATAGGCGTGTTTCGCGTTCCTTTTTACAAAACGATTAATAAAATCCACCACGATTATCATAACTTGAAGAAATTATGAAAATCATAGCGTCAGCTGAGATTGACGACACGACCCAGCTGGAGATGAGGAGAATCTCCAGCGTGACCGGCAAGAAGCTGCGCTTTCTCTACAAGGAGGCAATCGAGGAATACGCAAGGAACCATAGGGTGGTCGGGGGTTGAGCACCCAGGCCGAAGAGCCCGGCTTCATCAAAGTCGAAGACATAATCGACATCCCAAAGGTCTTTCAGCGTCCAAGAACCAAATATGACCCCGAAGATGAGAAGGCCCTCCTAGAGAATATCGAACAAGAAAGTCGAGACCGAAGCAAGCCTTCAGGGCTGAGAGCCCCGATTGGAGTATGTCCCGCCGAAAACATCACTCTGTTGCCTCAATACAAAGGGAAGTTCTTCCTTTTTGACGGCCATTACAGGCTAATGGCTGAACGGAAGAGGGGGCTCAAAGGGTTTGAGGTCGACAAGGACGTCTACATCGACCGGTCAATCAGGACTACTGAGAAGCTCTTGGAGAAGGCTGTCCGCGCAAACATTGGGCGCAAAGGGCTTGACTGGGATGCTCAGGCGCGTTATGCAGAAATGTTCGCCGACAATGGCTGGTCCCAAGAGCGCATCGGCGACCTCTTTGTTCTGGATAGAAGCACCATCTCCAAGTATCTCACCATTGTAAAGACCCTCAAAGATGTCAAGGATGACGAATTCTTCGGCAAGCTCGGTCACGACGTCGCTCTTGTGCTATGCTCGGTGTGGGGCATGAAACAATGGCTCAGACCTTACACGGAAGCAGACATGAAGAAACCTCAGAATGAAAAGGGCCAGGTGGAGGTAGATGTCGGAAGGGCATTGTTTGACCGATGGAAGGAAAGGGGAGCGTGTCCCTCCGCGAAAACAGTGCGCGAGACAGTCAGGCAGTTGCAGAGTGGTATCTTGCTGCCGCATGCACTCGGAAGCATGTCGTTCGACAATTCAGTGTTGGGGGCTGAGCAACGGGTAGACCGAGCGCTGAATAACCTCAACGAAAAGCAAACGAATCCTGGCTCTCCACCCCTGCCTATTAGGACGACAGCAGAGTTAAGGCAACTTTTGAAGGATGTAGAACGGAACGCTCCCAAACTCTTTTCGAACGAAAGATATGTCCTAGAAGTGCTCAGAGACAGCGTAGACTCATTTCAAAAGCGTCTCCTGAATGAAGGATGGAAGAGCCAAAGCGCAGAGCAGCTACTTGACACTGTGAACGGGTTCCTTTTCCAGTTGAGGAATTCTTTGGAAGGCCTCGTAACCCAGTCTAAGGAAAGGGAAAACAGGGAAAAGCTGTCAGAGAAACCTCCTCTGCCGAATGTGGGAGCAAATGGGGGTGCCGAGCCAACATTCAGGGGTATCAGGAAGTCATTTTCAAGTGGGAAGAAGACCGCGAACCCGGTCTCCTAGGCATCTCTCTTGGTATCACGACCATCGGATTTCCGAGTAATTCCTATACTCGGTCTTTCACCTAGTATCGGGGCGGCATAATCACGGTTCGCGATGTACGTGATTTAATCACGATTACGGATTCTCGGATGAGAATCTAGTAGATGTTCATAGTTTGATTACGAACCAAATTTATAAACAACATCTGATGAATTTCCGCTGGAATTTTCCCCGGCAAATTCGGTTCACTATTAAATTAAGTAACTCCGCTGGAGTTCCTCTTCTCCTACGGACACCTGTCTAGCCAAATTCGCCTTGAGAGCCATCTTGGGAGTTGCCAGACTCTGAAATGGCCTTGACATTTTGGCCAGCCGTTCCTTTCCAACCTAGCCGACGTGGCAATGAAGTTGAACCTCGACCGTCTCGATGTATAGGAAACCCCTATTGGAATCCTACTAGAGTTCTAATTTGATGAAGTAACGTGTTCACGATGAAACAGAGTTACACCAAAGTGCTCGAGGCTCTCCTGAATGGTGCCGCCAAGAGCAGCGTGGAACTCGCCCGAGAGACCCAGATGGAGCGGTTCGACGTGGTGGGCGCGATATCTATCTTGAGACGTAACGACGCGCTCGCCCAGGCGGGCAACGGGAAGTATCGCATCACGGACAGGGGCATCATGCTGCTTGGAACGCAGCCGAGCGTTCAGGTCTCCCCGAGGTCGTCGCAATGAACCTAGACGATTTGCGGGTGCTAGCCGCATTGAAGCAGGGAACCAAGCGGCTAGACGAGGTTTGTGAAGGCGTCGGGGTGCCTCCGACCATGGAGTTCGTCGACCGGATGTTCGTCCTGGTGCGGATGGGGTGGATAAGCGAGGACGACAGAGCCTATTCCCTCACCCCCGAAGGGGCAAGACAACTGGAAGCTCAGGGACATCGTGTCGAGGACGTACCGAAGCCGAGAACGTCGGGACTGGGGCGCCGTCCGGACGAAACATCTCAGACCTCTTCTTCCACCCCAGTTCCGATGTTTCACGCCCGCGTGGAGAGATACGGAAACCCCCGGGCCATCCCTTTCACCCATGAAGAGATGGCAGAGGAAGCAGCAAGACTGCAGAACCTGAAGGCGATGAGGAAAGAAGAAGAGCGGCGGTCGGCCGAGATGCCTCCCGTTGTGCCGTGGTGAGATGTCCAAGCTCGCCGGGCTCGGGGAACTCTTGGTGATTCTGGCGTTCCTCCTCGGGGTCGCCCCCTATGTCGCTTCCAAGGCTGCTCCCCAGGCTGTGTCCCGCTTGGGCTCCCTCTATGGCGCCTTGCACATCGGCCTCGCTTCCGAGCTCGAGTTGGCCGGGGTCGGCTTCGCCTTCATCGCCGTCGGGGTCGCCATCGATAGGGCGACCATCCCCAGGCCCAGGATGGCTCAGGGCCCTTGAGCGCCGACGGCTCCAGGGTCGAATGCCCCAGGTGCAAGTCCGAGGGGAGGGCGACCTCTTCCGGGAGGGTGCCCTATCTTGTGGGAGGAAAGTTCTGCGTGGTCTGCCGCTATCGGTACGAGGGGGTCGACATGAAGGCAAGGAGGTCTGAAGCTGCTAGGAAGGCAGCAGAGACCAAGGCCAGGACCCAGGAACGTGACTTTGATGTCTTTCGTCCGTAAATCGGGGTCATCCCGAAAGTCTTGGTCGTAAAATGGTAACTGTTACCAAGATTTACGGATGATTTAGCGAGTTAAAATTATGTCGAGCCATATTTTACGTGTCACTGACTAGTGTTCCTCACCGTGTCTCTTCACGACTCTGGTTCGCAAAACCATGGCGGATAGGGTCTAGACATTCTCTTGACCGCCACGGCCATTAATGACCGTTAATGATTGGATTAATTCCTGAGACGGTCTAACCGGAATCCGCTAGATTTCATCAGTCTTTGTGCTTCCGGTGCCGTGGACTGAAGAAGGACGGCCCGTCATAGCTCACAATTTCGCCAGAAGAATCAATGGTGCAGGCGTGCCTGTTTCCTGATTCGTCGACAAAGGTCATGCTTGTCCCGACTTCAGACTTGGCAAGCTTCTCAAGCACCAAACTCCTTTGCCCGGTAATCTCCCTCAGTCTGTATGACGTGAGTTGGACAAGGAAGCCGGTGTCTATTGCCGGGGGTTGTAGCTCAGGTGCCTTCTTTCTGCGTCTTCCGATATAGTCGTAGATGCTCCCGGCAAGCATCACGACGTCGGCTCCTTCGAGCGCGAGTTTGATGATAATCTCCGGAGAGCCTGGGTTGATGTCTACCTCGACGGGATTATGAATCCTCTCGACATCCCGAAAGACCTTGCCCAAGAGGAGACCTGAATTGTAGGAATCCCACCTAATGCGAATAGTTGGCTGTTCCTCACCCGCGGATGTAATCAGGTTCTATCCTCCTTGAAAGAAAACTCAATCATCGAAGAACCCGCCAAGAGAACGAAATCTCCAAAGGGTGCCGTCTCTGACTCGGTTCCTGATGAGCTTCATTGTGGAATGAAGACGAAAGTGAGGTGAAGGGTTCCATCAAAATCCGAGGTCGGGAGCGAAAGCGTCATCGTAGCGCTTGAGGCGTAACCAAACCCGCTGGTCTGGACTTCCGAGACCGAAAATCCTGGGTCTGAAGTTGTTGCAGTGAGGCTATAGGTGCACCCAAAACAATAGGCGTAGTTCGGGAAAGAGACGCTGATTGAAATCGAACCTCCTTGGGCAGCGAATATGCAAGGCGGCGCGGAAGAGAAGTATGCCTGCTGAAGGCAGGAGGGGCTGTTCACTGAAGCACCGAACTGAGCGATGGACGTCGAGTTATAGCACTGAAGGGGATTGGACGACCATTCGCTGCAGGTCGCCCCGGTGGATTGGAGCCCTGTAATCACGACAAGCGGGGTGGAAGTCTCGGGAGTAAAGGAGAGGACTACCTGGCCCCCCACTTGGGGGCTCCACGCGCTTGGCACCGTCGCCGAGACTGAGGAGTCAAGGAGTGCGATGGCCGCGCAGGGTTGCTGGGAGTATATCCCTATCACTATCGGTTGGCAATTCCCATTCGACGACACGCTAAGGACTTTGCCGAAGGTGTCCAGCATGCTCTGCCCGTTAGGAGAATAGGTCATCCTGACTTCGAAGTTCTCCCCGAAGTGAACCTGAGACAGCTGGCTCGAGGTGAGCGTGACCCACACCGGGTTTCCAATTGCGACGTTCGCCATCGTGTAATGGCCCCCGCTCGAGTCGACCGAAGAAACGCTCCCAGAGTCTTGGAAGCCTTCCACCGAATACGTTGTCGTGGTGGGATGAGGCGTCGTAGTCATTCCCCCATTGAGATTGGGGTTGGACACAGGCTGCCCCCCTGCGTGTGGCTGCTGTGGATTGTTCTTGAAGTAAGCTAGCATCCCACCGGCGATGACTGCTGTGACAAGAATTACTGTGACAGCGACTGCGAGTTCACTGCCTTTCAATGGGCACTAGCAGGCAGCGGAAATTCATGTTTTAGCTGATAAGCTTTGTAGATTCTAGATTCATGAATCGGGATGCTCCCGAGGGAAGAGCTTCGGCTCAGCTCCCTGTGGCCTGACGAGAAATCCCTCCTGACCAGGCCCAACCCAATTGTTGGCCCAGCTTGGCGACTGCATCTCCTGCCACGGTGCTCAATTCGGCCACTCTCTCTGCAGGAAGAAATGAATCCAGGAGCACCTTGACGTCTTTGTCTGTTTGGAGTTTCGTTTCTCGCAAAGCGATTTCTTGGGTGCCCCCTGTGTCCCATCGGCCCATATCCTTGTCGCGACGTATGGTAAAGGTGATTGTCGAAGTGAGTTTTACGTCGATTCCAACGAAGACTTGCTCTTCAACAGTCTTGTCTTCTATTCGAGTCTTCGCTTTCAACCCGAAAAGGCGCCTGAAGAGGCTTCTTGGGATGGTGACTACAACAGATTCAGTGTGTGTCTGCCTTCGGCCACTGACTGTCAAAGTGACTTCGCGCTTCTTCAGAATCTCATCAGGAGTCTCATGGAAGGGGTTTCGCTGGGTGGGGTTTGTGCTGTCGTAGGAGTGTGTCTGAGCGAACTCCAGCGAATCCAAGTGCATTCCATCTGTCAGCGCGTGACGGTTTCGTTTAGCGAATCCGGCACCACCAATCTCCTTTACTCGTGAGTCGTATTCGCGGAACACTTCCGAAAGTAGGCTGTCCATCTCGTCTTCCGTGATGGTCGTCTCTGACTCCTTCCCGTAGCATCCTGCAGGAGTAGATGATTTAGCCGTTCGCCATCCCCAGAATTCCGACAGGGCATCTCAAGGAATAGCGCAGAAACATGGTTAAATCGAACACATTGCTTGACTGCGGCGTGCCCTCTGACAGAGGGGTCGGATTCAAATGGGGCTTTATCATCGGCCTCATCTTGTTCGTCGGGTCGTTTGCGTTGGTGTCCTACGCGTCACCGTTTCCTAACACTAACATGGGCGAGATATTCTTCCAACCTGGCGTTGCTGGCTTCCTCGCGCTCCTTCTTGTTGTTGACGTTCTATACGGGTTGAAAACTAACAGAGAATGGAACGGCTTGATAGCTGGTGCAATCATAGCGATGTATCTGGTCTCGATTTATGGCACAATCGCAAGCATAGTCTGAGGGTTGTGCCGCGAATAGGTTCACACCTCCCCCTCCCTTGCAGAGGTCATTCTCGTTGCATCCGCCCTTATAGATTGGAAGACGGTTCCGGCGGACATGAGCAACAGCAAGCTCGTTACAATGAAGTATCTAGCCGACGTTGCGGGAGTGAACCCAGGCCTTGTTCGGAAATACGTGAAGGCGCTCAGTTCTCTCGTGGGCGATTGCGGTCTCTTCAGCGCTCAGGACTTCGACCTTAATGACTGACGAGGAGCCTCAAGAAGACGAGTGGGAGTATTACTTCATTCACGACAGCATTGGGGTCTCTCACTTCATGAGGAAGCGAATGGGAGAGCTGCCGATGATGAAGTGCACGAATTGTGATGACTGATTTGCATTCCAGTTATTAGGAGTCCTCGCCCCTAATCACGCGTTCCAGCTTGTCAATACTCTCCTTGTCAACCAGACCTTGGTGTTTCTCTATTAGGTAGCGAACAACCCCCACCGCATCCCAGGATTGGTAAATTTGCCGGTTTCGAATAGCAGCTTGCACAACCTGATTGATTTCAGCTTTTGTGAATGGCTCACCGCTTAGGAGGCGACCGGCCTTTAGCTTGGCGTCGAAGAAAGAACCGGAGTGAACAAAAGCCTCGATGAGGTTCGCCTTTGCAATTATTCCGCGCGCGACTAGAAGTCCAATAAGTTCATCCATTGACTCCCTATAGGCGTCCGACCTCCATTTCAGCGCTTGGAATTTGGCAATGAACCCGTATGGGTCAAGGTCAACCCTCACTGGGATAATCGTCTTGCCTAGAACTACTGCCATCCCCGTCTCTTGGTCTGTCCATTTCGAGTTTTTGAAGTCTTCAGTAAGAAGCGCGATGAAGGTATCACACTTCCGGAGGACTTCGATAATAGTAGATTGCCACTCTTCTGTTGGACTGATATCCTCGTGAGCTACGAAGGCGTTGACTTCGAACTCGGAAAGCTCTCTCTTGATGTCTCCAGCAAGTTCCTTTTGCTGATGTGCATGACTGATGAAGACTTTGAACGGAGATGCTCCGGAATTCATACGAACCCGACAAAACCCGAAGGCGCGGTCTCATAACTATTCCTTTAGCCGAGAAGTCAGCCGAAACCTCTAAATCAGCACCGTGGCCGATGGAAATGCACCCAATAATTGGAAGCGAAGACTTCCGACGCCGCGAGGATTCTAAGTGATGTCAGAGCTTATGTTCGTATTTCCGCCGCTCAAAGTCTGAGACCCGTAGCAAAGACAGTCATCGACACTTGGGAGAAGGCGGAGGTCTATTCAAAACTTGACGGGAAGACTCCTCAATCGAAAATCTCAGAGGTGTCTAAGGTTGCCCAGCAGACCATATCTGACTGGATGTCGTTGTTCGTGCAGTCGGGATTGGTAACCGAGCCCAACGAGTTCTACTCGTCTCACAGGGCACTGTTTTCGCTTCGGGAACTCGGAATCAACCAGGGCGCATTGAAACGTAAGAAGCCAGGGTCCGCTGGGCAACAGGAACTAGTAGGTCAGGAAACAGCCCAGCGCCAGGCAGCACCCGACCGAAATGAAGGGGCCACGTGAGGTGAGCGCGACCGATTCGGCAAACATTTCGAAGAAGCTCGACACTCTAATTCGCTTGCAGGCTCTTGCACTTGTCCGAGGGGAACCCACTGAGCAGGCCAAGATAGCGCTGTTGGACTCCCTCGGCTTCATCCCTGGAGAAATCGCGAAGATGTTGGGAAAGTCTCCAGAGAACATCGGTGTCGTGATATCGAGACTGAAGAAGAAGAGCAAGGTTCCTGCGGACGAACCCCAGCAGGGGAACCAAGAACTGAAGACTCTAGATGCCACCTGAGAGAGCATTTCACGCCTCGTATGGGCCAAACAGTTGCGACTCAAAAGATATATCGGATTGGCTCGAGCCCCAAGGGCGCCAAGTCGAACTGGGGAAACGGACTCCCCGACCAGCGCCTAGTCGACGCCTCCAAGACTAGTCCATTCCTCCGTTGTTCTCTCCTTGACAGCTCGAGCCGCATGCGGTGTCCTACTTGGGTGTCTTAAGGGTAGCGATACTCCTGGCCTGTGCCGAAGCCCGGAAGGAGGGGGAAAGCGGGCCCCCGCTAACGGATACTCGCCGTGGGCTGTGGCTCCTACCCCGCTAAGACCACTAGGGCCTGGCCCATCCTAGAAATCAATATCGATAATACACTTAATATTTATTAATAAGATGAATTTAGAGTGATACATATGAAAATGTGGGTAGCCACAAAGAGGGGACACTTCGGGCTTTGGTAATGCAATTCCATAATGCGATAGGGAATGGTAGTTACTGCAGGACGAGGTGCCTTCTCTACAAATATCCTCAGCCTGTCGATTTATATAACACACTTCAGAAGGCGATACATCAATTTGGAAACTGAAAGCAATCAGTTGGGGCTCATTGCAAAGAAGCTTGACATGCTTATCGCCATAACTCGGCTTGCATATCGGGAGAGCATTGACACGCTTGCCAAGCAAATCAGAAGTGACCCAATATCAGCAAGAATCCTAGAGTTTGCAAGTGAACCTATGGCTTACGGTTTGCTTTCGAAACAGGTCGCCGAAGCGACCGGGGCCGCAGAGATTACGGTAAAGCGGAAGATAGCAGACCTGAGAGACGCAGGGGTCTTGGCTGTGAGGAAGCAAGGGAGAGACGCAATCTATGAGAACGCAGGCCTATTGGAGTGAGGGAGTGCATCAGACGTGAGCAACGAGAAGTCAGATGAACTTCTGGAGCTAGTTCGGGAGCTCGTCAAGTGGTCCAAATTCGCAGGGAAACAGGAACTAAAGAAAATCCTGGTCGAGAACCTTCAGAGGGAATCCGATAGGCTTGTCTACGAACACTCCGATGGCGAAAGAAGTAGCAGAGACATAGAGAAAACGACAGGTGTAGGACGTGCTTCTGTTCAGCGGGATTGGGATAAGTGGTTCAAACTGGGCATCGTAGAAGAGTCCAAGAAATACCAAGGCCGGATGAAGCACATTTGTTCGCTTGAGGAATTGGGAATCGAACCTCCAAGCGTTCCGGCGCAAGTCAGCAGCTCTGAAACCACTTCGAATGAACCTCCTGAGGCGACTAGTCAGTGACGAGTGAAGAACCAGAGCAGACCCGGATTCTCAGGGAGATATTGAAATGGATTCGCTTCAGCTCAATGAAAGAAGTGAAGGCTGCACTCCAAGCGAACCTCGAAACACCACAGAAGAAACTCATCTATCATCTTAGCGACGGCTCAAGAGGGAGCGTCGACATAGCCAAGGCGGTCGGCGTTAGTGATTGGACTGTGAGGAATTACTGGAGGCTATGGTCAAAGGTCGGGCTCGTTGAACCCCTGAAGTCTGGCAGGGGAGATAGGTTCAGGCGGTCGTTCGACTTGGGGGATTTCGGGGTCGAAATTCCCAAGACGCGAGAGGTAACCGAACAGGACGTGAATAGCGACAATGTCCTCTTGGATACAAGCCCATCGGAGGGCATCACCAATGAGTGATGCTGATACCTTACGGGAACTCAGGAAAATCTCGAAAATACTTCTCCTCGTAAACGCTCAATTGGTTGAGAAGGAAATAGGGAGAATCGCATCAACCAATGACAGAAAGAAGATGTGGGTGCTGATTGACGGCAAACGGTCTTCAAAAGACATCGCGGATTTGGTCGGCGTCACGCCTAGGGGTGTCAATATTTTCCTGAGGGAAGCAAGATTAGCTGGGTTCATCGACTATGTCGAAGAGCATCCAATGAAAATCCTGGATTATGTCCCCGCCGCTTGGATTGCACTAGTTCCTAGTGAGGAGGAAGCCGGAAAGGGTGAGCAAGGTATTGTTGCTGGCGAGACCTTGGATATGGCACCCTCTAAACAGGAGAATGTATCCTAATGGATGAAAATCAGTTTGTGGTGATAAATGCGAAGCTCGACTCCATAATGAAGTTGCTCGCGCTAAACGCAGTTCAGGGCAAGCAGCTCAGGGAGCAGGTGGGGTTACTCTCCTCGGTGGGATTCCAACCGAAGCAAATTGCGGACATGCTCGGGAAGACCCCGAACCATATCAGTGTAATCCTGCATGACATTAGGAAGAAACAGCAAGTCGGAAGTGGGGCACCTGAACCAACAGCTGTTCCTGAAGGCGAGGTCACTTAATGGGCTCTGCGTCGATTGCAGTCGTTGGAGCGTGAAAACACGAGCGAAGATTCGCTGGCCGACATCAAGAATCTGGTCGACGATATCAAAGCGCTGTTGTTCCTCACCAATCAAGACAGACTTGAGGAGGTTAAGAAACGCCTGCTGAAACCTGGGACCGTCGAAACCCAAGTATACCAGTTATGCGAAGAGAGGAAAACAACCCAGGATATAGCTGCGGCAATCCAGAAAACTGTTGAATACGCGGGGGCAGTCATTAGCACGTTGAGGAGGAAGGGGCTCATTCGAACTATCGAAGTGGATGGCAAGAAGTTTCACGAGCAGAGGTTTTAGGTTTTGTCTCAAGGGAGCAACGACAGCAGTAACTCAAAGGTCACAGACGACATCAGGGATATCAGGGACAACATAGAACGAATCAAGGCCGATACTCACGCCATCAATCGCATCATGACGCTTTCAAGCAGCGACCTCATTAAGAAAGAACTGGTGGCAGTTGTGGGAGGTTCTACTTACAGGGCGGCCATTCTTCATCTCACGGCAGAGCCGGTAACAGCAACTACTCTTGCGGAGAATCTAGGAATCGACCAACGAAATCTGTCTCGGTTTCTTGAACCGCTGCGAGAAAAAGGATACATCTCCATGTCGAGAGCTGGAACGCAACGGCTTTACAAGAGAGTTGAGCTTGTTGACCTACTTGGATTTGAAACGATTCCTGAGATTGCACGGCTCATAAGCGAATGGGAGTCCCGGCGAAACAAACCACCCGAGAACCGCAGCGGTGAAACTCCGATATCGCAATAGGCCGAGGAATGTAGAATCGCAATGTCCCTGGTTGACGTTGGCTGGGTCTATACTCTGATTCAAAGTGCAGCGACATTCGTGGCCATTGTCGGCGCTTTCTTCACCACCAAGGTTCTTACCATCTCTTCTGAAGCGAGGTCAACCAGAAATAGAATCAAATCTGTAACCGATGAATTGCAGCTGGCTCAAAAGAACGCAGAGGGTCTGCAGGCTAAGATTGACGAATACTTGGCAAAATGGGCGGGTGAAGACGTAGAGGACTTTCTTGGAAGGAGGCTTGTTGATGTTCCAGCCGGGTCCCAACCACCATCGATGGACCAAATCAGAGATGACTATCAGAAGGAGGAGGGCAACCTGAACGCGTTTGAAGATGAAAGGCTCAAGTCTAGTTACGCAGGGTTTGTGGAGAGGTGGAGTCAGGAGGCGCGCTCAGCTGCAACTTCACCATTGGCAAGGGCGGCCGCTTCGGCTCTTGGATTCGCTCAAGTATCGAATCGTCCTTTCTTAAGGAAACCTGAAGTCGACGCCCTCAATGAACTTGTCGCAGAGCGCAAACCGCTATTGGCCAAAATCGAACTCGATACAATCAGAAAGAACGAACTGGAGAACCAGGTCAAGGCCCTCGCATATCCGCGATACACCGTCTTGGGCTTCTCAGTCTTGGTCTACTTTGGAGCTGTTGGGGTTGTCTTGCCACTGCTCGCCCTGACGGCATTGGATTCTCTGACTCCACTTGTCGTTGACACGTTCCTCCTCCTGTTCGTTTCAGGCTTTGCAGCGGTTGTCGTCTACCTCATGTTGGAAGTTGTATCGGCTACCAGAGCGAAAAGTGAAGCGCCTTCAACCTAGTGGGTCTCGATTTCTCATTCAGGTCGGCTCCTTGGCTGCCATGGACTGAAGACGTCTCGGCATTCCGTGGAATCTTTCCCCGTCTAGGACGTCACCGCCAGCGTTGTCACCGCCCTTGCCACCCATCTGCTTAAGGAAGAAAGAGACCCCGTCACGCTCGCTTATTCGCCTGATGTTCTGAGCCCATTCCGGTCTCATTGGTCTTGGATGGCTTCGGTCTGACTCGCCGCCAACGATGGCCCAATGGATGCCTTTCAAATCAAACTCTCCAAGGTCTTCAATCAAAGGCTCGAACGAGACGAACCTCACCTTGGCGTCTATCTGCCTCAACTGGTCCAGCCGCCAGAGCCGCCTTCTTTCACCTATCGAGCATCCTACCCACACGTTCCTGGGAGGCTTTCCCCAGTGGTCTCGATAGAACACCATGGCCCTTCCAATCCTCTTGGTCAGCAACTGGAATTCCCTTTCAGGATGCCTCTCGAAGAACCGGTGCCATTCCGCAATCAGCTCGAGCGGGTAGAACTCACCAAATGTGTCGGTCATATCGTTCACGAAAATCAGCTTCTTCTCAGGAGGCCAGGAGTCCAGCTCCTTCTCCCGCTTGGCTATGTCGAACAGCCTCACCTTGGTCGGGTCGATGCCCCAGGTCTTGCTCAGCCTGAACATGTAGCAATTCTGACAGGCGGAGTCTACCTTCCTACAACCCCAACCGAAGTTCAGGGTCGCATCAGTCCAGGCTATCGAGGTATCCTTCCCCGAGATTTTCCGCCTCGGATATGGTAATGGAAAGTTTTGGATTTAGGTTTGAGACGGTTCGACAGCGACTTTACGACCTATGAGATGGCGGAAGATGCCTAGCTCGAACGCGTCTGACGTGTCGTCAGGGGTGAAAGGTGTCCACAAATTTATTACCGAATTTCGCGCTCTGTGTATTCGTATCCGAATTGGAATTGAAAGGTTATAGAATCGGATTGGAGGCGGAGGCTCGGGCCCGTAGCCTAGACTCCGCTGAGGGGAAGCACATGGATAGGGATATCCATGGTTGCCCCAAACACGGATTAAGGCGTCAGCCTTCGGAGCTGAAGAGGGTGTGCCCTCAGTTACCATGGGTTCGAATCCCACCGGGCCCGCCATAGAACAGCGCAGAACGGACTCTGATTGAAAAACCATCTATCACACATCGTCGTTCGTCCCATCGGTTTTCCTACAACGGTGGCACGCAGTTCGCCACTGTCGTGGGTTCTCCCCTGATGGGACACGGGCTGAGGTCATATTCTCTGGCATGCTGGCCGAATGCAACATAGATTGGACATCCTTGGTCCCCTCTCACCTGAATGCCGCTTCTGGCACGGACAGTTTGCAACACACTAGGTCACGTGGGCTCTGCCTTGGAAAGTAGGTCTATCGATCTCTCGTACGCTCTGATGATATCTGTCCTGGTTATTATCCCGACCAGCCTCCCGGAGTCCTTGGAAATCACCGGAAGCCGCCCGATGCCCTGGTTGGTCATTGTTTCAAGGGCGACGAAGAGGGTGTCGTCCAAGTGAGCGACAAGGACGTTCTGGGTCATTACATCCCTCAGCGGCGTGGTGTCCATCTTCTCCCGAGGAATCCTCAGCAGGTCGCTTACTGTCACAATTCCGATCAGCTTCTCCCCGTCCACAATCGGAATCCCCCTGTACCCCTTCTCGACCACCACCTGATAGGCGGCGGCGACGGAGTCTCCGGGGGAGAGAGCGATGACGGATCGGTTCATGGCGTCTGAGACGAATATCTTTGTGAGCAGCGGCACGTTATACTCCCCCCTATGGGCGGGCGAATCGGAGCGCTTGGGGACCTGACTCTTGTATATGGTGTACTTCGGGGTGGTGACGAAGTAGGCCGCAACCACAGCAACCATCGAAGGGGCCAGGAGGTTGAGAGACCCTGTCATCTCGCTAACCATTAGCATCACCGCTATAGGGACACGTCCCACCCCGCCGAAGAGCGCCATCATCCCTACCACGACCAGCGGGGCTGGGATGGGGATCCACCCAGGGAGTAGGAAGTTGACCGCCATCCAGAACGCGGCGCCCACAAACCCCCCTATGACGAGGGAGGGAGCGAACACCCCCGCGCTCCCCCCAGACCCTACGGTGAACGCAGTGGCCACGATCTTGAGGAAGACCACCGCAACCAAGAACACGAAAAGAGGGATGGCGAGATTGGTGAAGTTCTCCTGCGCCAGTCCGCCGACACCGTTGCTGTTGATTAGTATCTGGACGAACCCATACCCTAGACCCACCACCTGTGGGAAGAATATGCCGATGACGCCCGCCACTGCTGCGCCCGCCATCGGCCTGAGATATTTCGTGAAAGGCAGGCGGGCGAACAAGCCCTTCACTGAGTAGAATGTCACCGTGTGGAGCCTCCCCACGAGTCCGCAGACGATGCCTAGGGCGGCGTAGATCAGCAGGTTCCTTGGCTCTGTGAAGGCGTATGTCAGCCCGCTACCGAAGACCGGGGTGAATCCCGTGTACGATGCGAAGATGATGTAGCCTATGGGGGACGCGATGAACGAAGGTATCAGAGCTTCAACCTCGAAGTCTCCGCCGCTGTAGAGTATCTCCCCAGAGAGTATCGCTCCGGCGAAGGGGGACTTGAAAATCGACCCAATTCCTGCCCCAATTCCCACCGCGACGGCGATGCGTCTGTCCTTGACCGGCAACTTCAGGAAGTCGCCGATGAAAGACCCGAACCCTGCGGCTATCTGGGCGGTCGGCCCTTCCCTTCCCCCGCTCCCCCCTGAGCCTATTGTGAACGCTGACGCCGCAGCTTTAACCAGAGGGATCCTCCTACGTATCTTTCCATCACGCCGATGGAACGCCGCGATCGCTTCGTCCGTGCCGTGACCCTCGGCTTCGGGGGCGAACCGGTAGACCAGGATGCCGGAGACGAGTCCTCCGATTACCGTCGCCACCGGGATGAGCAGGTAGTCTGGGTGGACAGAGATTGGGGCTGCCCCCTCGCCCGCGGGGTTGGGAGGGAAGAACCCAGTTATCCCTCCCAGCAGGGAGTTGTTCACGGCTTCGATTGCGATATAGAATCCGACAGCTCCAGCTCCTGCTATGACGCCGATGAGCAGGCCGACCACCACCCACTTCGCTAGGTAGCCCTGCTGGATGACGCGATTCACCCGCGACATCAAGGTTGAACCGCTCAACATCTGGGTGCCCGGTTTCGAGGGGACGCCTCAATAAGGATTTGAGGCCTCCGTATGCTCTCATGCTCGTCCGGAGATATCGGCGCCTTGGTCTCTGGTCTTTCTATTCTTCCTGGAACGGGACACCCACGGCGTTGGCCATGATTCTCCGCTCGGCGCTCCTCAGAATCTCGCTGAGCGTCGAGGGCTTGACCCCCACCATCTCGCTCAGGCCGGTGAGGCTGATCTTCCTCGGGAACTCGAAGTATCCCTGAGCCACGGCGGTCGACATTATCTCCTTCTGCCTGTCAGTGAGGGTGGCTCTTCTTTCGACAGGCGCTACGTCCTCGATCTTCGCCTCGACCCCTTCTTTCTCCAGCTTCGACAGCACCTGCCTGAAGTCGCTGGTCTTCCTGATTATGAACTTCCAAGAGGCTGGTTGAGCACCGGTGTTCAGGGGGCACTCAAGACAGACTATCGCTGCATCGTTCGAAGCCCGGCATATCGCTGGCCTGGAGAGAACGACCAACAGCGGGACGGAATCGCCCTCGCCCTCCCCTTCGATCGCCTGCCTGACTCCCTCCATCCTGCGGATTTCAGCCACTGCGGCGCGGACGCACTTGGACTCGCCTCTGAGCTCGAGGAGGAGCGACATCCCGGTCTTGTTGAAAGGCTTGCAGTCCACGATGCCGAGCTTGACGCCGTTTGCTTTCGCTATGTCCTGCAGCCCGTTTTCTGTCCTCACCTGCAGCGTTATCTGTCTCAGCATCGCCGAACAGATTAGGGCGTCAGGCACATATTTAATGCGGAAAGACGATTCTCAGAACTGGTAATCACACCCCATTCGAACAGCTCCCTAACGACTTAGGTAGAGCAGTCGGCTCCCTGTCGCCCATACTGCGCACCCTTGACCCCGGGGCTAGCAGCGGCTCCTCGAAACCTGCCCCGGAGCCCTACCCTGTCCATACTCCTCACTTTCGTCTGGTTCTCCTGACCCCAAACCAGTTACTCTCCAGCTCTCGTCGCGGCCTCGTACACAGAAAGGGTTTCGAAGAATACTCTGAGCGAGGCCAGCACCCTGAGCCTGAACCCCCGTCCTTCGCACGCCATCCTCGCTTCCTCCATGTCCATGTCGTCGTTGACTAAAAAGACCACTTTCCCATCTCTTCTCACTGTGCGGAGCGCTTCCGACAAGAACGCCAAGGGGACTTCCATCTGCTTTCCTCCCTCGACGGCTACGTCCCCAGTCTCATCCCCTTCGAGATAAGGGGGATTGAATGCCACCAGGTCGAAGGAGGCGTCGCGCATGCATGAAGCTCCCTCCGCCAGGACGTAGTCGGACTTCCCTTTCCAGTCTGCCATGGATGGTCTCACAACATCCGTCCCTACCACGACCCTGAACCTCTTTGCCAACTCAATGAGGTTCCCTCCATTCCCTGCGCCTATCTCCATGCAGCTCTCTCCCGAGTAGCCGGCCAGAGCCATCCTCAGGAGTGCGGAGTCCCCAGAAGCGAGATACGGTTCACCGGTCATTCGGTCAGGCCGTCGTCCTTGAAGGACTTGTATTCGCCGGGGGTGAGAACCTGGGTTATGTTCTGAGTCGTGTAGAAGTAAGCCGGCGTCCCGTCAGGCGACGTGGCGAGGCTGTTGTCCGGGTTCTGTAGCCTGTAAACTTTCACGACGGCAGGTTTTATCCCAAGAACCGTCCCGTCGTCCAAGGCGTAATAGCTGAACCTCTCCTGCAGCGGTTTGAACCCAACGAGCTTACCCTTCGGTTGCGGCGATGGTATCATGAGTTGCCTTCACCTGAGGGCGTTAAAAGTGTGCGTTGGCTACCAGTTTCTGGATCCCCGAACTGTACTGGGCTGCCTTCTTCGGTGCCTCTGCGATTTCCGCTGGGACTCCTAGCCGCACCGCCGCCCTCCTTAAAATCGCCTTCCTTACGCCCCCCATCAGCTTGTACGAAATCGGGATGGACGCTGCGTAGTCAGCGAGCTCCTCGAAGGGGATTCTGGGTTCGACCCACTTGGAACACGCTTTCACGTCTCTCGCTCTCCCCCTGCTTATGTATTCCTTCAGGTCGCCCTCCATCATCAACTTGGCAGCGTCAGGGCCACGTTCCCCTAGTGCATGTGTGTACTTCGCGTAGCCCCCGAAAAGCTCATCGGCGAGTTGACCTAGAAGGATCACGCGCGCCCCGGCCTCTCTCGCGCTTCTGGAGACGGCCGAATACAGGCACCAAAGGCTCCTGTCCATCAGCGTGCCGCCGGACGGGAAGTCGACACGTGTGAGCTCAGCTGCCACCAATTCGGGGGTGAGTCGTGTCGTCACAAGGTCCACGCCCAGGGAGTCAGCCGCTGCCTGGGCTCGGAGCGCGTCCCAGGTCCCCTCCGCGCTCCCAGTGCACGCGATTACCTGAGCTTCTGCCGCCGCGCACTTCGCTACGACTGAACTGTCCAGCCCTCCAGAAAACGCGACCGCCAACCTTTCCTCGCTTCCGACAGCTTTCGCCACAGCGGCCTGCACGCGGACCGCAAGCTCGTCGGCAGCTTGGTCGATGCCGTTCTGAGTCATCGTCTCTTCACCTGTTCCTTGATTCTCCGCGCAACCGAAGCACCTACCTTGTCGACCAGGGCTATCTTCTCCGCCGGCGCGTCCTTCAGGTCCTCGAGGGTCCTGAATCCTGCGGAGTACAGCGAGCGCGCCCTCACCCTCCCTACTCCATTGAGGGATGTGAGCTCGACCAGCTCTTCTCCGACGCCGCTCGCCACCCTCCTCCTCAGAAGCTCTGCCTGCTTCGCGACTTCTGGCATCCCGAACAGCTTGCACAGCTCCACCAGCGCATGCAGGAGCCAATCTGCGTTGTCGACCGCCCTATGCATGTCGCCCGGTTCAACCCCCAGCCTGCTGAGCAGTTGTTCCTCTTTCCACTCGTCTATCCATCCATGCAGGGCCATGACGCTCCGCATGTCCTGCAGGACCCTGTCATAGTCTGAAAACTCCCTCGGCACATGCCTTTCCAGCATCTCTGACCGGTGCTCTTCCATGAACGCCATGGCGTCTTCGTAGTCTTTGCTCCTAAGGGGGAACTTCGGCTCGAAGTCTGGCGATGAAGCGACAATGTGCAGGAGACCAGCGGTGTAGCCTTTCCCAGGTTCGGCGTGCCTCACTGCGTTCCTGAACAGGACAGCCGTGACCGGATCGATGTAGAGGATTGATACTCTGGTTCCGAAGGCAGTCGCGTAGAAGAGCCCGCCGTGAGACTCGAGCAGCCTTTCGGAGAGGAGGTAACCCATGGCCTTCTCCGTCAGCCTCGAGACTTCTGCCTGGCTGGTCTGCCTGGCCAACAGGGTCTCTCTGAACAAGGCGTCGAGGTCCGCTTTGGAGAGGCCTCTCCCAGTGGCTATCGTAGCCAGTGTGTGCGACCGCATCGCGGCCTCATCCGACAGTCGCGACTCGATTGGCTCCGGAGGCTGCTTCGTATAATGCTCCAGTAAGCTTGCGGCGGCTTGCGAGGGCGGCGGGACCATGACGGTCTCTCCGTGATCATCGTACTGGGGCCTCCCGGCCCTCCCCGCCATCTGCCTGTACTCCAGGATCGAAATCTCAGAGTTCCCCCCTTTCTCGGCGTCGTAGCGCGTCATATCGGCTATCACGACCCGGCGTGCGGGGAGGTTGACCCCAGCAGCGAGCGTCGGGGTCGCAGCGAGGAGCTTGATTGCCCTGGCCCGGTAGTAGTCTTCGACAATCCTCCTGTGCTCTGATTCAAGTCCCGCGTGGTGGAATGCGGCGCCCTTGGCCACAACTTCAGCGAGGAGCCGGCTCAAGCTCGTCTCCTCGCCTGACACCAGGATCCTCCTAGAAGCTTCGGAAGCGGCCTTCTTCTCGTCTAGCGTCAGGCGCCTCAGGGTCAACTCGGCCGACCTCATGGCCAGGCTCACCGCCCTCCTCCTAGTACTAGCGAAGACCAGCGCCTGGCCGCCCTCCTTCAAGGTGTCCATGGCGACGTCGATGGGCGAGCCGTAGGTCGACCTAGGAATCCGCACCTCGGCACCATCGGAGAACACCACTCTCCCGTAGTCATAGACTCCCTCCTTGAGGGGGACCGGCCTCCAGTCGAGCTCTACCGGGGCGGCGTGAAGCCACTCAGCGACCAACTTCGCATTGCTGATTGTGGCGGAGAGGGCTAAGAGTTGCGCTCCCAGCCTGAGGTGGATGACCTTCGTAAGTATCATCTCGAGGGTTGGCCCCCGCCTGTCGTTCCCTGCCAAATGCACTTCATCGGCTACGAACAGTCCCACAGAGTTTACCCACGACACCCTGTGTCTCATCACCGAGTCGAACCTTTCGTTGGTGAGGACTATGATGTCTGCTCTGCCCAGAGACTCTCCACTTGAATCGTAGTCTCCGGTCGAGATGGCGGTCCGTATCCCGAACTTGGTCAGCTCGGAGAATTCTGAATACTTCTCCGAGGCCAGCGCCCTCAGGGGAGCGAGGTACACCACCTTCTTCCTCTCCAGCTTCGTCCTGAGGTACGCAGACATCAGGGCGAGCAATGTCTTTCCAGATGCGGTGGGGGACGCCACAACCAGGCTCTTCCCCTCGAGCAGCCCTGCGCGTATCGCCTGTTCCTGGGGCGGATAGAATTCTGTGATGCCCTTGTCCTTAACGAACTGGATTAGCTCTTCTGGCGCCTTTGCTTCATCCACCCTCAGGTAAGCCCACCTACCTTTCAGCTGCCGAAGTCCAGTCCAATGCGCCCATGCACTGCGCCTGGTCTATGCCCGTGTCCTGGTTTAGCAACCTAGGAACCCAGCCTGCGGATGTAACCTGGCTTCGACTCGTACACCATGCCCTCTCGGAACATTGTCCTGATCATCTTCTCCGCGTCTTCGTCCGTGAACTTTGCTTTCACAAGTTCCTCCTTGAACAGCTTTCTTTCCACGGGCTTCTTCTCAGGGCCCTCTAGCCTCTTCAACACTTCAAGGGCCGACCTGAGGTTCTTGGTCTCGCCAGCCGGTTTGCCTAGCTGGATGCCGAAATCAGTCTTCTTCGTCGCCGCGTCAGTGAGTATGTCCTCCACCATCCTGTTCATCAGGGCTATGGCCGAGAGCGCATCTTCCTCGGTTACCTCGTCTCTGAGGAGTACCTTCGCCCTGGCGGTTGAAATCCTGATCAACGCTTCGAGCGTCCTCAGCGTGGGGGGGATGGAGTCCTCGGCACCGCTTGATTTCCTCAGTTCGAGATAGTATTCCTTTATCCTGTCCATGGCAGCCTTCGACAGGGTGGGTGAGATTCTCTTGGCGAAAGTCAGGTACTTTTTCAGGAGGCTGAACTCGATGGGAGGAGGCGCGGTGTATGAGCGTCGCGCGTGGACTGACAGTATGTGATTGGCCAGCTTCTCGTCGTCTGATGGCGTCGGCTGGTCCCTGAAGACGAATATGACGTCGAACCTCGTCAGTAGCGGGATGGGTAGCGTCCCTATGTTCTCGATGAGGTTCTGGAAAGGGTTGTAGCGCCCTAAAACGGGGTTGCAGGCGGCCAATATGGCCGTCCTCGCGTTGAGCGTCGCATAGATCCCACCCTTCGCGATGGTGACCGTCTGCTGTTCCATCATCTCGTGGAGGGCGGTCCTATCCTCCGGTTTCATCTTCTCGAACTCGTCTATGGCCGCGATGCCGAGGTCTGCCAAGACGACGACCCCCGCTTCGAGCATCAGCACGTTCTTCTCCCTTATCACGGCAGCCGAGAGGCCGGCTGCGGTGGTGCCTCTCCCCGACGCGTAGAGCCCTCGCGGCGCCACCTGGGAAGCGAATTTCAGCAACTCAGACTTGCCCGTGTTATGCGAGACTAGTCCGTTGGCAATGAACCTGTGCCCTGCAGGGACTTCGATGTCGTAGACATCTTCAGGGGGGCTAACGTGAATAGCTACTACTCTTTCTGTCATCTGTTTGTGAGCCTTGCCGATTCTCCTTGACGCTGCAGCGAGGGTCTCCAACCTTGTGGTCTTATTCCTAGAGACGAAGCCGATGTGCTGCCAGTATTTCACAGCGTCTTCGCCTCTGCTGATGACGAGTGCATTTCTACCGACTCTTGAGTAGATGCCCCACCTTAGGAGCAGGACTTGGACGTCGCGAAGGAGTTCTATGTTATCTCCTTTGAGGTAAATTCCACTACGCCCTTCCCCTTTCTGGCGTATCATTCCGCCCGCCTCGAAGAGCCACTTGAGGAACTGAGCGACCACCTTGTTGCCTGACAACAATATCAGTCGGGGTACCCTTCTCTCCCTCAGGAACGCTAGGTTAATGGCGATACACTCGCTGTCCACGCAGATGTCGGTCATGCGGACGCGCCGACCTGTCGTGGTCCTCCTAACTGCCTTCGGGGTCGTCGCAAACAGCCGTGTAATCACTTCCTTCAGCTTCGGGAGGACGTCGATTTCTGTCTCGGCCACAGAGGCTACTGCGCTGCTTTCATCCACGAAACCATTCCCTAGGAGATAACCAAGGTACCCTGCCAGGTCCTCGTCTACCACCGCAGGCAAACGCCCTTCGAACCGCGGACCTTTCTGGTGGTGGGCTAACTTGAAACCAGTCTGAATGTTTCTCGTGATTGTGCAAGGAAGTTCGGTTACAGCCGCGATTCTATCTCCGACTTTCAGCTCGTCCAAACGCCTCCAACGTCTCACCTGCTTCCCGCCGGAATCGTCCAAAACGAGAAGGGGATGGTTATGCGTCCCTTTGACGCTCTTTCCGCTCTCTGTCACGATTTCCAGGATGGGCTGATTGCGGTAGATGTGAAATCTGGTAGCGACCGCCCGCTCCCCCTGCCCCTCCCCTGTGAGTACCTCCAGATTCAGGGGTTGCAGGTGGGTGTCTCCGATCTCTCCTATCTTCGCTATCCCTCCGTCTCCGAGGACGATTCTCTCGTCCGCCACGAGACAGCCCGGGTCACCCACGAACAGGGCGTTGATGTCCCCCCTCAACTTCGTCCCGTCTGGGAGGAGGGTCGCGCTCCCTCCCGCGAGCAAGAGCAGGATTGCCTCCTTCTCCTGCTGGTGACCCAGAATGACCGGCGCGATGGAGTTGACGAGTCTCTCGTAGGCGTCGGGGGTCGCTGCAACCTTCCTGATCAACTCCTCATCCTCCTTGGAGACGAGCACCTGTTCCGGCTCCTTCCCTTTCACTTCGACGTGGTTGCAGTCGATTTGCGACCTGAACAACCGCGTCTTCACTTGGCCCAGGGTGTAGTCGGGGACCGCCCTCACCACCCCGGTGAGCACCACTCTGTCCCCCGGCCGGGCCGTGTTCACAATGTCTCCCTCCACGTTGACGTCGAAGAATTGCGGGAGCTGACCCGGCGGGAGCTCCTCCGGAAGTTCTTGGACTCTCAGCACCTGGAAATCTATGAATCTGCAACGCTTCCTATCGAGCTCGAAGCTCTTTGCCTCTCCGCAGAGCTCGCACTTCGGTGGGCGCTTGAGGATCAGGTCATCCTGCCCCTGGTATGTGAGGTGGCCGCTGGGGCAGACCCACGCAGCCTCCGTCATCATCGGCCTCAGCTCCGACGTCCTCACCACCATGCCCGAGACCGCGAGCATATGGTCAATGTAGGACGTATCCACCTTCCTGAGTGGGACCAAGTCCGGAAGGCCGCGCAGCCTGACTGTAAGCTCCCGCTTGACCCTGTCGGCGTAGAGCGCGTTTTCGCTCCTCATCGTCTCAAAAGCGGCTATCTTGAAAGACGCGAGGGAGGAGTCAGGCTCGAGGAGGACCCTGTTTGCCAAGTCGTTGTTGTACCGCAGGAGGTCGCCGAAGTCGACTACCAGTGACTTGCCCTCCGTCGCTACAAGTTGTGAAATCTTGCTCCTGTAGACCGCGTTCCCCTTTCTGTCCACAACCGATTTCAGGAAGTCCTCGAACTGCTCGGACAGTTTCCCGCTAGACAGGGTCGCCAATTAGTTAGGCCCTCCGAGCAGGCCCGACTTCCATTCCTTCGACAGTGATTGTGATATCGCAAAGAACTCCTTCTCCTCTGGGGTCAACTTGTCAGCCAGCATAGAGGCGGAGGTCGACGAACTGGACAACGACAGGAGCTTGCTCAGTCTAATACCAATTAGGTCGTAGCAGACCACCCGCAGACGCTCGACGTCTTCCCTCCTGGCCCTCCCTTCAGCTACAGCTGCGCTAAGTGCGCCGAGACGCCTCCTCATCCTGAGGTAGAAATCCTGGGCCAGCACTGAAAGCTGAAGCGGCCCCATCATCTTCTCCTTGCTGAGCGCGCTGAAGACCTCGTTCTCGAAAGGCACCTCTGATGGTTCGGCCATCCCCTGGGCGGTCAGCTCGTCCGCTACCCAGCGAGGAAGATCTGCGATGTCCCCCTCAGACAGCTTCTCGATGTGGAAATCGCCTACGTCTAGGCTCTCGATGGAAGACCGCATCTTCGCCCTCACCGTGCCGAGGAGGTATTCTCTCTCCCTGCGCTCGAGCATCTGCCTAAGGGTGATTTGCTCGTCGGACAAACCAGGCGCCAAGCGACCTGTCTCGATAATAAACATTGGGCGCCCCTATGACGTCCCACCAGACTCTTGGCAAGCGCATTAGATGTTCTCGCTTGCGGCCGCTGCCACGACGTTCCTCTGTGTGGCTCCTAGTGGTTCGATTAACCTCCCAAGCCCGCTGCAGCGGTCACCCACGGTAGCTCGCGCAGACTCAACAGTCCGGGGACTGGCCGCTTTTCTTTCAACGGATAAATAAGAACCTGATGCCATCCTTCTAGGAGTCTGGTCTGATGACAGCGATGGGGGTAACCTAGATGCCCCTGGCGGACATGATGTGGGTAGAGAAGTACAGGCCAACTAGCATGGCCGAGATGGTCGACCAGGACTCGGTGAAGCAGAAGCTGGAGGCTCTCCTCCAGAAGAAGGAACAGCTCCCGCACCTCCTCTTCGCAGGCCCGCCTGGCTCAGGGAAGACCACCACCGCCATGATAATCGCCAAGAGGGTACTCGGTGAGCCTTGGCGCGACTACACCTTGTCGCTCAACGCCAGCGATGAACGTGGGATTGACGTGGTCCGGGAGAGGGTGAAGACCTTCGCCAGGTTCGCAGACAGGAGGGAGGGAGTCCCATACAGGCTCGTCATCCTCGATGAAAGCGACGAGATGACCCCAGACGGACAGACGGCACTTCGCCGCATAATGGAAGAGAACTCGGAGCACACTCGCTTCATACTGATATGCAACTACTCTTCTGGCATAATTGAACCCCTGCAGAGTCGGTGCGCCATATTCAGGTTCCAAAGGTACCCAGAGGAGCCGGTGGTCAATCACCTGAAAGAGATTGCAAGGAAGGAGAAGCTGAAGCACTCGGGCGACTCGGCGTTCGCCGCGATCTACGAAGCCACCCAAGGCGACCTGCGGCAGGCGATCAATATGCTGCAGGCGGCGTCAGCGTCAGGCGAGGTAACTCTCGACTCTGTCAAGTCGGTGACAGGCGCCACAGTGAAGGGGCGCGTGGCAGACATAATCGAGGCCGCCCTCGATGGGGACTTCGAGTCCGCGAGGACGAAGATGATCGAGCTTACCAGGGTCTACGGAATTCCTGAGAGGGACTTTCTAAAGTTCGCAAATGAGGCGCTCGGGAAAATCAAGGTCCCGGACTTGGGCAAGGTCATATCCATCCTGGCCGAGTACGACTTCCGTCTCGTGCAAGGGTCGCAGCCGGAGCTCCAGCTCACAGCAATGCTCGCTCAGCTCTCCTCGCTGAAGGAGAAGTCAGCCTAGGTTGGACCTCGCTCTCCCTAGGGGTGTGGATGACATTGAGCCCGACAGGTACGCGCTCCATTCGAGGGTGAGGGCGGCCTTCGAAGAGGTGTCGAAACTCTACAACTTCCAACTCATGGAACCCGCTTCGCTGGAGCACCTCGGCGTCCTCAGGGCCAAGAGCGGCGCAGCGGTCGACAAGGAGATCTACTCCTTCAAGGACAAGGGAGGCAGGGATGTCGGGCTCCGTTTCGACATGACGGTGGGGATTGCCCGCTACGTCTGCTCACGCAAGGGCCTCAGGCTACCGGTGAAGCTCGCCGCAACAGGTGGGATTTGGCGTTATGACGAGCCACAGTACGGCAGGTACAGGTGGGCCCATCAATGGGACCTGGAGATATTCGGGCCGCCGTCAGTGGAAGCTGACGCCGAGGTGCTGGACGCCTCCTCGGCGATGTTCGACAGGCTTGGGCTTTCAGACGTCACGATAAAGGTCGGAGACAGGCGCGTGGTGGAGGGCTTCATACGAAGGCGGATAGGCATTACAGACGAAGCCCGCCTGACCGACCTCATGCGCGCCCTCGACAAAGTGGAGAAGAAGACCGCCGAGGAGTTGATTGAGGAATACGGGGCGAAGGGTTCGGCGCCGGGGAAGTGCGCGAACTACTCGACTTCGGCCGCCTGCGCGGCAAGCCCGACGAGGTACTGTCGAAGTTTGCGGAGCAGGAGCAGGCAGCGGCCGAGGACCTCAGGACCTTGGCTGACTTGCTCGACTCCAGAGGGGTGCGGAACGTGGAGTACAACATGAGCATAGTCAGGGGGATTGACTACTACACCGGAATAGTCTTCGAAGCCACCGACAACAGAAACCAGCGCCTCGGATCCCTATTCGGGGGTGGGAGGTACGATGCCCTTCCGCGTATGTTCGGCCGGCCAGACCTCTCGGCCACCGGGGTTGCGGGAGGGATAGAACGGATTGCTCTGTCCATCGCCGCGCAGGGCAGGTCACCAGCGGTGCTGGCCTACGTGGCAGTCGCGGGCGGGGGGTTCGAAGCCCAGGCGTCGAGGACCCGGAGAGCACTGATGAATTGGGGGATTCCATGCGAAATCTCTCTGCAGGGGCGACCGCTCTCCAAGCAACTTGAGGACGCCAGCAGAATGGGGGCTTCGTGGGTGATTATCATCGGGGAAAGGGAAGCCAGGTCGGGCTCTGTGACCCTGAGAGACATGAAGGGACACAGCGAGGAGACTGTGCCTCTGGACGACGCGGTGAAACGTATCTCCCGTGCCTGAAGGGCGGCGGTAATCTTTAATCCAAGGGCCTACGCTCGCCCGGTGAGGCATGGAACGAGCGATAGTCCTGGTCAACCTCAGCCCTGGGTCCGAAGAGCAAAGCATCGCCTCGCTGAGGGGGACTCCGGGGATAAAGTCGGTCTATCAGCTCTATGGGCTCTACGACCTGCTCATAATGGTGGAGGGGACAGATGATCAGGCTGTGAAGTCGATCATCGCGGAAAACCTCAGGTCGAAGCCGGGGGTCGTCTCCACTATAACGATGAAGGTTCTCCTATAGATCGCTAACCCTTAAACAGGTTGCGCACTCGCCGCCCCGAGTTGGCGCCCAGAGTCCTCGTGACTGGCTCGGCCGGTCAGATTGGCGCGGAACTTGTCCCTCGTCTACGGTCTATCTACGGCAAAGACCGAGTTGTGGCTGCGATCCACAGGTCCCTGGGGGGCCCGTCGCTCAGAGACGGACCGCTGATCACCCTCGACACCGGAGACCAGGCCGCTGTGTCCGCCGCCTTGAAGGATCACCGGATTGATACCGTGTATCACCTCGCAGCACTCTTGTCCGCGACGGGGGAGAAGAACCCGCAGCTAGCTTGGACAGTGAACATGGACGGGCTGAGGAGCGTCCTCGAAGCCTCCCGGACGAACGGCGTCACAAGGATGTTCTGGCCCAGCTCCATCGGTGCATTCGGACCCGACGCGCCGCGGAACAACGCCCCTCAGAACGCCCCCATGAACCCCACCACGATGTACGGCGTGACCAAAGTCGCCGGAGAGCTCCTCTGCAACTACTACCACGTGAAATACGGCCTAGACGTCAGGTGCCTACGCTACCCGGGCCTGATCAGCAACGTGACCCCGCCCGGCGGGGGGACAACAGACTACGCTGTGGAGATATTCTATGAAGCCATCAGGAGAGGGTCGTACACCTGTTTCCTTCGCGAGGACACGATACTCCCAATGATGTACATGCCAGACGCTCTGAAGGCCACCATCCAGCTGATGGAGGCGCCGGAGTCCAATGTGCCTCGTCACCTCGGCTACAACCTGGCTGCCTTCAGCTTTTCCGCAGGGGAGCTAGCTGCAGCCATCTCGAAGCAGATTCGCGGGTTCAGAGTGACTTACTCGCCTGATTCGCGCCAGAAGATAGCCGACTCTTGGCCTCAATCCATAGACGACACTGAGGCAAGACGCGACTGGGGCTGGAAGCCCGATTACGACCTTCAGGGGATGGTGACAGACATGCTCGCCAACCTTCAGTCGAGACTAAGGGCTGAGGGGAAAGGCGTTTAACCAGACTGACGGCCACGCCGGACAGCATGAGGGACCCTACAAACTTCCTCAGACAGGAGTATGACGACCTAGTCCGCCAGGAGCTAGACTGGAGGCTCCGTGTCCTCGGCGGCCCGAGCACCCCATGGTGCGTGGTCGACGGGAAGAAGGTACTGATGTTCTGTTCCAACAACTACCTGGGCCTCAGCAACCACCCGAAGCTGAAGGAAGCTGCAATCGAGGCAATTAGGACGCATGGCGCGGGCTCGGGCTCTGTCAGGCCAATCGCCGGGAACATGGACATTCACGTGGAGCTCGAGAGGCGCCTGGCAAGGTTCAAGGGAGCCGAGTCGTCGCTGGTGTACCAAACCGGATTCGCCGCAAACTCCGGGCTCATCCCACAGCTGGCGGGGAAGGGGGACCTGATCATAAGCGACGAGCTGAACCACGGGAGCATCATCGACGGCGTCAGGCTCTCTGCAGCCGAGCGCAAGGTGTACAAGCACGCAGACACAGAGGACCTCGCCCGCGTGCTGGCCGCGGTTGAGAAGTCGACCCCTCCCTACAGACGCATACTCATAATCACCGACGGAGTCTTCTCGATGGACGGGGACGTTGCCCCTCTCGACAAGATCGCGACCCTCGGCGCCGAGCACGGAGCTATGGTGTACGTGGACGACGCCCACGGCGAAGGCGTCCTGGGGAAGGGGGGGAGGGGGATAGTGTCCCACTTCGGTCTTTCGAGAGAGAAAGTGCATGTCGAGATGGGGACCTTCTCCAAGGCGTTCGGGGTCGTGGGAGGTCACGTCTCAGGGTCAAAGGACCTGATAAATTTCGCCTACAACAAGTCCCGCACTTGGCTCCTCAGCGGGTCTCACCCTCCGGCGGTGGCTGCCGCATGCCTGGCGGCGGTTGACGTCCTGGAGAATGAGCCCCAGCACGTCCAGAGGCTCTGGGACAACACCCGGTATTTCAAGAAGGCCATGAAAGACCTGGGGTTCGACATAGGCAACAGCGAGACCCCAATAACCCCCGTCTTGGTGGGGGAAAGTGGCAAAGCCAAGAAGCTCAGCGCCAGGCTCTTCGAAATCGGAGTCTTCGCCCTCCCGATAGTGTATCCGATGGTCGCCCAGGGGAAGGCGAGGATCAGGACCATTATGAACGCGGCCCTGACCAAAGAAGACCTCGATTTCGCCATAGGTGCCTTCGAGACCTCGGGGAAGGAGCTCGGCGTGGTGGGGGCCCGGGCCGCAGCCTAGTCTGCGCACAAGTTAAGAGGCCGGAGGGGGCGGCTGGGCACACGATTGACCTTCAGGTATCTCCCTGACGTCGCCCTTGCCGACATCGCCTTCGAGGCCGAAGGAGCCTCCCTCGACGAGCTCTTCGAGGCCTGTGCCGTCGCTGTCACAGACATCATGGTCGACCCGACTACCCTTCGTCCGACGCTGGGGCGGGAAATAACCCTGACTTCAGACGACGCCGACCGGCTCCTGTACGACTTCCTCACCGAGCTCATCATAGCCAAGGACGTCGACTCGCTCCTCTTCAGGGACTACAGCGTCAAGGTCTCTTCAGATGGCCGGTCGCTCAGGGCGACAGCTCGGGGTGAGCCGATAGACAGAGAACGCCACACCCTTAGGAATGACGTGAAGGCCGTGACTATGCACATGTTCGGCGTACGTCATGAACAGGGAAGGTGGAAGGCGACCGTGGTCCTGGACATCTGAGCCTTACAAACCCTTAAAGGCTCAACTCGCGACCAAAAGAAAAGGTAGGGGCACTGGGTGGCACAGACAGGCTCGTTTCGAAAGCTCTCCGACTATTCATGGGAGGTTCCGCAATCCTACAAGCGGGGGATGACGGTCCCGGCCAGAATCTATGCGACCCGGAAGCTCCTCGACGCGATGGATGCGGGCGTAATAGAGCAAGTGACCAACGTCGCGTGCCTCCCAGGGATTGTGCGGCAGGCCTACGCAATGGCCGACGCCCACTGGGGGTATGGGTTCCCGATAGGGGGTGTCGCGGCATTCGACGTCGAAAAGGGCGTGATCTCGCCTGGCGGGATTGGGTTCGACATCAATTGCGGGATGCGCCTGATACGCACGAACCTCTCGCTCTCAGAGGTCAAACCGAAGATAAAGGAGCTTGTGGATCTCATCTTCAAGCTTGTTCCAGCCGGAGTAGGCGTGAAGGGGTTCCTGAAAGTCAGCGAGCCACAGTTCGACGAGATCATGAAGTACGGAGTGAAGTGGTGCGCCGAGAACGGGCAGGCGTGGGAGGACGATCCCGCTCATGTCGAAGAGGGTGGGTACATCAAGGGGGCCGACCCATCAAAGGTGAGCCGCCAGGCCCGGAGCAGAGGGATAGACCAGCTCGGGACGCTCGGGTCAGGGAACCACTACCTTGAGGTCCAAGTGGTCGATCCTGCTAGGCACTTCGACCCCGACCTCGCCAGGCACTTCGGTGTGGTCCAGGACGACCAGGTGCTCGTGATGGTCCACTGCGGGAGCCGCGGGTTCGGCCACCAGATAGGGAGCGATTACCTCCGCGTCTTCGACGGGGCGATGAAGAAATATGGCATCCAAGTCAAGGACAGGGAGCTAGCCTGCGCCCCCTTCGCATCGAAGGAGGGGAAAGACTACTACGGAGCCATGGTCTGCGCAGCCAACATGGCCTTTACCAACAGGCAGATCATAGTCCAGCGCGTCAGGGAGGCCTTCTCCAAGGTCTTCCACAGAGACGCCGAGACAATGGACATGCACCTCATCTATGACGTGTGCCATAACGTGGCGAAGGTGGAGAAGCACACTTACGAAGGTACGACTGCTGACGTCCTGGTGCACAGGAAAGGTGCTACGCGCAGCTTCGGCCCGGGGCACCCAGACATCCCTACTCCTTACCGGGCGATCGGGCAGCCGGTAATAATAGGCGGGTCCATGGAGACCGGGTCGTACCTGCTCCTAGGGACGCAGAAGGCAATGGACGAGACTTTCGGTTCCACCGCCCACGGGTCTGGGAGGACGATGTCCCGGACGGCGGCGAAGCGCGAAGTGCGGGGCGCCGAGCTGCAGCAGAAAATGATGGACCGAGGGATCTATGTGAAAGCCGCCACTATGGATGGGCTCGCCGAGGAAGCCGGGATGGCCTACAAGGACATCTCTGAGGTGGTCGAGACCATGGACAGAGCCGGGATTTCAAAGAAGGTCGTCGCTCTCCGCCCTCTGGGCAACATCAAAGGGTGAGGTGGGATTGTTCCAGCTGCATCCTCCCAGCGGCGTCCTCGGGCTTATGATCTTCATTGTTGGCTTGGTGGTTCTCTGGGTAGCGGTCTCGTTCCCGGTGTACTTCGCAGGAAAGCTGGTTAAGGGCGGACGAGCCACTTTCGGCAACGCAATGGGTGCCACGCTGGGCGGGGTGGTCGTATACTACATCGTCTACTTCGTCGTAGCCTTCGCGCTGGGCGCGGTTCTGGGCCCCCCTGCGGGGGCGATAGCCTTGGTCTTGGGCTTCCTGGGATGGCTGGCGGTCTTCAGGAGCGCCTTCCGCACATCTTGGCTTGGAGCGGTTGGAATCGTCGTCTTGGCTTGGGTCATCTTGCTCATCCTAGACTTGATTATGGTGGCAGCATTTGGGGTCAGGTTCCCTGACTTCCTCCCATTCTGACCCCTATCCAATGTAACCTGGCCTCTGTTCCCGCGAGGACTGAGGGGCAGCTTCTCGCGACTGCTCAGCCATTGTCTGGAGCTGGCTTATCACCTTCTGTGTCTCGTCCGCCCTCTCTTTCAGCTTGGAGGTGTCCACCTGGAGACCGAGTATCCCCGCCAGCAGTTCTAGGATCGCTTTGGACGCCGAGGCGTCGACTACATATCCGGATGTCTCCCCGAGGAGGCACGCCCCCTCCAGCCCTCTGAGTGCCCCCATTCCAATCAGCAGCCCGTTCATTCCGCTAATCCCTCCGTCTTTCATCAGAGTGACACCGTTGGCAGATAGGTCGTCAGCCATCTTTCTGGACGTACCGGCTCCGTACACTTTCGGGGACTTCGAGAACGAGCCTGTGATGTACGCCGCGAGCGTGTAGATCTTCTTCACCCCGCACTTCTTGGCGAACTTCACGACCGCGTCGGACAGCTCATATTCGCCCTCAGACGTGGTCGGTTGAGCGTCTGCCGTAAATACCATCAGGCTTTTCCCCCCTCGCATAGACGCGAAGTACAGCTCCCCCTTGGGCGCGTCAGCCGTGCCGTCCGCCCTTACGTTCACTTGAGGAGGGAAGGCGGCGCTGGCGTACTCGGCCACCCTCTTTAACTTGAGTGATGTCACCAAATGATCTGCCGCGAGCTTCCCAACGTATCCGCTCCCGGGGAGCCCGCAGACGAGGACAGGCTCGCGACCTCCAGGAACCGCGAAGACCTTCTCCTTTACCGCGATGCCCTTCTTCACTCGTCATTCCTCCTTAGCTTCTCGCTCAAGTCGACAAGCTTCCCCTGATCCATCACCTTGATGGACGTCTTCATCCTGAATCTCAGTCCCATCTGTCTGAATATCGAAAGTAGCTCCCCGCCTGCGATCCTGTCCCGCAGCCGACCAGTGCGTATCATCCCGGCCAGCTCCCGGACCAGCCTGTCCGTCTCCGCGGGGTAGAACGAGTATGCGGCATCAAGGACCTCGGTCCCCCTGTCATAGAGCATCCCTTCGACGGTCTCTCTGTCCGTCTCCTCCTTCCTGACAGAAGGCTCCGCTGCCTTCAGCCTCTTCCTCAACTCCTCCATCTTCCGCTGCTCAAGCAGCTTCAGGTCAGCGTCTTCTTCCATTGTATTCAGCCCGCTGTCCTACATTGCAATAAAACGCTTGCTGACCGGGAGCGGTCAGCGTCTATGCCCCGTACATGAGACAGGGCTCGAGGCGAAGCTGATGCGCTTGTCCCATCGGGCGCATCGTCCATAGGTGGTTGCCTATTTCGCCTTGCCCGAGGGGCTCGGGACCGCTTTAGGGCGTTTCAAGGTTGAAACAGTACCACACTGCAGACCAAGAAACCAGGCATATGAGGCGATGGTGCATGTGGAGTAGGACTAGATGAGGAACCTGTTGGGTTTCTCCGAAGCACGATATGCACGCACGCCTACGCCATAGCGGCGCGCCTCGGGAAAAGACGCCATGGCGGACCACGTCGCCCCGTTCACCCGGCAGCACCGAAGATGAACGACTTCATCCACCAATCTGGAGAGCGACCTGCCCTGTCGCGCGTGCCGCCGAGACGGCCCCTCTTTCCTTCGACAGGACACCTCGAACCGAAGCTACCCCGCCACTGGGTCCACCGTCGCCGGGACCTGCCCCGACTACGGTTGCGTAATCTTGATGCTCTGGGTAGGGCAGCTGGTCTCGCACGCCATACAGAAGATGCAGTCCATTTCCCTCACGGGGTCGCACTTGTCACTCCTGTACTGGTTCCATTCGGGCGTCCCCTGCTCCACTACTTTGTCCTTGCCGGTCCCTGCCTGGCCAGGGTTGAGCAACCACTCGAAGACGAAAACGGGGCAGACGTCCATGCAGACGCCGTCGGCGACGCAAGACTCCCAGTCGATTGCCACCTGCGTCCCATGGATTCCGTTGGTGGTCGGATAGGGCTTGCCATCGGAGTCATTCCTCACCGCACCTGCTCCCCTTACCTTGTGCCCATTGTGTTCACCTGTCACAGGGAACTGGTCGGGCTTTGAGAGGAAGTTCGGGTCAATCGGCGCAGACTTGTAGCCTACATCGCGGGTCATGTCAGTCATGCGGTCGCCGTCGTCAGGTAGTTATAAGTGATGCGGAGGCTGAGACAAACGATCGCTCGCTCTCAAGCCCCCGCCTCGCTCATTCAGGAAGCTCTATCGAGGAAGGGCCGGACCCGGCCCGGACTAGTCCCCTGCAGTAATCGTGTCGAAGCCGCCGTCTGCCTTCAGCTTGTAGGCGGTTATCGGTTTTACAGTGAATATTCCCACCTCGAATACTCCAGGCGTCGACTTCACCTTCACCTCAAGTTCTCTCGGTTCTTCGATGGGCTCGAAGAGGGTGTCCAGGATCATGTTCCCGTTCTCCGTAAAGTACGGATATCCCTTGGGCATCAACCTCTCCTCGGGGACCCCCCCCAGCATCGAAAGCTTCAGCTTGGCGCTTTCTCTGGCCATCGGGAAGACCTCGACGGGGACCCTGACGCCGTTCTCGCAGAGCCTCTTCGCGAACTTGCCCTCCCCTGCGACTATGGCGACGGACTTCGCGCTCCCCATGATTATTTTCTCCCTTAACAACGCCCCGCCCCCTCCCTTGATCAGGTTGAGCCCTCCGTCTACCTGGTCTGCTCCATCAATCGCCAGATCTACCGAACCTTTGAAGGGGACAAGTTCGATGCCGCACCTCGTCGCCACCATCTCAATCTGAGTCGAAGTCGGGACCCCCATGATCGCCTTCGACCTCGCCATGACGAGGGCCGACAGTTCTTCGAGGAGCGCAGCAACCGTAGAGCCGCTCCCGAGGCCGAGGGTCGCGCCAGGTACGACGCTCTTGGCGAGCTCCCTAGCTACGCCTTTCAGGGCGTCCCTTGTCCTGTCCATCAGCTTTCCTGCTTCTTCTCGATGTCTATCTGTTCTAACTTTGTGAGGGCATCCATAACCTCATCCCTGATTTCCTTGACCCTCTTCTCAGACTCGCTCATCTCCGGCTTAGCTCTCCTCTCGACGACGCGCTCGAGGTCGGTGGCCTTCTCGATCTTAGGTGCGACCTCTTTCTTCATCGGTTGTGGGGCCGCAGGTCCCAGCCTCTGCTTAGCCACTTCCAGCCTTGACTCTATGTTGCGTATCTTGCTCTCGAAGAGGGTCACCAGTTCGCTCCGGAGCCCTTCGAGCTCTCCCACCTCCACGACGAGCTCGACGTCCTTTAGCTTCGCCTGGAGTTCTTTAATCTGGTCGCTGTAGCGCTTGGAAATCATCTCCCTCTCTTCACGGGTAATCCTCCCCTCGTTCTCCGCTTCGTACAGTTTCATCATCGCAGACGAAAGGAGGTCCCTCTCGACCATTACGGTCCTCATCTCTCTCCGGGAGCGCTCCAAGTCGGTGGAGGTCATGGTCAACTCCACAGACCTCCCCCCCATGTCGGCGCGCCTCACTACCTCTTTCTCCTGCTTGGGCCGCGTGTAAAACACGACGTAGGAAGCCAGCGCGCCAAGGCCAAGCCCGACAGCACCAGCGACGACGACCGTCAGAACATCGACCATGCGTGCCCTTCCTTCCCCTGCTTCGATGACTTCGGTATAAAAGCAGATTCGCTCGTGAAGTCTGTCTGGACGAGACCTACCGGAGGGTTTCGCGTCAGCTAGGCGGCGGGGATATCATGATTATGTTGTCCCCCCTCACGATAAGCGTCCCTAGAGAGGTCGACTGACCGTCCTCAGCCACCTCTTCTGCCTTCTCAAGCGCCAGATTCATGTGCTGGTCGAATCCCTGGAGGTTGCCTCGGATTACCTTCCCTCCCCTCAGTTTAATCAGGACTATTTTCCCGACGCTCTCGTCGAGGACTTTGACTGCCATGTCGACGGACAAAATATCCCCTTGAGCCTGCCGTCTGGATTCATTTATTTAAGTAGTCATGAACGCATCCGCAGTTGAAGAAGTGGGTCCTGTCCCGTCGGGACTCGGCAGAGATGATCGCTAAGGTGGAGGCTGCTTTGAGCCTCGCTCTCGATCTGTCGAGGTCTGCTCAGGCAGAGTGCGCCGAACCAGAGGACGGGGTCGTCTTCGTGAAGCTCAACGAGTACGAGTTCGTCCAGTCGGGGGGGACGTACTTCCCCTACCTAGGGTCGCAGCCTTCTCTTGCCCTCTTTCCGACCGTCGTGGTGGATGAGGGGGCCACCAGATTCCTCGTCAATGGGGCCGACGTGATGCGTCCCGGTATAAGGACGATGGACGATTGGGGGGTGGCAGGAAAGATGGTTGTCGTCAAGGAAGAGAAGAAGGGTCGAGCAATCGTGGTCGGACCCACGACCGTCTCTGGCGCGGAAGCCGCAGCCATGTCAAAAGGCGGGTGCGTGAAGAACCTCCACCATGTGGGAGACCGCTACTGGAACGCGCACAAGTCTATCTGATCCTGGAATACTTTCGCCCCTCCCTCTCCTTTTAAGCTGAGAACGAAATCTCCTATCTGAGAACTATTCTCTACAACAGTGTCTAACTAATTCACGGTTGCGATAAAATTGTTGTTCCCACCCTACCCTTAATAATGGCCATGGGTCACGGAGAAACACATCAATGTCCGGAGTGATGCAGGAGAGGAAGCTCGAAGGTAAGAGCAAAGAGATTCTCCTGAAGGCGCTGGCGCTCAAGAGCGTAGAGGATCTTCCTAAGATTCAGGATGACGTCTCCAACAAGACGATTGTGATACTCAAGGTGACTCCATTGGCCCAGAAGAGCCTCGAGGAGCTGAAGTCATCGGTCGAGCAACTCTACGAGTTCGCCACGTCTGTGGGTGGGGATATCGCAAGGCTTGGGGACGAGAGGGTCGTCATAACACCGCCGGGTGTGCGTATCTGGCGGGGCCTCCAATAGCACCTTCGTCTCCATCCCTCTCTATCCTGTGTTCACCAGTGACCGGCTCCTGGCCGGGAAGGAGCAAGGATCGCCCCGGAAGCTATAGATTGACGCGTCAGCACGTACCAGTCAGTAACTTGTCTGACGCACGTCAATGACGACTTCACCTAGGCGACCTATAGTCGCATGACCTGTGGCCCGCGCGCTTCAAGCCTGGGAGGAGCGGTGAGGTTAGACGTCAAGCTCTGAGGAAACCTATCCAGCCTAGCGCCCCTGCCGGGGCGCGGACTAGATCAGTAGACCCTGATGGCTTCCTGCACCGCAGGATGAATGGCCGGGACCCGATATATCCTCTGAATGGCGTAAGCAAGGTTCTCTGTCTTCCGCTTTTCGCCGTGGTTCACAAGGACCAGCTGGAGCTTAGGCCGCACCTTTCCCACGAAGCGGATAATCTGGTTGTAGTCGCTATGGCCGCTGAACCCGTCGGCCTTTTCTACCTTGGCCCTGACGTCCACGATCTTGATCTTCCCGTCCTGACCCATCAGGCTGGCTTGGCTCCCGCCGTCGAGCACCCGCCTCCCCATGGATCCCTGGACCTGGTATGAAACGAACAGGATCTTGTTCTTCTCCACCGGGGCGAGGTGCTCGAAATAGTCTAGGACTGGACCTCCCTCGAGCATCCCAGACGTCGCCATGATGACGGCGGGGCCCTCACGGTATGCCTCCTCCCTGTCAGTAGGGTGTTCCACTTCGGTGAAGTACTCTGACTTGAATGGGTTCACGCCCTCTTCAAGTATCTTGGTCCTGAGCTCCCGCGAGAGGTAATCGGCATATGAGACGTGGATGGCCGTTGCCTCGGAAATCATCCCCTCCATGAACACAGGTGCCTCCACAAGGATCCTGTTCTTCATGTATTGGTCCAACACGATGAGAATCTCTTGGGCCCTCCCGACCGCGGGGATTGGTATGAGCACTTTCCCCCCTTGCGTAAGGGTTTCGTTGATGGCGTTGACGAACTTCATCTCGACCTCCTCCCTGACAGGCATGATGTCCTCCTTCGCTCCGTAGGTGCTTTCTGTGATGAGCGTCTCGACCCTCGGATAGTTCCAAGTGGCGGAGTCGAACAGTGCAGTCCTCCCGTACTTGTAGTCCCCCGTGTACACGATGTTGTGGGCGCCCTCCCCTACGTGAAGGTGAACGGTAGCCGACCCCAGGATGTGCCCGGCGTTGTTGAACACCAGCTTGATGTCCGGTGATATATCGGTCACCATACCGTAGGGGAGGGTGATTGTGTGCTGGATCTCATCTCTGATATCCTTCTGGTCGTATATCAGCCTCCCACCTTCTATCTGGGCTATCTTCACGAAGTCGTTCTGCAGCATTGACATAAGCGGGAGGGTCGGCTCGGTGCAGTACACGGGCCCGTCGTAGCCGTACTTGTACATGGCAGGAACAAAACCCTGATGGTCCAGGTGCGCGTGGCTGACTACGATGGCGTCTATCTCGTTGGGAGAAATATCGGCCCAGTCGAGGCGGGGGTATGCGTCCCAAGGGTTCCTTGACCCAGGATGAATACCGCAGTCAAGCAGCACCTTGCTCTCTGCAGTCTCGACGAGCACACAGGACCTCCCCACTTGCTGGAACGCGCCGAGGGTCTTGATGGTGACATGCTCTTCGGCTGCGATTCTAGGCCTGAATATCGCCTCCCCCAGCTCCCTGTAGAACTTTTCTCTGACCTCGGTCCCTGCCTTCAGGGCGTAGTAGACGTTCTGGATCGCCGTGGACTTTATGTGGGGCGCCTTGCGAACCCGAATCTTCCACCCGGTCTGCTCCATAGCGTTGCCGAGGTCGAAGCCAGCCTCCTGGGAGAGCAGCTTGGGGTTCTCCGCCTCTACTGTTATCTCGCCCAGGGCGTCATCGAAGAAGTAGTTGGACGCACCAGCCTCGGGGGGAATGCTCCTCTCGAGGACCTGTCTTGCGTCGCTCTCCTGCTTCCTTATTGACTTCTCCGTCCTCGTGACTACCCTCTTCTTCAGGGAGTTGACGACCTCCGATATGACGTAGCTGTTCTTGTGGAGGTAGGCGGGGTTCTTGGTGTAGAGGGCAATCCTCGGGCCCTCGTACTCTATCCTGGTGATCTGTGCTTCCGCTGGGATGTTGTTCAGTATGGCGCTCATCAGGCTTACGCCGTTGGCTTTCTGTTCCAAGTCTAACTGCTAGATGTAAACTGGGATAGGAGCTTGTCTTTCTCCCCTTCAGTCAGTTCGCGGAACCCTTCCTTGTCGATGATGGCCACGTCGAAGTGGTCTCCCGTAGCGACGTTCCTCCTTGTCGCTGCTATGATTGCCTTTGCGGCAAGCGGGTAAGCCTTCGCTACCGCTGTCCCTTCTTCGAACTCAGCTTCGAGCACCCCGTAGGCGACCGGGGACCCGCTCCCTGTGGCTATCATCTTCTCTTGGTTGAGAGACCCGAATATGTCTACGTTGAACAAGGAGCCGCCGGTCGAGTCGACCCCTCCAACCAGGACGTCCGCTATCAGAGGATACAGCCGCGAAGAGAAGAGCATGTTCGAAACCACTTGAGCCGCTGCCCTCACGGGCATGGGCCTCCCCTTCTCCATCCTGTACATGGTCGAGTAGTATTTCGCCGTGTCTGTCACGTTCTGTGCGTCAGCCACCCCCCCTGAGATGGTCATGGCTATGTTGTCGTCAATCTTAATGAGCTTCTTGCCTCTTCTGTGGGCGATAAAGCCCCCTGCCGTGACGCGCGTATCGGTCGCCAAGACGACACCGTCGGAACAGACAAGACCCACGGTGGTGGTGCCGTGGTACATGGCCGAACTCAACGTCTTTCCTCCAATCTGGTTAAATTCTCTCGACATTCTGTCCACAAACCTCTCAGGATGGACGAGAGTCGCGCCTTCGCGTTACTTATTTAATCTTTCCAGACAATCCGCCATGGGTTACACCCTCGACCGAGCGCAGTGGGCTTAAATCACCACGCAGGGCGTCACCAACATGGACCCAGGCTACCATCTGATGGAGCTGCCCACCAAGGTCCTCATAGGAGAGGGGGTCATCGAGAAGCTGGGAGAGTTCGTCGAGGACAAGGGCCCAAGGAAGACCGTTATTTCATCAGGTTCGCAGGTCACTTCCAAGGTGCGCGCTACTGTTGACAGGTCATTGGGCGGAGAACCCACCTGGGTCGAAGTTAGTGCGGCCGACACCCAGAACGTCGAGAAGGTGAAGCGCGCCGCCAAGGGTGCAGGGAGGATTGTGGGGGTGGGAGGCGGCAAGAGCGTGGACGTGGGGAAGCTAGCCGCCTTCACGCTGGGACTCCCGTTCTACTCGGTCCCCACTAGCGCCTCCCATGACGGCATCTCGAGTCCTTTCGCTTCTCTCAAGGGGCTCGACAGACCATACTCGATCATGGCTAAGCCACCGGTTGGCATCCTGGCGGACATAACAGTGATCAGCTCGGCTCCGAAGCGGCTGCTGGCGTCTGGGTGCGGTGATTTGGTGTCGAAGCTGACCGCGGTCAAGGACTGGCAGCTAGCCCACAGGGTGACCGGTGAGTACTACGGAGGGTACTCCGCGAGCCTGGCTCTGATGAGCGCCGATGTCGTCCTGGCAGAGCCCAGACACCTCGGGGGGTTTGGGAAGGACAGCGTCCGCGACCTGGTCGAGGCCCTCATCAGCACCGGCGTCGCCGCGGGGATTGCGGGCAGCTCCCGCCCCTGCTCCGGGTCGGAGCATCTGTTCAGCCATTACCTTGACGTATTGGCGCCCGGTCGCGGGCTCCATGGAGAAAAGTGCGGGATTGGGACCATAATGATGGCGAAGCTCCATCGGCTCGACTGGCGAAAGGTGAGGACAGCTCTCGCGGACGTCGGGGCTCCGGTGGAGGCGTCGGCCATCGGCATCGGAGACTCGCAGGTCGTCCAGTCCCTGGTGAGGGCGAGCAGCATCAGGCCTGACAGATACACCATACTTTCAAAGAGGAAGTTGGACTCCAAGAGTGCTGCTGCCCTGGCGAAGTCCACCGGCGTAGTTTAAGCGGTCTTCGCCGGGGGCCCTGCCTTCTTCACGCGTGGCTTTGGTTCGGGGGCGGGGGAGGCTGCCTCTTCCACCTTCGGCTCCTCATTCTTCTTCTCCTCAGGCTTCAGCTGGGCCTTCTCGTTCTTGAAGTTCTCCACGAACGCGAGGGAGGCGACCGAGGGGATGAACTTGAAGACGTCGTTTGCAATCCCTCTCTTGATTATTTGGAGGCCTTCCACGAGGAAAAGCTCCTCTGGAATCGTCACCGTCAGGTTTCCACCTTCGTTCACGAAGGTCGCCTTGCTCCCCTCTCCGGCCAGCCTCCTGTCAACCAGCGCCCTGATCTTGTCGTCGTCGGTTTCGACCTTCCTGAGGACCTCGAAGTCGTAGATTATCGACTTCCCCGCCAACCTGTGGTTGAAGTCTACCTGTGCCCTCCCTGACCCGATGAACCTCACTATGCCGATCCTGTTGTCCACTTCTACGCTGTCGCCCACTTTCAGTTCGTGCTCCCTCTCTCCGAACTTCCGGAGTGGGATCATCCGAAGCTGAGTCGGGTCCCTATTCCCAAACGCCTTCTCTGGAGTAAGCTCAATCTCCTTCTTATCGCCTTCCGAAAGCTTCGCCACCTCTGCGTCCAGGCCTGAAATGAGCCATCCTTCGCCTACTGCCACGAGCCTGGGCTCGTACTTCCTCGACTCCTCGTATATATTGAGCCGCTTAGCCTCGGACTCGACCGTTGACTCGATGCCTTCCCCTGTGTCCTTCACCCGCGCGGTATAGTTGGCGAATATCAGGGTCCCCTTCTCAAACGCCATGGAGTTCCACCGGCCCAAGGGTTGGGTTTAAAGCGTTTCAGTTCCCGAATGCGGGGAGGGTCTCCCCTATCGCCCGTAGTGTTGCGTCCACATAGACCTCGTTGACCTGGCCCATGCATCCGACCCTGAAGACCCTGCCAGCGAACGGGCCGAACCCTCCGGCGATTACAACCCCCTTGTCATGAGACAGCGCCTTCCTGAACCTGGAGTCGTCTACCCCCTGCGGATAATATGAAGCGACGACGGTCCTGGACCTCACCGACTTCTCAGCTACCGGCTGGAGGCCCAACCTCGCCAAGCCGTCATAGATCCTAGCTGACATCCTCTCGTGCCTCTCGACCCTCTTCTCCAGGCCCTCTTCTAGGAGTTCTTTCAGCGCCTCGTCTAGGGCATAGAAGAGCGGGAGCGCCGGGGTGAACGGCGTCTCTCCTCTGGTGCCATACTCCAGATACCTGGGCAGTTCGAAGTATCTCGTCTTGGGAGGGGAGCCTTTCAGGTACTCCACGACCCGATCGCTCACCGAGAGCAAGGCCAGACCTGGCGGGGCGGCTATGCACTTCTGGCTCCCTGTGATGCACATGTCGACCCCCCAGCGGTCCACGGGGATGGCATATCCTCCCAGGCTGGAAATAGCGTCGATCACTGCGAAGGCGCCATGGTCCCTGGCGAGTTTGGTTGCTTCTTCGGCGTAGGGGGCAGCAACGCCAGTGCTCGTCTCGTTGTGAACCAGGAACAAAGCCTTGAACCTCCCCTGCTGGTCCATCGCGGACTTCAACTGGTCCAGAGTCGGAACCTTGCCGAAGTCAGAGGTGACCCGGACCGGCTTCCCGCCGGCCAGCTCAACCGTCTCCGCGAGCCTCATGCTGAACTCGCCGAAGACAGGGACGACGGCGACGTCCCCTGGCCTAATCAGATTCCAGACAGCTGCTTCGACGCCTCCCGTGCCGGACGACGACAGGACCACCACCTCGCCCTGTGTCTGGAAGAGTTTTCGCGTGTTCCCTAGGACGCTCTTATACAGCTCCCTGAATGCATCCCCTCTGTGGTTGATTATAGGGTTCAGCATCGCACGCATGACCCTCTCTGAAACGTTGGTGGGTCCGGGGAGCATTATCAGCTTCTGCTTATCCATCCCTACCACCCGTAAGGTCCTTACGGATAAGGGCTCTCACCCGCTCCACACCATCGAATTTCTTCACCAACTTCGCGACCTGGACCGGCACCAGGACCTTCCAGTCCTTCCGTTCAAGAATCCTATCCCTAACGTTCGTGGCCGAATACTTCACCCTGTCGATGTAGGGGACGGCCCTCACCTGGATGCCTTCTTCTTTGAAGAGCAGAAAGGTGAGCGCGTCGTTGGTGAATACCACGTCGAACTTGGGGACCATGGATCCGACCGCGGACACCCATAGCGAGTGAGAGTCGGCGTCAGCTATGGGTATCGCCATCCATCTCGCTGGGTCGATCCCGTTCCCGTCCAAGGCTGCCTTGATCATAGCAATCCTCTCCCCCGCGGTGAACGGATTGTTCCTTTCATGGCTACGCTGCGCGGAACCCACCACCACGTATAGGTAATCGACCTCGCGGAGTGCATACTTCACAGCTTCTAGGTGGCCGAGATGGAACGGCTGGAACCGGCCGACGAGCAGACCGACCCGCATCAGCGTTCGGTTTGAGCGCCCCGACGGGCTGTATATAAGAAGACCAGCGCCACAGCTAAACCCGTCTTGGATTGAGACGGCGCCGTGGAATATCTCGAGGTGGACGGCTCGCAGGGAGAGGGAGGAGGGCAGATCCTCCGCACTGCGGTGGCGTTTTCAGCGATCAAGCGGACTCCGGTCCGCGTGGTCAAGATTAGGGCCGGGAGGGAGGTTCCGGGGCTGAAGAGGCAACACCTCTCAACGCTCAGGGTGCTCGCGGAGGTCTTCGGAGGAGAACTGAGGGGGGCGGCCGAAGGCTCTCAAGAGGTGACTTTCGTCCCCGGGGCTCCCCGCGTCGATGTCACGTCTGCAGACATGGGCACCGCCGCCAGTATAACATTGGTCCTTCAAGCAGTAATCCCTGCGGTCGCCTTGAGCGGGTCGCGGCTGAGGCTGCGGCTTATCGGCGGGACCGACGTCCCTTGGAGCCCCACACTCGACTACTTGAGCCGGGTGGCTGCTGTGGGATACAGGGCCATCGGGATAGCGCTCGAGGTCGAGGCATCGAGGCGCGGCTACTATCCGCGGGGCGGGGGGGTCGTCACAGCCTCCATCGCTCCCTGCGACGGGGTTACGCCCCTCAACCTCGCTGCTAGGCAGCAGGTGAAGTCCGTCAAGGTGGTAAGCCGCTGCGGGGGCCTCTCAAAGTCAGTTGCGCAGCGTCAGGCCGAATCGGCGGGAGCGGTACTTCGGACCGCGGGCCTTCGGGTGGAGTCCGAGGTGAGCGCGGGTGAGTCTGACTCTCCTGGCACGTCGGTCCTTGTCTTCCACGTTGGCGCCGACGCAATCCTTGGCTCAGACGCCATTGGAGCGAGGGGGAAGCCAGCTGAGGCTGTAGGGAGGGGGGCGGCGGACGCGTTCCTCGCAACCGAACGCACAGGCGGGTGCATCGATGCGAACCTGGCTGACATGCTGCTCCCGTTGCTCTCCATGGCGAGGGGGGAGTCAAGGGTGAAGATTCCTACCATGACCTCACACCTCGAATCGGGCCTCAAGCTCGCCGAGCTGTTCACTGGGTGCGGTTGGAAGGCGGAGCCTTCAGGGAGCGGGGTACTCGCTACTGTAACCCCAGGAGACCCCTAATGTTATGCCTGAGGGCACAATGTCTAAAAGGACGGGCGCAAGCGCCCCGCCAGAATCTCTATGTCTTACGAGCAGTTCATGCCAGGGGCGACGGCGGTCGGCATCGCCTACAAGGACGGAGTCGTCTTGGGCGCGGAGCGGCGGATAACTCTCGGGAACTTCGTAAGAAGCAAGTCCGGGAAGAAGGTATTCAAGGTGACGGATAGCGTTGGCGCGGTGTGCGCAGGGATGGTTGCCGACATGCAGAACCTCGTGAAGGAGGTGTCCGTCTACTCCAAGCTGAAGGAGCTCGAGTCGAAGAGGTCCATCAAGCCCAATTCGGTCGCTAAGCTCATGTCGACTCTGATGTTCCAGAACAGGTACGCTCCCCTGCTGACGCAGGTGATTCTGGGGGGGCTCGGCGACAAGCCCCTGATTTACGTCCTCGACCCCCTAGGGAGCGTGATTTCTGACCAGTACGCGACGGTGGGGACCGGTGAGGAAACTGCAATCGGAGTCGTCGAAGCGGGTTACGACCCCAACATGACGCAGAAGCAGGCCAGAGACCTGGCGATATCGGCCATCAAGGCGGCAGTTGCCAGGGACGCGATGAGCGGCAACGGGATTGACATCCTGACTATCGACAAGTCTGGGATTAAAGAAGAGGGCCTGGACCTCTAAAGACGGCGGTTCGCGTTGTGGACATACAAAGGTGTCGGAGTTCACTGGCTCGGTCACGACGGCTTCGTCCTTACAGGTTCGAAGACGGTAATCCTCGACCCATTCAAGGCAAAGGGACCGTACAAGGCTGACGTCCTCCTTATCTCGCACGAGCACTTTGACCATCTGAGCGAAGACGACATCAAAAGGTTCGCCTCCCCCGCAACGACCATCGTAGCCCCAAAGATATGCGAGGAATCTCTGAAGGCCCACGGGCAAGAGAAGGTCTTCGTGAAGCCTGGAGCGAAGGTCGAAGTGAAGGGGGTCAAGATAGAAGCCATTCCGGCGTACAACCTCAACAAGTTCAGAGAGCCGGGCAAGGTGTTCCACCCAAAGGATGACGGCCGGGTAGGGTACATCGTCACCCTCGATGGGGTAAGGTTCTACCAGGCGGGCGACAGCGACGCCACACCCGAGTTGAAGTCAGTCGACGTAGACGTCGCCTTCCTTCCGGTCTCTGGCACCTATGTCATGACCGCGGAGGAGGCGGCTGAGGCGGCTAGGGGAATGAAGGCGGAAGTCGTGGTCCCTATGCACTACCAGTCTATCGTGGGGACAAAGGCAGACGCCGAGAGGTTCAAGCAACTCCTCGGCGGCTCTAAGACAGTGCAGATACTCGAGCAGGAATAAGCTACTCAGGTATGCTATCGGAGCGGATCTTCCCGCCCTCGAGCTTTACGAAGAGATACCGGTTGTCCGCAAAGACGAGGGTCAGCTCATTCTCTTTCTCCTCCACGGTGAGCAGAGCCTTGCCCACTATGCCGTCGAACTTTGCCATTGTTGCGCCTCAGGCCCGGTCGATTCGTATTTCTGTGTTGCCACATTCTCACTCTGAGTACTTCGCTAGGTCTTCCGCCCCCTGGGAGGGCGCACCCACGGGAGAGCCGGTCGACTCTCTAATCAGCTCTCTTATCACCTGGTCGATACTCGCGCTCCTCTTCTTGGCCTTCAGCCGCTTCAGCGCTAGGTGAGTGTCGTCGTGGACTTTGACACTTCTGCCCATCTGCGCCGCCGTTTTCCTTGGCGCTATTTACGTCGACTGGAACCCTTCCTTTCACGGCGACAAGAAAGTGCCATGACGTGTAATGCCGAAGGAGCACCCATACCGCGCATCCACGCGGCTCCTCGCATGTAGCGGCGGCGGTGTCAGCCGTCGCTGATTCCAGGGAGCCAGAGCCCTCTGGCTGCATGCCACTGCTCCCAAACCCGGAAAGAGTGGAATGGCTCCCCTCCTCGTCCTCGGTCGCCTTCGACCTTGCTCTTTTTATCTTGCGCTCCCAGCAAACTCCTGCCCCAACACTCTGAGCTCAGTAGACCTCCCGTCTCTTTTCGCCACACAATTGAACTGATGTCTCGCCCAGGTCGGCCGACGCGGTGCCTCAGGGAACCGTCCGAAGGACTTTGCCACGCTCACTCGAATGGTTTTGACTCAGTATCGTCGCGAGTTCATCATCTGCCCGGGAGCTTACTCCGGACTATGACTGGGACGGCGTTCACCTCATCGTCAGGCAATCGATTCGGGGCCGGAATTTAGCCTTTATTTGAGCGGCGCGGGTCGGGATAACGTTGGGTTTCCTGGACGGCTTAAAGGTGGTAGACGCCACGCGGCTCCTCCCCGGAGGGTTCTGCACCATGGTCCTCTCCGACATGGGGGCCGATGTGATCAAGGTCGAGCAGCCTGGCCTGGGCGACTACATGCGCGCCACCCCGCCCATGAAAGACGGGAGGAGCCCCTTGCACGCGACTGTCAACAGGAACAAAAAAAGCATCGGGATCGACCTGAAGTCCGCTGAGGGGAAGGCAGTGATGCGTCGGCTCCTCCGCACGGCAGACGTCTTTGTGGAGGGCTTCCGGCCCGGCGCCATGGCTCGGCTAGGGTTTTCGTTCTCCCATGTGAAGAGGGTGAACCCCAAAATCATCTACTGCTCGATATCGGCGTACGGTCAGGAAAGCAGGCTGAGCTCTATGCCAGGGCACGACATAAACTTCCAGGCGATGGCAGGGACGCTCGCGTACTCCACCAGAGCTGAGGTCCCTCTTCTCCAGCTCGGGGACTTGGCCTCAGGGATGTACGCGGCACTGGGGATTCTCGGGGCCCTCGCCGGAAGGAGGAGGCCCGCCTTCGTGGACGTGCCTATCGTGGCCTCGCTTATTTCTTGGATGGTGTTGCCAGCGTCTGTCTACCTGGCGACGGGCCGAACGCCCGGCGAGGGGAACAGCCTCATCTTCGGCTCGACGCCCTACTACAATGTCTATCAGACCTCTGACGGCAAGTACATGGCCGTAGCCGCCATAGAACCGGCCTTCTGGCGGAATTTGGTGGAGTCGCTTGGACTCCCGGAGCTCGAACCGATGAGGTTCGGCGCAGCCGAGGAGAGGGACTACGTCGTCTCTGAGCTGCGGCGGGTCTTCGCCACGAAAACGAGAGACGAATGGGCGAGGCTCCTCATGCATAGGGACACGTGTGTGACGCCTGTCCTGACCGTCGAAGAGGCTCTCGCCAGCGACTGGGCCAAGTCCCTCGGGATGCTCGCGGGGATCGGCGGAGAAGACGTCCTAAACGGTCCGGTCAGGACCGTCCCCGCTATGAGGAGCAAACCCTTCACAGCGGCCCCCGACCTGGGGGAAGACACTTACTCCATCATGAAGTCCCTTGGCTACTCTCAGGCGGTCACGCGGCGACTGAAGTCGAAGGGAGCAGTCCAGTAGGGCTCAAGCCCTCTGCAGCAGGACGGCGAATCCCTGCCCGCCCCCCACGCATAGAGTCGCCATCCCATACTCCTTTCCGCTCTGGACGAGCTCTCTCGCCAGCGTCCCAACGAGCCTGGCACCTGAAGCTCCGAGGGGATGTCCTATGGCTATGGCCCCACCGTGGACATTGATCCTGCCCGGGTCAAGCTTCAGCTCCCGGATTGCGTACAGCACGACAGCGGCAAAAGCTTCGTTGATCTCCCATAGGTCTACCTCCTCCGCCTTGACCTTCGCCTTCGCCAGCGCCTTCTGTGAAGCAGGCACTGGCCCCTTACCCATGACGCTGGGGTCGACTCCAGCCCACCCCATTGACACTATCCTGGCCAGCGGCTTGAGCCCATGCTCCTTCAGCTTCGCCTCAGAGGCGAGCGCGACCATGGACGCGCCCGCGTTGAGGGGGGACGAGTTCCCGGCGGTGACCAGTCCGCCAGGCTTGAACGAAGGCTGGAGGGCAGCCAGCTGCTCCAGCGTCGTGTCCCTCCTTATGCTCTGGTCCACGTCGATCACCCGCTCCTCCCCTCCCACCTCCACCTTCATGTCTAGCAGCTCGCCTCTGAACCAGCCTTCGTCCAATGCGGTCGTCGCCTTCGCGTGCGACCCTACCGAGAACCTGTCCATCTCCTCCCTGGTGAATCCTTCCTCCTCCGCTAGCTTTTCCGCCGTGAGCCCCATTGAGTACCCCGTGCTCATCTGGTACTTCATGTATTCCGGTCTCGTGAGTAGCCGGGTGTTCGGCGCTAGGGCGGGGTTGTTGGACATCGGGACATGGGTGAGGTGCTCCATCCCGCCAGCGAGGACGGTGTCTGAGTTCCCTGTCATGATCTCCATCGCTCCTTCTGCCACAGCGTTCATGGACGATGCGCAGGCCCTGTCCATCGCCATGGCCGGTACCGTGACCGGGAGTCCCGCCAGTAGGACAGGGTGCCTTCCCCCATAGAGCCAGTTCTCGCCGGTCTGGAATGCGCACCCAGTCACAACGTCCCCGACCTCTTCAGGTCTGAATGAGGTCCTCTCCATCACCCTTCGTATGAGGAGGCTCAGTGCCTGGTCCATCCTGATGGAGTTGTAGACATCTCTCTCAGGTTGAGACGGTCTCGACCTGGAGAATGGGATTCTCAGGTAGTCCGCCACATACGCGTCTTTGAGCTCGGCCATTCGCTCCTCACTTCCCCTTGAACTCCGGCTTCCTCTTTCCAAGGAACGCCGATATCCCCTCCTTCAAGTCCTCTGTCCCGAAGAGAACCCCCGCCGCCATCTCCTCCATCTCCAGCCCCACGTCCGAAGGCACCTCAGCCCCCTTGTTGAGCAGCTTCTTTGCCAGCATGACCGCGATTGGAGCCTCGGATGACGCGAGCCCTCTCGCGTACTCCACCGCCTTCCCATCGATGTCTCCGCTCTGGACGACCTGGTTCACTAGGCCCATCTCATACGCTCGCCTCCCGTTGACGCTCTCGCATGCGAGTATCATCGACGAAGCGCGCGACAGTCCAACCAACCGCGAGAGCCTCTGCGTCCCGGACCACGCCGGCACCAGGCCGCGGGTCAGTTCGGGGAAGCGCAGCTCGACGTCTTCCGTGGCCAGCCTGATGTCGCAAGACAGGGCAAGCTCTAGCCCTCCACCGAGGACGTACCCCTTCAGGACCGCTATCGTAAGCTTGGGAACCTCGCTCAGGCGCCTCATGGTCCGCTCTCCCTTCCTCGCGAACTCCATCATTCCCGCTGCGTTCGAGACGAACTTCGTCATCTCGAACCCCGCCGAGAAGACAGGTCCCTCGCCGGTCACCACCACAGCCCTCACCCCAGGGTCGTTCCACAGTTCCGTCACTATACCGTCCAGCCCTTCTAAGACCTCGCCGTTGATCAGGTTCAGCCTGGGCCTTGCGATGACGACCCTGGCGACTCCACCCTCTAGCCTCTCCAGGCGAATAGCCTTCTCAGTTCCAGCCGAGGTCCCGCCACTTGCCGGCGCCGCCGAGGTCCTTTGCCCAGGTGCGGCGGTCAGCCTCCCCTCGATGGCGTCGCGGAGCTTCCCCTCGGCTATCGAGCGCGCGGGGGCGAATATTGAGCATCCGTACTTCGTCGACAGCTCTATGAGTTTCGCCTTGACCTCTGCGTTGCTAAGGTCCTTCGCGACTGAAATCGGCCCGAAGGGCCTGTTCATTCCCAGGACGACCCCCTTCTCTATGTCTTCGGGTCTCGCCACCCCCTCCTCTAGGAGCTTCACTGACTCGTTGATCTCGAGGGCGAAGATGTCCATGATCGAAACCTTGTCGGTCCCCGCGACCTTCGGAATCTCTGCCTTCCCACTCGACCAGTCGTAGAACCCCCTACCGGTCTTCTTCCCAAGACGCCCCTCCTTCGCCATCTTCGAGAAGGTCTCTCCCTTGCCATATTCTGGTGAGAGGGCGGAGGCGAAGTAAGCGAGCGAGTCTGCCCCTACGTCCACTCCTACGAAGTCGAGCAGCTCGTAGGGCCCCATGGGGAGACCCTGCCCCCTCGCGAACGTGTCAACCTCAGCGGGGCTGGCGACCCCCTTGTCGAGGAGGAGGCAGAAGAAGAGCGTGTCGGCTGCGTTTATCCTGTTGACTATGAACCCGGGAGAGTCCTTCAGGACCCTGACCGGGGTTCTGCCCAGCTTCGAGCAGGCGTCTATGACCTCCTGGACGGCGGCCGGGTCGGTCTTCGCCCCAGGGATCACCTCGACCAGCTTCATCAACATGGGCGGGTTGAAGAAGTGCATTCCTACGGTCTTCTCCGGCCTGTCGGTCGCCTCAGCCAGGTCAGAGATCATTATGTTCGACGTGTTCGATGCGAAGATGGCTCCCGGAGGGGCGGACGCCGAGGCCTCACCGAGGACCCCCTTCTTCAGCTCTATAGACTCGGGGACCGCCTCCACTACAAGATCGGCCGCCGAGACTGCCTTCCCCAAGTCGCTGGAGTATGCTATCCTGGATTTCGCCTCCGCGGCCTGCCCTTCTGTTATCCTCCCTTTCTCGACCAGCTTCTCCAGGCTCGCGGCGATTCTTTCCTGTGCCCTCTCCAATGCTTGCGGGAACTTGTCCATCAGCGTCACGCTGTAGCCATTGACCGCGAAGAGCTCTGCGATTCCGTGGCCCATGTCTCCAGCCCCGATCACCGTCACTTTTTCGATGGCCATGCTCAGGTACTTTGTTTGCGACTACTGGCTTAAGGCTCTTTCCACTGGAAAGCAAGGTTACTAAAAGTAATCGCGTATATATGACCGGGGCCGTACTCCTATCTAATGAGCACCCTATCGCCCAGCCCGTCCGATTACGCGATTACGATTTCAGAGGAACAGGAGGCCTTCCGCCAGGCCGTCAGGGGGTTCGCCGAGAAGGAACTCGCGCCTGCCACCCAGCGGATTGACAGAGAGAACCAGATGGACATGGGGCTCGTCAAGAAGGCCGCCGCGCTCGGTCTCTTCGGTATCCCCTTCCCCGAGGAGTACGGGGGCGGGGGCGGGGACGACCTCTCACTGGTCTTGGCCACCGAGGAGATCGCCAGGTTCTCCGCGGCCTTCTCAGCTGTCGTCGGCGCCACCTACCTTGTCTCTACCCCAATCTTCCTGTTCGGGACCGAGGAGCAAAAGAAGAGGTACCTCGTCCCCATTGCGAAGGGCGAGAAGATAGCCGCCCACGCGATGACGGAGCCAGGCACAGGCTCTGACGTGGCCGCCATCTCGACCAGTGCCAGGAAGGAGGCGGACAAATACGTGATCAACGGGAAGAAGATGTTCATCACTAACGGAGACAAAGCAGAGACTTTCCTGATCTTTGCCAGGACTAGCCCCATGGAGAGCGGCAAGAGGCACCACGGCATCACCGCGTTCATCGCAGAGAAGGGTATGAAGGGGCTCAACGTCGGCCAGCGCACCGACGTCATCGGTTTAAGGGGGGACCAGCCGGTCGAGCTTGTTTTCGAAGACCTGGAGGTCCCCGAGGCTAATGTGGTCGGCGAAGTCGGAAGGGGGGTGAGGATTGCTTTGACCTGCTACGACCACGGGCGGGTCGGGGTCGCGGCCCAGGGGACGGGCCTGGCCCAGGCGGCCCTCGAGGCGGCGCTGAACTACTCGACCCAAAGGCAGACCTTCGACAACTACCTCCTGAGCTACCAGCAGGTCCAGTTCAAGATAGCCGAGATGACGGCTGCAGTTCACACCGCCCGGCTCCTCACCTATTGGGCGGCCACGCTGACGAAGAAGGGGAAGGACTTCATCAAGGCGTCGTCCATAGCAAAGATCACGGCCACGGAGGCCGCCGAGAGGAACGCCCACATGGCGATGCTTATCATGGGGGCGTACGGGGTCTCGACCGACAGCCAGGTGGAGAGGATGCTCAGGGACTCTCAGATAATCAAGACCTATGAGGGGACGAACGACATCCAGAGACTCACCATAATGAAAGAAGTGGCAAAAGAGATGGGCGTGCTGGGTTGAGGGCCGGCAAAGGGGAGAAAGTCCTCCCGGCCGACGCCAGGGCGCACCGGCGATGACCAGGGTCGCGGTTGTGGGCGTCGGCCACAGCCGCTTCGGGAGGCGGACCGACGTCAACATAGGCGAGCTCGCATTCGAGTCCATCAAGCAGGCCGTCGAAGACGCGGGGGTCGACCGGAAGGACATCGGCAACGTCGTGGTAGGGAGCGCCGGGGGTTGGTATGAGGAATCTCTCCCAGCGGTCGTGGTTGGCGAGTACGCGGGCCTGACGGGGGCGGGGACAATGAGGGTTGAGGCTGCCTGCGCCAGCGGGAGCGCGGCCGTGAAGGCAGCCTATAACAGCATAGTCAGCGGCGAGACGGACGTCGCCATGGCCGTCGGGGTGGAGAAGATGACGGAAGTCGATACGCCGACGTCCATCGAGCTCATCGGGAGGGCCGGCTCCTACACCTGGGAGTTCGAGAACTATGGGATGACATTCCCTGCCTATTACGCGCTCTACGCCGTAGCTCACATGAACAAGTTCGGGACCACTCAGGAGGACCTGTCGAGGGTATCCGTGAAGGCGCACCGCTACGGTGCCATGAACCCCCTGGCGCAGTTCCAGAAGGAAATCACGCTCGAAAAGGCGCTGGGCTCCCAGATGGTGGCCTGGCCACTGAAGCTCTACGACGCCTGTCCTCTGTCTGACGGGTCGGCTGCTGTGGTCCTCGCCTCCGAGGAGGTGGCCAGGAAGCTGACGGACACCCCGGTCTGGATAAAGGGCGTGGGCTACTCGTCCGACACCGCGAACTTAAGCAGGAGGGATGGATACGTAGGGCTCCGCGCGGCCGTCAACGCATCGACGATGGCATACGCGATGGCGAAGGTCTCGCCAGAGGAAATGGACGTCGCCACCGCCCACGACTGTTTCACAATAGCTGAGCTGATGGCTTACGAAGACCTGGGTTTCTGCAAGAAGGGGGAGGGGGCGAAGATGATCAGAGAAGGTCAGACCGAGCTCGGCGGCAAGATTCCGGTCAACTTGGACGGGGGCCTGAAGGCAAAGGGGCACCCAATCGGAGCGACGGGCGTATCCATGGCGGTCGAGATAACAAAGCAGCTAAGGGGGGAGGCGGGGAGGCGCCAGGCCCCCATCCGGAGAGGGCTGGGGCTTACCCATAACATAGGCGGGACCGGACACTACGCCTACGTGACAGTCTATTCGAGGGACTGAGAGATGTCAGAGGCCCCGGCGCTACACTCGAGGAGGCCCCTCACCTTGAGGTTCAACATCCCCATCTCCAGGACACGCGAGTTCTGGGATTCGCTCAGGGGAGGGAAGTTCGTCACGACGAAGTGCACGAGCTGTGGGAAGGTGACCTTCCCGCCGCAGTCAGACTGTCCCGAGTGCATGGGGAGCGGGTTCGACTGGGTCGACCTCGGTCGGGACGCCACCCTGGTGACCTTCACCCAGGCCATGGTTACCCCTGCGAGCTTCTCGGCGGAGGGCTCATACACGATAGCCATAGCGGAGCTCGGAGGGGGGATCAGAGTGCTCGCCTGGTTGGAGGGGGTCAGGGCAGAAGATGCCTCTCCCGGGATGAAACTGAGGGTGGAGGCGAGGGTCAGCGCGGACGGGAGCCCATACTACGTCTTCGTCAAAGCCTAGAACTCTTTCGGGACGTCCTTCATGACGTCCGCCACCCTGGCGAGCCTGTCCCTGTACATGATTATCTTTGGGAGCGATCCTTTGAACCTCAGCTGGCCCTTCAGGACGGCCGACTGGATGTCTGTCTCTCCTTTCGCCACCTTGCACCAGGCATCGTACGTGCCGTCAAAAGAGAACTCGGCGGAAGCGCCCTGTTCAGCTTTCTGGAACGAAGTCACGCCGTTCTCGACGGTCATCAGGAAGTTCTGGCCTGTGTCTGTAACGTTGAAGGCCACACTCGTCTTGAATCCCTTCGTCGTCTCCGCCCACCTTGGGTCGGCAGCAAGCGAAGACTGCACTTGAGAGACATATTCATCGCTCATGAACTTGGCCATCGGTGACCGCCTCACGGGCTCGCCTTTTGAGGTTACCTACGGCGCCTGATGTGAGGACCGGGACGAGCCTCCTCCCCCCGGGCACGCTTACCCCACCCGCCTCCCTCATGCGCCGCGCGACCTCGAACGTAGTCTTGACTATTACCGCCCGCGGGTTCCCGTCTACCAATATGACCTTCAGGTCGCCGAACTCGCCCCACAGGGATTTCGCTCCAAGCTCTGCCTCCGAGAGGGCTCCATCGGCCATCAGCAGCAGATACCTCTTGGGCGTATCAGCTCCGCCCCAGTTCCATGGCGTAGAGCTCAAACGCCCCTCCTTTCAGCCCGTAGAGCCTCGGCTTAACCTTCACCCTGACGGCGTCCTTCGTCCCCAACTCGGGGGAACCGGAGATAAGACTCTGTTTATCCAGACGGAGATATAGCGCCGAGTGCTCGTCGATGTGCGCCCGAAGATCCATGACCGCCCCCCTCCGGACATCGAGGGGGAGCGAAGCAATGACATGCCTGAACGCCGACGCGGCCGCTTCCCCGGTCATGTGCGCTCTGGCCTTTATGATCTGGTTCCCAAAATGCCCCTCAAGGACATCCCGCTCGAAACTAGGGGTCATGCCCAGGAGACTCTTTACCGCTTCCTCAACCTTACGCTCGTCCTCCGTCGCATGTATCAGGTATGTGACTTCGACGGAAGTTATGGGGGGCTTCAACTTCCTCCCCGGAGCGGCCGGCTCGTATAAGTTCGAAGGGCCCCGCGGGGGGTTTCCGGTCCCTCCAAGCGGGCGTCCGTGCGCGCTTAAGCTACGAATGGCGTGCCTGTCCATCCTTGCCACGCCTCGCGTCATGGGTATGGTGCGCTCTCGTTCGTTCCAGCGGCCTTCTCCCTCTTCCGCTGCGATGCCGCGCAGAGCCGGCTGCCGCGTGGCCGCGTTAAGCAGGCGTCTAGGCCCAGGCTGTCTAAGCCTCCGGCAGTAGGGCGCGTCGCACGCGGGAGACTCCTCCGACCCGCCCGGCCCCCTTTCTGAGGGGTGGGAGTCAATGTTAACTACGCCCAGCCCAGCGCTCTAGGCGTGCCGAGCAAGCTGACCGTGGAGGACGTCCTGTCAGACGAACTGAAGAGAGAGATGAACCTAGACACCAACACCTTCGCGGTCTTGGACGACTGGGACTCCGTCATGAACAGCGTCTATCAGATACCCATAGAGTACGCGGGCTACACTAAGAAAGTGAGTGACATGAAGCTGCTCAGAGAGATGATAGACACCCTGGCCTCGGCCGAGTTCGACCATGTAAAGAGGAGCGAAAGCAGGAAGAAGCAGCTGGCGCAGTTCACCAAGACCCTGAGCATGTACTACAACGTGGTGTTCACGAAGGGTGGGAAGAAGACGGGCTACGGGGCCCTGATCCACTTCCCAAAGCTGAAGTCGAATCCGGACCGCAGCGGGGGGATCGTCCTCGCAGCCAAAATCGTGTTCGAAGGAGGGAGACACGTGACCACGTTCGAGAGAGGGAAGTTCGAGGACTTCTTGGTCGAGGTAAAGCCATACGTCAACCTGCTGGGCGACCTCTACCGCCAGACCCGCAAGATGTAGTCAGAAATGAATCGACTAATCCTTGGCGTGGAGAGCACCGCCCACACTTTCTCTGCGTCTGTGGTCTCCACCGACGGTAAGATACTCTCCAACGTGAAGTCGGTCTACAAAGCCCCCGAAGGGAGCGGGATTCATCCCTTCGAGGCTTCACAGAGCCATCTGACCGCCGCGCCGTCTGTGCTGGAGGGTGCCATCCGCTCCTCGGGCGCGGAAGTGAGCGAAATCTCCGCAGTAGCCTACGCAATGGGCCCAGGCCTGGGTCCGTGCCTCCGCGTGGGCGCCGTGACCGCCAGGACCCTGGCCGTCTCACTGGGTGTCCCCCTCGTCCCGGTCAACCACGCGGTGGGTCATATAGAGCTTGGGTGCCTCCTGACGGGCGCCAGGGACCCAGTGGTCCTCTTGGTCTCGGGGGGGCACACCATGATCATCGCGTTCTCAGGAGGGAGGTGGCGGATCCTAGGCGAGTCCCTCGATCTCACCCTCGGGCAGCTCTTGGACCAGTTCGGCCGCCACCACGGCCTTGCCTCTCCATGCGGCCGCGCAATCGAAGACGCGGCGTCGAGGTCATCCACTTACCTCAGGCTCCCCTATTCGGTGAAGGGGAATGATGTCTCCTTCTCGGGGCTCCTGACGGCGTCGAAGACGTTGTTGGACCGCGGAGCATCTTTCGAGGAAGTCTCCTATTCCCTGCAAGAGACCTCGTTTTCGATGGTTGCAGAGGTCACGGAGAGGGCGTTGGCCTTCACGGGGAAGGAGGAGGTAATGATAGTAGGGGGAGTGGCTGCGAACAGGCGCCTTTCGCAGATGATGTCGGCCATGGCCGATCGGCACTCGGCCAGGGTCCTGGCGGTCCCGCTCGAATACAGCGGCGACTGTGGGGCGCAGATCGCTTGGACGGGGGCCCTGGCCCACGGGTGCGGCTTGGAAGTCCCAGTCCCCGAATCGTCGGTCAGGCAGTCATGGAGGCTCGATACGGTTGACATCCCCTGGCGAAACTGATTCCTCCTCAGGCCGTCTGCTCTATAGGGGGGCCGAGGCGGACGTCGTGCTGGGCGACTGGCAGGGTCTCCCCGCCGTGTTCAAGGTCAGGAAGCCGCTCGCCTACAGGCTGGCAGTGCTCGACGAGGAGATAAGGCGACAGAGGACTCTGCACGAGGCGGGGATGATGCGTTATGTGAAGCGGGCTGGGGTCGCCGCTCCCTTCCTCTACCATCTTGACCTCGCTGCCTCCACCCTTGTCATGGAGTATGTCGAAGGTGAAAGGCTCAGGGACCTGGTAGGCTCGACTGATGAGAAGGGGGCGAAGGAACTGTTCTTCGCATTCGGTGAGGGGGTCGCTCGCCTGCACGAGGCGGGGATGATGCATGGGGATCTCACAACCGCCAACGTCGTGTCCAGAGGGGGAAAACTTGTCTTCTTGGACTTCGGACTGGCCCTCCGCACAGAGAGGGTGGAGGACCACGCCGTCGACCTCCGCCTGATCAAAGAGACGCTCGTAGGTGCCCATCCTGGCATATCTGACGTCGCCCTTGGCGCGTTATTCCGTGGATATGAGGCGAGTGCAGGGGGCCCCAGGTTCAGGAAGGTCCACCGACAGCTGCGGAACATTGAACGTCGGGGGAGGTATGCCAGGGTCGCATAAGACGGGGAACCGCCGGGCAACCTTTATCAGCCCAACCCAGAGGACTCGCCTCGACCCCTGAATCATGGCCCGGATCCACTCTCACAGGCACGGCAAGTCCCATCAGACCAGGCCCCCGAGCAAGAGCAATCCGAACTGGGTGACGACCACCTCTGACGAGGCCAAGGTAGCAGCCCTCAAGCTGGCGAAGGAAGGGACGACCCCCAGCAAGATAGGACAGGCGCTCAGAGACGACTATGGGGTCCCGCTGATAAAATCCCTGACGGGCAAGTCACTGGGGAAGGTCCTCGCTGAAGGTAAGGCCGCTCCTAAGACCCCGCAGGACCTGCAGGACCTGATCGAGAGGGCCCATCGGGTTCAGAAGCACCTAAAGGAGCACAGCAGCGACAGGAAGAACGTGCACTCGCTCGAACTCGTTGAAGCCAAGATCTATCGTCTCTCGAAGTACTACAAGGCGAAGGGAATCCTCCCGAGCGACTTCAAGTACACCGCCGTAGTCGCACAGCTGGCCTAGTCCGGAGGAGGGGCCCATGGCCGATTTCGAAGGCCTCTTCGCGCGCTACAGGGCAATCGCCCCGAGCCTCCTGAAGATGTCCACCGAGGGGAAGAGGATCCTCGTGGTCAGCCATATCGACGCCGACGGCCTCTGCAGCGGGACGGCCGTTTTCGCAGCGCTCGAACGGAAAGGCGCCAACGTCACCCTTCGCACTGTGCCGGACCTGGACGCAAAAACGATTGGGACCCTGAAGGAGCAGGGTTACGAGTTCATCATCTTCACTGACTTGGGGTCTGCCCTGGTCAAGGAGCTCGAGGCGGCCTTCGGTGACAGGTTCCTCGTCGTCGACCACCACCAGATTTCAGAGGATGACATCATCAGCCCCCGCGTGGTCAACGCCTGGGCCTACGGGTTCGACGGGGGGAAAGAGGCGTGCTCTTCGGCGATGGCCTACTTTCTAGCCTCAGCAATCGACCCGGCCAACGCCGACATCTCGCCCCTCGCCGTGGTAGGGGCGGTCGCAGACCGCCAGGACTCAGGCCCAGGGAGGTCGCTCACCGGCCTCAACAGGGCGGCCCTCGGTGACGCTCAGGGGCGCGGCCTGATATCCACGGCCACTGACCTCTTGTTCACGGGGCGCGAGACCAGGCCGATCCACGAGGCCATAGCGCTCACCTCCACGCCGTTTCTGAAAGGGCTGACAGGAGCGAGAGACGTTGTCCTCGCTGTGCTGCACCAGTCGGGGCTCTCTCTGAAGGACGGCGGGACCTGGCGCACTATATCTTCACTCTCCCAGGACGAGAAGAAGAGGCTCGTCGAGACCCTCGCTGGGGTCGTGGGCTCGCAGGAAGGGGCAAGCGAAGCGTTGTCCGAGATATTCGGAGAAGTGTACACCCTGCGGTTCGAGGACGCCTTCACGCCGTTGAGGGACGCGAGGGAGTTCGGCACACTGCTCAACTCGTGCGGCCGGATGGGCGCCTCAGGGACAGGGATTTCCATCTGCCTAGGGGACAGGTCCCAAGCCCTGAAGGACGCCATGAAGATCCTCTCCGAGTACAGGGGCGGGATTAACAGGGCCCTAACCGGGCTCACCTCCGAGGCGTCCAGGGTGGAACGACACGGAAGCCTCGTCTTCGTGAACGGGGAGGGGCTTGTAGACGAGAAGCTGCTGGGGCCGGTGATTTCGATACTCACTTCCGCACCAGAGTACAAGGACAAGGTGGTAGTGGGACGGACGACAGCCGGAGACTCGGACATCAAGATCTCCTCGAGGGTGGGGGACGCGTTCGCTGGGCCGGTGAATCTGGGCAGCATAATGAAGGAGGCCGCGGAGGCCGTGGGCGGGGTAGGGGGAGGACACGAAATGGCCGCGGGGGCCAAAATACCTTCATCCAGGGCCGACTCATTCTCGAGGGCCGTCCTGGCGAGCGTGATCAGTTGAAGGCAAGGGTAGAGATGTTGGCCGGCTGCACGGACGGGCATACCTTGGAGAGCCTGGCGTCTGTTCTCGCCCCTGACAACGAGGGCGCCCCCAGGGGGATGAGGCTCACCTCGGCCTCGAGGGGGAGGACTCTGAGCATCATCATCGAGTCCGACTCCGCCTCCAGTTCAATCTCGACCGCTCTGGCAATCCTGAAGGACATGAGGCTGTTCGACGAGGTATGGCTTTTATCGCGCCAGCGAGGTCCTCCGGTCGGAGCAGAAACCGCCAGATGATTGACATCAAGTTAGTGAGGGACTCTCCTGACGCCATCGTCGACAGCCTGAGGCGCAGAGGGGCGGAAGGCGTGATACCCCTCGTCAGGGAGGCGGCCGAGGCCGATGCCGAATGGAGGAGGCTAAAGACAGAGGTGGACAGGCTCAGGCACAGGCAGAACGAGCTGACAGGGGAAGTGGCGGCCCTCAAGAAGAAGGGGGCCGCGATTGACGACAAGCTCGCTGAAGTCAAAGGTATCCCGCAGGCCATCAAAGACCTCGATGCAAAGGCCGACGAACGAAGCGCCAGAGTGACCAAGATACTCATGAGCCTCCCGAATATCCTCCACTCCACCGTCCCCTTTGGGACGGACGAGACCCAGAGCGTCACCGTGCGGACCTGGGGTGACCAGCCTGACCTCGGGTTCAGGCCCAGGGACCATATCGACATCTTGTCCGGCCTCGGCATGGTCGACATGGAAAGGGGGGCCAAAGTCGCCGGGGCCCGATTCTTCTTTCTGAAGGGGGACGCTGTCAAACTCGAACAGTCCCTCATGCAGTATGCCCTGGACTTCCTCCGCGGCAGGGGGTTCACGGCGGTCGAACCTCCGTTAATGATGAACCGCGCTTCATACGAAGGGGTGGTCAATCTCGAGGACTTCGGCCCAGTGATCTACAAGATTGAGGGGGAAGACCTGCACATGATAGCCACGTCCGAGCACCCATTGGTGTCTATGCACAGCGACGAGATCCTCGACGCGTCTGAGCTTCCACTCAAATACTCAGGATTCAGCCCCTGCTTCAGGGTCGAAGCAGGCGCCCATGGGAAGGACACGAAAGGCATATTCAGGGTCCACCAGTTCTACAAGGTCGAGCAGGTGGTCTTCTCAAAACCTCAGGAGAGCTGGAGGATTCACGAAGAGCTGATAGCGAACGCGGAGGAGATCTACAGGCGCCTCGGGATCCCGCATCGCGTGGTCGCGCTCTGCAGCGGCGACACGGGGTTCATGTCTGCGAAGACCTACGACCTCGAAGCCTGGCTCCCGGGCCAGGGAAAATACAGGGAGATGGCCTCTGCCAGTAACATCACCGACTTCCAGTCCAGGCGGCTTGGAATCCGCTACCGGGGTAAACAGAGCGACCCTACTGCCCTGGTCCACACCCTGAACTCGAGCGCCGTGGTCACGAGGACTCTGGTGGCTATAGTCGAGAACTTCCAGCAGAAGGACGGCACCGTGAAGATACCAGAGACGCTTGCCCCCTACATGGGGGGGATAGATCGCCTTCAGAGACGCTGAGATTATAAGCGAGATACGAAAGGGGCGCCTCTGTTTGCCAAAGAAAGCGGTGAAGGTCCGGGACAAATGGAAGTTGAAATCCTGGGTCACGGTGACCGCCTCTCCATCCTTCGGGAACGCCCCCATAGCTCGGGTCCCGCTCACCGACGTGGAGAAGCCGGCCGGCAGGGTCATAGAGACCACTCTCTATGACATATTGAAGCAGGATCCCCAGCACTACGCCTTCAAGCTCTTCTTCCAGATTGACAGGGTGGAGGGGCAGACCGCCTTCACGGTGTTCAAGGGCCATGAGTACTCAAGGGAGTTCCTCAGGAGCCTGATACGCAGAGGCTCTTCAATGTCTGATTTGATCAGGGACTACACCACCAAGGACGGCTATCTGGTCAGGGTCTACTGCACTGCCCTCTCACAGGGGAAGATGAACAGCTCGAAGAAGCACGACCTCAGGCTAGTCATGGATAGGGTGATAGGCGAGAAGGCCGCGAGCATGAGCTACGAAGGCTTCGTCCAGGAGTTGGTCCTTCAGAAGGTCGCCTCTGACGTCTACAACGAGGCAAAGAAGGTGACCCACCTGAGACACGTTGGTGTGCGGAAGAGCAAGCTGATCTCCAAGCCCGAACCCCGGAGAGCTGAGCCATTAGCCCCGCTTGCCGCTTGAGACAATCTTAAGCACGTCCCTGTTCTTCAGGACGTAGTCAGCTGACAGTCTCTTCCCTGTCCTGGCGTCCACCGCATAGAGGAACCCCTCGGCGAGGTCGCTGTGCACGGTTCTGGCCAGGTCTATGGCCGTGGACCCTCCTCTCATCACGAAGGCGTCCGGAAGCACCCTTCCGGCCTTGTCGGTCAGCTTGGTCTCGTCCTCCACGGGGAACACCACGATGGCGTTCAGCAGCCCGAAGAACGCCTTGTTGACAGCCTCCTGGACCCCCGTCCCCCCGTAGACTCTCATTACCCTCTCTTCCACCATCCTGAGGGCGGCCGCCTGAGCCCCAGTGAGCCTTCCCGGGTCCGATATTGCGAATGTTCTGTCCCCCGGGGTGTAGGTGACGAGGTTCCGTTCGGCTGCCCTGCGGAGGAGGAGCTCCGCTTCCGAGGCGCACGGGACGACCACCCTCCCAGTCTCCCTCAGCTTCTCGATGTTCCTGGGAGAAGTTGGTAGGTCAGCCTTGTTGGCAGCGACCAGGGACGGCTTCGTCAACTTCCTGATCTCTACGACGAGTTGCATGATCTGGTCGTCTGACCACGTACTAGGTTTCTCTGTGCGAAGATGGAGCCTGAGGACGGCGTCCTCGACATCCGTAAGCGTGACCGACAGCCCTGAGAGCCTTTCGGCCAGGTGGTCGACCACCTTCCCCCCGGTCTGCTCAAGGGACCTGGCAGCCTTCTCCCAGTCCCTCTTCAGTATATCGAACATCCAGAGGTCGAATTCGTGTTCGACCATCCCGATGTCCTCGACGGGGTCGTGCGTCCCGGGGGGGATCTTCCTTCCCTCGAGATCTGTCGAGCCGGAGGCGTCGACTACATGGATCAGCGCGTCAGCCTGCCTCAGGTCGTCGAGGAACTGGTTCCCGAGCCCCTTCCCCTTGGACGCGCCCTCCACTAGGCCGGCGACGTCGACCACCTTCACAGGGACCAGCCTGCTCCCGTGCACGCAGCTCGAGTTCCTCGGACTGTCGACCACCCCCATCTCATGGCACACGCATTGGGTGACCAGGTGCGCAACGCCCACGTTGGGCTTGACGGTGGTGAAGGGGTAGTCTGCTATCTGGACGTCTTTCAGGGTGGCTGCCGCGAAAAAGGTCGACTTTCCAACATTAGGTTTGCCGACGACTCCCACTAGCATGCCCCCCGCCGCGAGTTCCGACCGTTATAACGTCTAAGGGCCGGGTCCGTCCTTGTGGCCAGGGTCCTGGTCGTGGGGGGTGGCTCCTCCGGGACGGCGGCCGCCCATGAGTGCTCAACGCGAGGAATGGGCGTGACAGTCGTAGACCGCCTCCCCGTCCCTGACCCTCCATGGAGGGCGTGGCCGGACCTCTTGGCTCCACCGGGGGCCCGAGGCTCCACATCTCCCATCACACTCCAACCTCGAATGCAGTTTGATTCCATCTTCGAAACCGAGGTGGTCGCTGTGCGGGGTGGAGAGGCGGTCACCGCAGGTCGGGCGCCCCTCCGCGCCGACTCGATCGTCCTCGCGACAGGCTCCCGCTTTGAACCTTCAGATGTCCAGGGCGTCCGGCGGCCGGGCTCCTTTGTGCTCGACTCTGCCGGGTCGTATGAGGAGCTCGGGGCCGCCGCCTGCTCCGCCGACAGGGTGCTAGTTTGCGGCGAGGGCGCCAGAGGGCTGCAGGTCGCAGAGCGGATTGCAGCCCGGGGGACTAGGGCCTCTTTGCTTGTGTCGTGCTGGCAGCCAGGCGAACCAAGCCCGCCTGTCCTTGAGGTCATCTCATGCGCCGCCTTCGAGAGAGGGATTAATGTGGCTCCGGGCAGGGCCGAAAGGGTGACCGGCATCGCCCGCGTAGAGGCCGTCCTCGCGGGTGGGGAGGTCGTCCCATGTGACGCCTTCGCCTTCATCCCCCGCCGAGTCCCGAGGGCCCTCCCGATCGCCGCACGCTCAGGCCGGAGCGGCGGCACCCTGGTGGACACTCTCCTGAGGACCAGCATGCCGGGTGTCTTCGCGGCGGGGGGGTGTGCGGAGTTGGAGGGGAGCCTCCCTTCCGGGTCCACTTTAGGGACTGAACCCGGCATGTCGGGGAGGGTGGCGGGAGCCAACGCGGCTGGCGCGAGCATCAGGATTGGTCCGACCCGCTCTTGGTCTTCCTGTGTCTTAGGGCTAAGATGGTCCAATGCAGGTCCCGGGGCGTCTGCCTGCCGCGCGGTAGGCATGGATGTACGGGAGGTGGGAAGGCGATGGGACGCCCGCTCAGCGTGCACCTTGGTATACGAGAGAAAGACCGGGAGGGTGGTGGGGACGGAGGTGGTCGAGCCAATCGACTCGCCCTCGGCCGGGCTCGCCATATCGGCCGCCGCTTCAGCAAACCTGAGGTCTCTTGCCTATGGTGGCTTAGGTTCAAGCGATATATCACTCGTCTCAGAGACCGCTAGGCTGGGGCTGATGTCATGGTCAGGGTGCTAGTCTGTGACCACGTTGAAATCGAACGGCTCTCTCTAGGGTCCACCTTCGAGGTGGACTACAAGCCCACCCTGAGCAAGGAGGACCTACTCTCCGTCGTCGCAGACTACGAGGTACTCATCGTCAGGAGCAGGACCAAGGTTGACCGGGAGGTCCTCGAAAAGGCGAAACACCTCAAGCTCGTCGCCCGCCCCGGGACAGGCCTGGACAACATCGACGTGGGATACGCCAAGGAAAAGGGCGTCGCCGTGGTGAACAGTCCGGAGTCCTTGGTGGAGGCCGTCGCCGAGCAGGTGATCATGGTCATGCTCGCACTCAGCAGGAAACTGGTCCAGGCGGACGTCGGCACCAGGTCCGGCAAGTGGGAGAAGAATGCGCTGATCGGGAGGGAACTGAAGGGGAAATCTCTCGGTGTGGTCGGGTTCGGAAGGATAGGGAGGCGCATAGCTGAGCTCGGGAAGACTTTGGGGATGACCATACTCGCTTACGACGTCATCACCATTCCTCAGGAGGTCCTGGGGGGACTGGGTGCTAAGGTGGTGTCTCTGGACGAACTCTTCTCCTCGGCTGACTACATAACGCTGCACGTTCCAATGACCCCTGACACGGCTCACATGGTGGATGGGGTGCGCATCGCAAAGATGAAACAAGGGTCGGTGCTAGTCAACACCTCGAGGGGCGGCGTGGTCGACGAAGACGCGCTCGCCTCGGCGCTCAGGGATGGGCGGATAGGTGGGGCGGCCCTGGACGTCTTCGAGAGGGAGCCACCCACTGGAGCCATACTCTCCGCGCCGAACGCCATCCTTACGCCCCATATAGGTGGACAGACGGAGGAAGCTCAGATTAACGCCATCGAAGTAATCGGTGAGAAGGTCAGGGCTTTCTTCACGCCGCACTGACTCCCCTCCGGGAACGTTTATTTGCCGACATGGAACGAGGCGCCCAAATGCCGATGTACCGCCAGATTTCTAGGACCTGGCAGCAGATCTTCCATGAGAGAGGAGGGGACATGAAGGCCAGGGCCGTCGAGCTCAGGAGGCAGCCCGCGACGGTCCGGGTCGACCGCCCTTGGAGGCTTGACAGAGCCCGGGCCCTGGGATACAAAGCGAAGGAAGGGGTCATAGTTGTGAGGATGCGTGTCTCGCGAGGCGGCATGCGGAAGCAACGCCCGACCTCAGGGAGAAGGCCCAAGCACATGGGTGTCCTTAAGATAAAGTCGGCCGTGTCTTCTCAGCAGGTTGCTGAGAGGAGGGTTCAGGAGAGGCACCCTAACATGAAGGTCCTCGGCTCCTACCCGGTATGGGAGGACGGGATGCACGCCTGGTACGAATGCATACTGATAGACCCGCTCCACCCTGCCATCAGACGGGATTACGATTACAGGCGGGCGCTTGGGATAGTACGCTAGGCTTACCTCTTCATCTCGCTGCTGTGGCCGGGGAATATCTTGGAGTTGGGGTCGATGTAGGCCTTGGCTACGTTGACGGCTAGTGCCGCCTGGGCGTAGCCTGTCGCGATCAGGTTCAGCTTCACTCCGTCGTGGGGACCTGCGATGTCGCCCGCGACATACACCCCTGGTATGTTGGTCTCCATCTTCCCGTTCGCCCTGATCTCCCTGCCGTCGATTTGCAGCCCCCAGTCCTTTATCGGGCCAAGGTCTGCCCTGAACCCTATGTTGACAAGTATCGCATCGACGTCCAAGACAGTTTCTGCCTTCGACCTGTTGTCGAAGATTACAGCCTGGGTCACCTTAGACCCGTCTCCCTTCACCCCGCCGACCTCGTAGAACAGCCTGATGTCCACGTTGGACTTCATCAGCTCGGAGACGCTCCCCTCGTGAGCCCTGAACACGTCCCTCCGGTGGACCAAGGTAATCTTCTTGGCTGTATCCTTCATGTTTAGGGCCCAATCCACTGCAGAGTCTCCACCACCGACTATCAACAAGTTCTTGTCCTTGAACGCGTTCTTGTCCTTCACGAAGTAGAACACCCCCTTCCCTTCGTACTCCGCCGCCCCCGGCGCCTCAAGCCTGTTGGGTGAGAACGCTCCAACCCCCGCGGCGATCAGGATCGCTTTCGAATAATGCTTGGTCCCCTTGTCCGTGCCGAGCTCGAAGACGCCGTCGTTCCTGCGGAGCGACGTGACCCTCTCCCCCAAGACGACCGTCGCCTGATACTGGAACGCCTGTTCGACGAGGCACTTGACCAGGTCTTTCGCCAGTATCTTGGTGTACCCCGGGACGTCGAAGATGTACTTCTCCGGGTAGAGTACGGCGACCTGGCCTCCAGGCTCCTCCAGGGCATCGACCACCTTCGTCTTCATCTGCCTGAGTCCGGCGTAGAACGTCGCGAACAAGCCGCTAGGCCCGGCGCCTACAATCGTTATGTCGTAGACGTCGGCAGACATGGCGTTCAGGCTGGGCACCCTGGGCTCTATGTATAAGCGTTAGCGGCTATGCCAGCCCCGAGGCGCCCGGGTCGACCGGTTTGAGGATCTCGCGGAGGAGGACGGTGGCGTACTGACCCCTGGCGAGGGTGAACCTCAGAGACGCTACGTCTCCATCCACTTCGAACGACGTTTCTCTAACCGCCAGTCGGGGGGGCCTGAACCCGCCCTCGGACGAGACCTCCTGCATTTCCTTCACGTAGAAGGAGTCAGGTTTGACCTCCTCTGACGAGAGTACATCCTTCACACATCCGTCGAACCTGGAGCCGTAGTCTCTGTATGCGTAGCCCACGAGCTGGACCAACGGGACCGCGTTACCTGTCGGCGCTTCTTTTACACCCCTGATGCCGTAGACTACCAGCCCGTCGGGACCCCGCTCGCCCCAGTTGTCTCCCTCGACATACCTCGAGATGTCGTCCCCCCTCTTCAGCGCCGCGCTTAACGTCATGTTGAAAATGAACGACTGATACGCTTGGACATACAACCGCCTGAGCCGTATCGGGACGGCCCTCAGCGCCCTGACCCACTCGCCGGGGTGCGCGACGAGCGACCTCGCGACCCTCTTCTCGACGTCCTTCCCAGGATGCAAGAGGCCCAGCAGCTCTCTATACCTCCCTGCCGTTGCCGCCTCGCTGGCCTCAATGCTTCCCCCCGCCAGCAGCAGCCCGACCGCACGCTCGAACTCGCCCTTGACAATAGCTCTCCCGATTTCATGGGTCCCTCTCCCCGACGTGCCGAATCTCTGAAGCCCGAAGAAGTTCGGGACCTTCCCCGCCCCCGCCAGGCCGAAAGCCTCCGATGTCCGAGAACCCACCTCAGGACAGCACCCCCTCAGCACGATGTCGAACCTATTCGCCAGGACTGAGGCGCGTGAAAGGGGCTTATCGATGTACCCTGCCAGTGTCGCTGTGAACCTCTGGCCATCAACCCTCTCCGGACGCATCGACCTCAGGCTAGTCGGGGTTGCGTACTGGACCGCCACCGCTTTGTTGTCCTTCATCCCGGCGTAGCTCACCCTGCTCCTTAGAGCGGCTCCGAGCTCACTCGCCATGTGCATGGTATCGACGGACGCCTTCTCCACCCTGTAGAGCGGGTACCGCCCGGCCGACCAGCCGTCTGTCATCCCTGAGGTGTCGATCACCTCTTCGACCCGGAAGTCTTCCGGAGTGCTCTTGGCCCTCCCCGAGCACCTCGGGCCTTCGGTCGCGTAGCAGAGGATTCCCGCTCTCTTCTCCGCCTCGGCAGCGTCGATCAAAGGAGCTTGAGCTTCCCCGTGATTGCATCGACGTCGCCCTCGGGGGCTGGGCCCACGGCCATGCAGGTGACCGTCCCAGGCTCGACCTGGGTTAGTCCCCGGTCCTCTACCAGGGCCGCAGGGAGCCCTGCGCTCTTCGCCCTCCGAAAGAGCTCCCGCAGGTCCCCTTCCGACTCTGCCTTCAGGACTATCTTCGCCTGCCCTTCATCCTTCCACCCGGAGTACCACCCTGGCTTCTTCTGCTGGGCCGCCTCGGCGGCGGAGAGTGAAGCATGCGCGACCTGGGCTGCGATCTTCCCCTTGCCCATCCCGAGGTCCGACCGGACGACGATGGCCTGTTTCATGCAGGTGGCTTGTCAACGGTTATTACGAGTCCGATTAAGCCTTTGCAAAGTCCTGGTCGATGTCCCGAACCTGCGACGTGGTTGTGGCCGGAGGGAGCATTGCCGGCCTGACGTTCGCCTCTGAGGCCGCGAAGAGGGGCCTGAGCGTCATCGTGGCCGAGGAGCACCCAGAGATAGGAGAGCCAGAGAAGTGTGATGGGCTGGTGAGCCTGCGCGGGCTCAGGAAGTACGGCTACCTTCCTGAGGGAGGGGTAGTACAGGACCAGATCAGCGCTGCCATCCTGCACTCCCCATCGGGGAAGCGCCTCACGGTCAACGCAGCCGCTCTAGATGTGGTGGTGCTCGACAGGAGCGCCTACGACATTCAGGTGGGAGCGGCTGCGTTGGCCGCGGGGGCGGAGGTCATGACTGGGTCTAGGGTGGGCGATGTGCGGGAGTTAGGGGACGCAGTCAGAGTGAGCGTGGGGAATGAAGACGTCCAGGCGAAGCTCCTGGTGGACGCCACCGGACCCGCGTCGAGCCCCAGGCGTGGGATACTCCCGGCAGCCAAGTACGAGGTAGAGGGTGACTGGATAAGACAGCACGTAGTCGAGGTATTCCTCGACGCCAAGAAGTACCCCGGGTACTTCGCCTGGGTCATTCCATTCGGCAAGCGCAGGGCCAAGGTCGGCGCTGCAGGATATGGTGTCAGTCCCTTCAGGGCGCTCGACAGTTTCCTTGAGGGGAGGAGCAGCACGGTGCTCAGAAAAGTCTCGGCGCCCATCTATGTAGGGGGCCCGGCTCAGAGCTTCGTCCGCGGGAGGCGCGTCTACGTCGGGGAGTCAGCTGGACAGGTCAAACCGACGACCGCGGGGGGGATAATGACGTCCATCGCAGGGGCGGTGGCCGCTGCAAAGTGGGTCTCATCGAGCATACTCGAGGGCAGGCCCTCGCTGGTCGAACACTACCAGAAGGAGTGGGAGAGTGATTTCTTGAATGAGATGAGGGTGATGCTGAGATTGAGGGGGGTCTTCGAGAAGTTGTCCAACCACGACTTGGAGGCCGTCCTCTCTGTGCTCGCATCCCCCCGCCTTGTCAAGAAGCTATCCCAGACGGACTTCGACTTCCACGCCTCGGCCCTCATAGGCTCCCTGGGGATGCCCGGACTCCTCAAGATTGCGAGCGTTGGCGTGTCGGCTGAGGTGCGGTCTCTGCTGTTGGAGCGATGAAACGGATTCCTCGCTCAGCAACGTATATCTGTCGGGCCGGAAGGGGTCGTTAGGAAATGTCGCAGGGCACGGTGACGCTCCCGTTATGCAATTCGTGCAACAGGCCCATCAAACCCGCCGAAAGGGCGGTTCACTTCAGCTGTCCAAACTGCCACGAGGCGGTGATATGGAGGTCCGAAAAGTGCAGGAAGTTCTCAAGGCGGTACAAGTGCCTGAACTGCGGCTTCGAAGGGCCATAGGGAAACACGTTGGGTTCTTACGTCATCAGGCTAAAGCTCCTCCCGTTAGACACCACGACCGAGCACAAGAAAATCGTCGACTCTGTGACAGGCTTGCTCCCAAAGACGGCCCAGATTAGGTCGCAAAGGATAGAGCCAATAGCGTTCGGCCTGTCGGCGGTCCTCCTTGACGTTGTCGTCCCAGAGGAGGAAGGCGCAGTCGACAGGATTGAAGAAGCGGTTTCCAAGTCCCCGCTCGTCAGCCAGTGCGAAGTGACTGGGGTGAGCCGTATGTCCAGCAGGCTCCCTCCCCAGTAGGCGGCTGCGTCCCATGGACCGGTCCGGCTGATACCTTTTATACCTCGAGGGTGCCCCTAAAGGTGCCGTTTTCCTGCATGATGTGAGCCCTATGAGATTCCCTCTTAGATATACAGCCTATGAATGGATAAAGGCGAAGAAGAGCGCGACAGATGACGACCTGCTGGAGGCCATGAACAAGAACGGGAACAGGTGTTCTCCAGACGAGCTGGACAAGGCACTGATGCAGCTCGAAATCCTGGGCCTGATAACCATAAGATGGGTCTCCAAGGACAAGCGACGCGTGGAGTTCCAGGAGAAGCCGACCGAAGACCTGCGGTTGCCTCGCATCAGAGAGTGACCGAACCGATAAATCGCACCGGTAGGGGGTTCCAACGCCCATGGGCGTAGACTTCGGAGACTCTATCCCGAGGGAGAAGATTCAACTCGAAGATATAGCAGGCTGGAGGCTCGCCGTCGACGGGTACAACACCCTGTATCAGTTCCTCGCGATCATCCGAGGAGCTGACGGAGGGCACCTGAAGGACGCTCAGGGGAGGGTCACATCTCACATATCCGGACTCTTCTACAGGAACGTCAACCTGATCGAGCTCGGCATGAAGCTGGTCTACGTGTTCGATGGGCGGCCCCCCGAACTCAAGATGGAGGAGATCAGGCGGCGTGCAGAGCAGCGCCGTGAAGCGAAAGATCAGTACCTCAGGGCCCTTCAGGCAGGGGAGATGGCGCAGGCAAGGAAGTACGCCGGGGCTTCCACCGTGCTGAAGCGGGAGATGGTCTCAGATGCGAAGGAGCTTCTTGATGCCATGGGAATCCCCTGGGTTGACGCCCCGTCCGAAGGCGAAGCTCAGGCCTCTGTAATGGCGATGGAGGGGACGGTGAACGCCGTTGCGTCTCAGGATCATGACTCACTCGTCTTCGGCGCGCCCGTGTTGGTCAGGAACGTAACCATATCGGGCAAGAGGCGGCTCCCCAGCAAAGGCATCGTGGTCAATGTGGTGCCCGAAAGAATCAACTTGGCGGCGGTGCTCGCGGCGACCGGCCTCTCAAGAGAGCAACTCGTCGACTACGCCATCCTCCTCGGGACTGACTTCAACCCTGACGGATTTGAGGGAGTTGGCCCGGCCACCGCCCTGAAGTACCTGAAGAAGTACGGCAGGCTCGAAGAGATCAAGGAGCTCGAGGCCCCCCTCCAGGGCGTCAACTTCACTGAGATCAGGGCGCTCTACCTCGACGCCCCCGCTGTCAAGGGCGTGCGTCCCGAGTGGGGTCCCTTGGACAAGAATAGGCTGGTCTCTTTCCTAGTAAGGGAGCATTCTTTCTCGCGGGACAGGGTCGAGGCCGCCATAGCCCGGATGCAGTCCAAGCCAGCCTCAGCTGAGACGGAGACCCTTGAGAAATGGTTCGGGTGAGCACCCGTGTCACGCGCAGTAGTCTCTTCAGGCTGCAGACGTCCCTGGCCGGCCGCGACACCTCAAGTCACGCCTCTCAGCGGCGAGATGGCTGAGCGTCTTCGCCCGGCGGGGGCCCCAGTGCAACGGTCATCATCCGCCGCGAAGTTAGCCGCTACTCTATGTTTATCAACGTCGGGCGAAGACTCTAACCCTTCTTGGCCAAGCTGAAGGGGAGGAGCCCGGCGGAGTCGGAGATGACAACAGCCAGGCTCATGATGCCGACCGACGCCAACGTGCTCGGGAACGTCTTCGGCGGGGCCATAATGAAGTACATGGACGAGATAGCTGCCATCGTCGCCTGGCGCCACGCTGGGAAGAACGTTGTCACAGCCTCTATCGACCGGATGAACTTCTACGCCCCGGTCTACGTAGGTGATCTCCTGATACTCAAGGCTGCCGTTAACTTCGTAGGCACCACGTCTATGGAGATTGGGGTCAGGATAGAGGCCGTGGACCCATCTACCCGCAAGGGGTCGCACACAGGGTCATGCTACCTGACTTATGTCGCGCTGGACGAGAAGGGGAAGCCTGTCCCCATCCCTCCGATAGTCCCGACATCTCCGGTGGAGAAGAGGCGGTTCAAGGAAGCGCTCGCGAGACGGAAGCTCCGCGAAGCAGCCCAGGCCGTCATGCAAGGCGACTGAGCGGAGGGGCGTCTTTTGATTCCAGGCTCAACAAAACTAGAGCACCCTGCACTTAGGGGATGAACGGCGAACGCCCCGTGTTGCGAGAGTTCTCCGACGTTTTCGGCTTCGGTAAGATGCGGAGCGGAAACGCCGCTGTTTACCTGCTCAGGGAGCAGTTCGAGAAGTTCCACACCGACCAGCACAAAATCGAGGCATGCGAATCTATCGCCTCCTGCTTCCTTCAGCTCGAGCAGTACAAGGACGCAGCCGGCTGGTATGAGGCCGCTGGTCGGCTGATCCTCTCTGAACCAGGCGTTGCGTCCGCGATAAGGGCCATAAGCGCACTGAGCGACTACGAAAGGGCCCTTGACTGCTACCGGAGGAGCGACGACGAAGAGCGCCTGAGAGAGTGCTCTGAGACGATTCACGAGCTGAAGCGCGTCTGTGCTTCAGCCTGAGCCCTTATGCGCTTCATCCTCTGCCTTCGCCTTCAGCCTGTTGACAGTCTTCACGTAGCACTCTTCACAGACTGGCTCCTCCTTCGGCCCCACCTTGAATGTGTGGAGGACCACTTCGAGTTCCGTGTCGCAGAAGAAGCATTTCGGTTTCAGGATCCGCCCCTCCTGGCCGCATAGACCCTCCTCCTGACCAGTTCCCCTCGCCCCTTATAGTGCCACACTTCGGCGTCCCCGTTCGCGCTTTTCCCCCATTCAGCCAGCTCCTCGAGCTCCTCCTTGGTGGCCCTTGCCCTTCCGCTCTTGACCTGCACCAGCAGGACCCTACCGTCCTTAGCGGCGAAGACGTCGACAGCTCCATGCGAAGCGGCGCTCCTAGAGACCATCCAGCCTTCTTTCTTCAGCGCAGACATAGCCCGATACTCGCGGGACCTGCCCTTCACATAGTTGCTATTCAATCGGATTCAGCTCCGAGGGTTGCATTTGGACTGCTTTCGAACCATCGGCTGGAGTTGACTGGTATTTGGAGAAATCGGGCTGGATGGGGATGACGAAGGAGCGCTGTCTGGACCGCCTCCGGCCATTGGCGCGTCCCGCCTTCCAACTCTCGCGCCCTCCCTCCCAAATTGATTGGAACCCGCTGGCTGACCCTTTCAGGGGCATTGTCGAAAGCAAAAGCCGCCTCCGGGGCGAGGGAGGCCTTGATTCGCGGGCCGATCCTCCGGGCCGTAGCGCATGGTAAAACAAGCCAAGGCACACTGGAGGTGATGGATAAAGGGCGACGAAGTCCGCGATGCGCAGGTGGGGGGGTTTGACGAAACAGTGCACCATAGGAATGAGCTGGCACTGTTGCAGATTTAAGACACGAATGTTTCCACCCTTCACCCAGATTGGAGGAGGTCAAGCGGTCCCTTAAGGCGATGGAGGCCCGGTTCTCGGAGCAACTCGAGCGTCGCGACCAGATTATAAAAGGGAGCAGAGACGTCATCTCTGCGTCTTCGAGGGCGATCATAGCCGTCCACCTGGGAAAGTTGAAGGACGGCGAGAAGGAGCTCTCCAAAGCAAAATCCCTCTTGCACGGGCTGAAGCAAAGCTCGGACAGCTCCGTTTCGAGATACCTCACATCTCCGGAGACCGAGGTAGTGGAGGCCTCGGTCGTCGTATCGCTTGCGAGAGGTGAGCCGCTCCCCTCCATGGAGGACCTCGGTTCCTCCCCTGAGGCTTACCTCCTCGGCCTCCTCGATGCGGTCGGGGAGCTCAAGAGGATGGTGCTCGACGCCATACTTCAGAGAGACCTCAGTAGCGCCAAGAAGTACTTCGGGGTGATGGAGGACCTATATGCCGCCTGCTCTCCCCTCGCCGTCTACGACCACGTAGCGAACGGGGCGCGGAGAAAGATCGACGTCGCGCGGATGCTCGTCGAGGACACAAGGGGCTTGCTCGCCGAAGAGATAGGACGAGGTGCGGTCAGCCGGTCCATGGCGAGGCTGGAGAAGAAGCTCGGCGGCTCAGGCTAGAAGTCCGTCAGCAGCCTGCTCGTCTTGATGTCTGGATAAGGAGAGTCTAAGCGCACCACCTTCAGCTTCATCCCTCTCCTGGCAGCCTCCATCCTGATTTCGTCTTCCATGTGGTACTGGTCGTAGCCCAGTGCAACCACATCCGGGCTCACCTTCTCGAGGGTGACATAGATGTCCCCTTCGACCCCAAGGATAGCCGCATCCACGTGCCTCAGCGCTAAGAGGAGCTTCGCGCGGTCCCTCTCCCCAATCAGCGGTTCCCGGTTTTTTCTCTTCCTGATGGTGCTGTCCCGGGCGACTGAGACCACGAGCACATCCCCAAGCCGCCGCGCCTTCTCTATGGTGTAGAGGTGGCCATAGTGAATCACTTCGAAGCCGCCTCCGATGAATACGACCTTGATAGACTTCCTCCCGCGGGGGGTCAACTCTGCCCCCCTAGGGCCAAACTTCACCATCCCCCGCGCCTCCAGCTTCTCGAGTTCCTCTCCCGCCTCCTCCGGGCTGAGACCGAGCCTTTCGGCGAGCTCGTCGGCCCCGACCTTCCTCCCGCTGATTCCCATCGAATATACCGCAGCGAGGACCTTGGTTCTGTTCATCAGTCACCAGTCTATCTTTGCAACACCGGCGAACGAAAGGGAGTCCAAAAGCCCTTCGGCGTACCCGATGCTGAGCATCGCCATCTCGTCCTCCCCGTTCGCCAGGAAGGTCTCCGCGTCCTTCATGTACAGCTCGGCGTTCTCCACCACAGGCTCGTACTGCGCCGCGAGCCTCGGCTTCAGGCTCTCGAGCGCCTTCCTCGTCTTCGCCGCGTATCTGGGAACAAGTGTCTGCGCCGTCCTGAGCACGCCGTCCGAGTTACTTCTTACTTCATGGTCCGCCAGGCGGAATATGGCCGCGACTGCCTCGACCTCGGAGAAGTGCAGCTTCCCAGGGACTATGACGCTATGGGGTGGCTCACCGTACGCCTTCTTTGAAAGCTCGCGAAGGCTCCCAGCAGTGGTGTCGCAGCCCTCACGGCCCAGCCTCGAGAGGACCATGGCGAACGTGTCCTCGTTCACCGCACCGCGCTTGAAGTTCCCCTCTGCAAGCAGGAGGCCCGCTATCGCGTCCCCAGGAGCAACCCCCTCTCCGCTCTGGACGTCGTACTCGAGGAGGATCAGGGTGTGGGCACCTTCAAGCAGGTTGGAGTGGAGGATGTGGTACGCCTGCGTCAGCTTCCTCACTGACTCTCTGGTCACAGTGACCGTCCTTGAGAATTTGTAGGAGTGGAGTCCCGACGCACTGGCAGCCGCGGATGAGATGGTAGCCGAGTGTACTATGCGCGTCTCTATCCCCCTCCTGATCGCCCTCGCCCTCAGCTCGTTGTGGGTGGTAGCGATCATGGGGTCCCCGAGGACAGCCAGAACCACTCTCTTGCCCTCGGCCTCGGTGAGAATCGCGTTGCCGTCTTCTACGAAGCCTCGGTCCACCACGGACAGGGGCCTCCCCGTGGCCCGCTCGAGTTCCTTAATCAGCCGCGGCTCATGTGGGGTTGTGTAATACTCCAAATACACGGTGTCGGCCGACTTCATCTCAGCCGCCCCTTCTAGGGTTACTCCCATTGAGTTGAGGCCTAGTCCGACGAAGCTGAGACGGCCCATGACTGGTGTTCTGCTTTGCGGGGCTATATCAACTGAAGTCAAGCCCCAGACGAGCTCTCCGCTCGGTGGTCTCAATCTTACCTCCAGGATAAGCCATGTTCAACGCGTTTCAGTGTTGGTCGACCCTGAGAATGCTTTTAATTGCTCACGGATTGGCAGGCGCCCGGTGGGCCTGTGGCTCAGCCAGGTTAGAGCGGCTGGCTCTTAGCTAGCTCATGGGAGTCACCAGCATGCCGTGGGAGACGCTCTAAGCGTCCACGAATTCGAATCCCACCAGGCCCGCCACCTCGGCGTGAGTGAATAGTAGATTCCACGCCAGTTTGGGTCTCATGTGCTCGAACAGCCTCTACCGCGCTCCTGAGACTAAGATGCGCATCCGGGGTGGGAGGCCATTCGAATCACCCAGAGGCACGCACTGAGCTACGTCTTGAGAGAGGGCCTGAACCCGCGGAACGACCCTACAAACCAACTATCGGATTGCACTCCAGGACTCGACTTCTCACGCTGAATCGAACCGTTCCATGATGGCGGGCTGGGATTGTCCGTTGCGATCCTTCGGCTCCTCTCTTCGCTCAGCGGCGACCCATCTCAACCGTGTCCAAGGCTAGGTCTAGACGCGAATTGCCTCGCCTGTCTACCCCTCGGAACTCATCGCTCCTTTCTTCTCCCACTTCCGTCCCGGTAACTCTTTCCTAATGTTGGCGCTACGACGGGCTCGTAAAATCCGGATGGTTCAAGCTCCTTCTGGATGATGGCTCTCGGCCCCCTCTGTGACCTGACCGAAGAACCAAACCCTTGTCGAAACTGGCTTCTCCGAATCATTTCGGCTTGAACTGACTTCACACGAACCATTCACCATTCGGCCCTATCGGCTAGGGCATTTGGTTAAGCGTATCCTGCGAGTCTATAGGGATGGAGCGAACCGCAGGTCGAAGATCTAGGCTAGATTTTGGTCGCAGCCAGCTGGTTGACCTTCATCGGCCCGACAGCAAGCACGCACATATTTCAAATATGAGAATCGTCTTGTCTTCTTATTAGTCAAAGCCCGCGCGCCTGAAATCGTGATTGGGCTGTCGCTCAAGACAGAGAGGATTGCAAAATTCCCGTTCCCCAAGTTGGACGCGGAGGCGCGGAAAGGGACCTTCGAAGAGGTCCAGCTCCCTTACACGATGGAGCAGGCGATGGAAGAGGCCAGCAGGTGCGTCACCTGCGGGAACCCTGTGTGCATCGACGCATGCCCGCTTCAGACGGACATCAGGGGGATGTGCGAAGCCGTCTCCAGGGGGGACCTGGCGACCGCCTACCACAGGATACGCGAGACCAACCCGCTACTTGGGACCACGGCCCGGTGCTGCCCTCAACTTGACAGCCTCTGCGAGGCGGCCTGTGTCATAGGCACGAGGGGCGAGCCTGTTGCCTCGGGGATGATTCAGCGCTTCGTGGCAGACTGGGAGAGAACCGTAGCAAGGCAGCCGGATCCGATGAAGAGGGAGCCGACTGGCAAAAGGGTCGCTGTCGTCGGAGGGGGACCAGCGGGACTCGCCGCTGCCGAGCTCCTCCTACGTTACGGCCATGAAGTCACGATCTATGACGAGCTCCCCATCCTAGGCGGGACGGCAAGGTACGGAATTCCTGACTACCACCTCCCCAAAGACGTCCTGAAGTACGAAGCGGAGAGGATTCTGGCCATGGGGGTCCAAGCGAAGATCGGGTTGAAGGTGGGGGCTGACATCAGCTTGGACGACCTCAGGTCTGAGTATGACGCTGTCCTCATAGCGACGGGGGCCAAGGATGTCTCGAAGTCCGAGACGCCAGGTTCTGACCTGTTGGGGGTGTACGACGGATACGGGTTCTTGGAAGACGTCTTCGTCGGAGGGGTGCGCAGGTACATCGCGAATCCCACATGCCAACTCGGCAAGAAAATCCTAGTGATTGGTGGAGGGAACACCGCTCTGGACTGCGCAAGGACCGCGTTGAGGCTCTCCGGTGGAGAGGTGACCATGGTATACAGGAGGACGGAAGCGGAGATGCCCGTGGACAAGATATTGGCTGAGGAGGGGAAGGAGGAGGGAGTCCGTATGATGTTCCTGATGGCGCCGAAGGCATATGTGGGGACGGGAGGAAAGCTGACGAAGGTCTCTATGACCGTGATGAAACTGGGGGATGTCGACTCCTCGGGGAGACGTTCCCCGGTCCTGACGGGAGAGTCGGTGGACATCGAGTGCGACTCGGTAATCGTTGCCATAGGACGCGGCCCCAACAGCTACCTGCAGAGGATGGCTGGAATCAAGTCGGGACCAAAGGGGGGGATTATCACCGACGACCGTTCCATGACGTCTATCCCGGGCGTTTTCGCCGCGGGGGACGTGGTTACGGGAGAGAGCCTAGTAGTCAAGGCGATGGGGAAGGGGAGGGAGGCAGCTCAGAGGCTCCATGAGTACCTGATGGGGACCGAGTCGAAACACACATCCCTCTACGATTATTACTTCACTAGAAGGACGACCGGGATCTACTACAGGGACATGTTAGACGGCAAGGAGGAAAGGCTTCCCCCCGTCTAGGCGCGTCAGGTCGTCGCGATGTGGCTCATTGGGTCCCCCGGCAAACCCCTCTCGCACTAAGGCGCACGTAGCCACAAGTTTCGTCAAATGCCGAATTGGCCCCAAAATTCGCGCATTTACTATAGGTCTTATATTCTAATCCTAGAAAATCTCTGACGCGCGTGAAGTCTAAAGACGCGGTCGCTGGTGTCCTCATCGCAATCCCTTTCATCGTCTACTTCGCCATTCCTACGTACAACGTGGTGAACCCCGCGTGGGCGGGCGTCCCCTTCTTCTGGTGGTACCAGACCGTGTGGCTCGGTCTGAGCGCAGTCTTCTTCTTCATTGCGGCGCTCCTTCTGGGGAGGAAGAGCTAGCATGATGGCAATAGATGGGGTAATCGCATTCCTTGCGCTTTTCGTGGTGTTCGTCGCGCTCGGGTTCTTCGGATCACGTTGGAGGAAGGGTGACCTCAACAATCTCACTGAATGGGCCCTGGGCGGAAAACGGCTTGGGACCTACCTGGTATGGTTCTTGGTCGGCGCCGACCTTTACACAGCCTATACTTTCATCGCGATCCCATCTGGTGTCTACGCCAAGGGGGCGATTTACAACTTCGCTGTTCCGTATGTGGCGCTCACTTTCGGCTTAGCCATACTGTTCATGCCCAGGCTGTGGCGCATAGCTCACGAGAAGGGGTACGTCACCGGCGCTGACTTCGCGAAGGGGACGTTCAACAGCACCACATTGGCGATGCTGATAGCCATAGTGGGGATAACCGCGGAGCTACCGTACATCGCCCTCCAGATAGTGGGGATGCAGGCTGTCTTGTCCACCATGCTGGCGGGGGTGTCTGACGTAGCAACTGTGTCCGAAGTCTCCCTCATAATCGCCTTCATAGTCCTGGCGGCGTTCACTTACACAAGCGGGCTGAGGGGAGCAACACTGACGGCAGTGATGAAGGACATAATCATCTTTGGTGGCATAATAGCCGTGATAATTGTGGTCGCCGTGGCAGGAGGTTTCTCGTCAGGCTTCACTGCCAAGCCGGTATACTCGACCCTGGCTCCTACACTCGAGAACGCATACTGGAGCATATTCATCGTGAGCGCCCTGGGGCTCTACCTGTACCCGCACGCCATCAACGGGGTCCTCAGCGGGCAGGACGCAGAGAAAGTGAGGAAGAGCACGGCACTGCTACCAATCTATGGCATCGGACTGGGACTGCTGGCGATGTACGGCGTGCTAATCTACGGCAACTCACCGGCCCTGGACTTCGTGAAGTCTCACGGTGGGAGCGGTCTGCTTGTAGTCCCCTCTTTGATTCAGAGTGTGCTACCGGCGTGGGCGGCTGGCATCGCGTTCCTGGGGATATTCATCGGGGGGCTGGTCCCTGCCGCTATAATGGCCATATCGCAGGCGAACCTGCTCACTAGGAACATCGTTAAGGAGTTCAGGCCGAACTTGTCAGCAGAGGCTGAGACGCAGATAGCAAAATGGGCCTCTGTCGCCTTCAAGTTCATCGCATTGGCGTTCGTCTTCGTCGTCAACTCCACCTACGCGGTGCAACTCCAGCTGTTCGGGACCATCCTGATCGTGCAGACACTTCCAGCGATGTTCGGGGGGCTGATTACCAGCAGGCTGAACAAGAACGGCCTAATCGTGGGTCTTGTAGCTGGTGAAGCGGCTGGCATCTACCTGATGGCCGATGCCAACAAATTCGGTACCTGGTCGACTTCGTTCTTCAGCACACCGCCGTTCGGTGCCTTCTACGTAGGCGCCACCGCGCTGGCGTTGAACATGGTCATCGTGCTATTGTGGACCATGGTATCTAGGCCAAAAGCCAGGGTAACCCAGAGCGCATAGCCTAAATCCTGGCCTCCATGCGTCACCTATGATGAAAGCCGCCCGCTATCACTCGCCAGGCGGTCCCGATGTCCTCACCTACGAGAGCGTTGAAACCCCTAAGCTCGACCGGGGGGAAGTCCTGCTGAAGGTCGCGGGATGCTCGGTGAACCGGCTCGACGTCTGGGCGAGGAGCGGCAGATATCAGACGCGACTCCCACACGCGCCTGGAACAGACATCGCTGGCGAGGTGGTTTCCTGCGGTCCGGGGACGAAGGTGGCGCCTGGACTGAAAGCCGTCGTCTACCCGGTGATTTCCGACGGCACGTGCGCTTATTGTAGGAGGGGGGACCGGAACCTCTGCGTAGCGAGGGGGTTCGTAGGAATAGCCACCGAGGGAGGCTACGCTGAGCAAGTGGTGGTCCCGGAGGCGAACCTGATCCCAGCCGACGGAATCGACCCCGAAGCCGCTGCCGCCATCCCAGTAGACTTTGGGACCGCGTGGAGGGGGCTTAGTTCGTTGGCGAGGGCCGGCAAGGATGACACAGTTCTGGTCTGGGGCGCCGCAGGTGGACTTGGCCACGCGGCCGTCCAAATCGCGAAGTTAGTCGGAGCCAAGGTCATAGCCGTGGTCGGGAACGACGAAAAGGCGGACTTCGTGAGGTCTTTGGGCGCCGACCTAGTCATAAACCACAGGTCCCAGAACGTCGTCGAGGAGACGCGCTCCTTCACCGACGGGATAGGCGCGTCCGTTGTCTTCGACCACGTCGGCGGCGACACTTGGGGTGTGAGCTTAGCCTCCCTGGCCAGGGGCGGGAGGATGCTCACTTTGGGGCTCACCTCCGGGGCGAAGTTCGAAGTGGAAGTGCGCCACATCTACACAGACGAGCTCAAGATAATGGGGGTCTACGGCCAGTTCGTGGCCGACATTAAAGAGGTCCTGCGTCTCACTAGGGAAGGGAAGCTAATGCCGAAAATACACGAAGTGATTCCCCTGGAGTCCGCCAGGAGGGCGCACGAGCTCATCGAGTCTCGCGAGGTCCGGGGGAAGATTGTCTTGGTACCGTGATGCAAATCATCTGCCCCTTCCGTTCGGTTTATAGCTCCAAACCCGAAGCCTGGCCTGTCATGTATACGAGCATGGTCATAGACGACGAAAGCCACGCGATGGACGTGATGAAGGGGATGGAAGAGGCGTGGGAGCGCAAGGATGAATCATATTTCATCGAGGTCCTCAGAAGCGAGCCTAGCCTGGTCCTGCGAGTCCACGCGGTCTGCATACTCGCCGAGATTGGAGGGGAGAAGGCTGTCCCTGCTCTGGCGGACGTCCTCCTACACGACCCCGACCCGCTTGTAAGGCACGAAGCGGCATTCTCTTTGGGCCAGATCGGATTCTCGGAGGGGAACGGGGCGCTGGCCGAGGCGGTCATCAACGACAGGGATCCCATAGTGAGGCACGAATCAGCCGCGGCCCTTGGTTCAGTCGGGAGCCCTGACTCCGAGGCCGTCCTCATGAAGGCCGAGTCCGACCCTGACGAAATGGTGCGGAATTCTGCGAAGGCTTCGCTCTTCAACATCAGGTTCCTGAAACAGTATTCCTCAGCCGGCCAGACAGCCAGAGACAGGGCGCCACGCCCATGACTTCTAACCCTTAAGTCGTGGATAGCGCGCCATCGAGTCCCATGATGCTCAAGGGGAAAAGGGCTCTCGTCACCGGTTCTTCGCAGGGGATAGGCGCCGAGATAGCCCGGCTCTTCGCCAGAGAAGGCGCGACAGTAGCGGTCAACCACCGAGGGGGTCGGTCCCATAGGGATGCGGTCCTCGATTCCATAGAACATGCAGGGGGGAATGCTCTTGTTGTCCACGCCGACGTGTCCGACAAGCGCAGCGTCGACGCCATGTTCTCCAAACTCAGGAGGGAGTTCGGTGGGCTGGACATCTTGGTCAACGCCGCAGGCCTGGCTGACCGGAGGCTCTGGAACATAGGGTTGGATGAGACCACCCTGGACATGTGGGAACGTGTCTTTGCAGTGGATACCTTCGGCACCTTCCTCTGTGTGCAAGGAGCGGCTCGGCTGATGAAGCGCGGAGGTTCCGTAGTCAACATCGCTTCTATCCCTGCGCTCGTGGGAGACACCGAGGGGCTAGTCTACGCCTCCGCCAAGGGGGCGGTCGTCTCCATGACCAGGATGCTGGCTAAGATGCTCGCCCCGAAGATACGAGTCAACTGTATGGCCTTCGGTTCAATAGAGACGACGTGGGTGGACTGGCTCGACAAAGCGCAGAAGCGCTCCTACCTCAGTGCGATCCCTATGGGCAGGTTCGGGAAGCCGTCCGAGGCGGCCAGCCTTGCCCTTTTCTTGGCTAGCGGCCAATCCAGTTTCATCACCGGCCAGGTCGTGGCCCTAGACGGGGGCGAGTCAGCCCGCTAGTTTCCGGCTGCCCTGTAGAGCCCGCCCGCCTTCTCCAGCTTTTCAAGCGCAAGGTCGACGCTGTCTGACTCTCCGACCACTCCATTCGAGATCGCTCTCTCCCAAAGGGAGATGAACGCAGCCAGGCCTTCCTTCGCCTCATCACCCTTCCCCTCCTTGGTCCTGTCCAGCCGAGTCAGATATTCCCTGACGCTGACGCTTTCGCTCAAAGAATTCTAGCTTCCCCTCCGACGCCAGAGAGGTAGGCCCTGTACCCTAGCTTTTTCATCGCACTTAGGACAATACCTTGGTCCCTTTCAGAGGTATTGATGAAGACCGACGGTCCCGTCTGCATGGAGTAGTACGCCCTGACCCCACCTCCCCTCAGCTCTCTCACCTTCCTGATGATCCTGATGGAATCCTCCGTCATTATTATGAGTCCACTGTCTCCGGTCATGGTCAGGCTGTGCAGTTCAAGCGTGTCCCGCTCCGCCAGCCGCCCAACGGCGTCGAGGTCGTTCGCGAGGATTGCTTGCTCCATCTCATCGCACCTCTTCTGGGCTGACTCGACCCTAGCTTGGAAGAAGGGAGACGTGAGAACTTCCCTGTGAGCGTCCTCGGTCCGCACCCTCGACGGGAGAGGAACGATCACCATCCGCAGGTCCATTACCTTGGCGTCCGCGAACCTCTTTGCGTAGGTGTCTTCATCCTCCTTCCCCGCGTAGAGCCTCGAGAAACCCCCCACCAAAGACCTGGAGGCTGAGGCCGCGAAGAGGCGGGCGGTCCTGGAGAGCTTGGTGAGGTCGGGCACGCCTCCGACGAGGAGACTGTGGCTAAGAAGCGTCAACGCTGCGCCTGCCGATGAAGAGTATCCTATCCCTTTAGCCTTCCCAGACGGGACGTTCCTGCTATCTATCCTGAAGTCGGTGACCTTCCTAGAATGGTCTAACTTGGAGACCACGCCCTGGAGCCGCGAGTTGGCTGAATCGTTCTGCTTCCCCTCGATGAACACGCCTCCTCTTTCCGAATCTGTGATTGATGCTTCCGTCTTCATGCACGTCGTGTTGACAGAGATGCTGTCGTGGTAGGGGAGCCTCAACCCCCAGTCCTTCAAGCCGTGGTATTTCACCAAGGCCTGCATGGTGTACGCCTCCGCCCTAAACCCGGGCGTCGTCACTCCACCTCTATCTCGAGTCTCCCAGTGACCGATGGGCTCCTCAGCAGCCTGACCATCTGACGTGGGATGTCCCTCGCGGCCGCGCTCGCCCCAAGGGCCAGCGTCCTGTCACTGGCGAAGTCGCTCCTCCTGACAACTATGTCGTGCGGGTGCGACAGCTCAAGCCGGGGGTCCCCCCTTGCCTCGGTCTGGAACGTGAGCTCTCCGACGCTTATCCTGATTCTCACCTTCGCACCGCTCCTCCGGAGCCCTTCCTTGACCGCCTCGCCGATTCCAGAGCATCCCTTGTCCGCCCCGACCCCGATGATGCAGTCGCCGTTCTCAGTAAGGTGCTCCTCTGTCGTGACTTCAAACGTGGTCGGGTGGGTCGACTTCACCAGCGGGTGGCCTCGGAACTTCACTTCCTCTTTGGCGCCCCATATTCCGCGCGCAGGCGCCGCCTCCTCGTTGATGGTCATTCCTGCTCCCCCGGTCTGCGACAACGCCTTTATAGTTTCGAGGAGCCGCCGGCCGACAACACAATTGACCACGGAGTACGAGCAGCTCCTCGCCAACATGCTGGAGGAGAAGAAGGGGAAGCTCGCGGAGCTGACGGGGAAGAAGGGGACCGAGAAAGAGTCCGCATCTCTTATGACTGACATCAAGTTTCTGGAAGTGGAACTCCAGCGGTACCAGCAAGGGATGGCCCTGTTCAGGTCGAAGAACCTCCCCCGGGTGGGGAGGTGGGGAACGCCTGAGGCGGAAGAGCGCAGGGAAGAAGACGCGCAGCGAGCTTGACGCTCGTCCTATCAGAGAAAGACGTCGAGGACCTCATCGACATGGACGCAGTGGTGGTCGCTGTCGAGGAAGCCTTCAGGAGGAAGGGGATGGGCGAAGCGGAGAACTACATGCGGACCAGGACGCGAAGCGCTTCGTCCGTGTTGAACGTAATGCACGCCAACATGTCATACCTTGGCCGCGCTGGGCTGAAGGCATACCTCTCCTCAAAGTCAGCGACTAAATTCGTGGTGGTCCTCTTCGACGCCGGCTCTACTCCCCTGGCGGTAATGGGGGCTGACATGCTCGGGCGATTCAGGACGGGGGCCGCTTCCGCAGTGGCTACGAAGTATCTCTACCGCAAGGCTTCCGGGACGGTGGCCCTCTTCGGCTCGGGCAAGCAGGCGCTGACACAGGCCCTCGCCCTGAGGCCAGTCATGTCCGTGGACGAGGTGCACCTATGGAGCCCCAACGTCGCGCACCGTGAGGCCTTCGCACGGGTGCTGGAAGAGAGAGGGTTCCAGGTGACGGCATTCGACTCCCCTGCGGCCGCACTAAAGGGGGCGGAGGTGGTTACGACGATTACCTCGTCTCGCGAACCTTTCCTAGACGGCGAGATGCTGAAAGGCGTCGCTCACGCCAACGTCTGCGGCAGCAACATCCCCACCCATGCGGAAATATCAGCGGGAGCAGTGGCGTCTTTTCGGACCGTTACCGTGGACGACCTGGCCCAGGCCAAGTCAGAATACGGCGACCTGATCATCGCCGCACAGGCTGGAAAGTTCTCCTGGGACCCGGTAAAGGAGCTGGGCGAAGTGGTCGCGGGATGGCGAGTCCCAGAAGGACAGACCTTGTTCAAGTCCGGAGGCGCAGCCATCGAAGACGTCGCGGTGGCCAGCGCACTCTATGATGCTGCGAGAGCCCGCTCCGGGTTCCCAGATGTAGACCTAGTCTGATTCCGGCTCCTACATCGGAGGCATGCCGCCCATTCCGCCCATACCGCCTCCTGGCGGGGACGGTGGTGCCTTCATCTTGCTCGCGGCTATCACGTCGTCGATTCTGAGGATCATGGACGCTGCCTCTGTCGCGGCGCGGAGTATCTGTAACTTTACTGCCAACGGCTCCCAGACAGACCTCGAGTACATGTCTGCGACCTTCCCGTTGAGCGCGTCTACACCGTACCACTTCCCCTCCTTCCCGTGCTTAGCTCTGAGGTCGACCTGGGTGTCTATGGGGTCCATACCCGCGTTCTCTGCAAGGGTCAGTGGGATGCTCTCCATGGCGTCGGCGAACTTCAGGGCAGCGAGCTGTTCTCTCCCTGACAGCTTCTGCGCCCAGCTTCGCAGCTGTATCGAGACCTCCTCCTCAGGGGCTCCTCCCCCTGCCACCACCGCCGGGAGTTCCACGACATCCTTCGTCACCATCAGAGCGTCGTGAAGGGCCCTCTCAGCCTCGTCGACAACCCTCTGGGTCCCTCCTCTCACCAAGATGCTCACCGCCTTCGGGTTCTTTGCCCCCTCCACGAAGACCCACTTGTCATCCTCGAGCTTCCTCTCTTCTACCAGCTTCGCATATCCCAAGTCCTTCACGTTGAGGTCGTCAAGGTTGGTGACAATCCTGGCGCCCGTCGCCTTCGCCAGCTTGGTCATGTCACTCTCCTTTACGCGCCTGACCGTCAGTATCCCATCCTTCGCGAGGAAGTGTTGGGCGAGGTCGTCGATTCCCTTCTGGCAGATGAGAACGTTGGCTCCCGCGGAATGGACCTTGTCAACCATCCCCTTTAGGATGCTCGTCTCTTCATCCATGAACTGTTGCATCTGCTGGGGGTCGTTGATCCTTATCTCCGCCGAGAATTCTGTCTTCTCAATCTCGAGGGCCGAGTTTACCAGGGCGATTTTCGCCTCATCGATTCTCTTCGGCATCCCTGAATGGACGACCTCTTTGTCTAGGATGATCCCCTTGACCATCGCCGTGTCGGTCAGCGCCCCGCCGGGCTTCTTCTCGACCTTCACGTTGTCGATGTCCACCTTGAACCCTCCCTCCTTCTTCTCAGCGACCTGCAGCACGGCGTCTACCACTATGCCGGCCAGGTGCGGTGAGTCCTCGCTCACCAGCTTCGTCATCATGCTGGTGTTCGCGATCTTAAGCAGGTCTGCCTTGCTCTCAGGGTTGACCTTCTCCGCTATGTCCTCGAGAATCTCCTGAGCCTTCTCGGCCGCTCTTCCATAGCCGTCCACAACGACCACGGGGTGCACGTCCTTGCTGATCAGGTCCTCTGCCTTCTCCAGAAGCGCCCCCGCTACCACGACGGCCGATGTCGTCCCATCGCCTACCTCGTTGTCTGTCGCCTTGCTTATCTCCACCATCATCTTCGCGGCTGGATGTTGGACGTCGAGCTCCTTCAACATGGTCGCGCCATCATTGGTAATCGTCACGTCTCCCATGGAGTCTACTAGCATCTTGTCCATCCCGCGCGGCCCCAACGAAGTCCGAACGACTTCGGCGATGAGCTTCGCGGCGGCGACGTTGTTCCTCTGAGCCTCCCTCCCTCTGGACTCTCCGGAACCTTCCTTCAGAATTATGACAGGCTGTCCAGACGCTGACATAATTTTCGGTATACAACCGACGGTTTATAAGAATTGTTCTGGCTCAAGGGCGAGAGGGCCCTGAAGGAGAAGGAATTCTTAAGTGGGACACTTCGGACGGTGGCGAAAGTTTTGTCGTCGCCCCCGACCCTTTCGAAGAAGCTCGCAGCCGAGGCCGTGGGTACCTTCGTCTTCGTGCTGGTCGGCGCTGGCTCGGCCGTCGGGGCTGCCAGCCTCGTGGGCCCGAACTCGGCTTCTGCGTTACTCGTGGCCGCTTTGGCCAACGGATTGGGACTAGGCGTTGGCATTTCGGCAACCATGGGTATCTCAGGCGGGGCGCTGAACCCCGCGGTGACGTTGGGGCTTTGGGTCGGGAAGAAGTTGAGATCCAGGGACGTCGTTCCGTACATAATCGCGGAGCTCGTGGGGGCGACAGCGGCCGGCCTGGCGCTCGAGGCATCGTTCCCGTCGGTCCTCGGAGATAGCGTGAAGTGGGGCTCGCCCACGCTAAGCAGCGCCGTCACCGTGGGTCAGGGGATTGGAATTGAGGCGCTTCTCACCTTCGTCCTGGTCATCGCCGTTTACGGGACGGCGGTCGACTCCAGGGCTCCCCGCATCGGAGGGCTCGGTATCGGGCTGGTTGTCGTGGCTGACGTCCTCGTAGCGGGGAATCTCACCGGGGCGGCGATGAATCCTGCTAGGGCGTTCGGCCCCATGATAGCATCAGGGTTCTATCCTGCCTATTGGTACATCTATCTCATCGGCCCAGTGGTTGGCGGCATAGTGGCCGGGCTAGTCTACAGATACCTGATAGAAAGCAAGGCATAATGGGTCGCGCATAAATAACTCAGGGAGAGGAAAAGCACGTTGAAGTCGGCAGCGGTAAGGCTCGGCAGGGAGCAGGCGAAGGAGGTGCTCGCTACCCTCGACTCTGTCCTCGGCTCGGCTCGGGGGAAGACAGCGAGAGAGTCCGTCGTGAAGTTCCTGAATGCCTCCGTGCCCACATACTCGTGGGTGGGGATCTACGTTGTGGATGGCCCCGACTTGGTCCTTGATGCCTGGGCCGGGCCGGCTGCGACCGAGCACACCCGAATTCCGATTGGGAAGGGAGTGTGCGGATTCGCGGCCAAGGCGGGGAGGACGGAAATCGTATCCGACGTCGGCAAGGACCCGAGGTACCTCCAGTGCTTCGTTTCGACTAGGTCGGAGATAGTAGTCCCGGTTCTGAATCAGGGGCGCGTGGTGGGGGAGATAGACATTGACAGCGACCAACTGGATGCCTTCTCGTCGGTAGACAAGGAGTTCCTAGAGGCTGTGGCCAAGAAGGCCAGCGCCATCTGGTAGCTCGGTTTAGATAACATACGTTATAATGCTTAAATACGAAGTGACGGTCGGCGGCTCCGTCTATGAAGTTGGAGATAATTGACCTTCATGCCTCAGTGGAAGGGAAGGAGATTCTCAAGGGGGTAAACATCACCATTGGTCAAGGGGAGACCCACGCCCTGATGGGACCCAACGGCTCCGGGAAGAGCACGCTCGCCTACACAGTCATGGGTCACCCCAAGTATCAGGTTACATCGGGGGAGATACTCATCGATGGGGAGAGCATAGTAGGTCTCACACCTGACAAGAGGGTGAAGAAGGGCCTCTTCCTCGCGTTCCAATATCCGGTCAGCGTCCAAGGAGTAAGCATGTTCTCCTTCCTCCGCGCCGCGTACAACAACTCCCGCCCCCCAGGCTCCGAACCCCCCACCATCTTCGAGTTCAAGGAAGCGGTGGCGGAGAAGCTGAAGTTGCTTAGCATGGACGACGCGTTCCTGAACCGCTATCTCAACGAAGGCTTCTCAGGGGGGGAAAAGAAGAGGGCAGAAATCCTCCAGATGGCTCTCATGCAGCCGAAGTTCGCTGTCTTGGACGAGACCGACTCGGGCCTAGATATAGACGCCCTCAGGATAGTGGCTGAGGGGATCAACAAGGTGTCCGGCCCGCAGACTGGTTCCCTCCTCATAACTCATTATCAGAGGATACTAAAGTACGTGAAGCCCCAGTTCGTCCACGTGATGTTCGGAGGCAGGATAATCGAGTCGGGCGGGGAAGAACTCTCCAGGCTCCTAGAGGAGAAGGGCTACACCTGGATTAAGGGATACAATCAAGAGGAGCAGGTAACTCCTCAGGCCCGGTAAGCCTTTAAGGGAGTAAATAACATATGTTATACAGGGTCTTTGTGATATGACCTCAGCGACCGACATCGTCTCAGACGACTACAAACAAAAGTACGGGTTCAGTGATTCGGTCGAAGAGTACGCCGTAAAGGGAATCAAGGGTTTGAGCGAGAAGGTGGTGCAGGAGATCGTCAGGCTGCACGACGAGCCTGCCTGGATGGAGCAGATCAGGATGAAGGCCCTGAAGCACTTCCTCGACCGGGAGCCTCCTTCCTGGGCGCCGGAACTGAAAGACATCGACTATCAGAGCTTCTACTACTACGCCAACCCGACCAAGAAATCTGCCGATTCATGGGACCAGCTCCCGGAGTACATCAGGAAGACTTACGACAAGCTAGGGATAACAGACGCTGAGAAGAAGTTTCTCGCGGGAGTGGGCGCAATCTATGAAAGCGAGTCAGTCTATCACAGCATCCAAGGTGAGCTGGCTAAGCAGGGGGTTGTCTTCACTGACACCGTTGCCGCCCTCAAAGAATTCCCTGAAATCATGAAGAAGTACTTCGGGACCGTGGTTCCATTCCAGGACAACTACATCGCCGCCCTCCAGACGGCCGTCTGGAGCGCGGGCTCATTCGTATACGTCCCAGAGGGAGTGAGGGTGAGCTTGCCGCTGCAAGCCTACTTCAGGATCAACGAGAAGAACATGGGGCAGTTCGAGAGGACGCTCATAGTGGCTGAGCCCTATAGCGAAGTGAGCTACATAGAAGGTTGCTCAGCGCCTGTATATTCGTCGCAGTCCCTGCACTCAGCTATTGTCGAGATAGTCGCCAGGAAGGGGTCGCTGGTGAAGTACACTACCCTGCAGAACTGGTCCAGGGACGTCCTTAATCTCGTCACCAAGAGGGCACACGCCCATGAGGACGCCACCGTCTCCTGGGTGGACTTCAATGGCGGGGCTAAGTTGACCCGGAAGTATCCGTCTGTCTATCTCATAGGGCCCCGAGCCAAGGCCGACATCATCTCGGTAGCCTACGCCGGGCCGGGCCAGGTCCAGGACACCGGGGCCAAGGCGATCCACCTTGCCAAGGACACTACTTCCAAGATAATCTCCCGGTCGGTGTCCAAGGGAGGGGGCCACACGGCCTACCGCGGCCTTCTGCACATAGCGAAGGGGGCAAAGAATGTGAAGTCCACCGTGCGGTGTGACGCGCTTCTGGTGGACCCAATCAGCACCACCGCAACCTACCCCTATATGGAAATCCAGGAGGACGACGCCACGGTCACCCACGAGGCCAGTGTCGGCAAGGTGGGGGAGGAACAGCTGTTCTATCTGATGGCCAGAGGGATATCTGAGGGAGACGCTCTCAGCATGGTGGTAAACGGGTTCATGGAGCCCTTCGCCAAGGAGCTCCCTATGACGTACGCGGTGGAGTTCAACCGTCTCATGTCACTCGAGATGACGAACGCGGTCGGCTAGGACGGCCCAGGTCGAATCGTCTCATGTCTCAAGCATCTGTGTCCTCGTTCAACGAGGACCTAGTGAGGTCGACCTCGGAATCATTAGGCGAGCCTTCATGGCTCAGGGACGCGAGGCTGGACTCGTTCGGGCACTTCACCCGCCTCCCACCCGAGAAGAACCCCCTCTACACCAAGTACGCAGGGTTGTTCGGCCTCTCTTTGGAGAAATTCGGGGTCACTCAGGCGCGCTCTGACATCGACTTCAGGAGCTTCTTCGGAGGGTTCCTCACAGGTAAGGAATCCAACATCCTACTCCAGGGGAATGAGACGCAGGTCCACCGCGAGCTTAGCGAGGATCTCGTTTCGTTAGGAGTGAATCTGATGTCATTTCACGACGCCCTGCGTGAGGAAGAAACCAAGGTCAGGAAGTTAATCGAGGCGAGGGTGGTGAGGTCAGAGAGCGACAAGTTCGCAGCGTTCGTGAACGCCTTCTTCAACTGTGGGACATTCGTCCGGGTCCCTCGCGGGGTGGCTCTCGACAAGCCGCTCCGGAGAATGCTCTTGCTCGATTCGCCGCGCACTTCAGTGATCGAGCAGAACTTCGTCATCGCGGAGGAGGGTGCAAGGCTGGTGTACCTGGAGGAGCAGTACTCCAAGGGGGCTTCTTCTCCTGCCTTCGTCGCGGCGACCACAGAAATCCTCGCAAGGCCCAACTCGCACGTCGACTTCTCCTCCATCCAGCTCCTCGACGACCAAACCACTCACCTATCGAACAAAGGGGTCGATGTCTCAGCCGACGCCAGGGCGACTATGAGTTCTCTCTCGCTAGGAGCATCGACGTCTAGGTCCAGGACCAACTTCTTCCTCAACGGGCGAGGTTCATTCGCCGAAGGTTTTGAAATCTTCTTCACTGACGGGAAACAGCGATACGACTACGAGACCAATCTCGTCCACAACTCGCCCGACTCCACTGGTTCCACACAGGCCAGAGGTGTCCTGAAGGGGGACTCGCAGACGATATTCAAGGGGATGATCAAGATTGTAAACGCAGCCAAGAACTCCCGGTCCTATCTGGCCCACCACGCGATGATCCTCGAACGGACCGCGAAGTCAGATGGCGTCCCAAGCCTGGAGATAGACAATAACGAAGTCAAAGCGACCCACTCAGCCTCGGTGGCCCAGATCGACGAGGAGCAGCTCTTCTACCTGATGGCTCGCGGCTTGTCTCCAGATGAAGCCAAGAAGATGGTCGTATTGGGTTTCTTCGAGCCTGTCCTCTCAAGGGTCCCGATCGAGCAGACCAGAGAGGGGGCAAGGTTCATGATAGAGGGTAAGTGGCATGGGGAGAAACGGCGGCTGGTGGACAGGGAGGCGCTCCTCGCGGCGACGGGGGAGGTCACCCCTGAAGTCAAAGAGTCGGAGGACATCTTCGAACGCCACTACAAGTACAGGTAAGCCGGTTGGGGGACTACCTGCCCGCAATGCGTAGTGTGGATCTCCCTGAGGGTTCGATGTCGGCTGTGGACGTCAATGGAACCCACATACTCCTTGCAAAGATCGGGGGGGAGGTCTTCGCCGTCTCCGGGACCTGTACTCACGAGGACGCGGACCTCGGCCAGGGTTTCATCCTTGAAGGCCGGGTGGTCTGCCCCCTCCACCTGTCACAGTTCGACCTGAGGACAGGGGAGGCTGTGACCCCCCCAGCCACCGACTCGCTGAAACGCTATCGAACCAGGGTCGATCGGGATACCATCTACGTCGAGGTTTAGGGAGTTCTTTTAAGCAGGGTTACCTGTTTCGTCATATCGGAGTCCCTGCAGGGCTTGTTGGAGTCAGAAGCGGTCGACGTGGAGAGGTTGAGGGCAGACTTCCCCATCCTCAGCAGGAGGGTACACGGGAAAAGGCTGGTCTACTTGGACAACGCCGCCACTACCCAGAAGCCGCAAGTTGTAATCGATTCGCTCGTCAGGTTCTACACCAGCTACAACTCCAACGTCCACAGGTCGGTCCACACCCTTGGGGAGGAGGCCACCGCCGCCTACGAGGGGTCCAGGAAGAAGACGGCCGAGTTCGTCGGCGTCCAGGCCCGGGACCTAGTCTTCGTAAGGGGGACAACCGAAGCCACGAACCTGGTGAAATTCGCTTGGGGGGAGAAGAACGTGAAGAAGGGGGATTTGATACTCGCCACCACGATGGAGCACCACAGTAACATAGTTCCTTGGCAGCAGCTGGCGAAGCGCAACGGCGCGACCCTGAAGTACGTCGGCCTCAACCCAGACGGGACCCTAGACCTTGGGAGCTACGAGACCCTCCTCAAAGATGCGCCAAGGCTCGTGACTCTGACCCACTGTTCCAATGTGCTTGGGACCATAAACGACGTCGCAAAGCTCTGCTCTATGGCGAAGAACGCTGGCGCCACCACCCTCGTGGACGGGGCCCAGTCGGTCCCTCACATGCCAGTGGACGTCAGGGCGGTGGGCTCTGATTTCTATGCCTTCTCCGGACACAAGATGCTAGGACCCACCGGCATCGGGGCGTTGGTCGCAAGGAAGGACCTGCTCGAGGAGATGGACCCGTTCCAGACCGGTGGCGAGATGATAAGGGAGGTCTTTGACGAGCGCTCGACCTGGAACGACGTCCCATACAAGTTCGAAGCTGGGACTGTGAACATCGCTGACGCCATAGGCCTGGGCGAAGCAGTAGTCTATCTTCGGTCCATCGGGATGGGACGGGTCAGAGACCACGAAATGAAGCTCCTCGACTATGCCATCAAGGAGCTCACCGCCGTGAAAGGGTTCAAGCTCTACGGGCCAGAGAACGTCCGCGTCAGGGCTGGTGTCGTCTCATTCAACTATGCTGACGTCCACCCCCACGACCTCGCTACAATCCTTGACGAGGAGGGCATCGCCATCAGGTCCGGGCATCACTGCGCGCAGCCCCTGATGCGCTGGCTCGACGTCGCCGCCACCAGCAGGGCGAGCTTCCACGTCTACAACTCCTACGACGACATAGACGCGCTTAAGGCAGGCATCCTAAAGGCGGGAGGGATATTCAAGATATGAGCAGCGCCGACTTCTACAGGGAAATCATCCTGGATTACTATAGGAACCCGAGGAACTTCGGCAGGATGGAGAAGTTCGATATCGACGCGCGGGACACAAACCCCTTGTGCGGGGACGAGATTGATATGCAAATCAGGGTGGGGGAGGGCCAAAAGATAGAGGAGATCAAGTTCACAGGAAAGGGGTGCGCCATCAGTCAGGCATCAGCCTCGATGCTCACTGAGTTGGCGAAGGGGAAGGAACTAAAATGGGTCCGCTCGCTGACCAAGGAGGACATCTTCAAGATGCTCGGCAATCCTGACCTCGGCCCATCCAGAGTGAAGTGTGCGCTGCTCGGGATGAAGGTGCTGAAGGTCGGTGTGTACGGCTACCTTGGGGGACATTATGAGGACACTGACATGCCTAACTCCCCCTAGTCTGGGTCGTCGGTCTGACTGGTATCCTCCATACGTCAATGGGCGTTCGGGGAAGGGCTTTTACACACTCACTTTTGCCCTATGTGCTGGAGACTGCAGATGGCGGTGAACTGGAGGTCCCTTTTCCCATACGAAATCTTTGAGCCGAACTGGAGGTTCTGGTCATTCGTCGGTCTCCTGGTGGTGGGTTTTTGGGCTCTCGTCTCCTTCCCTGTGGCTGAATACTCAGGGTATATCGATCCATTCTACAGCCCGACGATCCTAATCGTCCCTCTCCCTGGCCTTTTCAGGCTCACCTGCTACGCCTACAGGAAAGACTATCACCGACACCTCTTCAAGCACCCGCTAGGCTGCTCCAACGCGGACCGAGGTGACTCCAACATGAGGCATTACACAGGAGAGAAGAATGGCCTGTTCCAGTTTGAAAACTTCCACAGATATTTCCTCTACGCAGGCATCGCCATTCTCCCGTTCTTCTACTATGATTTCTATCATTCCCTTGTCTACAGCGGCGCCTTCGAGTTGAGGGTGGGGAGCTTGGTCCTCTTGGCGAACGCGCTTTTGCTTACTGCCTGGACCGGTTCGTGTCACGCATTCAGGCATCTAACCGGGGGGAACATCGACTGCTACAGTTGCGTCGCCGCAGGGGGAGCGAGGAAGGCCTTTTACGAGAGACAGAGCTGGCTCAATAGGTACCACGAGGCGCTCGCTTGGGTGAGCCTCCTCACGATTTTCTTCGCCGACCTCTATATCCGCGGCCTGGCAGCGGGTCTTCCGCTCGACTTTACCTTGGTGAGGCTGTAGAGATGGTTTCGCGGATGCCTAAGAGGGCCCGGTACCCGGTTTTTGTGACAGGGCTCGCCTTGATGCTCTTCGGGGGCCTTGCAGCCTACATCGGGGGCACGGGGGCTCTGGCGACCGGGGGGGCAGTCGGAGTAGGCTACCTCCTGATGGTACTCGCAGTAGCCATCCGCTGAGCCCTTGACGGTCGCTTACTGGTTTCACGACAGGTCAGTGCGGCAGGGAGGCCTCAGCGGTGATGATGACGGTGCAATCGTCTTAATTGAACAAGGCCCCGGTTCACATGGCTGACGTTAATCACTTCGAAGAAGTTGGCCCGGGTCAGCAGGGCCGAACATACGCGACTTTCCGAGCACCCCACGGTCTGCGACAAGAACTTGAACGCGTTTCTCAGCCAAAAAGAGTAGGGAGAGGGGGCGAAAGAAACGACGGAGACAGCACTGAGGTAACGGACCTGCGAAAGCTCAGCAGCAGTCGGGGGTCGGCTGCTGACTTGTGATGGCGAGTGCCATCTAGATGGATGAGTCGATGGTCAGGGCAAAGAGTGCTTGGATGGAAAGTACGGCGTGAAGCGATTGTTCGCCGAGGGATAGTACTTGATAGGAGCAACCTTAGGACGGTCGCAAAGCGGATCCAACAGACGCACAAAAAACCAATGTGTCAACACCATTGACCAATCGGAGCTGTCCTGGCGCAACAGCCAAAGCACTCCTCCTCACAGCCTTCCTCTTAGGCCCGCGGAGCAAGTCGACCGGCCGGCCCCTGCCAGAGACGAGCAGATTTCGGGTTCGACTGTCTAAACCAGTCAGACAAGGCTAAGGGAATCAACTTATTATCGCCAAGATAACGGGTCAAGGTACTTAGTGTACCCGATTTGTGGGCTCCTAGAAAAGAGGTTGACAGGGTCGACGTCAACGACAGGAGCTACGACGAAAGGGTCACCGATGTCCTGATAATCGGGGCCGGAGGGGCCGGGTTAAGGGCGGCCATAGAATCACACGACAGAGGCGCAAAGACTCTTGTTGTCTGCAAGTCACTCCTCGGAAAGGCTCACACCGTAATGGCAGAAGGAGGTATAGCGGCAGCCCTCGGTAACGTAGACCCCGCGGACTCATGGGAGGTCCACTTCTCCGACACCATCGTTGAGGGGCAGCACCTCTCGAATTGGAGGATGGTTGAGATATTTGCTAAAGAGGCAATAGAGAGGGTCTACGAACTTGAGAAATACGGGGCTGTCTTCGACCGAACCCCCGCTGGAAAGATAAGTCAAAGACCCTTTGGTGCCCATACCTACAGGCGCCTTTGCAACATTGGGGACCGGACGGGCCTCGAACTAATCCGCACGCTCCAAGACCAACTCATAGCTAGGAGCGTTCCCTTCATGGACGAGGTCATGATCACCTGCCTATTCAGGGACCCGAAGACGGGGAGGGCAGCAGGAGCGATGGGGATTGACGTAAAGACAGGGAAGCTTCTCCTGTTCAGAGCCAAGGCAGTCATATTGGCTACGGGGGGTTCTGGGAGGGTCTATCAGGTGACGTCCAACTCATATGAGAGCACCGGGGACGGCATAGGGATGGCTTACAGGGCTGGGGCCGAGCTGATGGACATGGAGATGATTCAATTCCACCCTACTGGAATGATCTATCCGCCTGGGGTGCGGGGGATGCTCGTCACGGAGGCTGTCAGGGGGGAGGGCGGGATTCTCACTAATTCTGTTGGGGAGAGGTTCATGTCCAGGTATGACCCAAAGAGGATGGAGCTCTCCGCAAGGGACGTGGTGGCCAGGTCGATATATACGGAAATTATGGCTGGGAGAGGAAGCAAGGGTGGGGGGGTCTATCTCGACATCACCCAGCGGGGTGCGGAGTACATCAAGAGGAAACTCCCCAGCATGTATGACCAGTTCATGGCATTCGCTGACATAGACATAACGAAAGACAAGATGGAAGTGGCGCCCACCGTCCACTACCAGATGGGAGGTGTCAGGGTCAACCCTGAGACTGCTGAGAGTAGCGTAGCAGGGCTCTATGCTGCAGGCGAGGTGGCGAGCGGGCTTCACGGGGCAAATAGGCTGGGGGGAAACTCACTTTCGGACATACTTGTCTTCGGGAAGAGGGCAGGGGAATCCGCTGCAAAGAGTGTCGCCGCAATGGACCTTCCATCGGTCGACGGAGAAAGTATCGAGAAGGAGATATCAAGGGTGCTGTCTCCCTTTTCAACCACAGGGAATGCCAACCCGTTCCATATCAAGGAGGAGATCGCGTCCAACATGTGGAAGCACGTAGGCATTGTCAGAAACGCGGCGGACCTCGAGGCAGGCTTAATCGAGTTGGAGAAGCTCAGAGATGAGGCGAAGGGTTTGAAAGCGGTGGGGGAGCGCGCATATAATCAGTCTTGGACAGACTCGCTCCAAGTCCTGGACATGCTGCTAGTCTGTGAAGCGATAATCGGGTCAGCTCTGGAAAGGAAGGAGAGCCGTGGTGCCCATACAAGGTCCGACTTTCCATCTAAGGACCCAAAGTGGTTGGTGAACATAGTCACCTCTCAGATAGATGGCAAGATGGTTCGTCGTACAGAGCCTGTTCCCACCCCACCTGAGGCGCTCCTTAGTCTTATCAAGGAGGATGACTGAGGCGATGAGCGAAACCGGCGAGCGACGTGACCGGAAGAAGACGGTCAAATTGAGGATTCTTAGGGGGGTCGGCGGCCAGACTTCCCCCCCTCACTACGACGTCTATGAGGTTCCTCGAGAGGATGGGATGGTGGTCCTGAACGCTGTCCACTATATACAATCGAATCTTGACCCTTCTCTTTCGGTCAGGTGGAACTGCAAGGCAGGGCGGTGCGGCTCCTGCTCGGCCGAGATAAACGGTAGGCCACAACTGATGTGCAAGACAAGGGTAGACTCCATCGACGGTGAGATTACGATTGAACCCATGCAGGCATTCCCTAGATTGAAGGACCTGGTCACTGATGTCACCGCCAATTGGAAAGTTGCGGCACAGATTCCACCGTTCACCCCCAAGGCCAACGCTGGAGACATCTTCACCTTCTACCAAGCGGACGTAGACAGGTCGAGGGAATTCAGGCGCTGCATCGAGTGTTTCTTGTGTATGGACGTCTGTCATGTGATAAGGGAGCATGAGGCGGACTACATAGGTCCCAGATGGGTTGTGAAAGCCGCGTCCCTCGACATGCACCCCATGGACGGGCTGAACAGGTCAAAGTTCATGAAGGAGACCGGAGGGCTCGGTTATTGCAACATAACGAAGTGCTGCCAAGAGATATGCCCCGAGCACATCGTTATAACTGACGACGCGATTATACCAGAGAAGGAGCGAGTTGTGGACAGGCATTACGACCCCCTCCTCTGGGTATACAGGCATCTCAAACGGAATGCTGAAGCCGAGGGAATGTAACAAGGGGCGGGTAGAACCGCGGCCGCAACGCGACCCCATGACAAAACCCCTTTCCTTCATTTGTACACAATGTTAGGGGTGCCCGTGTATGGAAGCTGACTCGCCCCACAGGAAGAGAGGGTGACAGAGGGAATGGAAACGAGGGCAGCAGATGGCAAACGCTTGTTTTCTGCCCAAAGGGCGTTTCATGATGGACATCTTTATAACCGCATCAACAATCGGCCGGGTCTACGAGAGGGATAAAGTGCCTCACCACGGTTACAGTTTCCAGGGTTTCGACCCGGCGGTACACGTCAGGGCTAGCGGGAGAGAAGTAAACATATCGCCCAAGGCGGCGAGAGAAGTCGCCTTGACAATCAAAGGAATGTTGCTCACGAGGGCCATAGACCTCCTCGAGCAGGTCGAGAGCAAAGAGATGCCAATAGCTTTCAGGCGCCACAAGTTGAAGGTGGGTCATAGGAGCGAACTTCAAGGATTCCCGACCGGGTCCTACCCTGTCAGGACTGCGAAGGCGTACCTCGGCGTCCTCCACAACCTCCAGGGGAACACCGAATTCAAGGGGCTCGACCCTGAACGTGTGAAGATAATCCATGCTGCTGGCTACGCCGGGAGGACCGTGAAAGACTACTATCCTCGCGCCTTCGGCAGGAGTTCTCCCAATTTCCATCAGCTGGTTCATATCGAGGTCGTGGGCAAGGAAGTCTAGCGATGTCGGTCCAGCAGCGAACCACTGTGAAGTCGATTCTGACGTCTAGCATGTCGTACGCTGACTTGGACGAGTTCTTCGAGAAGGAACTGAGAGACGCCGGCTACGGGGGGCTTGAGATACAGAAGTCTCCCGTCGGGACGACGCTCAAGGTCTACGTGGCCCGGCCGGGGCTCGCCATCGGGAGGCGAGGGACGGGGATCAAGGATCTGACCGACAAGGTCGTCGCCAAGTTCGGGCTCCCAAACGCCCAGATCGCCGTGACTGAAGTGGAGGGGCCAGAACTCAACGCGAGAATCATGGCCGCCAGGATTGCACAGATAGTGGCGCGCGGGACCGCCTTCCGCAGGGCCGCTCAGTGGACTGTAAACAACATCATGAACGCCGGCGCCGCGGGGGTCGAGATTTCTGTCGCCGGGAAGCTCCGCAGCGACAGGTCTCATGGAGAGAAGTACAGGGCGGGGGTCGTCCCGAAGAGCGGCGACACGGCCGATAGGTCGGTGGACCAGGCCACCACCGACGTCCTGATGAAGCTGGGCCTCTATGGGATTAAGGTGAAGATAGCGCTTAAGGACGCGCTCCCGCCTGACTTCCAGTTGAAGGAAGACATCAAAGAGGAGAGCAAAGGAGAGAACATAGGAGATGCCACAACTCAAACCGAAGGAGCTGCGGAATCAGGGCGCTGACAAGCTTAGGCAGACGCTCTTCGACCTAAGGTCGGAGCTCTCCAAGCTGTCAGGCGAGGCCCAGCGAGGGATAGTCAAAAAGGACGTGGGGAACATCAGGCGGATAAGGAAGGACATCGCGCGGGTGATCACGGTCATGCACGAAAAGGGGGTAGCCGAGTGAACCTGATAGGAGGGACGCTGAAGGTGCTGGCGTCCTCCGACCCGTCCAAGGTCGGAAGGTCTGGAAAGGTCCTCTTGGAGACTGCCAACACGCTGATCATCGCGTCCAGAGGGGACTCCATCGTCGTAGAGAAGAATGGGGCGGCATTCCTCCTCGGCACGGGGAGGATGGTGTCGGGGACAGAAATCGCTGGGAGACTCGAGGACAGGCTGGGGAGGGGGTTCCGTTGAGCTCTGCGGGTCTCGAAGTGGCGCCTCCTAAAAGGAAGTGCCAGGACGACCGGTGTCCCTTCCACGGTCACGTCAAGATCAGGGGGAGGCTGCTCGCAGGCAAAGCCGTCTCCACCGCGGGGAGGAGCTTCGCCGTGGTCGAGATGGAGTACCTCCACATGGTGCCGAAGTTCAACAGGGGTGAGAGGCGAAGGAGCCGCGTCAGCGCACACGTCCCTCCTTGCATTGAAGTCAGGGACGGTGACGCCGTGACTCTAGGTGAATGCAGGCCGCTCTCGAAGACAATCGCGTTCGTCGTTGTCGAGTCTAGGAGGAGTACGTAGTGTCCACGAAGTCGCGTGCCGTCTCGGCCAAAGGGGTCGAGGAGTTCAAGAACTACATCACTAGGGCTATCCCGCTTTATGCGGTCATCACCTGCGCCGACAACACAGGAGCCAAGACACTGCGCGTGGTCCAGGTCACGAAGGCGAAGGGGAGGCTCAGCAGGGTCCCCGCGGCGTCGGTGGGAGACTCGGTGGTCTGCGTGGTGAAAAAAGGGCCTCCTGAACTGAAGAAGACCGTCTTCGGGGCGGTCATCGTGAGGCAGAAGTATCCAGTAAGGAGGGTGAGCGGCCAGCGAGTCGTCTTCGAGGACAACGCGGCCGTGATAATCACACCGGAGGGAGACCTGAAGGGGACCGACATCAAGGGTCCTGTCGCCAGCGAGGCCGCAGAAAAGTGGCCGAGGATTGCGAACCTCGCATCGATCATAGTATAGGTGGTTTTGGTTGAAGTTCGGGTCCCAGCTGTCGGCAGAGCTCAGGGGAAAGCACGGCAAGCGCAGCGTGAGGCCGCGGGTAGGCGATTCAGTTAGGATAGTAAGGGGGGAGTTCAAGGGGATCGAAGGAAAGATCACGAAAGTAGATTCATTCGCCGGGGTGGTGAACGTCGAAGGGGTAACGCACGAGAAGCTCAAGGGCGGGACCGCCCCGGTCCCGATACACTCTTCCAACGTCGTAGTGACCGGTCTGACTCTCGAGGATAAGCGAAGGAAGCATAAGCTGGAGGTGACTGAATAGTGGGAAAGAAGGGAGGGATGAATAAGATGAAGCGCCTGGCCGCCCCGAGGACCTGGGACATCTCCCGCAAGTCCGACAGATTCGTCTTCAAGCCTCTCCCGGGACCTCACTCTATCTCAGCGTCCTATCCCCTGGGGGTCGTGATACGCGACCTTGCATCCATGGCCACCCTCTCGCGCGAGTTGAAGTACATGACAAAGACCGGCAAGGTGATGGTCGACGGGCGGGAAAGGCACACCCCGCGCTTCCCGGTTGGGCTGTTCAATGTGGTCAGCGTCCCCGCAGAAGGTGTAGACTACCGGCTCGTCCCTACCCGGAAGGGCCTCAGGCTCGCCAAGGTGGCACCCGACGAGGCGACGAAGAAACTCTGCAGCATCAACACTAAGACGAAGGTCAAGGGAGGCCACATCCAGTACGGCCTGCACGACGGCAGGTCGGTCCTGGACGACGACTTGGACCTCGCCCCCGGCGATGCTGTCCTGCTCGAGGTTCCATCCCAGAAGGTGCTGGGGAACGTCAAGCTGGCGAAGGGCTCTCTAGGCCTCGTGCTGAGCGGAGACAGAGCCGGGCAGCTTGGTAAGATATCTGACGTGAAGAAAGGGACCATCTCGCGCGAGAAGATGGTGAAGATCAGCCTCCCCAGCGGCGAAGCAGAAGTTCCATCCCGCCTGGTGTTCCCAGTGGGGACGTCTTCCCCCTTGATTACTGTAGGAGTGGGCCCATCATGAGCCAATCGCTAGTCCAGACGCACCCTATGCGCGTAATCAGGGTAGGCAAGGTCGTAGTGAACATAGGCCTCGGCAAGTCTGGGGAGGCCATCGAGAGGGGGAAGAAGGTATTGGAGCAGGTCACGGGCCAGACCCCCACGCAGACCAGAGCCAAGAACTCCGTGAGGGACTTCGGCATTCACAAGGGGGAGCCCATCGGCGTTGTAGTCACAGTTAGAGGGGAAGAGACGAAGGCCCTGATCGAGAAGCTGCTCGCGGCCAAAGAGAGGAAGCTCCAGGGGTCGTCCTTCGACCAGAGGGGGTCGGTCTCCTTCGGCATCCGGGAGCACATCGAGATACCAGGCATCAGGTACGACCCGGCGATAGGGATACTCGGGATGAACGTGTCTATCCTTCTCGAGAGGCCAGGGTACTGCGTGGCGAGGCGCAGCCGCAAGACGTCCCGCGTCGGAAAGTCCCAACAGGTCACTAGGGAGGAGGCGCTGCAGTACTTCAGGGACAATTTCGGAGTGAGCGTTCAATGAAAGTGCGACATCCGAAAGAGAGGAAGTACGGCAAGTCGACCCACTACTGTAAGAGGTGTGGCCAGTACGGGGCAGTGATTAGATCCTACGACTTGGTCCTCTGCAGGCAGTGTTTCAGAGAGGTCGCCGAGAAGCTGGGCTTCAGGAAGTACGACTAGGGTAGAGAACATGCCAGCGACCAACATCCTAGCAAACCTCTTCGCGAGCCTGCAAAACGCGGAGATGAGGAACAAGAAGGAGTGCATTGTGATTCCAGCCTCAGCTTTGGCCAGCGAGGTCCTCCGGGTTCTCCAGAAGCGCCGATACATCGGGGAGTTCGAGTTCATCGACGACGGGGTCGGGGGCAAGCTTAGGGTTCAGCTGCTGGGTAGGATAAACAAGTGCGGGGTCATCTCCCCCCGGTTCCCAGTCAGATCGTTGAAGCTCGTCGACTGGGAGCACAGGTACCTTCCTGCAGTAGGGGTCGGGACGCTCATCGTCTCCACCTCGCAGGGTGTCATGCCGCACGTCGAAGCCCAGGAGAAGAAGATAGGCGGGAGGTTGATTGGATATGTCTACTGACACGACGCAGGAGACCGCTATCGCTCTCCCAGAGGGCGTGTCGGTCAAGTTGGAAGGGAGGACATTGTCCATCAAGGGAAAGCTCGGGGAGGCCAAGAAGCGCTTCGACAAGGTCAACGTCAACCTCTCGGTCCAAGGGAACAAGGTGACGCTCTCCCCATTCTCCGCTAAGAAGAAGGACAACGTGATAATCAATACCGTGGCCAGCATAGTGAACAACATGGTCACCGGCGTGACCAAGGGGTTCACCTACAAGCTTAAGGTGGTCTACGCTCACTTCCCGATCACCGTGAAGGTAAAGGGGGACCAGGTGCTGGTCGAGAACTTCGTGGGGGAGCGTTCTCCACGGATATCGCAGATAGTCGGAGGGTGCAAGGTCTCTGTGGAGGGGGACGACGTGATTGTGAAGGGGGTCTCCCTCGAGGACGTAGGCCAGACCGCGGCCAACGTGGAGCTAGCGACAAAGATCAGGCGGAAGGATCAGAGGGTCTTCCTCGACGGCGTATACATATACCATAAGGAGGAGGGCCAGTAAGACAAATGTCGAAGGCGAAGCAGACAGAGGAGAACAGGCTGAAGAGCCTAGTGGCCAAGAGGAAGGAGGCGTCTGATTCCAGGCCCGCCTTCGTCAGGCAGGAGAGTTGGCGTTACGTCAGGATACACCCCGAGTGGAGGAAGCCCAAGGGGGTCGACAGTAAGATGAGACGCCAGGACAAGGGATGGCCTCCCCTCGTTAGGGTAGGCTACCGAGGCCCTGCCGCGGCCAGGGGCCTGCACCCTAGCGGCCACTACGAGGTTCTAGTACACAGGCCTGTTGATCTTGCTCATCTGGTGCCGGGGAGGGACGTAGCGAGGATAGGCGGAACAGTTGGCGCAAAGAAGAGGGCGGCGATCATAGAGAGGGCGACCGAGCTTGGGATACGGGTCGTGAATCCGACGGGGTTGAGGATAATTGAATCTAAAGAGTAAGCGCCGGCTCGCGGCCTCGGTCTTAGGGGTCGGGGTGGACCGAATCATATTCGACGACGAGTACAGCGACCTGATCCAGGACGCCATCACGAGGAGCACCATCCGCGGGTTGGTGGGGTTCGGGGCGATTACCGTGTCACCAGAGAAAGGCGTCTCCAGGGGGAGGTTCAGGGCAAGGTCAAAGAGGCTCAAGCGTGGGCGAGGCGCAGGCTCTACTGAAGGAAAGGCCACCGCAAGGAATCCCCGAAAGGACCAGTGGATATCGAAGGTACGCGCCTTGAGGTGGCGCCTGAAGGTCGCCAAAGATAGGAAGGAGATCAGCGATGACGCCTACAAGAGCCTCTACAAGCAGGTGAAAGGAGGCCAGGTGAGGGGCGTGAAGCACCTTCTCGATCTGATGAAGGAGGCGAAGAAGTGACGCAGGGCCACGTGCAGACCCTCCGAAGGAGGCGCCAGGGTGTCACCGACTACAGGGCCAGGAAGCGGGCGATAATTTCACAGAGGCCCCTTCTGGTGGTGAGGGTTTCAAACAAGAACGTCAGCACCCAGTTCGTAAAACCCACCGTGAATGGAGACGTGGTCTTGTCGTCTTCTCACTCCAGAGAGCTGTCTAAGCTGGGCTGGCACGGCTCGGCGAAGTCGACGCCCGCCTGCTACCTCCTAGGGAGGCTAGCTGGGAAAAAGGCCGTCGCCGCAGGGGTGAAGGAAGCAGTTGTCTACAACGGCCTGGTCCCGTTCATCAGGGGGTCGAGGGTGGCAGCCCTGCTGAAGGGAGTGGTCGATTCCGGACTTGCAGTCCCTGTGGGCGAAAAGGCCTTCCCAGACGAGGAAAGGCTCTCCGGCAAGCCCATCGCAGAGTACGCGGCGAAACTCGCCGCCGAGGACAAGGACGCATACGGTAAGGCGTTCTCTGCTATGCTCAGGGCTGGTTTCAAGCCAGAAAACTACGCAGAGGAGTTCGAAAAGGTCAAGGCCTTGATATCGGAGGCGGGCAAGTAATGCCGTACCCGAGGCGCGACCGCCAGGAAGAGGAGCAGGTCTGGATCCCCAGGACGAAGCTAGGAATGCTTGTCACCGAGGGCAAGATTACCACGCTGGATGAGATCTTCAAGAACGGCCAGAGGGTCCGCGAAGCGGAGATAGTGAAGAAGCTCCTCCCTGACCTTAGGAACGAAGTAGTAGGCGTGAGCGTAGTGCAAAAGCAGACAGACGCAGGGGAGCTTACCCGGTTCTTGGCGGTGGTCGCCGTAGGTAACGGCGCCGGTTGGTTCGGGGTCGGCAAGGGCAAGGCGATGCAGACAAGGGAAGCCATCGAGAAGGCCACCACGGCCGCCCTGCTGAACATCATCCCGGTCAAGCTCGGCTGCGGTTCATGGGAGTGCAGAGACGGGCGGCCGCACTCGGTCCCATACAGGATCAGGGGGAAGGCCGGGAGCGTCACTGTTGAGATAATGCCTGCCCCGAGGGCCCTGGGGCTCGTAGCCGGCCCCGCGCTCAAGAGCCTCCTCCAGCTCGCCGGGGTTAAGGACGCCTGGGTCAGGACCTTCGGCTCGACGAACACAATGTCTTCGCTCGCGAACGCCGTCTACGACGCATTCAGGGAGTCGCACGGGCTGAACGTATAGGGGGAATAGAGATGGGTCTAATCTTGGTCGTCAACCTTCACGGGCAGATCAACAGCTCCGTCCCTGTCAGGAAGGCCCTGAACGAGCTATGGGTCGCGAAGAAGTTCTCGGCCTCGGTGGTCCCCGACGACCCCGCAACCGTGGGGATGCTCAGGCTCTGCAAGGACTACGTCTCTTGGACCCCGCTCGAGGAGGATCTTCTTGCAGACCTCTTATCGAAGAGAGGGATGATGAGCACCACGAAGCCACTGGACCTTTCCGCGCTGAAGAGGATGGGATTCAAGGACCACAAGGAGCTCGCTTCCAAGATGTTGGAAGGCGAGGAGAGGCTCTCCTCGGTCCCAGGGGTCCTCCCCTACTTCAGACTGGCGCCCCCGAGGGGTGGCTTCAAACGCTCCCTGCGGAGGCAGTTCACGGAGAAAGGAGAACTAGGGAGCAATCCGAAGCTGGAAGGCATCGTGAGGAGGATGATCTGACTTGCCGACAAGGGCCAGGAAGGGGAGGAGGTACAGGGGGATGCGGACGCACGGTTACGGCCAGATAGGGCAGCACCGACACTCCGGGAAACAGGGTGGGCACGGCAACGCTGGTCTGCACAAGCACAAGTGGAGCTGGCTCGTCATCAACGACCCTGACCACTTCGGCCGGGACCCGTTCAGGCCGCCGGGATATGTTCGGCCTTCCAGGTGGGTGAACGTCGGCCAGCTAGACGACCTCGCGAAGGGGGAGAAGTCCCTCGACCTGACCGCGCTCGGTGTCGAGAAGCTCCTGGGCTCTGGAGGGGTAGGAAGGGCATACGAGGTGAAGGTCGCGGCTTTCACCAAGAAAGCTCAGGCTAAAATAGAGGCCGCGGGCGGAAAGATTCTGGCTAAGGAGTAACCCCCGTCCAAATGGCTTCGATGCGAGACTTCATCAAGAGCGTAGGCACGGTTCTCCCAGAGATACCTAAGCCTGAGAGGAAGCCGTCGCTCAACGAGCGTTTCATCTGGACCGGGATCGCGCTCATAGCCTATCTTGTAATGGCCACCACCCCGCTCTTCGGGATAACGGGAACAGCGGCCCAGAGCAACCCCAGCACCTTCCTCAGGGTCGTATTCGCCTCCGCCCAGGGGACGCTCATGCAGCTCGGCATCGGGCCGATCGTCACCTCGGGGCTCATCCTGCAGCTCCTCGTGGGCAGCGACATAATCAAGCTCGACATGAGCGACGCATCAGACAGGGCCATCTTCGGCTCCGCCACCAAGCTCCTCACCCTGATTGTGATTGTCGGAGAGTCAACAGCCTACATCTATGGCGGAGCGCTCGGGACTCTCACCGCCGACCAGTCAATCGTTATCTTCATACAGCTGGTCATAGCCAGCATCCTTGTCCTGCTGCTGGATGAAATGATTCAGAAGGGGTGGGGGATCGGGAGCGGGGTCAGTTTGTTCATCCTGGCGGGAGTCGCCCAGCAGGTGATGTGGTACACCTTCTCCCCAATCCCATTCCAGGTCGCCACAGGCGTAACCCAGATTTTCGGGTTCATCCCAGGTGCCATCAGCCAGTTCTTCGCTGGAGACATCGGTTCCATCTTGATCAGGGAGAACTTCTACCCGAGCGTGATGACGTTCTCGCTGACCGTGGTGATGATACTCGTGTTGATCTACATCGAAGGAATCAGGGTCGAGCTTCCCATCACGTCGATAAAGTACAGGGGCTTCCAGGGAGTGTATCCGATCAAGCTCCTCTACGTGTCAAACATACCTGTAATCCTCGTGTCCGCGCTGGGGGCCAACGTCACCTTCTTCGCCGAGCTCCTCGAACGGTACAGCGCGAGTAACCCTCCGTGGTGGTTACACTACCTCGCCGTCTTCCCTACGAGCAACTCCACAACCGCCTTCAACGCCCAACCGACAGGGGGGCTTGTCTATTACCTCACCGCACCGGTCAGCTTCGGGCAGACCCTCAGCGACCCCATCCACACCGTAGTCTTCCTCCTATTCCTTGTCGGCATGTCGGTGGTCTTCGCCAGGCTGTGGGTTGAGATAGGGGGGCTCAACTCCAGGGCGGTCGCCAAGAACCTGATGGACGCCGACGTCCAGGTCCCTGGTTTCAGGCGTTCCGGGCTCTCGATAGAGCAGATGCTCAACAGGTACATCCCAACCCTTACCATCATAGGTGGGATCCTGATAGGGCTCATAGCCGGCGTAGCCGACGTAGTCGGGGTGTTCGGGACGGGCATAGGGATGCTCCTGATGGTTGACATCATCCTTCAGTACTACCAGATGCTGCTGAAGGAGCAGGTGGAGGAAGTGTCTCCGGCTCTGGCCGGACTCATCGGAGCTAGCTAGCCGTGGGCCTGCGCGCTGTGATAGTGGGGATCCCGGGGGTGGGGAAGACCACGGTCTTGGAGAAGGTCGTAGGGAGCTACCGGGGGGCGAGACTGGCGAACTTCGGCACCATCATGTTGGAGGTAGGCAGGGCAGAGAAGCTCGTCGAGTACAGGGACGAGTTGAGGAAGCTCCCACTCGACAAGCAGAGGCGCCTTCAGAAGGCTGCCGCCAGCAAGATTTCCCTCATGAGAGACAGGCTCGTGGTGGTGGACACACACCTGTTCATCAGGACCCACGATGGGTTCTGGCCCGGCCTCCCATTCGACGTTGTGAGAGCGCTGAAGCCAACTCACCTCATACTCCTGGAGGCGTCGCCCGCCGAGATAGCGAAGCGTAGGGCCACTGACACCACACGGTACCGGGACCCAGCCACGGAGGCTTCGCTCAGCGAGGAGCTCGCTCTCGCGAGGAGTTTCATCACCGCCTGCTCGACCATCACGGGGGCCCCTATCACAATAGTCTGGAACGGCGAAGGGATGCAGGCGGAGGTCGCCCAAGGGATCGCAAGGATGCTAGAGAAGGCCTCTCCATGAAGTCTGGCTCTAAGAAGAAGACGCAGGGGGGGTCTTCCATCGGGGGCTCGAGGCTCATCACTTACGCCCTCGTGGGCGTGATGGTGGTCTTGGTGGGCTACTATGTCGTCCTTCCAGCCGTAACCCCCAAGTCTACGGCCACCGTCACGACGAGCGCAAGCTCAGGGAAGGTCTCATTCAACACCTCCTCTGACATCTCGGGGGCATCAATCTTGGTGACCGCCAGCAACCTCGCCCCGCGGCAGAACCTGACAGCCACCTTCGGATCCAACGCCCTGCAGCTCATCAACTCGTCGACAGGTGCGACCTACTGCACGACCAACGACAAGGGTGCCGTCTCCGGGTGCATGTTCTGGGTCCCCAAGGCGTCGTCGGGGTCCTACCGGGTCACCTTGACCGCTAGCAACACCAGCGCCATAGCCAACTTCACCATCCCACGGTACGTCCCTCCTGTGTCCACCATGCTGGTCACGACTACCTCAGTCGCACTGGGCCTGGTCACCCAGCTCGTGACCAAAAGGGTCGTCGACCTGAACGCGGAGCGGAGGATGAGGGCCGAGGTCAACGCCTTCCAGAAGGAGAAACGCGAAGCGACCCTGGCGAAGGATAAAGAGAAGTTGGACAAGCTCAAGAAACGAGAGCTCGCGGTCCAGCAGGAGCAGTTGAGGGTTCAGAGGGCCAGGCTCAAGGTGACCGCCGTCACATTCGTCCCGCTGCTTGTAGTGTACTACCTCATGGCCAGCTTCCTCGGCGGGTACGGGGTCATCGTCGCCTTCACCCCCATACCGATACCCATCATAGCCGCGGCGACGCAGCACGTGGGGGTGTACAACGTCAGCCTAGTGTGGTGGTATTTCCTCAGTTCATTCGCCTTCTCCACGATGCTCGGCCGCCTCCTGCACACAACCCCGTAGGGATTACCATTGAAGGCGATAATAATCTCCGGGATGCCCGCAGTAGGGAAGACTTCGGTGTCCCGCCAGGTGGCAGAATCGCTAGGGATTCCCATGGTCGGCGGTGGCGACGTCTTGAAAGAGATGGCGGTGGAAGAGGGATATACCCCCGGCGGCGAAGACTGGTGGGACAAGGGGGACGGGATGAAGTTCCTGCAAGAGCGAAAGCGGTCGTCCGACTTCGATAAGGAGGTGGACGCCAGGCTGCTCAAGAAGGCGAAGCGGGGGGACGTCGTAATCACAAGCTATCCAGTCCCCTGGCTCACCAGGGATGGCATCAAGGTCTGGCTTTCGGGGACCGTAGAGAGCAGGGCGGTGAGGATGTCCAAGAGGGATGGGATCGCAGTGTCGGAGTGCAAGGAGATACTCTCTGTGAGGGATCGCGAGAACTACAAGCTCTACAAGAAGATCTACGGGATAGAGTTCGGCGAGGACCTCAAGCCCTTCGACTTGGTGGTCGAGACCGACTCCATCGACGAGTCCAAAGTGGCCGATATAGTGATACGATACGTGAAGAACCGAAGGGACTGAAGTGCTGGCTCAGAAGATGCTGGTCCTCGACGAGGAAGGCTCCGACCCTGAGCACGGGGCCGAACCAGGTTCCAGGCCCGTCCAGTCCCTGTTCGAGTACGGCCTAATCCCCTTGGACAAGCCCAGAGGGCCTACCAGCCACGAGGTGGTCGCCTGGACCAGGAAACTGCTCGGGTTAGAGAAGGCGGGGCACAGCGGGACACTCGACCCCCCTGTCTCCGGGCTCCTCCCCATCGGGCTTGGGCAGTCCACGAGGGCTCTCAGCCTCCTCCTGCTCTATCCGAAGGAGTACCGCGGCGTGATGAGGGTTCATTCCTCGGTCCCCAAGAGAGAGATCGAAAAGGTGATGGCAGAGTTCACCGGCGAGATATTCCAGAGGCCTCCCCAGCGCTCTTCCGTGTCCAGGCAGACCAGGACGCGTACCATCTACGAGTTCGAAACCGAGGAGTCGGTGGGGAACCTCCAGCTCTTCAGGGTCGTCTGCCAGTCTGGGACGTACATACGGAAGCTGATCTATGATGCCGGCGAAGTCCTCGGCGTGGGGGCCACCATGGTCGAGCTCAGGCGCACCAAGGTTGGGCCCCTGACCGAGGAGAGGGGTTTCGTCACGCTCCACCAACTCAGCGACGCTGTGTACCGCCTTAAAGCCGGGGACGAGGGACCCATCAGGAGGATGGTCCTCCCGATAGAGGAGGCGCTAGGCCCCATCGGCAGGATCGTGGTACGAGATTCGGCGGTCGACGCCATTTGCCACGGGGCGCGGCTCGGCATCCCGGGCGTGCTTGCGCTCTCGCCCGGAATCAAGAGGGACGACCCGGTCGTCGTGATGAGCGCAAAGGGGGAACTTGTCGCCATAGGGAAGGCCCTCCTCTCGGCTGAGGAGATCAGGCCGCTGAAGCGCGGGCTCGCCGCGTCCACCGACCGAGTGGTGATGAAGGCCGGCACCTACCCGCGCATGTGGAAGAGCCACCGAGCAAAGGCGGAGCCGAAGGCCGCTCCTCCGAGTTAGGTTTTAAGCGCCCTGATTCCGGCGTGCGAACGCCGGGATCGCCTAATCTGGTAGGGCGCAGGAACGCAGTTGCGCAAGCCTGGAATGAAAATCCAGCCAGCCTGTTTCCTGAAAAGGAATTCAGGGTTCAAATCCCTGTCCCGGCGTATCATCATCAAGGCCTGGTTGGTCCGCAGTGCGGTACCAATACGACCCACAGCGGGGCGTGCTCTGGACCGACGCACCGGACCCCGTCAAGCGACGGCCAATAGCCTCTGGCATCTTTCTCCAAAAACACTATAAACTGTGAAATCAAGCCGCCATCAAGTGAAGGCATCCGGCCCTGGCCCCCGAGTTGGCCTCACTTTCGACGACGTCCTCCTCGTCCCAAAGTTCTCCGATGTAGAGTCCCGCAAAGACGCCGACACTCGTACCCGTTTCTCCAGGCGGATCCCACTCAGCGTCCCGATAGTCAGTGCCAACATGGACACGGTGACGGAGTCTTCCATGGCGATAGCGCTGGCACGCCTGGGCGGGATCGGCGTGGTTCACAGATTCCTAACCGTCGAAGAACAGGTGTCCGAGGTGCTGAAGGTGAAGAGATCGGAGGGGGTGGTAATAGATGACCCCATCACGATGAGCCCGGACCGGACAGTCCGCCAAGCCCAGGCCATCATCAGCGACAGAGACATCGGTGGGATAGTGATAGTCGACAGCTCAAGGAAGGTCCTCGGGCTCCTCACAAGGCGCGACATAACTTTGGAGGACGACCTCGACAGGAGGGTGAAGGAGGTGATGACCCCGAAGTCGAAACTCATCACGGCCCGCAAGGGGGTGAGCATGGAGGATGCGAAGAAGATCCTCCACGACAACAAGATTGAGAAGCTCCCTCTGCTCGATGGCAAGGGGACCCTCGCCGGGCTGATTACCTCGAAGGACATAGTGAAGCGCAGGCAGTTCCCCTCCGCGACGAAGGATTCCAAAGGGCGCCTGAGGGTCGCGGCGGCCGTGGGGGTAAAAGGGGATCACATGGAACGCTCGCGAAAGCTCTTCGACGCCGGTGCGGACGCCCTGGTCGTCGATATCGCCCACGGGCACTCTGCCTACGCCATGGAGACTCTGAAGGAGATCAAGCGGGAGCTGGGAGATGTAGAGGTCGTCGCGGGGAACGTTGCCACGGCGAAGGGCGCGCTAGACCTAATCCGGGCGGGGGCTGATGCGGTCAAGGTGGGCGTCGGCTCGGGGAGCATCTGCGTGACACGCGTGGTGACTGGCTCTGGCGTCCCTCAGCTCACCGCGATCATGGACTGCGCAGACGGGGCCGCTGACAGTGGTGTCCCCATCATTGGTGACGGGGGGATAAGGAACCCTGGGGACGTCACCAAGGCGCTCGCTGCGGGAGCGTCGTCGGTCATGATCGGGAGCCTGTTCGCTGGAACCGAAGAGAGCCCCGGACCCACAGTCCTCAAGGAAGGGGTCAGATACAAGCTCACGAGGGGGATGGCCTCCCTGGCGGCGACAGTAGGCAGGCGAGTGCGCGAGACCGGCGGGTCCGGGCCAAGGGAGGACGAGCTGATTGAAGAGGTTATAGAAGAAAGCGTCCCCGAGGGGGTGGAAGGGCTCATACCTTACAAGGGGAGGGTGGACGAGGTGGTGAAGCAGCTGGTAGGAGGGCTCAGGTCAGGCATGAGCTACTCGGGCGCCCGTACGCTCTCCGAGCTGAGGAAGAAGGCCGAGTTCATGAGAATCACCTCTGCCGGGTACAAGGAGAGCCTCCCGCACGATATCCAGAAGGTGATGTGACGCGCCAAACCTCTCAGTAGTAGGCCTCCAGTGGGGGGACGAAGGGAAGGGGAAGATCGTCGACTATCTCGCCACAGGCTACGACGCCGTGGCCAGGTTCAACGGCGGGAGCAACGCCGGCCACACTGTGGTCATAGGGAACAACAAGCACACATTCCATCTCGTCCCCTCGGGGGCGCTGAAGGGGAAGCAGCTCCTCATCGGCGCCGCGGTCGCGACCGACCCCGTCGTGCTGGCCGAGGAGCTGGCCCTTCTACCTGAGGCGCCGAAGAAGAGGCTCATCGTGGACTCCAGATGCACCCTGGTCACCCCCGTCGACAGGGCGCTGGACGCCAAGATAGAGGAAGCCAGGGGAGCCGCCGCGCTAGGGACCACGAGGCGGGGGATAGGACCGTCCTACGCGCTGCGGGCGCTGAGGCTGAACCCCAGGGCGGGGGACCTCCTCGCCGGCTTTGACTTCGGCCCCCTCGCCTCATTCTACCGGGAACTATCACTGGACCCGGCACCTCTGACCGCCTGGGGGGTCGAATCCGGCAGGCTCCTCGCGGGACTGACCGGAGACGCCGCTGGCAGGGTCGTCGAAATAGCCGAGTCGGGGGGGAGCGTGCTCTTCGAAGGGTCCCAGGGGACTCTCCTTGACCTACTGCACGGCACCTACCCATATGTCACCTCCACGCACACGACAGCGAGCTACATCCCCTCCGCCTTCGGGATATCCCCGGGCCTGGCTGGCAAACCCCTTGGGGTGATGAAGTGCTATACCACGAGGGTGGGGGGCGGCCCATTCCCGTCTGAGATCTCAGGGGAGCAGTCGACGAGGCTGCGCACGCTGGGGAACGAGTACGGCGCCACGACTGGGAGGCCAAGGAGGGTCGGGTGGCTCGACCTGGTGTCGTTGCGGTACGCTATCAAACTCAACGGCGTAGATGAGGTGGCTGTCACGAAGCTTGACGTCCTCTCGAAGATGGACGAGGTGAAGGTCTGCGCGGCGTACGACCTGAACGGGAGCGAGACCACAGACTTCCAGAAGGCTATGGGAGCCCTGGACGAGGCCCGACCTGTCCTCGAAGCTCCGTTCTCCATGCGCGGAGCCGGCTTTGAGGGCGGACTCCCTCCGGAGGGGAGGCGACTCGTCAGCTTCATCGAAGAGCGCTTGGGCGTGAAGGTGCGCGTCGTCTCATATGGGGAAGAAAGGTCGAAGACCATTGAGCTTTGACGCCATCTCTCCAATAGATGGGAGATACCGCAGAGAGGCTGAACCCCTTGACCGCTACTTCTCGGACCGGGCGCTGATGAGCGCCAGGGTCAGGGTGGAGGCGGAGTACCTTGGGCTGCTGGTGAAGTTGGGTGTAGCCCCCAAGGCAAAGGTCCCGGCGGTGGACACCGACATGGCAGCCCTCGAGGAGCTCGAAGGGCGGCTGGGCCACGACGTGAAGGCCGTTGAAGTATACTTCAGGGAGCGGCTGCTAAAATCAGGTCCCCGGGCCCTCGCCCCCTTCGTGCACCTCGGCCTGACGAGCGAGGATACCAACAGCCTATCCTTCGCCATCCTCCTAAAGTCCGCCGTGGGCGAAGTACTGGTCCCGGCCTACTCTTCGCTCGCCCGTTCCATAGCGGGGCTCGCCGCCAAGGAAGCGTCCTCGGCGATGGTCGCAAGGACCCACGGTAGGCCGGCCGTGCCTACGACATTTGGGAAAGAGATGGCGGTATTCGCTTACAGGCTCGCGGAGCGCGTCTCCCGTCTTAACGGGCTGACGCCAATGGCAAAGTTCTCTGGAGCGGTGGGGACCTACGCATCCTTTGGCCTCCTCGCCGACGTCGACTGGCCTGCAGTGCTCTCGAATTTCGTTGAAGGCTTCGGAGTCGAGCCCGCCCCCTACTCGACCCAGGTGGCCCCCGGGGAGAGGCTGTCTGACATCCTTCACACTGTAATCAACGTCAATCAGCTCGTCGCGTCACTGGCCAGGGACCTTTGGCTCTACCAGGCGCTGGACTACCTGCGATTCGTGCGCCCTGGCAAAGTGAGCTCTTCTACGATGCCCCAGAAGGAGAACCCCGTTGACCTCGAGAACGCCGAGGGTCAGGCCGACGTGTCGACGTCCCTCCTCGTCATGCTCGCCTACAGGCTCCAGCACACCAGGCTCCAGCGGGACCTGTCAGACTCGGTCGTCCGCAGGATGGTGGGGCAAGGGCTCGCTCACTCGCTGATCGCGTGCAAGAGGTTGCGAGGCTCGCTGTCCTCGATGAAAGTGGAACGCCATACCATGCTCGACGACCTGAGAAGGCACCCCGAGATACTCGCCGAAAGGGAGCAGATCACGAGGCGGCTCGGGGGGGACGCCGAGGGGTACGAGAAGGTGAGAGACTCCATCGGCGGCGGCAGATACACAACCGCGTCAGACCCGCTCCTGTACCTGGGGAGGTCAGTGGACCTAGCCATGAGTTGCACAGGGGTCGTTGACAGGCTCCTGGACGCCAAGGCTCCTAAACCGAGCCCGGATGCGACCTCGGCTAGTTCTTGAAAACCCAGGACAGATCAGGGGGGTGGCTCCTCCCTGTGACCCTCTCGTTCAGCGCGTGCGCCACGATGGGGAGGGCCAGCGTGATGTCGGCGTACAGTGTCGCCTTCTTCCCGCCCGATTTGATTTTCCCCCAGCTGATTGCCTCCTCGAGGGTGCACCCCGACAGCCCTCCCCACTGCGGGCTGTCCGCCGTTATCTGAATCGCATATTCGTGCGGCGTCTCCTCCTCCCCTCCCTTGGCCAGAGATTTGATTATGGTGGAGAGCTGGATCGTGTCTTTGGGGACGCCTCCTCCCAGGTAGACCACCCCCGTCTTCTTGGACCTCTCTGCGATCTGGGCTAGCTCCTCCATGTCTTTTGTCTGGTCCAGCCTGATCATCTTCTTCTTCTCGCGCATCAGCAGGCTCAAGGCCACTCCGTACCCGCTGTCTATCAGTCCCGGCGAGTACACCGGGACCTTCGCCCTCTGCGCCGCCGCAACGATGCTGTCTATCCCCTTCTTGTTCAGGTAGGCCCCGAATTGATGAAGGAACTCCCTTGTCGAGTAGACCTTCTCCGCGTCGAGGGTGTTGGCGAAGTCGTAGATGGTCCTCTCCAGCTTCCTGTATTGCATTTCGTCCGCGTAGACGTCGTAGAACCTGTCGATCTTCATCTTGAGGAGTGCCTCGTCGTCGGCAAGCCATGTCCCTTGGTAGTAGTGGTACCCCAGCGCTTCGAGGATGTCCTCAGAGATGTTGGCCCCGGTGCTCACGACCACGTCGACGTATCTGTTCTCCACTAGCCATCGTATGATCTTCCATTGCCCGGTGGTGCTGAGTGAGCCGGTCAGCCCAAGGAACACGGTGAGGTCCCTCTCTTTGGCCATCTCTGTCCAGATATTCACAACCTCGCCGAGCTTCTTCCCCTGGAAGCCCGTCTGCGACATCTCGTTTAGCAGCGCCGAGATGCTCTTCTTGCCAACGCCGATGGTGGCCACCGGTTTCGAAAGCACTTCCTTCCTTGATACCACGGCTGAGCGTCTGGATCGTCCACTTAATTATTTTATGAGCGCGATCCGAGTCCAGTGCGGCGTCGTCACTTCACGGTGACGGATTTCGCGAGGTTCCTCGGGTAGTCAGGGTCGTTGCTCCTAGCCACTGACATGCGGTAGGCAAGCAACTGCAGCGGGATCGCCTCAACGACCGGGGTGAACTTCGGCTGCACCTTCGGGACCCTCACGAAGTGCTTGTAGACTTCGTCCTCCACGTCTGAGATACCTATGATGTCTGCCCCCCTCGCCCTGAGCTCTTCTGCACTCGACAGTGACTCGGCGTGATTCGGCCCGCTCGGGTTTATGACCACCACGGGGGTCCCCTTCTCGATGAGCGCCAGGGTCCCGTGCTTCAGCTCGCTCGCGGGCATCCCCTCGGCATGGATGTAGGAGAGTTCCTTCAGCTTCAGCGCGCCCTCAAGGGCGACAGGGCTCTCATACCCGCGTGCGACGAAGTAGAAGTCGGGCCTGTCCGCGTACGCTCTGACCAGCTCTTGGATGGGTCCGTCGCACTTCAAGGCTTCCGCGACCGCCCTCGACAGCTCCTCGGCCGAACCGGGCCGTTTCTTCCCGAGCACAGCGTCCACCACGAGGTTGACCACGACCACCTGAGCGGTGAAGCTCTTCGTGGCAGCCACCCCAACCTCCGGGCCGCAGTTGAGCAAGAGCACCTCGTCGCTCTCGCGCGCCAGCGACGAGCCTGCCGCGTTCACTATCGAGTAGACGCTTGTCCCGTGCCTCTTCGCCTCTTTCACAGCCTCCATCACGTCCGCTGTCTCCCCGCTCTGCGAAATCGCGATGAGCACCGAACCCTTCCCCAAGAACTCCGCGTGCTCCTTCAGTTCGCCAGCCACCACCACGTCAGCCCTGACCTTCGCCTCCTTGTTCAGCCTGAACTTCATCAAGAGCCCTGCATGGTAGGAAGTCCCCGACGCGGTGATGTACAGCGACTTCGTCCTTCTTATCGCACGGGCGAACCTCTCCAACTTCTCGGCGTCCTGCAGGGACGCTGAGACGACAGTCCTCGGCTGCTCGTTGATTTCCTTCAGGGTGTAGTGGGCGTAGTCGCTCTTCGTGACGTCGGAGAGTTCCCATGCTACCTGGTCTGGCTCCCTCCTGACCCTCTTTCCGTCGCGCCCGACTATCTTGACGCCGTCCTTTGTGATTTCGACTACTTCGTAGTTGTCGAGGAAGATGGTCCTGTCGGTGTGACCTATGAACGCTAGGACATCGCTGGCCAGGAACATCATCCTTTCCCCCACCCCGACGATCAGCGGCGCGTCTTTCCGAGCCCCGGTCATCACGTCCGGCCGGTCCTGAAACATCACCGCCACAGCATACTGGCCCTTGAGCTTCTTGACCCCGGCAGAGGTCGCTTTGAGCGGGTCCCTCGTCCGCTCGTACTCGTCTTCGATGAGGTGCGCCACCACCTCGGTGTCGGTCTCGCTCCTGAACCTGTGCCCATTCGCGATCAGTCCCTTCTTCAGGGAGACGTAATTCTCGATGATCCCGTTGTGCACGACCACGACCCGCTCCCTGCAAGAAGCGTGCGGGTGGGCGTTCTTGTCGGTCACGCCTCCGTGGGTCGCCCAGCGGCTGTTGTGCGTGAAGATTCCGTTTGCCAGGAAGTTTTCTGTGCCCTCCACCTCAAGGTCGTAGACCTGGGTCGTGTCAGATGCGACGGGGACAACGGACGTTATCTTCTCGAAGTACACCTGGGAGTCGGTGAAGCGATGCAGAACGGACTCAAGGGGCCGATCCTCGCTTCGCGTCTGAGGATGTTCGACGAGTCTGTTGACAGTTCCCAGGGTCGGGTACTCCCCTCGCTCCAAGTATAGGTTCTCCCCTCCGGCTGCGATGTCTCGCGGCTCTCTCTTGGGGTGGGACACTGACATCTCCCCTGCCGACCGACGGGACTTGGTCTCACCTTCGAGAGTGAACATCTCTCGGAGCTTCGGACTTGACGAGCTCGAAATCTGGCGAATGAAACCGCTGATGTCCTCGTGTCCGCTGATTGACAAAATACGGCAGGGGCTCCGTCTTGGATTCTTCTCCTTCGTGACGAAGACCGACGAGTGGACCCCGAAGCGCACAAGCAGCGCTTGCAGCATCCGGGACGCGGGCTCTGCTGTAATACGCATGGCGATCTGGCGACTGAGCGTGTCGACGAAGCCTTCCGCGTCAAAGACCCCACGGATGAACGCAGCGACCTCGTCATTCGGGAGCCTCCCGAGCCTAGTCAGGAACGCGGCAGACCCGAAGTCGAAGTTGAGATGGAGCCACCTGCTAAGTGCTACGCTGTTGACCGTGAGTTCGTAAGTGTCCGCCCGTCCCACCTTCATGATCCGCCCCTCTAGGCCGAAGATTCTCAGGAACAGCCGCTGGTAGTGCTGCAGGAGGCCGAGGTCTTCTTCGCGGACTCTGACCCCCTTAGGGTGGACGTGCCCGGCTCCGAACAGGTACCCCACCACCTCCAGGAGCGCGGGCGAAGTCATGGAGGGGAACCTGACATAGTTTGAATGACTGTGCGAAACCGGGACAAGCCCGCCAGCCACTCGCAGCTTGAAGACGTCTTCGACCCTCTTCGCGACGTCTTCTCTGAGGCTGCGGTCTCCTCTCACGACGTGGCCTAGGTATGATGAGGAAACTCCGCACCTTCGGGCCGCTTCTGCGACATTCACATGCCTTTGTTCCACAAGGCACTTGACCGCCTCAGTCCATTCTCTGCTCGGTCTGACGAATCTCTTCGAGTTGACTTCGTCCAGCTTCCGCGACCTGCCCTTTATGGCGAGCGCCTTCGGAAGAATGAGCAAATCGCCCTCGAGGAGCTGAGACGCGGGGGTTTGTACGAGGTCTCCGTTTCTTGCCACGATCATCTTGTGAGTGTCTGTGCAGACGACTTCGGTCGAGTCGGTGCTTATCTTCAAGAGATACAGGGGCGCGGGGTGAGATGACCTGACCGCTCTTCTCGACACAATCTTGAGTGTCTGAGTGTCGAGGGACGCAACCTCTTCCTCGTCTTCCATGTCCGCTATTCTCTTGATCCGCCCGTCCGCCAGTTGGACATGTGTATCCGGGTGGAGACAGTGCGCCATGCCTATGTTCCCAAGCATCCCTGAGAAGTCTTTCTTCTCGGCAAGTTCCGCTATCCTTCCGACCCCCTTCCTTATTTCGAGCCGTCTCCCGTTTGTGGTGGCCATCCCCGCTGAATCGTAGCCGCGATATTCGACCCGTTTGAGTCCGTCGAGAAGTATCCCTGCCACCGGCCTTTCAGCGACGCAGCCGACTATCCCGCACATTCGGACGAGTTCCGTCCCCTGTCTCTTTAAACCCCGCAAAACATTCTGCCATACCCTGCACCGCCCCGCTTGTATGGTCCGACCGCGACGCCAACCCGGCGCCGCGTGACCATGCAAAACCGTTTATGTGTGGTTGTCTGACCCTGCGCCGTGCCCAAGGAGAAGTTACTTTTCGACCCAAGGTCCGAGTCAGGGCTCGCCAAGAGGGTCCTGACCGCCGACGGGCCAGATGAGTTCAGACCCGCGTCGGGGAAGCTGGGGCAGAAGATCCTGGCGCTACTCTCGTCCGGGCCGAAGTACCCCGCAGAGATGGCGAGGTCGCTGGGAGCACACCACCAGACGGTGTACTACAACGTGGGGAGGCTGGAGAAGGCAGGGCTGATTTCGCGCGTCCGCAGCGAGCGCGTCAGGGGGGGCGAAGCCAACCTGTTCGTCCTCGCCTCCGACGGCTATGCGGTGGAGTTCCCTGTCAAAGGCGAGCCCTTCCCCACCCTGAAATCGTCCGGGCGATCGAAGGCCCTCGGCCGCTTCTTCAAAGAGTTCGTCAAAGACGGGGAGTTCGACGGCTGGGTCGTGGTAGGTTCTCCGCTACCGCACGGCGCGGCGGGCACCCAGGCCAGGGACGGGCACTACGCCGTCCAGCTTGGGTTCGCCCTGGGGCAGTTCGTAAACCTCCCAGAGAAGTTCCCGGTGAAGCTTGACACCGACCTTAAGGCGGAGAAGCTGGTCTCCTCCAACCTCGTTGTAGTCGGCGGGCCGAGGAACAACTCGGTGGCCGAAGAACTCAACCCTCATCTTCCCTTCAAGTTCAGCCAGGGGGGGTTCTGGGGCGCGATAGTCGACGACGAAAGGAACTCCCACGCATCAGAGCTTGACTGCCTCGTCGAAAAGATACCGAATCCCTGGGACAGGTCGAGGACGTGCGTCGTAATCGCTGGGCTCACGGGAGCCGGGACGAAGTCAGGCATAATCGGGGTCTGTAACGACGCGGACACCCTGTTCTCGAAGTACGAGTCGGGTCCCTTCGCGGCACTGCTGCGCGGAGTGGACAGGGACGGTGACGGGAAGGTCGACTCCGCAGAAGTGCTGAAGCTGCTCTGAAGATTAGGCCCTTCTTCCTCTGCGCCCGCCCTTCTTCCTCGTCGTATCGTGGGGGATGGGCGTCGCATCTTCGATGCGTCCTATCTTGAACCCCGCCCTTGCTATGGCGCGGATTGCGGCTTGGGCTCCGGGCCCTGGGGTCCTTGGACCTGTCCCGCCTACCGCCCTCACCTTGATGTGGACAGCCGTGATCCCCTTGCCCTTGGCGACCTCTGACGCCGCAGACGCGCTCCTCATGGCGGCGTATGGGGACGACTCGAACCTGTCGGCCTTCACGTGCCTCCCGCCTGAGGAGAACGCTATAGTCTCGGCCCCGGTCAGGTCAGTGATGTGCACTATGGTGTTGTTGTACGACGAATAGATGTGGCATACCCCCCACCGGTCAGCGAGCACTTCTTCTTCAGACATCTATCTCACTGCGCCTGGGCCGGCTGCTCCGCCGGCACCGTCAGCTCGCCATCTGCGGGGGCCACAGCCTTCGCGGCGTCTCCAGTCAAAGCCACCGTCCCCTCTTCAATCCCGCCGACTTCGTATCCTGGGATTGTGATTATCCTCCCCCCAACCGCGATGTGCCCGTGGACTATCAGCTGCCTCGAATGCAGGGGAGAAAGCGCCATCCCTTTCTTGAAGACCATCGTCTGCAGCCTCCTGGCGAGCATGTCTTCCACCGTAAGGCTGAGTATATCGTCAAGGGTGGCCCCCTCCCCGACGAGGCCCTTCCTCCTCAGGCTGTCCAGGAGCTTCTTCTCCTCCCGCTGCCTTACAACCTGAGTGGCAGCGAGCAGTGTCCTTGCCTGCTTTCTGACTCCGCTAAGTTGGGTCTGCGCCTTCCAGAGCTCCCTCTTGTTCCTGAGTCCGAACGTCCCTAAGAGGTAGAGCTCTTGGGCGAGCTGGTCAGCCCTCCAGGGGCTCCTCGGCCTGTTGTATTGCTTCCGCGACTTCTTAGGGTCTCCCATCGCCTACTCCTCCTTCTTAGTCGAGGCTTCCTTCGCCGCAGCCACCAGCGTCGCCTTCCTGACACCCACCGTCCTTCCTTTCCTCCCCGTGGTCCTTGTCCTCTGGCCCCTGACCTTCAATCCGAGACTGTGTCTTATCCCCTTCCAGCTCTGGATGTTCCTCTCGTCCTCGATGTCACCCTTCTGTATGAAGTCGAGGTCGGCGCCCAGAAGCTGCTTCGCTTCCCCTGTCTCAGGGTCGTTCCTGCGATTGTAATACCACTCCGGCAGAGCTGCCTTCGTCGTGCTTTGGATGGCCTGCTCGATCTGGTCTACTTGTGCCTCCGTAAGCGTCCCCAGGCGTACCCTGGGGTCCAAACTCAGCTTCGTCGTAATCACGTTGGCGAAGTTGAAGCCTACTCCCTTCAGGTCAGCCAGGGCCACAATCAGCTTCTTACCCCCTGCGAGGTCCCGTCCGGAAATCCTGACCAGATGCCTGAACTCGGAGGCTTCGGACATTTTTCCGAACCTGCCCTTCGTCCTTACGATATAAGTTTTCGACGGCAGGCCGCTAACTCACGAAAACGCGTAAAGGCTGACGCACGCGAACCAGCCAGCCGTGCTTCCTACGGGTCCCCCGAAAGGGGCCCCCGACTCGGGCGCCTCCGCGCGCAGAAGCGCCTTTGCCGCCTTGAAGCACCACCGTCCCGCTAACTTTTTAACCGGAACAAATTCCCGACCTCGAAACGCGACGTCTCATGGGACCAAGTTTCGAGCCAGTAGGTGGAGCGGTTGGTTGAAGTAAAGGTGATTGAGGACAGCGGAAGTGCCGTGTCGGTCCAGCTCGAAGGGATAGACCGGTCCTATGCTAACGCAATAAGGCGTTTCTGCATCTCTGAAGTCCCATCCATGGCAATCGACGACGTGGTGATTCTCGAGAACTCGTCAGTTCTCTACGACGAGATACTCGCCCACAGGCTGGGCATGGTCCCGATCAAGACCGACCTAGACAAGTACAATCTGCCAGACGAGTGTGACTGTGGCAACCCGTTGGGGTGCCACAAGTGCAGGGTGCTGTTCGTGCTCGACGCCAAGGGGAAGGACAAGGTCTCCACCGTGACCTCGGGAGACTTGGTGTCGGAGGACAGGGAAGTGAGGCCCGTCAGTGAGTCCATACCTCTTGTAAAGTTAGCCGCTGGCCAGTCGGTCAAACTAGAAGCCTATGCCAGGCTAGGGCGTGGGAAGGAGCACGCGAAGTGGCAACCGTGCACTGTCGCCACCCTTACGGACGGCAAGAAGGATGGCGCCTTCGTCCTTACCGTCGAGTCTGCCGGGGGCCTTCCGGCGAGGCAGATCGTGTTGAAAGCTATACAGCTCATCGAGAAGAAGCTGAACGAAATCCAGGTCGCGGTGGCCGGTTCCCAATGACAGACCTGAATCCCATACTCAGGAGCACCGCTGTGATGCTGGAGCGGGCCTCGAAGAAACAGAAGGCCCCAGTCTGGCGTGATGCCTCAGTCTTGCTGTCCGCCCCCGCAAGGACCAGGGTCGAAGTCAACCTCGGGAGGATATCCAAGGTCGCCGGCGGGGCGCAAGCGGTGTTCGTCCCTGGGAAGGTCCTCGGCACCGGCGCGGCCCCGAAGAAGCTCATCGTCGGCGCATTCTCGTTCTCCGCCTCAGCCAGGTCTAAGATAGAGGCGACCGGCGGGGTCGCGCTTTCCGTGGAGGATTTCCTGAAAAGGTACCCGAAGGGGAGCGGAGTCAGGCTTGTCCGGTGAAGAATCGGTGTACGTAGACGCTACCGACCAAATCGCGGGGAGGCTTTCTTCCAAAGTAGCGAAGCTCCTCTTGTCCGGGAAGCGAGTGACCGTGGTGAACGCCGAGAAGTCTCTAGTCTCCGGATCGAGGACATCCGTGGTGAACCAGTGGAAGGAAAGGCTGGAGCTGGCGAGCAAGGTCAACCCCATCTACGGCCCCATCCACCCGAGGAGGCCGGACAACATACTTCGCAGGATGGTCAGAGGGATGGTCCCTAGGAAGAAACCAAAGGGGGCACTGGCGATGAAGAGGCTGAGGGTGTATATCGGGGTCCCGGAGGGGGTCAAAGCGGCAAAGCTGACGAAGTTCGATGATACCGCCGCTTCGCGCCCCATCCCGGTCTATGTGACCATGGCAGACCTCTCGAAGAGCCTGGGGTGGAATGACTAGATGCCGACCCAAACCAAGGTTCAGGTCAAGAAGCCACCAAAGCTCTACTCCGGCGCGAGGAAGACAGCTAGAGCCACCGCTGCGATATCACAGGGAGCCGGGCGTATCAGGATAAACGGGACGCCAGTCGAGCTATGGGAGCCCGAACCGGCAAGGCTCCACCTGCTCGCCCCCGTCCAAGTGGTCGGGGACCTCAGGGACAGGTTCGACCTCGACGTCAGCGTGTCTGGAGGAGGGTTCATGGGACAGGCAGACGCCGCAGCCATGGCTATCGCCAGAGCCTACGTCGATCAGGTCAGGGGGAGCGAAATCAGAGAGAGGTTGAATGCATACAATAAATACCTGCTTTCGGGCGACCCGAGACAAGCTGAACCCAAGAAATTCGGAGGGCCAGGCGCGCGCAGGAAGCGCCAGAAGTCTTACAGGTGATTCGACATGATGATCCCTATCCGTTGCTTCACCTGCGGCTCCCTCATCGGAGACAAGTTCGCCCCCTTCCAGGCCAGGGTAAAGGCAGGCGAGGACCCGGGCAAGGTACTGGACGACCTCGGCTTGAAGAGATACTGCTGCAGGCGCATGCTCATCTCCTCCGTGGACGTCATCGACCAGGTCCTTCCCTTCTACAGCAGGAAGTCAGAGCTGTAGCTCTGGAGCTTGGCCATGTCTGAGTTCGATGACGACGCAGGTTCGGCAGACAAACTTGTGGCGCCCGGCTTCTCTGAAAAGGCACTCCTCGCCACAGGCATCCGCATAGGGACTCCGGTCAGGACGAAGACCATGGAGCAGTTCACAGCCCGGCCGAGGCCAGATGGCCTCCACATGATAGACTATCCAAGGACCCTTCAGAGGATAGACATCGCCGGCAAGTTCATCGCCGCCACTGGCCCGAAGAACACGGTCGTGTACACCAGCAGGGAGCACGGCGCCATGGCGGTCGAGAAGTTCTGCGAGCTCACGGGGGCAATGCCCCGAATCGGCAGGTTCATGCCAGGCACGTTCACCAACCCGCTTTACCCTGGCCATCTAGACGCGGAACTAGTGGTGGTGGCGGACCCGATGTCGGACGCGCAGGCCATGGTCGAGGCGGCAAAGCTCGGGGTCCCCGTTATAGCGGTCTGCGACACCGACAACGTCACCGACGACATCGACTTGGTCATCCCGGGGAACAACAGGGGCCGGAAGTCCATCGCTGCTATATTCTGGCTACTAGCCAGGGCGACCCTCGTACACTCAGGGGTGATTGCCGAGGACCAGCCCTTGAAGTACGGAATAGAGGACTTTGAGACGAAGGTAGAGGAAGAGCAGCGCCCCGAGGCCCTCGAGGAAAGGATATCCGAGAGGCGCGAATAGGCCCCGCGTAATGCAAGTCAGGAAGCCAGCGGTCTCAGGCCAGTTCTATCCCTCAGACCCCGCCGAGCTGTCAAGGCTCATCGACGAATGCTACGTTCACAGGCTCGGCCCTGGACGGCTCCCTCCGGCCCCCCCGACCGAAGCAGACATCGTGGCTGTTGTCTCCCCCCACGCCGGTTACATCTACTCCGGCCCTGTGGCCGCCCATTCCTATTACCACGTGTCCTCACTCCGCCGGCCAGACCTTGCCGTGGTAGTGGCGCCCAACCACTACGGAGTGGGGAGCGGGGTCGCGACTTTCGACGAGGGTGGGTGGGACACCCCGCTGGGCCGCATGCCTGTCGACGGGCATGCGGCAGCCGAACTCGTGGAGCTGGCGGGCATAGTCTCTGTTGACCCAGGTGCCCATAGGCTCGAGCACTCCCTAGAAGTGCAACTCCCTTTCCTGCAGAGGATCTACGGAGACACGCTCCCGCTATTGCCGATCTCGCTCCTCTTCCAGGACATTGGCACGGCAGAGACCATCGCCTCCGCCCTCACCAAGCTCCTGAAGGGGAAGAGGGCCGTCCTAGTCGCCTCCTCCGACCTCACGCACTATGAAGCTCAGGCGGCAGCGAAGGAGAAAGACATGGCGCTCCTCCGAGAGGTGCTGAAGATGGACGTCGACGGCTTCTACTCCACGCTCGAAGGGCTCAACGTCACCGCCTGCGGCTACGGCGCCATAGCCACCGTGATGCTGACGGCCAAGGCCATGGGGCTCACACGAACCGAGCTCTTGAAGTACGCTACGAGCGGTGACACCAGCGGCGACAACGTTCAAGTCGTGGGCTACGGCGCCCTCAGATTCGTAAGCAATTGAGAGCCGTAGCAGAGGCTCCAGCGAAGGTAATAGTCACGGGCGAACACCTCGTCGTCCATGGGGCTTGGGCGCTGGCCGCCGCTCTGCCGAGGAGGGTAAGGGTCGAGGTCGCGGCTTCGAGCTCCCTCAAGATCGCGTCTCAGGGGTTCGGGGCAGGAGCCCCAGAGTTGGAGCCCTTAGGTCAGGTCGCCGCGGCGATCGCCGAAGAGTTTTCACTGCGCCAGCCGGTGAGCATCTCCGTATCTTCCTCCGTCCCTCGGGGGGCCGGTCTCGGCTCCTCAGCAGCCACAATGGTCGCCCTCTCCGCAGCGCTGTCCCGGTTCCACTCTCTTGGCCTGAAGGCGGAAGACGTCGTCCGCTTTTCTATGGTGGGGGAGAAGGGGGTCCACGGGCGCCCGTCGGGAATCGACCCCACCGTCTGCGCCTTGGGAGGCGTCATACTGTTCAGACCCGGGACAAGGCCCAGGAGGGTCTCTCTCAAAGGGAGCCGTTCCTTGGTGGTGTCCTACTCCGGGGTCAGCAGGGCGACCAGGGAGCAGATAGGGCGGGTATCGGAAGCGAAGTCCAAGTACCCGAGCTATATCGGCCTCCTTGCCAGCTCGGTGAGCGACCTGAGCGTCGGAGCGGCAGAGATGCTCGCGCGCAAAGACAACAAGAGGCTCGGGGAGACGCTCACCATTAACCACGCGATCTTGGGGTCGCTCGGGGTCTCCACCCCCACGCTCGACGAGATGGTCGACCTAATGGCGTCTATGGGTGCCTATGGCGCGAAGCTCACCGGGGGAGGGGGAGGGGGGAGCGTGGTCGCGGTGGCTCCCAAGGCAAAGGAAAAAAACCTAGTTTCGGGGCTGGCAGCGCGAGGGTTTGAAACGTTCATCGCCAAGATACCCGCCGAGGGAGTGAGAAGCTGGCTAGAGCGGTAGTGGCGAAGCTGGGGGGCTCAGTGATCACTGACAAGTCGAAGCCCTTCTCCTATCGCCCAGACGTCGTCTCCGCGCTCTCCGAAGAGATAGCCTCGTCGGACCAGAAGGTCGTCGTGGTTCACGGGGGAGGGTCGTTCGGCCACGTCGTGGCAAAGCAACATGGGATAGGGACAGACGCGGGGGAGGCCCCCGCGGTGGGGGTCGCCCAGACCAGGGGGGCCATGTACGAACTGAACAGGATGGTCTGCAAGACGATGCTCGAGTTCAAGCTCTGCCCGTACCCATTCTCGCCGTACGACGCTATAAGCCGGGCCGGGGGGGCATCGGTGTCTTCCTGGCTGAAGGGCCTCCTCAAGGAAGGGCTTACCCCTGTCACGTTCGGGGACGTCGGGCTGGCGCCGTCTGGGTTCAGGGTGATATCCGGGGACGTGATAGTCCAAGAGCTTGCGAAGACCCTTGAGCCAGAGCGTGTCGTGTTCGCCCTCGACGTGGACGGCGTCTACGAGGAGAATACCAGAGTCATCATCCCGGAGCTGACTGCCGCGAAGGTGAGGAGGATGAAAGTGCATGAGGGGGACGACGCCACCGGTGGGATGAGGTTGAAGCTTGACATGGCTGCGAAGATCGCCGCCGGAGGGACCAGCGCATACTTCGTCTCCGGCTACCGGAGGAATGAGTTCTCAAAGGCCCTCAGGGGCCTGGACTTCTACGGGACCGTGGTCCGCTCCTAGGCGGTAGGCAGGCATCGGTCAGGCATGACGACCCTCCAGGAAGAGATGAAGCGTGTGAAAGCGAAGGTCGACAGCCTTATCCTGGACCAGATTCTGCCAAAGTCGAGCCCGATAAGGGAGGTCGACCTCCTCTACAGGATGATGAGGGACTACCCTTCTAGGCCCGCCAAGGGGATGAGGCCCTTCCTCTGCGTCGCCTCATGCAGGGCAGCCGGGGGGCCTGAAGACGACGCTATCCTCACGGCGGCGTGTATCGAGCTCTTCCAGCACTGGATTCTCGTGCACGACGACATCGAAGACGGCTCCGAGCTGAGGCGCGGAGAGCCTGCGCTGCACAAGAAGTACGGCGAGCCCCTTGCCCTTAACGCAGGTGATGCCCTCCACGCCCGCACCTGGGGGGCGCTCCTGAAGAACAGGGAAAAGCTGGGCCCGGACAAGACCTTCGCGGTGTTGGAGGAATTCTCTCGCATGGTCGACGAGACGACCGAGGGGCAGCACATGGAGCTGGGGTGGGTGGTGAGCAAGCGATGGGATCTGGGAGAAAGGGACTACTTCGACATGTGCGCTCGGAAGACCTCCTGGTACACCGTGGCCAGCCCGTGCCGGATGGGGGCGCTGGTGGCCGGGGCGAGCCCGGGCGTCCTCACCGGCCTGAAGGAGTTCGGGACTAGCCTGGGGATTGCCTTCCAAATCCAGGACGACGCCCTCAATCTGATTGGAGACCAGAAGAAGTATGGAAAGGCGAAGTCTGATGACATCCTCGAAGGCAAGAGGACGCTGATACTCCTCCACCTCCTCTCAGTGGCCCCGCAGAGCGAAAGGGACAAGGTGATCGCTATAATGAACAAGGGGAGGGAGCAGAAGTCTGAAGGAGACGTGTCTTATGTCCTCTCTCTCATAGAGAAGTATGACGCGGTCGGCTTCGCCAGGAAGAGGGCCGCAGAGCTCCTGAAGCTGGCCCTTGGGACGCTCAGGGGCATCGAGTGGAAGGGAGACAGGGAAGCCGCGTCCCTCCTCGCATCGTTCGCAAGGTTCGCGGTAGAAAGGGAATGGTAGCAGAATCGCTGGGGGACGAGGAACTCGCCGCCGTCGAGAAGGCCGCCCTGTTGAACGCGGCCAAGCACGGAGGGAAGGCCGAGGTGGGGGCAATAGTAGGGAGGGTCCTCGCGGAGCGCCCTGAGCTCAGGACCAACGCTGGAATTGTCGCGAGAGAGGCCTCGGCCGCCGCGAAGAGGGTCAACGCGCTCAGCGCGGCGGAGCAGGCGAGGCTCGTCGCGGAGAGATACCCTGAGGCAGCCGCGCCGGCAGAGAAGCAGGGGCGGGTGGGGCTTCCGGCGCTCCCCAACGCGGTGAAGGGCGAGACCGCCTTCCGACTCCCCCCCGAGCCTTCCGGCTACATGACCGTGGGGCACGCCATGGCCTTCACCATCAACTACCTCTACAAGGAGCAGTATGACGGAGAGCTCTGGCTGAGGTTCGAGGACACCAACCCGAGGAAGGTCCTCCCGCAGTATTACGAAAGCTTCCGTCGGGGGATCGCCTGGCTTTCGATAAAATACGACCACGAGAAGAACGTCTCAGACGACATGGACCTGATCTATGAGGCAGGGAGGAAGCTTCTCGAGCAGGGGATGGCTTACGCCTGCTCCTGTGATGAGGCGAAGGTGAAGAAGCTCCGGTTCGAAGGGACCCCCTGCGAGCACAGGGAGCGCCCTGTCGAAGCGAACCTGAAAATCTGGGACGAGCTCCTCGCAAAAAAGCACGCGGATGGCTCCTACGTGGTGCGGTTCAAGGGGGACATGACGAGCCTGAACTACTCCCTGAGGGACACCAACCTCTTCAGGGTCATATCGCACCCGCACCCTCTCACAGGAGACAGATACAATCTGTGGCCGACCTACGACCTGGCCAACGCCGTGGAAGACGAGATATGCGGCATAACTCACGTCCTTAGGAGCTCAGAGTTCCGTAACGAGCTCCAGCAGCTCATCCGCGACTCGCTAGGCTTCAGACGCATCGAGGTCATCCAGTTCTCAAGGTTCAACTTCAAGGGGACGCCAGTCTCCAAGAGGCTGCTCCGGCCTCTCGTCGAAAAGAAGGTAGTGTCCGGCTGGGACGATCCTAGGATGCCAACCGTCGATGGCCTACGGAGGCGCGGCATCGTCCCCCAGGCCATCAGGGACTTCACAATCCAGGTCGGGTACACGAAGACGGAACACGAATACGACTGGAGCATACTCCTATCGCTCAACAGGAAGATCCTTGACCCTGTATCCAAGCGGGTCTTCTTCGTCCCTGAGCCTGCGAGGCTTCAGGTCGCAGGCGCGCCGAGGAAGGAGCTGACCCTCCCCTTCCACCCGCAGCGGGACCTGGGGTCGCGGGCCATCGAAGCTGGAGGGGAGTTCCACGTGCCGTCGGCCGACATCAGGGGGTTGAGAAAAGGGACGGTCTTCAGGCTCATGGACCTGTACAACGTCAGGCTGACGAACGACTGGCCCTCACCCGAAGCCGAGTACGCCGGGGACGAGCTCATCCCCGATTTGAAGAAGCTCCAATGGGTCACTGGTTCGCACATCGATGCGCAAGTCACCGTCCCCGGAGAGCTCTTCCTGGCGGGGGATGTCTACAACAGGGAAAGCCTCAAGGAGGTGGCGGGATACGCCGAAGAGTCTGCATCTATGCTCTCCGTTGGAGACATTGTGCAATTCCCCAGGTTCGGGTTCTGCAGGCTCGACGCGCCAGGGCGTTTCATCCTCGCTGGATGAGCCTGTGAAACGCATTCCACGGCCAACCGTTTATATGCCGGCCGAAACTGGCCCGCCTGGGAGACTGTGAGATGACCCCAGACAAGAGGCCCTACTACATCAAGTTCGAGACGCCTAAGGAAGTATCTGAGGCAGCCTATGAGGTGCTGAGGCAAGCGTCCCGGACCGGCAAGGTCCGCAAGGGGACCAACGAATCAACGAAGGCCATCGAGAGGGGACTAGCGAAGTTGGTTGTGATTGCCGAGGATGTCACACCGCCTGAGGTGGTCGCCCACCTCCCTATCCTCTGTGATGAGAGGAAGATACCCTACGTCTTCGTGCCTTCGAAGGACCAGATAGGCCCGGCCATCGGCATAGATGTCTCCACAGCGGCCGCGGCGATTCTCGAGGCCGGCGAAGGCTCACAGATCCTGGAACAGGTCACCCAAGAGCTTTCGAGGCTGAAGAAGGCCGCATGAGCAGCAAGAGAGAAGTAGAGACACTCACCCCAGCCGAGGTCGTCCAGATAGTCGGGAGGACGGGGGTCGCAGGGGAGATAACCCAGGTCAGGGTGAAGATACTCGAGGGGAAGGAGAAAGGACGCATCCTTACGAGGAACGTGAAGGGTCCGATCCGACTGTCTGACGTGCTCGTCCTCAGAGAGACGGAAAGAGAGGCAAGGAAGCTCAAGTAGGCCTGCGCCTGTCGATCCTGGACTCGATCCGCGTCCTTCTGACTAGGCGTTCTTCTGTCGTATCTGTTTCTAATCTCTGAACGCAGATTCGGCACCGTGAAGCAAGGCCCAGCGGAGCCCCGGAGCTTCCCTGCCGGCGCGGCGACGCAGTCCCATCCACAGGAAGCGGGTCAACAATCCCGGGATCGACCTGCGCTGTCGCCACACGCCTCCAATCTACTCCAGAAAGCGGGTTCGCCCAATGCGGCCCTGAAGCGCCCGCTCAGGTTCGACCTAGGCCCGGATGGCCTTCTCGAAGTCTGACAGGCTGTGGGGCCTGGAGTAAGACCCCCCGGTGAGGGTTGCGATGTCCCGGAGCTCCTTCGAAGCCTCGTTTGAGAGCTCTATAACGTCCACCTCAAACGGCGAGGCTTTCAGGGAGCCCGCTATGGACTTGACTGGTTCCCCGTCGTTCCCCCCGTCGCTTACGAGCTTTATGACCTTCTCCTTCCTCATGGAGTCAGCCATGTTCTCTATGGCGTACTTGACCGCGTCGACCAGGGGGCTCCCGCCCTTGCATTGCATCTGATCCAGCCTATACAGCTCGAGCGAGGCCGGTGCCGGGTTCAGGGGGACGACCACCTCTATCTGAGTGGACCCTGGGGTCCCAAGCAGCCTGTAGAACGACACCCCCAACCTCGTCGGCCAGGGGAAGTAAGAGACCGGCCATCGCTCGGCGACGAAGTTGAGCAACCCTGTCTTGACCATATTCATCTTGGCCATCCCAGAGGAGTGGAGCTTCCCCCGCATGCTCCTCGAGCCGTCTATCACGAAGAGGAGGTCAGTCGCCTTGGATTCGTCGTAGCTCAAGCTCGTCTCTCCTTGATCTTGACAAACGTATAAAAAAGATGAGAGGGGAGGTGCACCGTTGGCGTTCAGGGCCGCGAATCAAGCGCCGCTGGCACCTAACCCTGTCATCATGGCTTGCATGGGCCACGCTGGGGTGGGCATCGGAGCGGAGGCGTACCGGTGGGTCCTGATAGACGTGGGGGCGGACCCGACCGCCCCGACCCTGAAGGGAGAGAAGCAGCAGCTGGAGGTCCTGCGACGGTACGGGAGCACTATCCTCAGATTCGGAGCGTCTCTCCGCAGAGGGGAGACCCCCTTGGTGCCGAGAGCGCTGCTCGTGGACCTTGACCCGCGCTCCGCCAACCTGATTCTACAGTCCTACCCTCAGCTCTTCTCCATGAAAGACAAGCACGCCGTGTACGGCCTGGGCGGGGCAGCCAGGAACTGGGCCGAAGGGAGGAGCAGGTTCAGGAATGAGATCGTAGGGAAGCAGGACATCGCGTCGAGGATACAAGCGATATCCCCCGAGCCGGTGAGGGGGTTCATCATCCCGTTCAGCATGGGCGGAGGGACCGGTGGCTCGTTCTCTTCGGAGTTCATGTCATACGTGAAAGGGAGCGACACCCTCGGCCAGGCAACGATTGCGACTTTCGGCATCCTCCCCGAGTTCGGATGGGACCCTGTCATCTACGGCCCTGCCCATATCAGCATAGTGCTCAACCTCGCATATCAGATAAAGTACTCCGATGCCCCAATCCTGATGGACAACAAGGAGCTTAGGTTCCAGGCCGATAGGCTCAAGGCGCAACTCGACGCGAGGTCTTCTATAGTAGACGAGCTCCCGAAGCAGATACGCGTAGGCTGGCACGACTACAGGGACAAGAACCTCTTGGCCGCCCATGTCATAGCCGAATTCATGGACTCGTTCATCCGAGAGACGGAGTGGGACATGTCGAACTACAGGACCTGGCTGGCGGCGAGCAAGCCCAAGTTCGTGGTGCCATGGTTAATGCCTCTCGTCCCAAAGGGAGGCTCGGACATAAAATCCATCGAGGAAGCCATCGACGAAGGGAACGACGGGCTCCTCTTCGACCTCGAAGGGGAAGGGGAAGCGGAAAAGGGGAAGACAGATTCTGCTTGCGTACTGATCAAGTGCGCCGGGAGCGTGGGGGCCGAGGAAAGGGAGTTCTTCAAGAAGAAACTCAACGAGAAGTACGGAATCCATGACAAGCGTGTGATATTCATCAAAATCCCCACCATGCCAGGAGAGCCCGCCTCTGCCCTCATACTACTCAACGTCAAGGGGATAGGAAGGAAGCTCCTCCCGCTTGCCACAGAAGCAGAGGACGCTTGGGACTCCTACAAGGACGAGTACCAGAGCAGGAACCTTACTCACGAGGAGTTCAAGAAAGCGATAATCGAAGTCTCAAGCCATCTGGGTTAGATGGATGAACCTCACAGAACTGGAAGTAGCAGCCGGGAGGCTCTTGGAAGAGCAGAAGAGGCTCAGGACCATCGACAGCGAGCTGGAGGTGCTGTCACAGGAGATCAAGCAGGACCCGAAAAGGAACGAGAAGGATCAGGCGTTCTATGCTCTGATAGGTCTCGACTGGTCTGACCCCGGGCACCAGGACAGGGCCGCTACCCTCAAGAGGGAGCGTGAGGACGTCTTGAAGTCGATCAGGGAAGTCCAGGGCCAGATGCTGACAGGGCTTGTAGCGGGCCGGCTGATAGTCCCGCTAGACCCCACGCCCGCCGCTGGAGGGGGCGCCTTCACATTCAGGTTCAGGTCAGGCGCGACCTTCCCGAAGTCTGTCGAAGGCATTTCAGCGATGCTCGGCATCCGCGCTCCGCTCAAGATGGGGGACGTGACCATCTTCGAAGACAAGGTGGTCGTGGGCGAGTCAGACGAATACTTCGCGAAGAAGAAGGTAGTGGACGCCTTCGAGGACCTGAGGAAGGCGGTCACGCGGAAACTCTCGTAGACGAAGGCCGACAATGCCTCTCCCAGCATCCAGGGCTTACATGTGGCAGGAGAGATGTCAACAGTAAAGCGGATCGCGGGCTTCTTCGACAGGGTCAAGGCCCCCCTGAGCAAGATATCCGGCCCCCCATCCCCCAAAGACGAAGAGTTGATACTGGCGGTCATCCAGCGCATCGAGGTCGACGGTGAGGACGCCACCGTCCCTGCGACCTTCGAGGACCCTGACGCGCTTTACAGAAGGTTGATGCTGCGCCTTGACTGGCAACTCAAGAACTCAGGCTTGACCCCTGATGAAATCCTCAGAACGTACCCGCGCGAAGCGAAATCCATCCTCATCTTCAAGTCGTACGAGAAGACGAAGAAGAAGAAGGAGTCGGCAGCGATCAGGGACAGGCTGATCGAGAAGGGGTTCAAGGCAGTCCAGCCGGGCATATGGGTGCTCCCCCCGACCAGGACCCCGCCAGACCTCGACTCCCAGGACGCCCTCAGGCTTTGGTTCAGGCAGAACATCGTGAAGCAGGTGCCCAAGAACGTCGACTACGTCTTCCCGTTCATCGCCTCAGTCGACCTGAAGAAGATCGTCTCGGAGAGGAGGGGGATCAGGAAGATGCCTGCGGCGAGGACGCTCTTCGGAACCCTTTCCCTCGAGGAGGTGGCCCCGCCTGCCCATCTCTACGCAGCCATGAAGGCGAAGGGGAGGTCAGTGAAGGAGATTATCTTGTCGGGGGACATCCCTCTCCTGTCCCGCGCCTTCGCTGAAAAGAAGGAGCTCGAGGCGATCCAGACCAACGAGTTGGAGATAGGTGCGAGGCTGCGCCATGCCACAGGCTCTTCAGCGGTCACGCTGGAGGACCTCGCCAACCTGGGCCCAGAGTCTGTGGCCAAGGCCGTAGAGGGTTTCGTCCCCCATCCGAAGGACTTCGGTCAGAGGCTCATCGTCGAAGCCCAATATTGGATGAGGCACCTCGGCGGGACCGTACCGACCTGAGTTCCTCTCGCCCCCGCCGATCGGCTGGCCCCTTCGAGGGCCGGCGCCGTCTTTATATCCAGAGTTTCAAAGGCCACCGAAAGGTCGAGGTGCGGTAGCCTGAAATGTACGTCCCAAAGAAATGCGTCTTCTGTAGTAAAGAGGTCAGGCTCGGCTCTGGCATCCTCTATGTGAAGAACGACGGTTCAACGAAGTCCTATTGCTCCTCCAAGTGTAAGACCAACGACCTGAAGCTTGGGCGCGACCCGCGTAAGCTCAAGTGGGCGAGGAGGCCCTCAAAGAGATGAGCGCGAGCGAGGACACGCTTGTCGTAGTCAAGCCTGACGGCGTGAGGCGGGGCCTGGTCGGGGAGATACTCCGGAGGTTCGAGTCGAAAGGGTTCGTGATAAAGAAGCTGCATATGCTCACAATGTCCAGGAGCCAGGCGGAGGAGTTCTACAGCGTCCACAGCGCGAAGCCGTTCTTCGGAGAGCTCGTCTCATTCATCACTTCTGGCCCAGTCGTCGGAGCGGTCCTCTCCGGGAGGGACGCGGTAGCCACTGTCAGGCGCATGGTCGGCGCGACCAAGAGCTGGGAGGCGGCGGCAGGGACCATAAGAGGGGACTTTGGGCTCGGGCTCACGGACAACTGTATCCACGCCTCCGACTCCGCCGAGAGCTTCACAAAGGAGAGCGCCGCTTTCTTCGGTCAGACGCGCGGGTGAACGCATCTTAAGGAGCTGGATGAAACATGCCAGAGCAAGGCCTTATGCGGCAACCTGTTGTCGTCATACTGGGGCACGTCGATAGCGGAAAGTGCGTCAGCGGAGAAACGCTGCTACAGTCAGCGGACGGTACTATCGTCGAAGCGAAGGAGGCTTTCGAGACATACAAGAGCGGCGAGCCGATCGGCATGCCAGACGGGGTTGCCTATCATGCGCTCGGGCTGAAGCTCATCTCTATGGGTCCTGACGGAAAGACCAGACCTCACGAGGTCTCCCACGTCTGGAAGCTGCGCGCAGACGTGCTCATCCGAGTGGACACCAAGGCGGGATATTCGGTCGAGACCACGCCCGAACACAGATTCCTCGTCGTGACCGAGGGAGGTGTCGTCTCCTATGCAGAAGCTCGGCAGCTCAAACTGGGGGACCGCCTCCTGATTCCGAACCGCACCACAGTAGATCAAACCACGCCAGAGTCCGTGAAGTCTGCGATCCTGGAGCGCATCCCAGACGACTTCCTTGTTCGGCCTACGCCGGAGCTGGCCGAGGAGATCCGACAGGCCGCGAGCAGAGGGCACGGGGGGCAGAGCCTGGTAACCTCCGTTAGGGGCCTTCGGCGTCAGATGAGCAGAGGTTACTTCAGGGCGAGCGCATACAGGGCGCTCATCTCGAAACTGGGCCTTGCGCTTGAGGGGGGGTATGAGCAGATAGCGGGGGTGAAGTTTTCACCGAGCGGACCGCGCGGGGGTCGTCCTTCACCATGGATATCGCTCCCAAAGAGTGACGAGGAATTCGACTCCCTCGCATACCTGGTCGGGCTCCTATACGGAGACGGCATCACAGAGACAGCCCTGTCCAACGGAGCTTCTTTGGTGCCTATCCAAGAATTCAAGAGGTGCCTTGGTTCCGCATTCCGGGTCACAACCACGACTGCGAAGCGCCCCACCTCGCTCGCCGTCTCCCATCGCGGCGGGCTTTCCTTGTCAAGGTTCTTGAGCGAAGTCTTCGCCTGTCCGACGACCAAGAAGCACTCGCTCGCGGTCCCGCCGATGATAGCCGCGATGCCCGACCGGTTCGTCGCAGCCTTCCTACGGGGCTTCTTCGATGCGAAGGGTTTCGTCACGGATGGCGGGGACATAGGCGTCAGGTGTGACGGCGACGCCTTGGCGAAGCAGCTCCCGATGCTTCTCCAGAGGTTCGGCTGCTTGGCATATCGTGGGAACGGTTCTCAATCCAACGAGATTCTGATAAGCGGTAAGATCTCCGTCTCTGCATTCAACCAACGCATAGGATTCAGGGACCCTGGAAAAGCAGAGGCCGCGCGGCGAAGGGAGGGGTTCGCTGAAAGGAGCAGGATCTTCGAGACCGCCTCTGTCTCAGGCGATTCACCGATGTCGGTTACGGTCCCATCGGCGGCCGTTTTGAGTGACCGCTTGCTTACCCGCATCGAGTCATATGGGCGCTCAGGTAAATCGGTCCTGGCCAGGTCTAGGCTGGCTCCCCCAACCTATCCGAACGCTGGCCACGAACAAGCGCTGGCCGACTGCTCGGCGGTAGAAGTGACTCGGCTTGAGCGGTCCGAAGGCGAGTTTGACGTCTACGACTTCACCGTCGACGAGACGCACAACTTCCTGGCGAACTGCCTAATCATCCATAACACCTCAATCGCCGACTGCCTGAGGGGGACAGGGGTCCAGGCCAGGGAGGTGGGCGGGATAACCCAGGAGATAGGCGCGAGCTTCTTCCCCATGGAGACGCTGCAGGCGATCTGCGGCCCGCTTCTGGACAGGGCGGGTGGGGAGCTGCAGGTCCCCGGTCTCCTCATGATCGACACCCCAGGGCACGCCGTCTTCTCTAACCTGAGGCTCAGAGGCGGCTCTGCGGCTGACATCGCGATCTTGGTCGTCGACGTGCTGAAGGGACTGGAGAACCAGACGCTTGAAAGCATCGACATCCTGAAGCGGAGGCGGGTCCCCTTCCTCGTCGCCCTCAATAAGATAGACATGATCAACGGATGGAGGAAAGGGAGCAAGGGCCCCCTGCTCCAGGTCATCAAGGACCAACCCCCGTCATGGGGGGACGAGCTGGAGGAGCGTCTCTACAACGTCGTCGGTGGGCTGAGCCGCCTTGGATTCCAGGCGGACGCCTACTACAGGGTCAAAGACTTCCGCCAGCAGGTGTCCATCGTTCCTGTCTCGGCCAGGGCCCCGGTGGGGATGCCAGAGATGCTAGCGATGCTTATCGGCCTTGCGCAGCAGTTCCTGAAGGGGAAGCTCAGCGTCGCTGGCACCGCCCCAGGGCGCGGGATTATCCTCGAACTGCAGGAGGAGGTGGGCATCGGCCAGACGGCCAACGTCATCCTCACCGAGGGGAACCTGCGCGTGGGAGACTCCATCGCCCTTGTCCGCAGGGACGGCGCGTTCAAGTCCAAGGTGAAGGCCCTGTTCATGCCGAGGCCGCTGGACGAAATGCGCGACCCACGGGACAAGTTCACGCCTGTGGACGCGGTCTCCGCCGCTGCGGGGGTGAAGCTCGTCTCCCCCGACCTCGGAGGGGTGGTGGCTGGGACCTCGGTGGCGTCATTCTCCACCGAGCTACAGTTCCAGAACCTCAAGGCAGAGATGGAAAAGGAGCTTTCCAACATAGTGGTCAAGACCGACAACATGGGGGTCATAGTGAAGGCCGGGAGCATCGGCGGCTTGGAAGCCCTCTTGATGATGCTAGAGGAGAGGGGCGTCCCGGTGAGGGAGGCCGACATAGGGGACATTTCGAAGAGCGACATCGTCAACGCCCAGGTCGTTGGGGACCATGATCCTTACCTCGGCGCAATCCTCGGCTTCGACTCGAAGGTCCTTCCAGAGGCCAAGGAGTACGCTGGTTCGAGCCCGATATTCGTCTCCTCGATAATCTACGAGGTCATAGACAGCTACGCCAACTGGGCGGCGGCGAAGAGAGACGCGGACGAGAAGGCCGCCCTCTCGAGCCTGACGAGGCCGTGCAAGCTTAAGGTCCTCCCGGGGGCCTTCTTCAGGCGCAACGACCCCGCCGTGTTCGGGGTCGACGTCGTCGCCGGTCGCCTCCGACCGAAGGTGAAGCTGATGTCGTCTGTAGGTGCAGAGCTGGGCGTGGTCGGACAGGTGCAGGACAACGGCAAGGCGGTGCCCGAGGCGAAGGAGGGTGAGCAGGTCGCGATCTCTGTCCATGGACCTACCCTAGGGAGGCAAGTGAGGGAGAACGACATACTATACACGATGCCCCGCAGCCACGAGGCGAAGCTGCTCCGGACCAAGCTCCTAGGCTCACTGACGGAAGACGAGAAGCAGGTGCTGGACGAGATAGTCGCGATAAAATCTGCCGCGGACCCTATGTACGGGTTTTAGACTTAATTACCAGGGGTAGTCGGAGCAGACTTCGATGGTCACCTTCAAGCTGGTGCTCTCGGACCCCAAGACAGGGAAGTCAGAAGCGCAGGAGGTAAAGGACGCCAGCGCACAGCTCCTGATAGGGAGGAAGATAGGAGACGTCTTGGACGGAGCTACCATAGGACTCACAGGGAGCATAAAGATCACGGGGGGGAGCGACAAGGCGGGATTTCCCCTGCGCGCCGACACCCTGGGAGGGGGGAAGAACTATGTCCTCCTCACCCGCGGGGTAGGGTACAGGACCAATGAGGACGGTATCAAGAAGCGCAAGCTGGTCAGGGGCGGGACCATCACTGAGGAGACATTCCAAGTGAACGCCAAGCGCGTCGACGGGGCGCCGAAGACCAACTAGATTCTTAAGGTCAGAACGATTTTGACCTGAAAGTCGCTGATTCTCGGCCTGAAAAGTAGAAATATCGCGCGTCCTGCGAGATACTGAGGATAACGATTTGGCCAAACTTGACGACTTGGACATGAAGATACTCTCTTCGCTCCACACGGACGCTTCGGTATCTGTCCCCAAGCTCGGCAAGGAACTCGGGGTCAACCTCTCGGTGATGTACAGCAGGATAAAGCGCCTGCAGAAAAGGGGGGTGATAGAGCGGTTCACTATACAGGTCAACGAGGACAGGCTGGGTATGCGTGCCGGAGCTTTGGCGGGGCTCAATATCGATCCCAAGTTGAGGGAGGCAATCCTGAAGGAGGTCGAGAAGACTGAGGGGGTCAGGCTTATCAGGGAAGTGACCGGGCGCTTCGACTTGATACTCAACCTCAGAGGACAGTCCCTCGACGAGCTGCACCGGGCCGTCTATGATGTGATAGGGAAGATACCCGGCGTCATGCACACTGAGGTGTTCATGGAGGTCTCCAGGCGTGACCCTCCTGTGAGCTTCAGGCTGATCGAGTGACGCCTAAGGTTCATATGCACGGAGACGAGGTCACGAATCGGTTGGACCCGCTCATACTCCTCGACCAGGCAGTGGCTCAGGAGAAGGTGCCGAGGGCGCTGGTCAAGAAGGTGCGGCTGAGGATGCGACTCCTTCAGGGAGCCGTGGAGCGGGTCGAGAAGGCCAGCGGGCTCAGATATCCTCCCTATTACATCGAGCCGACCCTCCCCGTCTCGAAGTCTGGGAGCGAGTACGGCCAGATGGGGGTGCTGTTCGCCAGGGTGATACCCACAGCCGCCAACGGGAGCGTCCTAATCCTCGTCCAATTCACCGCCGCCCTGGTCGCCTTCGGGACCAAGGGAACCTTGGACGCGGTCGCAGCCCACGAGTTCACGCACTACGTCGACCTCGTACGAAAGTTCAGCACCACCGATGTCACCAGCGACGAGGCCGCCACCACGCTCTATGAAGCGGCCTTCGCTGACGCAGAGCGCGTCACCCCTCCCAGGCTGATCTTCTCAGACAAGGCCCTCGTCTCTCTGATAAGCAGGAAGTTCAAGAACGAGCTCTCTGACGAAGCCCTCAACAAGAAGGTGGGGGCGGGGTGGATCGCTAAGAACCTCCCCATCCGCCTGGTGGGGCCCGAGGAGAACAGGGTCAGCCTCCCCATGGACGCGGTGGCAGCCACGAGGTTCGACCCAGCGGTCTTGGCGAAGGTCACCGAGCTCAGAGAGAAGGCTCGCCCTTGAGGCTGACAGAGGAAGAGCGCTCCAAGGTGGAGCGACTCGCGGCCGCGCTCGTGGAGCCATCGAGGACTTCGGGGGTGGCAGCCTACGGCTCGAAGGTCGCGGGGTACGCCAGGCCCGACTCTGACTACGATTTGATCATCGTGTCGAAGCGCTTCCGAGAAGGAGTGCGCTACAGATATGTGGACGACCCGGTCGCGGCCTCTGCCCTCATCGTCGACGAGGACATGTTGGTCCAGGACGCTCGGTCGTCTTACCTGGGCGAGTTCGTCGTAGGGCGGCTGCTCAACATCTACGAGCCCCTCTCGAACCCGGAGCTCTTCAGGGCCGTGGAGCACGAGTACAAGAAGAGGGTGATAGTCGAAGCCCTCCTCGACCTCTCTTCGGATTATGGGGAGTTCGGCAGCCGCCTGGTCGTCCCATACGACTACTTCCTCTTCGAGAAGCTCCACAGGCGCGCGGCCATCTACCCTCCGGCGCTCTACAGCTACGTCCACACCTACACCTCTCGCCTGGGTGACCAGAACCGGGCTGCGTCAGTGGACGGGTTTCGCTCGGCAGCCGAGTCCCTCCAGCCGAGGGGGTTCCTCGTTGCCGAGCGCGACGGCGTGAGGCTCGTCCCCGAGCGGCTTAAGGGGGACGCGTTCACGAGGGTGCAGTCACTCTTCTCAGTCACAGCGAGGGGGGTCGCGCAGTATGCGGTCCACGGCTACGCCGGGAGGGTCGGGCCTTCGGTCTTCAGCAGAGAGGCGCTGTCGAAGCTCAGGCGGATGAGGGAGGCACCCCCGAAGTTCGCGCCTCTGGATGTACCACGCTCGCTGCTGAAGCTGGACGAAGGGGCCGTGATACCTGACGCCTCCTTCCTCGTCAAGGAGTTGGCCCGCCTGCTCGGTTTCGACACCTACTCAACGACAGAGAAGGACATCGGTGAACCTTACTCTACCACCAGGGTCCTCACGTTCAGGAGCGGCCACGCGGAGAGGTCGGTCGTTGTGAAGAACTACACTGACGTGAGGTCACTGAAGTGGGCGCTCCTCGGGATCTGGGCTTCTACCGCGAACAAGTTCAGCGCGGGTCCGCTCATCAGGATGGACCGAGAGTACGGTGCCACCCTGGCCCTAAGAGCGAAGGGCGTCCTCGTCCCCAGGATCCTGGCCGTCGCGCCGGCCGAAAGGGTCCTGGTGAAGGATTTCGTCCCCGGGCCCACACTCGCTTCAGAGATCAACACCTTCCTGAAGGGTGACGACGTCCCTCTCTCCGCGGTGGGGTCATACGGGTCTCTGATGGCCCGGGTCCACGGCTGGGGGATGGCGCTGGGGGACGCCAAGCCGAGCAACGTGATCGTCTCCAGGGAAGGGCTCTACCTCACCGACTTGGAGCAAGCCTACAAGGGCGGGGACCAGGCTTGGGACGTGGCGGAGTTCCTTTACTACACGGCGAAGCTGTCCAACAAAGAGGGCGCCATGAAAAAGGTCGCCGTCTCCTTCCTTGACTCCTACGTCGGCGAGGGGGACAGGTCGTGCGTGGCGAAGGCGAAGGGTTCGAAGTACTTCGGGCCGTTCAGACCCTTCCTCACCCCGGGGATGGCTAAGATGCTCAGAGAGCTGATGTCTGTCTACGCCTAACCCTTCTGCGTGTATGTGGTATACCCACAGTGGCCGCAGGTGAGCCTGTCGCCGTGCTGGGCCATGAAGTAACCTTTTCCACACCGCGGGCACTCCTTCCTGAGCCTGGTCAGCGAGCCATCTCCGACCTTGTAGAGCTTGTGCACCTGTATCCTCCTCTTCGGGGCCTTTGGCTTCTCCTTCTTCTCCGGCTTCTCCTCCGCCGGAGCCGCTGCTTCGGCGGGGGGAGGCGCTGGAGCTGGGGGAGGGGTCTGCTGCTTTGACATCTCTACTTCTTAGCCCCTGCTGCCGCTGGAGCGGCGGCCTTCTTCCTCTCCTGCTTCAGCTTCTCGCGCTCCTCCTTGGAGAGGGCTCTCTCGCCCAGATGGCGGAGGTGTATTCGCTTCTTGGACTCAGGGGAGCCGTAGACGTAGAACTTGCCTAGCACCTTGGTCGTACCTGACTGGCCGTCCATCCTGATGAGGGCCACGTTCTCGGATGGGACCCCCATCTCCTGGGCCACGGCCGCGATTGCCTCTTTCCTCGTTATCTTCCCCGCCCTGTCCTCCAAGGCCAACTCCACGTATGCCCTGTCAAGGACCTTGGACTGGGACTTCTTCTCCACCTGCAAACCGGAGCACCCGAATTTAGCGAGGATATTAAGTTGAGGCCTCTACAGCCTCTCGATGCCCATCTCTGAGAGTATCGCCCTGTTCCTCGCCTTCGTCATCCCGTTGACTTTGACTGCGACTACCCCCGCACCAGGCTGCCCGTAGAACACGATCGCAGAGACCGGGGCCATGGCTATTGCGAGCATGGCCATGAGGTCCTCCTCGCCGTCTACCAGCACGCGGACCGGCTTTCTCCCGGTGAAAGCCTCCCTCATCCCGTCTATGGCGTCCTGGGTCAGTGTCCCGGCCGGGTTGCTCACCTTCACAAGCCTGGCGTAGGGGACTTCGGGGGGATCTCTCCTGGACCGCCGCTCCACGCCGTCGACCACATGCACAGCGGGGGTCATCCCGATGGAGTGCAGGGTCTCTGTGACCCTGTCTCCGACCGTCACGACCATCGACGCCTCCCTGGCCAGCTTAACGAACCTCTCTCCCGCTGCCTCCCTGGAGTCGAACACTTCCCCAAGGGGCTCCGCCAGCTTCGGCCTCAGAGCCTCAGGGAGCCTGAACACCCCGGTCAATTGGCTAGCTTACCTTGAGGGCGTAGCGACCTGGCTTCACGATGCCTAAGGTCTTGGCGACCTGGGACTTCTCGGCGTTGATTATTATGATGAGCCCGGACCACTCATTGCTCAGCTCCGTCGACCCATCGTTGGGGCAAGCCTTCTCGGAGGTCAGCATCCTGCACTTGCGGCAGGCCAGCTCTTTCATCGCGCTTACTTCTCCGCCCGTCCCTCAACCTTGCGAGCCTTGACCGCCTTCGCCACATCTTCATCGATCCACTCGAGGGCTCCCATGAAAGGCTGTCTACAGGTCACCCCTATCTTCCCCATGGATATGCCGTGCCCTAGGCTCACGGCAGTGATCCTGACCCTCACCTTGCTCCCAACACGGAGCGTCCTCTTGCTCTGTGAGGCTGTGATGATCCCGGATTTCACGTCGCTGGTCAGATAATCGTCCATTATCTGGCTGAGATGAAGGAGAGCGTCGGCGGGGCCCACCCTCACGAAGGCGCCGAAGTCGGTCACTTCGACTATCTCGCCTTCGACTATCTCCTGCTTCATGGGGTAGAAGGAGAGGACCTCGAACCTCACCCGATGGTACGTCGCGCCGTCTCCAGCTATGATCTTCCCGACCTTATCAACATCCACTTTGGTGACGAGGACCAGGTAACCGTGGTCGGGGTTGATCGTACTCTCATACTTCAGTTTCAGCAGGTCCATTGCCACATTCTCCAGTGGGGAGCCGAACCGGTCGGGGGGGACCCTCACCACATCTTCAAGGTTCACGAGCTCGAACATGAATTACTCAGAAACTTGGGCACCCCTTCGGCTCAGCGATTTTAATCTTTGGTGGGGACGAGGGGCGTATGAGACGTTCTTACTCCAGCGAAGGGGGGAGGGCCCTCTTGTGCGCTGTCCTCCTGTGCATCTCAAGGGCCTTCTCGACAGCGCTAACCGGGAGCCCCGCCTCGGCGGCGGCTTCTTCGACCCCAGATTTCAAGTCGAACAGGCGGTGGAGGGCTATGTCCAGCTTGTCATAGTCCGCGGGGAGCTCGTCAGTCGCTTTGTGGCCAGGCCATAGCTGGGGGGACGCGGGCTTCTCGACCACGCCACTGGGAAGACCCAAGTAGGCCCCCAAAAGGCGGACCTGCGTCTTGTAGAGGTGGGCTATGGGGAGGAAGTCGGCGAGCCCGTCGCCGCCCTTGGTGAAGAACCCTAGCGTCTCCTCGCTCTTGTCCCCGGTCCCTGCCACCAGGAGCTGGAGGGTGTTGGCGAAGTAGTATGCTATGGTCATCCTGACCCTCGCCTGGACGTTCGCACTTGCTACCCTGGTCCCTTCGAGCCTTGACGACTCTAGGACCGTTTTTACTGTCTTGGTGATCTGAATCGTCTCAGTCCGTATCCCCCATGCGCTCGCCAGCCCCCTGGCGTCCTCAGCGTCCTCAGGAGGGGTGTGCTCGGACGGGAGGAGGAGCCCCACGACCTTATCCTTCCCCAGCGCCCTGACACAGAGCGCCCCTACGACGCTGCTGTCGATCCCTCCGCTCAGGGACACCTCGACACCTTCTGCCCCCGCTCCTCCGACTGTGCTCCTGATGAAGGCGACGATTCTGTCTGTCTCTCGTGCCGCGTCTATCCGGAGCCCTCCCGAGGTCATACGCCCCGCGCCCTTAGCCCCCGCTTTAACCGCTTCCCGAGACCAGCCTGCCTCAGACGAGCCGTATCCTGCCAGAGCTGAGGGTGACCGCTCTTATTCGTGCAGCCTTCAGGGTGGTGAGAAGTCCGGAGTCCATCGTTGCTACATACGCCCCAGACGTCCTGGCCGCGGAGACTATCTCGTCGTCGACACTGGCCCCGCCGCAGGATTCGGGGGCGAATCTCGACGCCAGGTCGAGGGCCACCCTGGCGGTCCGGGACCTTCCTCCTCCCCCTAACGCGAGCTTCTGAAGCTCGGCCTTCACGCAATCCAGGAGGATAGGCTGGACGGTCCCGAGAGCCTCGACTATGTCCTCGAACCATGTGGTGGGCTTCTCCACCACAGTCATGAGGAAGCTGCTGTCGAAGACTACTTTCTGCAACGTCCTACTTTTTCCTGACGCATACCATATGGAGACTTCAATATATGGTATCTATCGTTTTGTATGGCGGTGGTTGAGACTTTACGAGCAAGAGCACGTCAACATCCCTGCATCTCCCCGAAAGAAGTATGGCGTCCATAAAGGTGACAAGCTCGCATCCTGGAGACTGGACGCCGCCTCACCCTCATCCACGTTCCTCCATTGACAAGGACTTACTGCAGTGGGGGACATCAGCGGGACAACATAATCCAGGTTTCGCGAGTCGGAGGCGGAGCACCGCAGGGAGGGCTCTGGGATGGCGCGCTCTGCCTTTGACGCCGGCACGCTGTCGCTCATCTATGCCAAGGACGGACGACTTCATCGTGGAAGGAAACGAGTCTGGCGAAGCTGGAGGCCTGATCTCTCCCGTCTCATCAGCCGAATTCAACTACAAGACATGCAGATCGTCAGGGAAGTTCCCTCCTAACGTCCCAGCAACTCGCCGAACGCTTGACGGTGATGGAGAGGAACGTGTGTCAATCCATGGCAGCTGGGATGCAGAAATGTTGGAACGGCAGGCTTTCGCTCGCCGACTCTTTCGTCCTGCCGATCGCGAAAAGACAGGGATGACCCTCACTACATACGGCGCGTTTGCAGAGCGTGACGTGGGTTTGAGACGCTTTCAGCCGTAGAACTGGAGCGGATTCCCTTCCAGTCGTGCAGGTGGGACTTCTTACTTCAGGACGCCCGACCCGATGAGTCGCCATCTCTCGGCTATCCTCCTGCTGATGGCCGCGCGCATGCCGCTTTCGATCGCCACGGGCTTCTTGAGGTCCAGCTCAGCCACCTCGCCTCTCACCGAGGTGGCGACCGCCAGGGTAGATGCCGTGCCAAGGTTGAGCCTGACGGTCTCCGAGAGCTTTAGCTTCTCGACCTTCACTTGCTCCGTTGCGCCTACGGCCGTCTCGAGCAGTGTCACATCGAGCGTGACGTGCTCGAGGGTCTCCGGGAGGGTCCCTGGCTTGCCTATGACGCTCCCCACCATCTGGTCCCCTTTGACGAACGTGGGATCGAGATGTGTCCCTACGGCGATCAACCCACCGGGCCCGACCCGGTCTGACGGGCCAGCGCTTGTCTGGAGGCTAGACACCTTGGTTATCACAGGGACGAACTTCCCGCTCCTTTCGTCCACCATCCCGGGTCTGAGCTCTATCTCTTCACCCACCCTGAGCTCCCCCCGGGTCAGGCTCCCTCCCAGTACCCCCCCTGAGAGCCCTTGTACGGCCGCGCCTGGCTTGTTCACGTCGAAGCTCCTCAGTATGTACATGAGAGGGCTGGCGCCCGCGTCTCTCTTCGGCGTGGGGACCACGCTTTCGAGGGATTCGATGAGGGCGTCGATGTTCAGCTTTTGCTGGGCCGATATGGGTATTATTGGCGCGCTTTCAGCGACAGTCCCTTTGGTGAACTTCTGAATCTGGGAGTAGTTCTTCTCTGCCTCCGCGTCTGTGACGAGGTCGACCTTGTTCTGCGCTATCACTATCTTCTTCATCCCGAGCATCTGGAGAGCCTGGAGGTGCTCCCGAGTCTGGGGCTTCGGGACAGGCTCGTTGGCAGCCACTACCAAAAGGGCTCCGTCCATAAGGAACGCCCCGGCGAGCATGTTGGTCATGAGGCTCTCGTGCCCCGGGCAGTCTACGAAGCTGATCGCCCGCAGGAACACCGTCTTCCTCCCGCACACCGGGCAGACGGGGCTAGTCGAGTAGGAAGCTGCGCCGTGGTCCTGGGTGCATTTGTAGACCGCGGCGTCGGCGTAGCCGACTTTGATTGTGATTCCGCGCCTGAGCTCTTCGCTGTGGGCGCTGGCCCACACGCCGGTGAGTGCCTGGGTAAGGGTCGTGTTGTGACAGACGATGGACGTGGTTCCTCCGATGAAGTTCATGGGCCCCGGAACGCTGAGGTCGAACACCATCCCATCGTATGTCTCGCGATCAATCCTGTCGATCCTGTCAAACTCCATCGGGGTTGTCGCCAGTCGCCGCAGCTGTACCAACCAAGATTCAATCGACTTTATGTTCTTGCGGGTCTTTTCTTCGACGTGGACTGCGAGAGACTCCAGTTCAGTTGCCGTTCCTTTCTTCAGGATTCTCATCAGTTTTCTGCGACTGAAACCGAGCTCGTTTGCGATCGTTCCCTGCGGGAATCCAGCGAGGGACATGTGCGCGAGAATGCCTGAGGGTGACGAACGTAGCCTGGAGAGTGATCCTTGTAGCCTTTGCACCTGCGAGTCAATCTCGCGGATGACGAGAAGGAGCCTTGTTCGGGAGAGGCGCCCGCTCGTCCCTGCCATCTCGTATGCCTTGTACCATTCCGAGCTCCCCATGAATGGGGGTGCTGTTCCCCCAAACCCCTCTCGCACGAGCCCAGATATTCGGAGATGCTCCTTGAAGGTGTCAAAGTCGATTGGAATTGAGAAATCTGTTTCCTTTGATTCCTTCTTGATTCTCTCGAGGTATCGCGTCAGCTTCTCTTGGATTCTCAAGTCCTCGAAACCAATCTCGCGTGCGAAGGTCCCAAGGTCGCTCCTGCCGGAGATGGAAAGTTTGAAGTATTCCTTCATGCCTCTCTTAAGTTTCCGGGTTCGGACACCGAGTCGAGGGACAATTCCAAAGGAATGGAGAAGGTATGCAAGTATCACGATGTTCTTCTCGTTGGCTTGGGTGACTATGATCTGGCCGGAATGCTTATCGAATTCACCGTCCAGAGTCAGAAACCACCTTAGGAACGCCTTCTTCTGGGCCTTGGGGAGCTTGCAGACCCACGGTTGTATGTGGCGCACCGACTCGTTTCCCGGAACGAAACCGAACTTCTTCCGCAGGTACCAGACGAATGGAAAATTGTTGATTCTATAGCTACCGTCCTTGTAAGCTCTGATTTCGACTCCAAGTTTCCGCCTTGTGATTTCTCGCCACTCCAGAAGCATTTCCATCTGGACTGTCTGCGTTACGCCAACGGAGTTAGCGCGGCTGGTCCCCCCGGACCAGACAAAGGCGAACCACTTGGCTAGGTCGACGTCCATGGTTAATGAAGTGAGTTTGCGCGTTGGGTACCTCCCGCGCTTCATCCCAATCAGGAATTGCCCTGGCGTCAGCCGTTGCATCCCGCTTCTTTCGAGGGCTGTAAGCAGTCTCACCCTCGAATCAATGCGAATTGGTTTGCCCCGGAGAAGCTTCCGGTAGCTGTTCTCGCTAACTTTCGCACGCCTGCACAGCTTGCTGACCGGCAGCCCAGCGACGATTCGAATCTGGTCAATCTGCCTTTCGTCCAAACCATGCAAGTTGGAGAACTCGTTGGATGCCACGCGCAACTGTTCGTACTCCTCCCACGTGACCAAGTCAAACATCTGCCGCATTTCATTCACAGGCTCGTAGAATGCCGCGTCCTCAGGGAGCGGAACGGTCCTCAGAATGGAAACGTGGTCTCCCTGAGCAAGGGCTTCTGATGGAATCCAAAGGATTGTACCGCCTCGGTTGACTAGGAGAGGGTGTGAGGGTGTGACTGAAATTTTTCTGCCCGTCGACGTCTCGATGTTCACCATTACTCCTCGATAGTGTTCCTTGTAGAACCTCGCTTTGCCGATGACGGGCTGAAATTTTTCATCCATGGATATTACAGAGTTATCCTCGAACGAGTAGTATTCTCCCTCGTCAATTCTTGCAATGAGCTTGCCTTGTTGCGACATCAAATTGTCAATCTCTTGACCTGTCATTGGCTGGCCATTCACTAAAGCGTAATCAAAATAACCGACGCACTTCCCATGGTCGACGTGCCCGGAGGTGCCGATGTTCACCTCGGGTTGCTTCGGGAGCGGGGTCTGCAGCTGCGATGCCTCCGAGGCCTTCTGTTCAGACACAAAGTCAGCTGCCTCTCGGGCCTTTTTAAACTACCAAGGAGGTCCGTGCTTCGGCCTGAGCTTCTGCCTCCCCGCAACGTTTCTGGGTGACTTTCGTCCATGGAGCTTCCAGCATCCCACGCATTCATCATTCCGCGCTATGGGTCACTGAAGTGCTCCAGAGCCAGGCGTCAACCCTTGTACGCTCTTAACCCGACGCTCGTCGGCTCAGTGACGGGACCAAAGCGGTTCCCCCCTGCGGGTCGGTGAGGTTCGACCCATGACTGGCATGGATCGTGTTCTCAGTCCTGTTGACGTCACAGGTCAACTCATATTCAGGATTGATAGCCTTCCATTTGTCCATCCCAGACGCCGAATCAAGCGAAGCGCGACGGTTGGCCCAACGCCTGGCACTTTCGATGGCCTCCCGTCAAGGACGCACACGCGAATCTCCGGACCGCTGTCTGGAATTTGTCTGGCCCGGCCAGCTCTTTTCTGGCAGGGAACACTACCCTCGCTCAAATCTCTTTTTAGACGCACGCGTATCAGGCACTTCATGACCCGTTCTCGGCCATTGGAGGAGGTCAGCCTTTGAGCAGGGGAAGAGGGAAAACAAGGGTCATCTACTTCACGCAGTTCTTCTATCCGCTGACGTATGGAGGGGGGGAATACCTCATCTACATGTTGGCAAGGGAGATGGTAAGGCGCGGGCATGAGGTGCACGTCATCACCCAGAGGGTTCACGGGGCACCATCATCGGAAGGGGTGGATGGGATTAGTGTGCACAGAGTTGGACTCAAAATGCCCTACGGCGGCGCGCTTCCTTCTGGCCTCCTCTCAAACCTGAGTTTCTTCGTATCTTCACTTATAGCTGGGGTCAGGCTGATGGCTGGGTATCGAACGCTGGGTCGCACGCTCGTCCACTCTAACACGTATGTCCCATCGCTCAGCGGAGCCGCATGTGCCCGTATATTCAGGTCACCCCACGTGATAACCTTCCATGACGTCTATAGGAGGTCCTCCGCCGCGTTTTGGGAGGCCTGGAAGCGAGAGTCAGGCTCCCGCTTCCCTTCGTTTTCGGCTGTCGTCGCCAGGTTTCTAGAGGCCACGGTCCTCAACTTGAAGCCGTCCGTCTTCCACGCCGTCAGCGAATCGACAAGAGACGATCTGATTGGATGCGGAGTCGAACCAAGGTGCTTGGCTGTTGTTCCTAACGGCATAGACGAGCTGGACTACCCCGCCGCCCCGCCCCCTCCTCCTGGTCGCCCTGAGGTGGTCTTCGTGGGCAGGCTGGTCTTCTACAAGAACCTGGAAACAATCCTGGCGGCCATGGCGAAGCTTTCCCACGAGGTTCCCGAAGTCCGACTCTACGTGGTGGGGGACGGGCCCCACCGCCGGGCGCTCGAGGGATTGGCGGCTTCGCTCCACGTCAACGTCATATTTGCGGGTTGGGTTCGGCAGGAGGATAAGCTGAGGCTGATTTCAAGATCCCTGTTCATGGTCTTTCCGAGCCTGATGGAGGGCTTTGGGATCTCCATGATAGAGGGGTTTGCCTCTGCGCGGTCGGTCCTCGCCTCAGATGTCAGGCCCATGTCAGACATCATCACCGACGGGAGGGAAGGCTTTCTCGTCTCGCCCTTTGACGCGGGGGCGTGGGCGGCCAAGATGGCGAGCCTCTTCAGGGACCCGCTGAAGGCGGCAGAAATGGGGAGGGACGCCTACACCACATATCGATCAACATACACAATGGGCGCAGTTGCGAACAGAATGGAGGCGCTTTACGAAAGCATGCTGACTTGACCACCCTATGGTTAGAGATGCTTCGCTGGTTGGCGGGGGTGTTGCCGGGCCCTTCGTGGCCTCGCAGGACTTGTTGGACAACGTGGCACAGCGAGGCCCGGCCGACTCCTTTCCATGGCAGGGCGATTCTCCGCCGGTCCCCTCCGGACTTCCAGTTCAACGCGCCTCCAATCCTGTCATTTGCCCCTCTTCCCTTTCGTGCAGTCGGGGTGTCAAGGCGCGCTCATCAAGCGGGATGACGACAAGGTTTCCATGAACATATGGCTCCCAGCGCTGTGCAAAGTGGGCCCGCCTCCAGTCGGGTGCCTCTGCCTCACGGTGCACCTTAACTAGGAACCTACGGAGTGAGGGGCGAGTTGGGAGACAGCGTTTGAAGCTCGACTTTCCGAAGAGCTGGGCGCACTACGCCGGAGTAACTGTCGGCTTAGCGTCCGCGATGCGGTCGTACCGATTCTCCGTGCAGGACCTCAGGAAGCTCCAGGACGAGAAGTTGAGGCGTCTGGTCAGGCACGTGAACCTCTTTGTGCCTTATTACAAGTCTGCCTTCAAGCGCTCGGGGCTTGTTCCCGAAGACATCAAAGGAGTAGCAGACTTGAAGAAGCTGCCGTTCCTGACTAAGGAAGACATACGCCGAGACGTCAACGGCGATCTCCGGTCGAGGGGAGCCCTGCCAGAGTTCGCGAAGGTCACTAGCGGCACTACTGGTGCCTCCGTCGGCATCGCCTATTCGAGAGAGTTCATCACTGTGAGGGACTGTCTCTACCTGAGAAGGCTCATGAACTTCGGCCTTAAGCCATGGGATAAGGTCGTAACAGTATGGGATCCTCCGCGAGGATGGCGGACCAGGATTGACAAGGACGGGTCAGTGCGGAGTACCACGCAGCTGGCTGAAGTGCCATTTGCGACGTTCCTTGGTAGGCCCATACCGCAGGTCAAGGTGCTCCGAAGCATCCCTTCTGACGTGGAGATGGAAGCCGCGAGGCTTGCGGCTCTCAATCCAAGTTTCATCTTTTGCAGGCCGAGCCACTTGAGGAGAATAGGGGTGGCGATGCGCTCAGGCGGACAGGAGATAGCCGCCAAGGGCCTGATTTGCACCAACGAAATCCTGACTGACTCTTGCGCCAAGGAATTGGAGGTGGGATTCAAAGCTAAGACGCTCCGCATGTATGGATCCACTGAGGCTGGAAGCATAGGGGCGGACTGCAGATTCAAGACGGGGATACACCTTAACGAAGACTACACAATCTTCGAGGTCATCAGAGACGGGGAACAAGTGGCGCCAGGTGAGTCTGGGGAGTTGGTGGTGACTCAGCTTCACAATCCTTCGATGCCGCTGATCAGATACCCTGTTGGGGACCTGGTCGAACTCGCGGAGGAAGGTACCTGCCCCTGCGGGTCAAACCTCAGGCGCCTGAGGTCGGTACACGGGAAAGCTGTCGACTGCCTGCTCGGATACGATGGAGCGCGTGTTTCGCCTCTTCAGGTGGCTGATGCCATCGAGTCAGGGTTCGGCCTTCGTGACTTCCAAATTATCCAGACCGAACCGACAAGGTTCAGGCTGAGGGTCTCGCCTGGGTCCGCGTTACCAAAGGATGCCTTGGAGGGTATAGTGGAGTATCTCGCTTCAGTCGTGGGGGCTCACGTCTATTTGACAGTAGAGGCGCGTCCGGAGGGGGAACTTTGGTCCAAGGCTAGGCCTCTTGTCATACTGACCAATCACGCCTAGACCTCCGCCCTACGCCCCCCGTAGGTCCCTCCGCGTGGCAGTTGGGGGGCGAAGGTTGAAATCACGCCTTACCAACCGTCCCAGCTATTGCACATCGCCGCGCCATACGGCATCGGCCGGACGACGGCCGTCGTATCTGTCATTCTGATTCTGGTCGTCGCTGCAGGGGGGTTGTACGTCTACGCGGGGTCGAGCGTTGCCCCCGACAAAGTGACCCTCCTCCTCGATTTCACTCCCACATACAACCACTTCCCTTACTATTACGGCCTAGATCACGGGATCTACAAGTCTAACGGGATTGACCTTACGATACAACCTGGGACAGGAGCGTCAGCCTCCATATCGGCGCTAGCGGCGGGAAAAGTCGACTTCGCGCTGGCAGACGTCCCCGGACTCGTGCTCGCCGAGTTGTCTTCGAACATAACCAACGTCAGGGTAGTGGCGGCCGTGTATCAGAAGACGTTCTACAGCATCTACTACAACAAAGCTACCATCAGCTCCCTCGCGGACCTAGAAGGACAGGCCGGGGGTGCGAACAGCCCCTCCACGAGCGTCCAGACTGACATGTTCTACGTCCTCGCGAAGCTCAACGGCATCAACTCGAGCTCCCTGAAGTTGAGTTACGGGAGCCAGTCTGTGATAACTCCCCTCTTCGTTTCCGGAAAGCTGCAATACATCCTGAAGCCCTTGGATTCCTATGGAGATGTTCAGGCAGCAGCATCCGCGAATGGAATTCAGGTGGGTCTATTCCCGTTCGAAGCTTACGGGATAGACGCATACGGGTCAGCTCTGCTGACCACCACCCAGGTGATTTCTAAAGACCCGTCACTAGTCCAGAGGATGGTCCTGGCAACCATGCAGAGCGTCGTAGCCGCCTCGAAAGATCCCGCTGGAGCGGCGGCCTCGTTGGTGAAGTACGAGCCCCAGCTCAACGAGACTTCTGCCATCGAAGGCATCAATCTCCTCCTCTCCTGCTGCATGGTGGGAGCCAACACCACTTCGAACCCGCTTACCTATGGCTGGCTCAGTCCTGCCAGGATGCAGTCGACTCTAAACCTCGTCTTGGAAGGGACAGGCTCACAAAGCTCCCTGAACGTTTCTTCGCTCTACACGGACCAGTTCGTTCGTGCGCCCTGACGCGATGTTCTTTTAGATTGAAATCCGAAGTTCGGCCATGAGTCAGAGCCTCAGGCGTGCGATTAGCTCCCTCCTGCCGCCTCTCGCAGCCATCGCGCTGGTCCTGTTGGCACTTCAACTGATTATCCCTCTACTGCACATCCCGAGCTACATACTGCCTGTTCCAACTTCCGTCTTTGCTCAGTTCACCACAGGGAGAATCCCGTGGGTTGAGCACACCGTGGCGACCCTCGAGGAAGTGCTCGCCGGCTTCTTGCTCGCGGTGGTGGGAGGAATAGCCCTCGCAGTTGGAATGGTGCTTTCACGGCCGCTGCGCGCGGTCATAGAGCCTCTCGTAGTAGCTGCTCAGGTGATGCCGAAGGTCGCTTTCGCGCCTATCCTCTTTCTCTGGCTTGGGTTGAACATCATGCCACGGATACTGACGGTCTTCCTGGTCTGTTTCTTCCCCATCGTGGTGGATGCCGTAGCTGGCTTCGAATCTTCGGAACGGGAGATGCTCGACCTCGTCACATCCTTCGACTCGAGCAAGCTCGTCCTGCTGAGGAAGGTCCAGTTCCCTAGCGCGTTGCCCAGCATCTTCGCAGGGCTCAGAGTCGCCGCCGGGCTCGCCCTCGTCGGGGCCGTGGTGGCCGAGTTCATCTCGTCAAGCTCAGGGCTGGGCTTCTTGATCCTCTCTTCCCAGGTCAGCCTGAACACCCCGCTCATGTTCGCGGCAGCGGCGGAGCTCGTCCTGATGGGGTTCTTGTTCTATGGCTCTGTTGCGCTTCTAGAGCGGCTCTTGGTACCGTGGAGGGAGCCCCAGCACGCTTGACGGTCCCCGCCCCCTGGTTTCAGTGAGGTCTGTCTCGAAGACCTACACGACCAGCAAAAAGGGGGTCGTCAGGGCGATAGATTCAGTCTCATTCGACGTCAAGGCAGGAGAGTTCGTGTCCATCGTGGGGCACTCAGGGTGTGGCAAGACCACCCTGCTGAGGATCATCACAGGCCTGACCGAACCGACCACTGGGAGCGTGACAATCTCCGGCAAGGCCGTCGCGTTGCCCATGCGAGGGGTGGGACATGTCTATCAAAAGCCTGCGTTGATGCCCTGGAGAAGCGCCATCGAGAACGTCCTCCTTCCCATTGAACTGCTCCATGGTGATAAGGAATCCGCCCGGAAGAAAGCCTCGGCCCTTCTGGCCAGCGTAGGGCTGAAGGGCTTCGAGTCGTTGTATCCTCGAGAACTCTCGGTCGGGATGCAACATCGGGTAAGCCTGGCCCGTGCGCTGATTCACGACCCACAGATACTCGTAATGGACGAGCCGTTCGGGTCGCTTGACGAACTCACGAGGGAAGAGATGGCCACCGAGCTGTTGAAGATCACGGAGAGCCTGAATAAGACCGTGTTCTTCGTCACCCATAGCGTTTCAGAGGCGGTCATGCTTGGGGATCGGGTGCTGGTGCTGTCTCCAAGACCTTCAAAGCTCGTCAGCGATGTGGCTATCAACGTCCCCCGGCCGAGAACCGAGAAGGTGAGAACGCAATCGTCCTTCATCGCCTACTGCGAGGAGATACGTAGCCGTCTCGGTTCTAACCTCGAAGGTCAACGTCCGGTTCAGTAGGATCTCCATTGTGTGCGCAGATTGAGCCACGCCTAGCAGGGCGATCGTCGCATCTGAAGCCGAGGGCTTTCCCCGACGTGATGCCCTCTCCAGCGTCGAGGGTATCTCATGGTGGTCATGGAGCAGGGCGTTAACCGATTGATTTAATGGGGCAGGTCAACCCCTTCATCTCCTTTGTTAGTGGAAGACGCGAAGACCTACATCGAAGCGTTCAGAAACTCGAGAATCTCCAGAGAAGAGCTGAGGGAGCTCCAGTACAAGAAGCTGAGGCGAGTAATCGCCTTGGCTTACCAAAATGTACCTTTCTACAGGCGTAGGTTCGCTCGCGCCTCGACCCTTGAGGGCTTCGGCTTCAGGTCCCTCGAAGACCTCAGGACGCTACCAATCCTCGAAAGGAGCGATGTGGAACGCAATGGAGAGGCGATGATATCGCAGAACCTCATCAACACTTTAGGATCTTACTCGTCGACCACCGGCACCAGCGGGGCCAGGATTAGGCTTGCTTTCTCTCGGGAGTACCATGCAGTGACTACAGCGATGACGGTGAGGCACCTGCTCCACTATGGAGCGAGGCCGTGGCATCGAATAGTATCAATCTGGCCCCCGACCTCCTATTGGCGCCCTGGACAAGACAGGGATGGGCGGCTGAAGCGAGATACGTTCTCACTCTCCTTCCCGCTCGGAGTGCTTGGGCGGCCCCTTCCCTTTCTGAAGCCGTTGTTGAGTTCAAATTGGGATGTCGAGCGGGACGCCGAAGTCCTGAGGAGCATGAACCCAGATTTCGTGATATGCAGGCCGTCAAACCTCAGGCGGATTGGGCGATTTCTAAAGGCCAGAGGCGAAAGCATCCATCCCAGAGGGCTCGTCCTAACGAACGAAGTATTCACCCAAACCTGCGCCAGAGAGTTAGAAGGGCTATATGGTTCAGAGATCTTCTGGGGGTATGGCGCAGCCGAAGTCGGTCCGATGGGTGCAGTCTGCACGGCTCACAGGGGACTCCACTTCAATGAGGACTTCATCTTCCCCGAAGTCCTCAAGGACGACGAGCCAGTCGGACCAGGCGAAACGGGCGAGCTCGTGGTAACCTCGCTCCATAACCCCCTGATGCCGTTCATCAGGTACCGGCTGGGAGATGTCGTGGAAATGGCAGACGGAGAAGCTTGCCCTTGTGGCTCGAACCTGATGAGGATCAGGAAGGTGCTGGGGCGGAAGGCAGACTGGCTTATGAACAGTCGCCGGGAGCAGGTTTCGCCCTTGACGGTTGCTGACTGGGCTGAATCCAGTCTTGGGCTGGCAGACTATCAGCTGATACAGCTCGATGTAGGCAGGTTCCTGCTCAAGACTTCCCCCGACGAAGCGCCGAGCCCTTCTGCGCTCCAGCGCCTGAAGCAATACCTAGAATCGACAATGGAGACCGACGTGGTGGTCGAGACTTCCTATAGGACTCCGGACGAGTTTTGGTCCAAGTCCAGACCCGTGTTGAGCAGGGTGACCCTGTCGCGATGAGTCCCCAGTGATCGCCGACAGGCGGACGCTCTCAGCGTGGCCATCCTTGGCGTCAGTGCATATCGGCGGTCCTCGTTTCGTGCACTACCAGTCCTGCCACGATGGAGACTGCGGTGATCCCGAATATAGTGATTGCCACATAATTGGCGGCGCCAACTGCGCCCCCAAAAGCGGCGATGTAAAGTGGTATGACGAGGGTCGTCAGCGACCCCGTCACCAGAACCGGGATGTTGTAGGCGAGCCCGACCCCTGAGAACCTATGGCTTGTCGGAAAGGACTCCGCGAAGAGGGCGGGCGCGCTCGCATAGCCAAACGATGAGCTGATCCCGAGGAGGGCGAATCCTAGCACTACCGGCCCCACTGAAGATGTGTGAAGGAGAGGATAGAACAGTAGGATGGGAATAAGACATGCTACCCCTCCTGCGATGAGGGTGGCCTTTCTCCCAAATCTGTCCGCGAGGAGCGTGGCCGCAGGAGTTACGACAAGCTCAGGCGTCCTCCCCAACACCAAGAGTTCGGCAGCGAAGGTGACGCCGACCCCCACCTTCGTCAGATAGTTCAGAGAGAAGGACTGGAGCATCACGAGGATGATGGACAGGAACCCAGTGGTGGACACCCCCAGGGCAAGTATGGTCCCCCAGTCCTTCTTCGCTGCGGAGATGACAGGCGCCTTCACCAGTGCGTTCCTGGCCTTCGCCTCCAAGTACAAAATGTCCCTCGTAAATCTGTACCTTACGACGACGCCCACAAGGAGCGCCGCCGCCCCCCCTATGAAGAGGAGCCTCCACCCGGACCCGAGAAACTCTGCCCGAGGCAGTACAGCCGAGACAGCGTAGAACATACTGAAGGAGAGCAGGGCACCAGCGGTGCGCGACACAGAAAGGAACCCGGTCCAGAACGACCTCCTATTGGTGTCAGCGGCAGCTTCGGCCACCCAAGTCGCGGACCCAGACAGCTCTCCTCCGAATCCGATTCCCTGAAGGACGCGCATGGCCACCACGAGCAGCGGCGCGAGCGCCCCAATAGCCTCATAGCTGGGGACCAGTCCGAGCCCGAGGGACCCTATACCCATCAGGGAGAGGGTCAGGACAAGCGACGGCTTCCTTCCTCGCCGGTCCCCCAGGTGGCCGAACAATGCGGCGCCAACTGGTTGGAAGAGCAAGGCGGAGCCGTAGGTCCCGAAGGAGAGAGCGAAGCCTGCCGCGGAGCTAGACGAGGGGAAGAAAACGAATGGCCAGACAAGCGCTGCGCAGGCACCCGCGAGCGCGAAGTCATAATACTCGGCGACGGTTCCAATGGTGGCGAGGAGCGTGACGCTCTTGACGTGCGAGCCTGGCTCGGGGTCGGTCGCACGCACTCAGGACGCAGTCAGCCTTGCTGATAATAATTTTGCGCCGCTCGCCGGGCCAGCCTGACTGTCCCACGGCTCCCATCTTACAGCGTCGTGATCAAACCCGCCCTTGAACTTTCGATTCTTGGTCCAATGGGACCTCGTAGAGTCCGTTTTCATCGACGCCCAGAAGAGGAGCGGTACCACTCATGCTTCAGGCCCACCTTGGCGATACGCGGTCGGCCCTGGCCGAGACCGGGCAGGTCTTCCAGGGGCCCGGTTACCGCTCGGCCAGCGATGACGCGTCTTCCTCGCGAAAAGGTTGGCGTAAGTCCGGGTCGCTCGGTGTGAGTGGAGGACCATGCGCCCCTGATGTGACCCTAAGCAGGCGTCGTGCGCCCGGCTTGATACAGGGGGCTCCGCACCACTGATATCATGATCCAGATTATCAGCGCTGTAATGGCCAATATGAGCCCGACCAGGATGGCTCCCATCGAAATTAGCGTTGTGCCGATTATCACCTTGTGGACGTCTTCGTAGATACGTAGAGCGTTCGATCCTAGATACAACCCGTACAACATGAACGCGAACCCTGGGATACCATAGACGATCAGCGGATGGAGTATCGATACGTGCTTGATGGTCGCAAAGACGACTTCAACCCCGTGATAGACAGGGTTCCTGCTTGCCCCTTTCTCGTATGACACGTTGATGGGGACCTCGACAATCCTTAAGCTTGCCCGGCTTGCTTTAAGAAGGATCTCGGTGCTCGCGCCCATGCCGAGCTCAGTAGGTAAGACCGATGAGATTGCGTCGAGGGCGTACGCCCTGAACCCCGACTGTGCGTCTGACACCTTGAGGTCTCCCACACTGTTGGAGAGGCCTGTGATCGCCTTTATCCCCACGGTCCTATACCTCGGCATCTTGCGGTCACCGGCCAGAAACCGCGAGCCTATCACTATGTCTGCCTCTCCTTTGAGCAAAGGCTCTATCACTATGGGGATCTCGTCGGGGTCGTGCTGCCCGTCTCCGTCGAGCGTCACCACGACGCCCGCTCCTATTTCCTTGGCCCTTGTCAAAAGGGTCGAAAGTGCGGCTCCGTAGCCAAGGTTGTGCGAGGTTCTGATTACTTCGGCTCCCAGAGACTCAGCGATCCTCCCGGTCATGTCGGTGGACCCGTCGTCACAGACTACCACTCGGTTCGAGTGCTCCTTGGCCTTTACGATGACCTTCGCTATCGTGCCCTCCTCATTGTGAGCTGGTATGAGCACTGTGACGTCCATGAAGGGGCGCTCTCCTCTGCCCATATATCTCCCTTGGCCGGGAACTGCAGACAAGCGTCACAAGAGGTCCGCTACCAAGGCGGTTGAGTTCCGTCCCCGCTCCTAATCTTGTGCTCGCATTGGAGGTTACACCGAAGGGCGGCGTACGCGGCAACTGGATGCAAAACGAAGAGCGTTGAATCGTCCAGCAGTATCCCCGACACCGCATTGGGAGGGTAGCTCTACCCCAGATACCTCGCCCAGATACCAGATGGAAGTCGCGTTCCCAAGCGCCTGTCTGCGACAGCCGAAGAAGCATATGTTGTTCTGCCATCGAAACTGAGTCAATTCCTAAGGCAGCAGACAACGCGACCTGGTCCAACTGACCTGCGGGCGCGTCCAGAATGCCGCGACTACATACGGCTCAGTGCTCGGCAGAGAACCGCCGGAGGGCATCTGCCTTCTGAGCTATGCCGCTCACGGTGATTCTTCGCCCCTTCGAACCTCTACAGCCGCGCAAAAGACCCAGCATGTCGGGTGACCCCGAAGGACCACCCTCTTCGATAACGTTTTTCTGGCGTTCGGGAAGGGTATCTGGAAAGCTGCTTACCATGTTCCAAAGGGGACGTCTCGCGAGGCCGAATTCCATTTGAAAGGTGCATCACGCCGCCGAAGGATCGGGACGATTCTCTTCATGGTGCCTATTGTCATAGTAGGAGCCGCCGTGTTCTACGCATTGGTCACCTCTGTGGGTCCGGGCACCGGGACCCTCGTGGTGAACGCGTACCTGGAGAACGGGAGCGGTGGGACGTCCGAAATCCGAGTCCAGGCCACTGTGGATGGAAACAGCGTCCTTACTCCCTACAACGCTACTATGACCCAAGGCCCGTATACTGTCACCTTCCCCCAGGTCAAATGGTACGTCACCCCCCCTGAGCACAGCCTGGTGCTCGAGTCAGGTAAGACAGCCTACGCCGTAGGGATTTACACGCCGATCAAAGTCGTCATAGGGGTCTCGCAGCAAGGATTCAATGATACCGAGGCCGCAGCCCTCCATTCGGTCACCCCGGTGGAGTGGGTCAACACCGGGACAACAAGCGTGACGCTGAGCGTAGGGGGGGTCGGGGACTTCGCGCTTGCTCCTGGGCAGGGGTTCACTTGGGTCTTCCAGACCGCCGGCACATCCACCTTTTCTATAATTGGTACGCAGATTTCAGGGAAGATCACCATCTCGTAGACAGGACTCGGGCCAAGGAGCACCGACGAAGAGAATGTCTTGGCAAAGAGGTCATTCGATGTCGCTTGCCTCTTCCGCATCAATCATCCATGCTCCCAAACAAGCGCTCCCCAGATGCCCCGGGGGCTTGCGGCGTACGTGCGGAGGCACCGCCCCATCGTGCGGGGTTCAGGACACTTGGAACACCCGGACGTTAGGATTGTAATAGACCAAAGTCACGCCAGCGGTAGGTTTGTACGTGAACCATGGGAGATACGGGGCTGAGTCGTTGGCCGGCTGCAAGACCTGGCTGAAGAACACATCGTGCTTGGTGACGATGATGTAGGAGAGGCCGTTGGACCTGGCATAGGAGATAGCCTGGGTCTCGTTCCCCATGTACTCATAGGTGCAGTTATGCCCTATCTGAAGCGCCGAGTACAAGAAAGTCGGGTCTGTGACCGAAAGAAAAGACGAGGAAGGGGGTGTGTTCTCCTCGAGCCAGGTCATGGTCGCGTTGACCTGTGACTGTACCGTCGCTTGTTTGCCAGACTCTAGCGCGAGGCTCTGCGTGAACGATGACGCCCATCCAGTAGCAACTATCGGGGTCAGGAAGAGGAGTACGAACATCACGGCGGCGAACTTGTAGGGGTCGCCTTTCCTCAATCTCGCCTGTTTGCGAGCCCTTGTGCTCGGTATCATCGAGTTCAGCCCGTACCCGGCTAGTATCGTCAAGGGCATTATCGCTTCGAGCTCGAACCTCCAAGCAGCGTAGTCCTGTGGGGAGGCGATCAGCAAAGCGAAGAACCAGATGGCGAAGGGGAGAATGGCGTAATCCTTGCGCTTGTACCCTCTGTACAACGAGAAGGCCAACAACGTAATGGCGGCCAGAAACCCGATGTCATTCCTCACGTCAAATGCAAGGTAGGCTATAGACGGCAGAAAGCTGAGCGCTTTCGAAAGATAGGTGGTCAGCGGCTGCGGGGCGCCGCTGGTGTAAGAGATGACCAGCGCCAAGTCGAGCTGCCTTCTGAACGCCAGGGCGCCAAGAGCTCCGGGGATAAGGAATGCGATGGTTGCGACAGCCGTCCCTTTGAATTGCGGGCTCCTCATCATCGCAAGGGCCAACGACAGGATCGCGAATGTACCGAAGACAGAGAGAACCGAATAGTGCGAAAAGTATGCGGCTAGGACGACTGGCGCCGAAAGCAGCCAGAGCGAACGGCTGCGGGGGTTCTTGGCGAGGTCGATGAACGTGACCAAGAGGACGAGCTCGAGCAGAGTCCCGACGAAGTTCGGATAAAGGCCATCCACGAACACCATCTGCGTCCAGATGCTCCCTGACAGGGAGTAGATCGCCGTGACCAACAACCCGCTTCGCTTGTCGCCAGTGAGACTGAGCGTCGTCGCATACACCAAGGTGGGGGACAGGGTTGCCAGGATGGACATCGAGACCTGGGCTGTCTGAATCCCCGTAGAGCCGACGGCTAGGAACGCAGCGGCGGTCTGGTAGTATCCCGCGCCGTAAAGCACTAACCTGGGGATGGAGGTCAGGGTGCCACTGATCAGCTCGCGAGGGGAGCCCACCAAGGCTATGAAGTCGGGGTTGTAGTCCCGAGGAAAGATCGGATAGGACACGAAATAGAGCCAAGCGATGGCGCCGATCACCGCCACGCATCCAAGGACGCCTATCGACTCCTTGTCGACCCTAGGCAACCCTGCGACCCTCCGCCTTCGCACGACCGCCACCAGGTACATGACGGCTCCGAGGGCGACGAGGAAATAGAGAGAGTAGACGTCCAGCCCCACGAGGGCGATTCCACCAAATCTGAAACCGGTGGTCTCTATGACCAAGACCGCCGTGTCGACAGCTAGCCCGTAGCCGAGTGAATGCCCGATCCGGTGGATGAGGTCGTCCCCTCCCTTCCATCTTCCGGCGAGTTCCCCAATGCCGTACCCAGGAACAAGAACCGAGGCCAAGTAGAGGATGTAGCCCGCGTAGAATGGCGAAGCCGTCTAGCTCACCTTGAGGCTGGCCCGCCGAGGGGGTTCAGGGCGCCCTCTCTCAAGTAGCGGCGTCCTGCCCGCGGCACCGATTCCCTTCCCGCCTGCAATCCGGGTGAATTCACCTTCGCTCCTGAGCAGATTCGCGGCCAGCAATATGCCTGCCATCCTGATGTTGGATGTGTTTTAACCTGATTGGGTGCTGGCTCTAGTGCCCATCTTCCGGGGATCGGTCAAAGGCAAGCCGGGGACCCCATGTTCCGCATAAAACGGCGAACCTGGCGAACCGCAGCAGCCAGGCGGTCGGCCGGCAGCGGCCAATACCGGCGTTCCTCTCTTCTGGCCGCTCGATTCGTTCGGTTCTGCCTCCTATTCCTCGAAAGAGCGTAGGGCGGCGCTTTTCTCCTATAGTCTGCGCGAAAGTAGACCATTTGTCCACTACGGTTATATATAGAATCCTGGCCGCAACCCTGAAAATAAATGTATACGCCTACGAATGCGTATCAAAGAAAATTTAGCTCAGGACTTCTACTCTCACTCCTAGCGTTTTCGGCTCTACTCATCCTGGTGCCCTTGGTGACGCCGGTGAGCGCCGCGAACGCCTCTCCCCCAACTGTCACACTTAGTCAGAACGTAGTGTCTGGCTCTGCCTCGGAGGCGATAACGGTGTCGAACCCGAGCAGCAACGCCTACGCTCTCACGGCCTTGACGATCACAGCGCCGTCGGGATGGACATTCTCGACAGCTAACTACGAAACTTCAGACTATGGCTGCCACTCGACCTCGTCTAGCGTGTCTTGCACGCTTGCGCTCTCGCCGGGGGCATCCGTCACCACATTTGACTTCTTCAGCATCGCGACAGCCCCCGCTCCGTCTACCGCCAACGCGATAACCGGGACGGTGACGACGACGGTTCAGGACGGCTCTTCGGCCGCGTACTACGCAGGACCGACCCAGAAGCTGTACTCCGTCGGCGCTTCAGCGGCTCTCGCAATCTCATACGGTGCCACCGACTCTTGCGTGACCGGGACCTACACAGCAGGTACGCCCGCATGCAACCCAACGGTGACCCTCACCACAACGAACAACCTCGGCAACGCTGGCGTGCCGATTGAGTGGGCGGTGACGTCCACCTACGGCACAGTCTCTCCCACAACGGGGGTGACTGCAGCTAGCGCGAACGGAGGTGTCGCAAGCACGACATTCCAGCCGACTGACACGGTAGCCGATGGCCCCTCAGCCATAAAGGCGTCAGCCGGGACCAGCACCGCAATCACGCCAGCCCCGAGCAGTATAGCTACAGGACCTGGTGCGCCCTCAGAGGTAACATTCCTCATAAGCGGCGAATCCAGCAACTACCTCAGCACCCAAGGGACTACCACAAACACCTCGCCAACGACCCACACTACCTTCACCGGTGCTGAACTCGCAGCCGCGAGCGGCACCTATTCGATCGCCGACAAGTTCGGCAACTCGATTGCTTTCAACACAGCCAACCTCGTCGTCAGCTCGGTCTCCTTGACCGCCCTCTCGGCAAGCGGCGTCTTCGACACCACCAACCTCCCCTCAACCGTCAGCTGCACAACGAACGCCGCGTGCATCGCCACGCCATACGGCACCGGCAGCGCGGTCAGCGGGGACCTCCCGTACAACTACTTCCAGTCCGGCGTCTATGGTTCTGTCGGTCAGTTCAGCGCCACCATAAGCGGAACTTATGGGGCGGGAGCTACCGCCTTTACAATAGCCGGTAACAGCGGGACAGCGACTACAGGGACCTTCTCAGCGACGTCGCCCACCCCGGCCGTCAGCAACGCCGCTCCAACGGCGGGCTCTTCAATCAGCGTCTACGCCACGCTCCCTACAGTCCAGCAGGGTGTTCCAGTGAACATCGCCCTGGACTTGCCAGGAACCGGCGCAGTGACGCTGGGTGACGGTGCCTACGTGGGTACCTTCTCCAACGGACTCCAATACATCACCCTAGACACCAACAGCTCAGGGATGGTCCAAACCTCCTTCAAGGTCGACACGCTGGAAGGCGCCGAAGTCACGTTCACGATGAACGCGACCGCGCCCACCTACGCCGCGCCGACCCACGACCTAGCCAACGTAACCGGGACAGTACCGCAGGCAACAACAGCAGCAGGCCCCGCGGCCTCGTTCAAGGTTAACGCCTACTACTACGCGTCAGGGAACCCGCCGGTCTTCAGCGGCCCAGCGACCAACACCGTCTCCTCAGGGACGCTCTACCTCGACGTAACCCTGGTAGATGCCTACGGGAACGATGTGACGCTCGCCGCGAATGCCAACACGCTCCAGGTGAACCTGGCGGCGTCTACGGGTCTCCTCTCAGCGACAAACGTCTACATCACTGCAGGCCACTCCACCACAGGGTCGTCCTTCGGTGCGGTAATCTACACCGCTCCGTCGACACTAGGGACCGCCAAGATCACCGCTACTGGCGTGGTCGCAGGGCAGGCAGTCTCCGGTGAAACGACCATCGGCGTGGTCAGCGCGAATCCAACAATAGGTGTCAGCTCACCGCTTCCAATGTCCGGCGTGATCTATGCAAATAGCACGCCTGTCGTATTCCACGGCAGCGCGAACGCCTCGATCGGTTATCCGACCACCGGCGTGGCAGCAGCGACCATCGCGTCGGTCTGCTACACTGCAGGGACTCTGTCGAGTTGCTCGTCAGAGACGGCGAACCAGGTCACTTGGGCAATCGCGGTCAACATTGGCGCGGGTCTGCACACCATATCGTTCAACGCCACCGACAGCAATGGGAACACCGCACAGACAGGGACTTACTCGGTGCTCGTCGACACGAGCGCTCCGAGCGTCAACTTCGTGACGGTCCCCAACGCTAACATCTCCTCGCCAGCGACGGTAACCGCCACGATCACCGACAGTCTGGGTGACCTCAACTCATCCAGCGTCAGCGCAGTGGCGACCAACATCCAGACCTCAGCCACGCAGACCCTGTCGGTCAGCGTGTCCGGCACCAATAACGTCGGGCACAGCGTGACGTACGGTGTCACCATCTCCGGTCTCACGACCGGGAACTGGAGCATCGCACTGAGCGCGGCAGACCTAGCGGGCAACGTGAACAGCAGCCAAACGCTGACCGTCCACGTGACCGTCCCGTTCGCACAGTCCTTCGTGGTCTCAGGCACCCCACAATCAGCGACGATAGGTTCGTTCTCAGGCATCAGCGCGTCGTACACCAACCTGAACCCGACCGCTCAGAGCGTCGTGGTCTTCGCCGTCTATAAGAACGGCGCCGGCCAGACGGTGGGCATCGGGACAGGGAGCCTCACAGTCGGGGCAGGTGTGACGCAGTCGGTGTTCATCGCGGAGCCGGTAGGCCTCGCGAGCGGCACCTACTCTGTGAGCATCTTCGTCTTCACCACGGGTAACCTGCCCGTATCAGTATCTACATCAATCTCCGTCACCGTCTAATCGGGTGGCCACCATGAAGACACTCCCAGCAATCGCCGCAGTCTCGATCGCGCTGGTCCTTGCGCTTTCGCCTATGATCGCCACCGCTGCTGGTAGCATAACGTTCACCAGCCCAGCGGCCGGCGCCTCATACAGCGGCTCGCAGGCCTACACGATCTCCGGCACCATAAGCCCCGCACCGACCCAACCCGACCAGGTGGGTCTCACCGTAAAGAACCCATCAGGCCAGACAGTCGACATTGCGAGCGTGACCGTCTCAAGCGGCTCGTTCACCTATTCGACGGCTGTCGGCGGAACGTCGGCCTGGATCAGCGGGACTTACACAATCACGGCCCTCGATTCATACGGAGCGACGGGTACAACCACCTTCACATACACTGCACCGGCGTCATCATCGTTCAACGAGACCGCAGCGCTCCTGCAGGTCAACGCCACCCTGAACAAGGTGCTGGCGAACCAGCAGACGATAATGAACGACCTTGCCGCCATCACATCGACGTTGGGCACCGTCTCCTCTGCGGTGGGGACAATCTCCTCTACTGTGGGGACAATCAGCACCAACGTTGGCACCATCCTCAGCAACATCAACGGCCTTACCTCCACGGTGGGGAGCATCCAGACAACGGTCAACAGCATCCAGTCTTCGTTGCCCTCGGGCAGCGCCATCTCGGCTACCCAGACGTATGTCTTGGTAGTCGCCGTACTCGCAGCGATAACCCTAGTCCTAGAGCTAGCAATTTTAGTCAGGAAGATCTCGTAAGAGACTCTCCTGACCCTTTCTTTATTTTAGCAACCCTAGCGTAAGCTCTGGTGCAAGTCCTGGTGGGACGCAGCCCTTCCAAGCTAGGTCGCCTCGCCTTCGTCCGCTTGGCCGTCAAGCTGAGCACTTTCACATTGTTAGGATTATATACTGAAACTGCAACGCGACTCTTGGATTGAGGTCGCACCTGCCCGGTTTGTTCCTGCTGGCTGTCTGCTTGCTCCTGGTCTCAATGGCGCCTCTCAGCAGCGCGGCGGCCCCAGACTACCTCACCAACGCGATTTCACAGTCAGGGATGAAGCAGGTCACAATCGGCAGCTACCAGGGGGTGATGGTGAACTACACCAGCACCTACGCCACGTCCTTCACCTCGTTCGTCTACCTTGGCTTGACCAACCATGCCGGCCAGGTCGTCTATTGGAACGTAGCCTCTTGTTCATTCTCGGCAGGCCAGGAGGTGCAGTGTTTCGTGGCCGTGTCCCCCACGGTGCCGTCGGGGGCATACACCGCCACTGTCTTCACGACCACCGCTACGGACGTCCCTGTCTCTCTCGTCGGCTCCCTCAACGTGACGTTGTAGCCTCACGCGCCGCAAAACGCCAGGGAAGCATTTATCGAGCGGTCTCCCCGAGGGATGTCCGCTCGACGATGAGGGCGATCATTCTCAGCGGCGGCCTGGGGATGCGACTGCGACCCCTGACAGACGACAAGCCTAAGGCCCTGATACCTGTCAACGGCAAGCCGATCGCCGAGTACCAAATCCAGTGGCTGGTCAAGGAGGGAGGCGTCGACGCTGTGACCTTCGCCTGCGGCTACAAGTGGGAGAGGCTGAGGGAGCACTTCGGGGCGAGCTTCGAAGGGGTCGCCGTGGACTACTCCGTGGAGGCCGAGCCACTCGGGACAGGCGGCGGGATCAAGAAAGCTATAGCGAAGTACCCGTCCGAAGAGACCTTCGTGGTCACCAACGGGGACATCGTCACCGACCTCCCGTTGAAGAGGATGATCGACGACTACGGCGGGGCCGGCGGGGTTTCAGCCTCCATGCTCGTGGTCCCTTACCGGTCAAGATTCGGCGTGGTGAAGATAGACAAGCTCAAGATGATCAGAGGGTTCGACGAGAAGCCGGCCTTCCCTGACGTATGGATCAACGGCGGGGTCTATGTCCTCAACGGGCCAAGGATCGCGAAGAACCTGCCTGACAAGGGGGACATAGAGAGGGAGACCTTCCCCAAACTAGTCACCTACGGGGCGCTACTCTCCTACCCATATTATGGTGAGTGGACGTTCGTCGACTCGCTGAAGGACCTGAAGGAGCTCGAAGAAGCCATGACCGCCCCCGCCCCAAGGCCAGACTGATTCATCCGAGCTCAGGGCAGGCCCGGCCAGCCCTGCGAGTCGGGGGCTTCGGCCAGGGGTCCCTAGTGCCTGACACATTCTCGCGCCTGGCGATCGTCCCGACGACACCGAACGGACGACGTGCTACGGCAGGCGGATAGGGGGTGATTGGGTAAAGATTTTAGCGCCCGGCCGGGGTGCGCCTGCCATGGCTGACTTCGCGAAAGCCGTCGAAGCCTCGAAGGTCCCGCCTGATTCGATGCTGACCGTAGAGGTCGGGGGGGAGTCTATCCTCATCGCCAACGTCGACGGGAAGTACTATGGGATTGGGGCCTACTGCACGCATGAAGAGTGGGACCTCTCTGAGGGGACCCTGGTGGACACGGAGGTCACCTGCGCCGGGCATGGGACGGTTTGGGACCTCAAGACGGGGAAGGGGATATTCGACGAGCCCCTCCCTGACGAGCCCCTTTACGACGTAAGGGAGGAGGGAGGTTATCTGTATGTCAAGAAGCGCTGACCGCCGGGCCGCCCCGTCCCTGGCGCGGCGGCTACTTGCTAAAGGGAAGGGGCATGACTCCAGCGCATCTGCCGGTCCACCCCGTGTGTTCTGGGTTTCCAGTCGTCCTAATCTAAAAGACAGCAGCCACGTCCTCTTCGTACTTCCGCCCTCGTGTTGAACGGATTCAGCCCCTCGGACTTCTATGGACGTTCGAGGCCGGGGTCAGACCAGGCACCCCAATCACTGCATGGGCACCGCGACTGCAGGGAGGGTGCGCACATCTTAAAGCCGAGCTGGAGCCAGCCGAACTGTTGCCTCCATCAGACAGTGAAATCAGCGAGGAGGTACTGGAAGAAGGGTCCTACCACCTGAAGGGGCTCGGCCTCACGGAAGCGCAGATTGCGGCGCACTTCGAGATACCCGCAGAAGCGGTTCCGGCTCTTATCAGCTCCTATGAGTCTAAGCTCAAGTCTGGGAAGGTCGGGTCCAGCGAGTTCGACAGAGTCTTCTGGGCGGACGTGAAGAAGGAGGCAGAAGGGGACGTCAAGCTCACCTTCCTTTCAGATAAGGGGTTCCACCACGCCTGGAAGTCAGAGCTAAGGAAGCTGGACGGGCCCGCGCTCATGGCCATATACGAGGCCAGCAAGGACTTCGTCGGGGCAGACCCCAACCAGAAGTTCCTCGACTACCCGCCCCCTAAGGGGTACGACCCGCTCGCCATGGACAGGGAGCTGAGGAGGGCCGTCGAGGTCGTCGGCGAGCTGCTCGCGGAGAAGTGGGAGGAGGCGTCGGATGAGCAGAGACCTCCCAAGCTTTAACTAGGTGCCTGGCCGAGTAATTTCCGAAAAAAGGTTGCCGCTGGACTCGGTCGACGGGGAACGACTGGCCTCGGTCCTCCGCCAGTTCCAGGGGCGTAGGGTTCTTGTAGTGGGCGACCTTCTCGTAAGCCGTTTCGTCGAAATCGCGGCGCGCAAGCTCGCTCGAGAGGCTCCGGTGCCAGCGGGTGACTTCGTGGGGCAGACGCTCCTGCCCGGGGGCGCTGCCAACCTCTCAAGGGAGCTGGTCTCCCTGGGTGCGTCGGTAAAGCTGGTGGGACTGGTCGGGTCAGACGAGTACGGGACCTGGCTGAAGTCAGAGTTCACGAAGTACGGGCTTTCCTTCAGTGGGGTGATCACCGACTCTTCCAGGCCGACCTCGCTCAGGACATGGTACCTCGTGAACAACTTCCACGCCCTGAGGGTAGACAAGGAGGACAGGAGGGACGCGCCGGCGCCCCTGTCGAAGAGACTCCTAGCCGAGGCCGAGCCCCAGATAGCAGACGTCGACTGCGTGATAATCTCTGACTACGACCGGGGTGCCGTGACAAGCTACCTGATCGGAGGGATGGTGACGGCCGCGCACTCTTTGGGGAAGATAATCGTGGGGCAGCCGAAAATGAGGCACTACCTTGACTTCTCCGGGGTCACCTACGTAAAGTCGAACCTCGAAGAGGCGGAGCACGCCACCGGGATGGCCATGGTCAATGAGACAAGCCTCAGGAACATGGGCGTCAACCTCCTGAGCCGCCTGGAGTCCAAAGCGATACTCGTCACCCGGGGCGAGCAAGGGGTCACGCTCTTCGACAAGGAGAACGTCACCCTCTTCCCGCCCATCGAGGGGAAGAAGAACCTCTTCAGCAAGGTGGGGGTAAGGGACGCCATGACCGGGGTCTTCAGCCTCGCGGTGGCCTCAGGAGGGAACCCCTACCAAGCCGCCATCCTCAGCAACATAGCGGGGCAAGCGAAGAGCGAGCTCCCCAGGATCGCGTCTCTGTCGCCGCACAACCTCGAAGAGAAGGCGCTCGGCGCGGGTGACTTTGTGAGCAGGATAGTGCAGGTGCCGGTGAGGAGATAGTGGAGACAGCCCAGGAGGTCGTCAGGCTAAAGGAGACGGCGAGGAACACCCGGAAGCTGATACTCGAGGCACTGGCGGAGGCTGGATCAGGACACCCCGGGGGGTCGTTGTCCGCGGTCGAACTGCTCGTCACCCTATACTTCCGCGTGATGCGCCACGACCCCAAGAACCCGAAGTGGCCAGACAGGGACAGGTTCTTCCTGAGCAAGGGGCACGCGGCCCCGCTCCTCTATTCGATTCTGGCGCAGGCCGGCTATTTCCCGGTCGAAGAGCTGATGACCCTCCGGAAGATTGGCTCCCGGCTCCAGGGGCACCCTTCGATGGGGATCCCTGGCGTAGAGGCGCCGGCGGGGTCGGAGGGGATCGGACTATCACTCGCGGTGGGGACATCCCTGGTGGCCAAGCTTGACGCAAGGCCGTTCCGGACGTACGTGCTCATGGGGGACGGCGAGCAACAGGAGGGGCAGGTGTGGGAGGCAGCCATGGCGGCGTCGAAGTTCCGCCTCGACAACCTCACTGCGATAATCGATAGGAACGGCATCCAGCAGGACGGTCTGACAGAGCAGGTGATGCCTCTGGAGCCCCTGGCTGCGAAGTGGCGTGCATTCAACTGGAACGTGATCGAGGTGGACGGCTACGACCTCCCACAGCTGATGGACGGCTTTGACCTTGCGATCAGCACAAGAAACAGGCCGACCGTGATCATAGCCCACACGGTGAAGGGTAAAGGGATCTCGTTCATGGAGTGGTCTCCACATTACCACGGAACCCCGCCGGCCAAGGACAAGCTCCGTGACGTGCTGAGCGAACTAGGGTGATGTGATGAACGGGATTAGGATTGCGCCGTCTGTTATCGCGTGGGACCTGGGGGACCTGAGAGGTGCTGTGGAGATCGCCGTGCGGGGCCGCGCCGACCAGGTGCACCTAGACATCATAGACGGTCACTTCGCCCCCAACATCACCTTCGGGCCGGGGACCGTGAAGGCCCTGAGGCAGAGGACCGACCTGAAGTTCGATACTCATCTTATGGTGGAGAACCCGCAGGCCTACGTGGACAAGTTCTTGGACGCCGGGTCAGACATCGTCACCTTCCATGCCGAGGTCCTGAACGAGAGGAGGTTCGACGAACTTTTTCGAGCCGTGAGGGCCAGGGGGCGGGAGGTGGGGTTGGCAGTGAAGCCGGAGACCGAGGTCCCAGGGTGGGCCCTGGCGCGCCTTGACAAGATCTCGACGCTGGTCATCATGACGGTGAGCCCCGGTTTCAGCGGGCAGAGGATGGACACCGCCGTCCTCCCTAAGCTCCAGAAGGCGAGGGAGTACGTCGACGAGAAAGGCCTTGAGACTGACATCGAGGTCGACGGGGGGGTGGAGCCGGAGAACGTGCGGGAGGTCGTTAGGCGGGGAGGCAACGTCATGGTCGCAGGGGCAGGCGTCTATGGGACGAAGGACCCGGTGAGGGCGATAGCGGCGCTGAGGGAGATCGCCGAGAGCGCGGGGAGGCGGCGTTGATGCTCTCCAAGACGGCCGCCATGAGGGACGCGTACGGCGACGCGCTGCTGGAATTGGGCGCGGAGAACAAGGACGTGGTAGTCGTGGGGGCAGATACCACGGGCTCGCTGAAGTCGGGGGTCTTCGCGACTAAGTTCCCTGAGCGGTTCTTCAACGTGGGTATAGCCGAGCAGAACCTCGTCTCCATCGCCGCTGGGATGGCCCTGGCAGGGAAGATCGCCTATGCCGGGACTTACGCCATATTCGTCCCAGGCAAGTCGGTGGACCAGATACGCAACAACATCGCCTATCCGAACCTTGACGTGAAGATCGTCTGCTCGCACGGAGGTATCTCCGTGGGTCCAGACGGGGCGTCCCACCAGCAGGTCGAAGACATAGCGATAATGAGGGCGGTGCCGAAGATGAAGGTCATAGTCCCTTCAGACGCCGTCTCCACCAAGGCCTCCATCAAGGCGATAGCGACGATCCCGGGACCCTTCTACGTCCGGCTCACGAGGTCGTCCACCCCCGTCGTCTACGACGCCGGCTTCCAGTACGAGCTCGGCAGGGCCAACGTCCTGAGGGAAGGGGGGGACGTGGCGATCGTCGCCTGTGGCATCATGGTCCCGGAAGCGCTCAAGGCTGCAGAGTCCCTTAGCTCGAAGGGGGTCTCTGCGTCGGTGGTGGACCTGCACACCATCAAGCCAATAGACTCGGAGACCCTTGTGAAGCTCGCCCGGAAGTGCGGGCGCGTGGTTACCGCCGAGGAGCACAACATCATGGGAGGGATGGGTTCGGCCGTGGCAGAGGTCCTCGGCGAGCGTTACCCGGTCCCCATGCGCCGCGTCGGCGTAATGGATACCTTCGGGGAGAGCGGCGAGGCGGGGGAGCTTCTCCGCAAGTACGGGCTGACGGCCGCTAACATCGAGCAGGCCTCCCTCGGGCTGAAGGGACAGTAGGCTTAACTATCAAAGCCAGGAAACTCCGCTACGATGAAGCTCTTCCTCGACACGGCCAACCTCGCGCAGATAAGGAAGCTCAACCAGATGGGGGTGGTAGACGGGGTCACCACCAACCCCACCCTTGTCTCCAAGGAGCCTGGAGACTTTGAGGATATCATAACGGGGATTTGCAAGGAGGTCAGGGGGGACGTCAGCGTCGAGGTGGTGGCCACGGACTTCGACGGGATGGTGACCGAGGCTAAGAGAATCTCAGCCATGGCCCCCAACGTCGTAGTGAAGATACCGATTATCCCGGAGGGCCTTAGAGCCACGAAGACCATTTGTGGAATGGGGATGAGGGTCAACATGACCCTCGTCTTCTCAGCCAACCAGGGTCTCCTGGCGGCGAAGGCGGGGGCGTCATTCATAAGCCCCTTCATAGGTAGGCTGGATGACATAGGGCAGCGCGGGATGGATCTCGTTGAAGACCTGGTCAAGATCAGGGACAACTACCAGCTGAAGGCAGAGGTCCTCGTCGGGAGCATAAGGCACCCCCAGCACGTCCTAGAAGCTGCCAAGGCGGGGGCGGACATTGCAACGATGCCCCCCGAGGTCATGGAGAAGATGATGCAACATCCCCTGACAGACTCGGGTTTGAAGCGCTTCCTCGACGACTGGGAGAAGGCCAAGAAGTCGAAGCAGTAGAGGACCTGGCGGACGAGGGGGACGTCCGGGGGTCGGAGCCCACGTAAAGCGGGTCTGGGTGGGCAATATGGCAACATTTTTACGCGATGGTCTTGGGCTTTCCATGATGAAGACATACACACTTCCACCACTGCCTTACGCGTACGACGCGCTCGAACCGCACGTTTCCAAGCAGATCATGACGCTGCACCACGACAAGCACCACCAAGGTTACGTCACGGGGGCAAATGCCGCCATGGAGAAGCTGGAGAAGGCCAGGAAGGGCGAACTCCAGATTGACATCAAAGGCGTCCTCCGAGACTTCGGCTTCAACGCGGACGGACACATACTCCACTCACTATTCTGGCCGAACATGGCCCCTGCGGGCAAGGGCGGAGGTGCGCCCGGAGGAAAGCTCGCGGACCAGATCAACAGGGACTTCGGCGGGTTCGACAAGTTCAAGGCTCAGTTCTCGGACGCTTCGAAGACCGTAGAGGGGAGCGGTTGGGCGATGCTGATCTACGAGCCAGTCAGCGACCAGCTAATCATATCACAGGTAGAGAAACACAATCTGAACCACATCGCTCAGGCGCACGTCATCGTGTGCTCGGACCTCTGGGAACATGCGTTTTACGCCCAGTACCTCAACGACAAGGCGAAGTATGTCGAGGCTTGGTGGAACGTAGTCAACTGGTCGGAAGCAGACGCAAGATTTGGGAAAGTCTCAAAGTGAGCACTTTCCCTACGCCTTTTTTGAACCAAGCTCCTTCAGGGCGTTCTTTCAGCGATGAACCTGGCATTGCCGCCTTTCGGAGGGGGTCCGGGCCTACGATGCAAAGGGTTTCTTGCCCTATCTTTTCTTTGCCAGCCTAGCGGCGAATTTACCGCTCTGCTCAGCGAGCTCCTTCAAGTCCTGGGGAGTGTGGCACGTCGAGATCCCTCCAGGGTGTCCCGGGAGTATGAAGATGCCCTTGGACATCAGTTCAAGGCAATAGTCCAGCCTCGCCTTCTTGTCCCCTCCCGCTGACTCTTCGGCGTTCTTGGGATCCACTCCGAAGTGGGTGAGGAAGAGCGAGCCAAGCCCTGTTGTGTGCGCGACGACGCCTTCTTCCGCAAAGGCCCTGTCCACGGCCTCCCTCGCATCCCGTCCCGCCTTGTCGAGTTCGGGGTAGACGCTCCCTGCGTGCCTCCTAAGGTGCCTTACCGTCGCGAGCCCCGCGGCCATGCTAAGGGGGTTCTCTGAGAACGTCCCTCCGCCGATTGACACGAATCTCTCTTTCCTGTTCGGGTCCGCCAGCGAGACGATCTCCTTCCTCCCCGCCACCAGGCCGAGGGGGAGCCCGCCGCCAGCGACCTTCCCGAAGGATGCCAGGTCAGGGGTCACGCCGTAGAACCCCTGCGCCCCTCCAAGCGAGACGCGGAACCCGGTGATGATTTCGTCGAACGCCAGGAGGACTCCGTGCTTGTCCGCCAGCTCCCTCAGGCCCCTCAGATAGTCCGGCTCGGCCGGGACGCACCCCCCTGCCCCGAGCACCGGCTCGAGGAAGATAAGGGCCGTGTCCTCGGCGGCCTCCCTGACCGCCCGCTCCGCAGCTTCGAGGTCGTTGAACCTCACGTTCTTTACGAAAGCCTGCTCCTCTTCGAGGATGCCGGCGCTCTCCGACTTGTCGAAGGGCCTGTGGACCCCTTTGTTCAGCTCCGTGTTGTAGCCGTGCCACCCCCCCGCCATCTTGATGACCGTCCTCTTTCCGGTGTACCCCCTGGCGAGCCTCACGAGGTACATCGTCGCCTCAGCGCCCGTGTTGCAGAATCGCATCATCTCGGCGCAGGGGACAGACTTCTGTACCTCCTCCGCGAGCTCGACGGAGAGGCTGCTCCCCATCCCATAGTGGGTCCCGTGGCTGATCTGCCCGCGGAGCGCGTCCACCACAGGCTTCGGCGAGTGTCCGAGGATCAGGGCCATGTGCCCCATCCAGTAGTCCGTGTACCTGTTTCCGTCGGCGTCCCAAATGTGCTGTGCCTTGGCCTTGTTCACGAACAGGGGATAGGGCTGGTAGAACCTGGCGTTGTGATTGACTCCTCCTGCGAACACCTTCTTCGCCCGCTCGAATAGCTTACCCGAGCGCCGAGTCGCCTCAAGATAGGAGCCAGACATGGGCGTCCCTGGCGTCCGGGCGTCTATTTCAACTGCATTCCGCCCGCAAGGATATATCTTCGCGGGGGCGCCGAACCACCACCCGCGAATGGAGTTCGTCGTACCGCTCACCTCGCCTTTCAGTCTGGAGTACACCCTGGTCAGCGGGCAGACGTTCAGGTGGGCCAAGAGAGGGGACTGGTGGTACGGGGTCGTCGGTGGGGGGGTGGTCAAGATGATGCAGGAGGGGGACGTCCTGAAGTGTGTCTCCAGCTCAGACGCCCTCGGCGCCCCCTGGGTGTCGGAATACTTCCAGCTGGACGTGGACCTGGAGCACGTACTCGCTTCCATCTCCAAGGACGAACCCATCACCCGGGCCGTCGAACGGTTCTACGGCCTGAGGCTGGTCAGGCAAGACAGGTGGGAGTGCCTCGCCTCCTTCGCCCTCGCGACCAACGCCAACATCCCCCGGATAGTGAAGATGGTAGACAACGTCTGCGCGAGGTACGGCGGGGCCATCGAGTTCGAGGGGGACGTCTACCGAAGATTCCCAAGCCCGCAGGCTTTGGCGGGCCCGACGGTCTCTGCCCTCAGGGGTTGCGGCCTGGGTTACAGGGCGCCATTCCTCAAAAGGGTCGCGGCCTCGGTCGCGAGGGGGGACGTCGACTTCGACGCTGTCTCGTCTCTCCCCTACGAGGAGGCGCGGAGGCTGCTCCTCAGGGAGTTGTCGGGGGAGAAGGTGCTCCTGGGGGTCGGGCCCAAGGTTGCAGATTGCGTCCTCCTTTACTCGTGCGGGAAAGACGAGGCCTTTCCCATAGACGTGTGGATCGCGAGGGCTGTGGCGAGGTCGTACCCATGGCTGATGGACCGGTCCCTGAGGGCGCGGCTGGAGCGCGATGGGAAGGTCAAAATGGCGGCCAGCGAATACGCGAAGCTGTCAGCCTCCCTGAGGGAATACTTCGGCGAGTACGCAGGCTACGCCCAGCAGTACTTGTACATGGCGGTGCGCTCGGAGAAGTCAGCTACGATTCGGACTTCTTAGCACGGGGCTTCTTCCCGAGCTTCTGCTCGGCCCCCTTCTCGACCCTCTTGGCTTCCTTCTTCACCGCCTTCCCGGCCTTTTCAGCTTCTCTGGCTACTTCCTCTCCGGCCCTCTCCAGGGCTCGCCCCGCCTTCTCGGGCTCTCCCTCAGATTTAGGAGCCGCGGCAGGTGATGCGGCCCACCCCTTTAGGGCACTCACGTTCGATTCGATAACGCTCCTTCTTCTGTAGTCAACCCTCGCCCCCCACCGGGCCGCCTCTCCGGGGGCAAGCCCTGCGCTGGACAGCTCTCCGACCGAGAAGCCCTTCCCTTCCCTCTTGATCATCTCGGTCCCGTGCCTGGACAAGACCGAGGGGACGGGGGCTTTCCCAGCCGGAGCCTTAGCTTGAGGCTTCGCCTTGGGTCTCCTCGCCGACTCGGCCCCCATTCTCTCAGCCCTTTTTACCTCCCTCTTGACCGCCTTCCCGGCCTTCTCCACCTCCTCCACGACCTCGGCCTTGACCCCTTCCTTCTTGGACTTCCTGCTCTTGGGAGAAGCTGAACTCAACGCTGTTTCAACCCGTTCTGGTGGGGGATAAAACGGTTCCTCGAGTCGCCTGCCGAGCCCCCTTCGAGGAAGACGCTTGTACAGAATGGTGCGCCCGGGGCGCCGGAGCGGTCGTTCTAGCGGTAATGTGTCCCGCGGGCAGGATTGTCAGGTGCCTAGGCACCTTTTGAGCCTGCGACACTCCGGTCACTGTGGCCTGAGTAGGCTGGACGGGTCAGCCGATGGCCGACCTCTACAGCCGGAAGCTGTTGGCCCCTTCCGGGACTACCAGGCTGAGCTACCGCGGGACGGGCGCCCGGAACTCAGAGATTTCTTAAGGGTTTCAACGAAGCTCACCGCAGGGCCCTCCTGAATCCCCTGAGCAAGACCAAAATACGCAGCGCGGAGGCCCAGCCACAGATGGAACCCCCGATTTGAGCCTCTCAGACTATCTCGCGCTAACGAAGCCTAAGATCACCCCGCTTCTTCTCATGGCCGCGCTGGGCTCGGCCGTCGTGGCCGAGAGGGGGTTGCCGCCACTCGTAACCTTGGCCGGGGTGTTGGTGGGGGGAGCGTTGGCCTCCAGCGGCGCCCTTGCGCTGAACAGCTACCTGGAGATGGGGATGGACGCGAAGATGAAGCGGACCATGGGGAGGCCCCTCCCGGCCGGTAGGATAGTGCGGCCCTCGCACGCCCTGATCATGGGTCTCGGTCTCCTCGCCGCCGGTGTGGTCGTGGCTGCCTTCACACTGGACATACTTGCAACCTTCTTCATCGCCCTGGGCGCCTTCGTCTACGTCCCTGTTTACACGCTCTTCCTGAAGCCTCGTACCAGCTGGAACATAGTCCTCGGGGGGTTCGCCGGGAGCTGCGCCGCTCTGGCCGGCTGGTACGCCGTCACTTACAGCGACGCCGCCGTGGGATGGCTCCTCGGCGCGCTTGTTTTTGTATGGACGCCGAGCCACTTCTGGTCCCTCGCGGTCATCACAGAGGAGGACTACACGGCAGTCAACGTCCCGATGCTCCCATCGGTGGTGGGGCCTGCTGCCGCCTCAAGGTACATCGTCTTCAACACACTACTCCTCATCCCGGTGAGCCTGACGTACGTATCCTACTTCCTCGGACCCGGCTTCTATGTTTACCTGGGGGTTTCGCTCGTTTTCGACTTCCTCCTGCTCGCGACCAACATCAAGCTATTCAGGGCCCCCACCAAGGACAACGCATGGCTGGCCTTCAAATTCTCAAGCCCCTATCTTGCGATCATATTCCTGGTCGCGATGGTTGCCGCCGTCCTGCGTTGACCCGCCGGGGCCGAACGGCTTAATCTACGCCTGCCAAGAGGCTGAATCCGCCAATGCCCCTCACCTATGTGGTACACTATTCGGAAGTAGCTTTGAAGGGGAAGAACAGGCCGGAGTTCGTCCGCGCGCTCCGCCGGAACATAGCGCGGTCGTTGAGCGGCCTCGCTCCAGTCGTCGAGCTCAGGGAGGGGAGGTTCTTGGTCACCGCCGAGGGAGGGGCCGAAGCGGTCGGGGGCCGACTCAGCAGGACCTTCGGGGTCGCCTGGTTCTCGGAGGTCGTCCCGGTGGGGCTCGACTTCGGGGAGATCCGGGCGGCGGTGCTTGACGCTGCCAGGAGGTCGCAGGGGAAGTCCTTCAAGGTCGAGCCGAGGCGATCCGACAAAGGCTACCCGCTTACCTCGCGAGAGCTCGCTCTTAGGCTCGGGGCGGCCGTCCAGGAGGAGACCGGGATGAAGGTGGACCTGACCCACCCCGACGTCGTGCTCAGGGTAGACGTGACGAGGTTCAATGCCCTCGTCTATTCCAACAAGACCGCGGGGCCCGGCGGCCTCCCTGTAGGGACGGCAGGGCGGGTGATGCACCTCTTCTCTGGCGGCATCGACTCCCCTGTTGCGGCGTGGTTGCTGATGAAGAGGGGGTGCGTCCCGGTCTACCTTCACTTCTACCTCGCCCCGACGGCCAGGTACGCTCTGGAGAGCAAGGTCATGAAGGAGGTGAAGGTCCTCTCGTCCTACGGAGGGAAGAGCACCCTGGTCCTCGTCCCCTTCGCCGAGTACCAACTCGCCACCGCAGGGGGGTCAGCGGACCTGGAGCCGTCTCTGTTCCGGAGGTTCATGCGTATGACCGCGGAGGCGCTCGCCCCTGCCTTCGGGGCGATAGCGATCTCGACCGGGGACTCGCTCTCACAGGCGGCCTCCCAGACCTTGTGGAACGTGGGGTCATTCGACCACGGCTCCTCGCTGCCGATCCTAAGGCCCCTTCTGGCCTACGACAAGGAAGAGATAATCGGAATGGCCCGACGCGTCTCCACCTACGACCTCTCCCTCGAGGAGTACAAGGACTGTTGTGCGATCATAACCCGCCACCCGAGGACGCGGGTGAAGTCTGACCTCGTAGACGAGTATGTCACCAAGCTGGGTCTGCACGACCTCGTGTGGAAGGCAATCGACGGGGCTACCCTGGCGTCCTACAACCCTGTCGGGGATGTGCTCAGGAGCTCGCCCTTAGCCGACTCCATGCCCAGGCCGCAGGCGGCCGACCCAAGGCAGATTTATGAACAGGGAGCTGGGACCCGGTCTTTGTATGACCGACAACGTGATTCCCCTCCGGCCTAATGGGTTCCAGGACGAGGTCGTGAAGTCCTCCCAGCCAGTCGTAGTCGATTTCTACGCCGACTGGTGCGGCCCCTGCAAGATGATTGAACCGGTGATTCATGAGCTCTCAAAGGAGTACGAAGGGAGGGTCAAGTTCGTGAAGGTGGACACCGACGCCAATCAGGAACTTGCTTCGCAGTTCGGGATCATGAGCATCCCCACAGTGATGTTCTTCTCGAAGGGGAAGGTAGAGGACATCGTCGTCGGCGCGGTCCCCTCCAACGTGATAAAGTCAAAAATCGAGACCCTCGTCAACCACGCGTAGGCGGGACCTCTTTTCCGCCTGGCCGGATTGAGTAGGCTCTGACTGTTCCCCGGCTCGGGGCGTTGACGACTCGGTCGCGGCGTACTACGTCCACAGCACGAAAGGCTCAGCCTGTCTGGCTCTTGGCCCTGGCTTCGACGAACATCAACGCTGCGGCGAAGACTATTATCCCGAAGATGACCAGGGCGAAGGCAAAGTGCGTGGTAGCTACGATCGGTGCGAGCCCTGAGGCGATTACCCCGCCTCCGATTCCGATCTGAATCGGTATCAGGATTATCGCTAGGAGCATCAGCTTGGACGGTAGGGAAGGCCTCGGCTTCACCATCCAGACCTTGACGGTAGCGTAGAGTATGATCAGCCCTATGACGACGCTCAGCAGCCTGTGCACGTACTCTATCAGGGTCGCGTAATGGGCGAACGAAGGGAAGAGGGTGCCGTTGCAGAGCGGCCAGCTGGCGCCGAGCCCAGTCCCACACCCCGCCCCGAAGTCCCCCACCGTGACGTAGGCCCCCCAGACGCTGAGGATGTAGGTCGCGACGGCGGCGGCGTACACCCAGTGCCTCGCATTGGGCAATAGAACTCAAACCCGGCGCAACCTCCGAGCGTAGTTAAGACTTTCTGGGAGGATGTTGCCCTCCAACACCGGGCCCCTTGTCAACGGTTTTAATTGGCGCGCATGGGGCCGGAGGCAGATGGACCTGGAAGAGAGGTACGCCCTGATCAAGGGGGTCGGAGAGGAGATAATCACCGGGGAAGAGCTGATGGCTCTCCTCCAGGCAAAGGAGCATCCGACTGCATACGACGGTTTCGAGCCGAGCGGGCTCGCCCACCTCCCCTTCGGCGTCCTCCGGCCGATACTCGTCGAAGACATGTTGAGGGCAGGGGTCCGGATGAAGCTCTGGATCGCGGACTGGTTCGCCTGGGTCAACAACAAGATGGGGGGTGACTTGGGGCGCATCCAGGATGTCGGCCGGTATTTCGTCGAGGTCTGGAAGGCTGCGGGGGTCGACATGGACAAGGTCGAAATCCTCTGGACCAGCGACGCGGCCAGGAACGAGGAGTATTGGAAGAAGGTGGTCGCCGTCGCCCAGAACTTCACCCTGGCCCGGGCTCAGAGGGCCCTCACCATCGCAGGGAGGACGTCCAAGGAAGCAGTGCAGGCAGCTCAGCTCCTCTACCCTATGATGCAGGTAGCCGACATCTTCTGGCTCGACGTGGACATCTGCCAGCTGGGCCTCGACCAGCGGCGCGCCAACATACTGGCCAGGGAGATAGCGGTGAAGCTGAAATGGAAGAAGCCTGTCGCGGTCCACCATCACATGCTCATAGGGCTCCAGGGGAAGAAGGAACCCGAAGGGTTCGACGAAAACGGGGCCCTGGACTCCGAGATAGCCAGCAAGATGAGCAAGAGCAAGCCAGAGAGTTCGATCTTCGTCCACGACGGGCCAGAGTTGATACGCAGCAAGGTGAACTCGGCCTACTGTCCCCCCAAGGTGGTGGCCGGGAACGCCCTGATGGACTACTCCAAGTACATAATCTTCCGGAAGAGGAAGACCTTCAGGGTCGAGAGGCCCGAGAAGTACGGCGGGGCGGTAGAATTCGCGTCCTACAAGGAGCTGGAGGACGCCTACATCGGCGGCCTGCTGCACCCGGCTGACCTCAAGAAGGGCGTCGCCGAGGCCCTCGACGCGATCATCGCGCCCATCAGGGTCCACTTCGAGAAGGACCCTGCCGCCCGGAGGCTCTACGAGTCGGTCAGGTCTGGGGAGACCACCAGATAGGCGCGCCCGGCCATGGCACCGAGCCGCGCGAGGACAGCCTTCATCGCCGACGCCATGCTCGGGTCCCTGGCAAGGAAGCTCAGGGCGCTCGGCTTTGACACGTCGTACTTCAGGAACGGAGGGGACGACCAGCTGGTGAGGCTCGCGGCAAGGGAGGGGAGGGTGATCTTGACCTCCGACCGCAGGCTGGCGGCTCTGGCACGGAAGAAGGGCGCCACGTCTATGCTCATCGCAGGAAAGAGCGACATCGTTAGGCTGTCAGAGGTGTCGGCCGCGGCGCGGCTGCTGCGGATATCGCTGGCGAGGGGCGAACCCCTCTGCTCCCTGTGCGGGGGCGAGCTGGCGGCGGTGAATAAGGGGGAGGTGTCGGGGCGGGTACCTCCAGGCGTGCAGGAGAGCCACAGGATGTTCTTCAGGTGCTCCGCCTGCGGCAAGTACTACTGGAAGGGGAGCCACTGGAAAAAGTTAAGGTCGCTCGCGGGCCGCCTCGACCAGGAACACCATGCCCCTTACGCTGGAAGAAGGGAGAAGGGCGGTCGCGCTGGCAAGGGACACACTGGTCGCGCACGTCAGGCGGGCCCCCGCCCCCCGAGGGTTCCCAGACACGGGGGTCTTCCGCGAAAAGCGCGGGGTGTTCGTCACCCTCAGCGCCGTGCACGGGGGGGCGAAGGCACTCCGAGGGTGCATAGGATACCCTGAGCCGGTCAAGCCGTTGGGTCAGGCCATCAGGGAAGTGGCCGTCTACGCCTCAGAAGACCCGCGCTTCCCGTTTCCTGTCGCGGCTGAGGAGGTGGATCGCATCGTGGTGGAAGTCAGCGTGCTGACCGTCCCCAGCGAAGTGTCGACCCCAGTCCGCGCGGACCTCCCCTCAAGGGTCAGGGTGGGCGAAGACGGCCTGGTGGTCTCCAACGGCTACGCCAGCGGGCTCCTGCTGCCACAGGTCGCCACCGAGCAGGGCTGGGACGCAGAGACTTTCCTCTCCGAGGCGTGCGCAAAGGCAGGACTCTCCATGGACGCCTGGCTAGACGAAGGGACCAAGGTCAGGGTCTTCCAGGCTGAGGTATTCGAAGAGACATCGCCGGGCGGGGAGGTCGTAAAGTTGGAATCAGCGACCCAGGGATGAAGGTCTACATAGGCTGCTTCGGCTCAGGTCTAGGCCACGCCAGCAGGATGCTCGAGGTGGCCGGGGAGCTCTCAGCCCGGGGCGCGACCATCGAGTTCTCGTCGTCGGGGGAGGTGGCGTCACTGATCGCGGCCAGAGGGTATAGGTGCAACAGGCTCCCGTTGGCCGATGTGCGCTACTCCGAGGACGGCGAGTTCCTCGTGAAGGAGACCCTCCTCGACTCCTTCTCCATCATGGCGAAGTCCTACAGGCAGTTTTCGGCCGAGCTCGAGAACATCGGGAGGTTCACCCCAGATGTCGTCCTCAGCGACTCTGCCCTGCCGACGGTCCTCGCCGGCAAGGCGCTCCGCCTCCCCGCCTTCACGGTCCTGAACCAGCTCAACCTGACGAGCTCCCACACGAGGATTGGGGCCCTGTCCAGGCTGCTTTCGGTCGGGACGTCCGCTGGAATGGGAAGACTCTGGAGGTTCAGCGACGGGGTGTTCCTTCCCGACCTCCCACCTCCGTATACCATCAGCGAGAAGAACTTGTGGGGGAGCAGCGTCGCGAAGGCACGCTATGTGGGGTTCATCTCTCCTACGGGGGGCCTGACTCCAGATGGCCCCGCGCTTGAGTTCGCCCAGGACAGCAGGACAAGAGTGTTCTGGCAGGTGTCCGGGCCCCCGAGAACGCGGACCCCGCTCTTACGCAAGGCCCTCGAGCTGTCCAAGGAGCTGAACGCTAAGTTCGTCTTCGCGGTCTCAGGGGGCGACCCCTCCGGGAGCACGCGCGCGGTCCGTACCCCGGGGGGATGGTTCTACGAATGGTGCGAAATCGCAGGCTTCTACTTCAGGAACTGCGACGTCGTCGTGTCGAGGGCGGGACACGGGACCGTGGCCCAGGCGATTATCTCGAAGAAGCCGTCCCTCCTCGTCCCGATTCCGAAGCAGCCTGAGCAGGAAGGGAACGCGGACAAGGCCGCCAGGCTGGGCGTCTCCATCGTCGTGAGACAGGACCGCCTTAACCTCGCCACCTTCGAGGAGTCGCTCGGGAGGCTCGCTGGTGAGGGGTTCAGAGCGCGGGCGGCCGATCTGGGTGAGGTGGCGGGAGGGTACGACGCACGGGCATCCATAGTTGACGCGCTTGAAGGTGCGGCTAGGAGAGGCCGTCGATGACCTCGCTGACGTCGGCCCTTCTACCTCCGAACGACCTCGACTTTGACTTCACGGCTCCTGCCTTGCCCCAGCCCAGGGCCGACTCCTTTCCCGCGAATCCGAGGGCCCTGAACTCCGCGTCGAACCATTCCTCCGGGAGAAGGTATAGGGGGCTTACGACGTTCTCCAGGGGCGCGTCCGCCCGCGTTCTCGTGGCCGTGCATCCGCAGAAGACAGGGCCGTCAGCCTCGGACGCGAATTCGCGTATGAGCTGGGCCGCCGGTCCTCCCTCGATTGCCGTCAGGCTCAGACCCCGGGGGTCCGAGCGGAATGAGAGTTCCGAATAAAGCCTGGCAGAGGCGAGGAGCCCGTCGTCGTCTTCCACGGCGTGTACGAGGCGGACCCTGTATCCCATCAGCACGGCCTGCCATGCCAAGACGGAGCTGTGTTTTCCTCCTGATACGAGGCAAGATGCCTCGTATCGCCCGGTCGGGATCCCTCCGGGGCCGCGTGAAAGCTCAACCCCGGCCGCGCCCCCTGATGCGTCCATGGCGACCCTGAACCTCCTGTCAGGTGGGTTGGACACCCGCACCCCCTTCACGGCGTCCAGGATATGAGAAGTGACCGCCCCCGCTAGGTCAGAAGCCGCCTGGCCTCCTGCAGACTCTGCCTCGACGCTGAACCTCCCCCCGCGTCTCAGATATTTCTTCGCCAGCTCTTCCGCGACACCGGCTAGCTCGGAAGCCCCCCCGACGGCATACCCCGCAGCGAGCCAGCTGACCCCTGGGAGGTACCTGAAGACTGTGCACGTCCGGGCGGGCTCGGGCCCCGCGAGGACGAGGGAGTTACCAGACCTCCTTAACTCGCCTTTGAGCCCCTCCAGCCTCATCACGTGCCCCACAGAGGAAAGCAGGTCGACGACGCTTCCGCTCCCGGCCCATCTGATTATCGTCGCCCTGCGAGGCAATGGTGTCCTTCGGTCAGCTGGGGTTATCTATAACGTTGAGTCTCCGCGCATCACGCTTTTAGCATGAACAGACCGAGCCCGCACCGTGGATGCCTTCGCGCGCTCGAGCGCATCTGAAATCCTTGCAGGACGGTCTCCCAGGGCCGTTGAGATACGTGGCTGGGTAGCCAGGAAGCACGTCATAGGTGGGCTCGCATTCGTCCAGGTCAGGGACGGCACCGGGTACGTCCAGGTTTCCGCCCGCAAGGGGTCCTCCGACGCCGCCTACGACGCGGCGAAGCGCGCCACCAAAGAGTCGGCGGTGGTGGTCAGGGGAGAGGTGCGCGACGACCGGCGTGCGCCGGGAGGGAAGGAGGTCTCGGCCGCCGAGTTCGCTGTCCTCGCGACGGCGGACAGCTGGCCAATCACGCGGACCGCGGCGAAGTCGGCTTCGTTCCTCTTCGACAAGAGGCACCTGAGCATCCGAGGGCCAAAGGCCATCGCCACGATGAGGATCAGGGCCGAGGTGATCGGGGCCGCGTTCGACTACTTCAGGGAGAACGGTTTCCAGCTGATAAGCGCTCCGTCCTTCGTCCAGGCCGCCGTAGAAGGGGGGGCGACACTCTTCTCGGTGGACTACTTCGGGAAGAAGGCGAGCCTGAGCCAGAGCGCCCAGTTCTATGAAGAGGCGGCCCTCCCCGCGCTGCAGAAAGTGTGGATCTTCCAACCGGCTTTCAGGGCGGAGAAGTCCAAGACGGCGAAACACCTGACCGAATTCTGGATGATAGAGGCCGAGCAGGCGTTCGCAGAGCAGTCGGACAACATGAAGGTCCAGGAGGGACTCCTATCCAAGATGGTGGAGAGGGTGCTGGCGAACAGGCAGACGGACCTGAAGACGCTCGGCAGGGTCCTCCGGCAGCCCGAAGTCCCCTTCCCCAGGTTGTCGTATGACGAGGCCAGGTCTATCGCGGAGAGCAAAGGATTCGGGTTCGAGTGGGGGGACGACCTCCCCACTGAGGCGGAGAAGGCGGTCAGCCTGACTCAGGAGTCTCCCTTCTTCATCACCGACTATCCTCTAAGCGCGAGGTCGTTCTACCACATGACCTACCCCGACAGGCCGAAGGTGACGAAGTCAGCGGACCTCATCGCCCCCGAGGGGGTCGGGGAGCTCGCCACAGGCGGGCAGAGGATACACGACTACCACGAGCTCATGGAGAGGATTTCGAGCCAAGACCTCCCGACCGAGTCCTTCTCGTGGTACTTGGAGCTGAGGAAGTTCGGCATGCCTCCACATTCGGGCTTCGGAATAGGCGTCGAGAGGACGACGAGGTGGATCGCGGGGTTGAAGCACATCCGCTCGGCCAGCTTGTTCCCTAGAACACTTACACGCATCTCTCCCTGAGGCATACTTATCTACCAGAAGGCGCTCGCGGTACATGTTGCCTGCGACTGAAGTCGAGGAGGAACTCGAGCTCGACACGCTCCCTGGCGTCGGGCCGGCCACAAAGGCCAAGCTGAAGGACGCAGGAATCGAAACGATACTGGACCTCGCCACCTCCGGGCCCATGGACATCGCCGAAGCGGTCGACATCGACGTCTCCAAGGCGGTCGAGCTGAACAACAAGGCCAGGAAGAAGCTGGTGGAGCTGAACCGCCTAGAGCCGGACTTCATCAACGCCGCCGACCTCCTCGCGAAGAGGAAGGCCATAGACAGGATATCCACGGGGTCCAAGAACCTTGACGAACTCCTAGGCGGAGGCATCGAAACCTGGGCAATGACCGAGTTCTTCGGCGAGTTCGGGAGCGGAAAGTCGCAGATATGCCACACCTTGTGCGTCATGGCGCAGCAGCCCAGGGAGGAAGGGGGGCTCGACGCAAGTTCGGTCTACGTCGACACAGAAGGAACGTTCAGGCCTGAGAGGATACAGGAGATAGCCGAGGCAAGGGGGATGGACGCTGAGAAGGCGCTCTCTCGCATCACGGTAGCCAGGGCTTACAACAGCGCCCACCAGGAGTTGATTGTGAAGGACCTGGGGCACATCATCGAGCCAAACAAGGTGAAACTGGTCATCCTAGACAGCGCCGTCGCCCACTACAGGGCCGAGTTCTTGGGGAGGGGGACCCTCGCCGAGAGGCAGCAGAGGCTCAACAGGTTCATGCATCAGCTCCTGAGGACCGCCGAGATCTATAACATAGCCGTGGTAGTCACAAATCAGGTGCAGGCTGCCCCTGACTCGTTCTTCGGCGACCCCACGAGGCCCGTCGGTGGGCACGTTGTCGCCCACACAAGCACCTACAGGCTCTACCTCAGGAAGGCGGCGAAGAACCGCATCGCGAGGATGGTGGACAGCCCCTACCATCCGGAGAGGGACACGGTCTTCATCCTCAACGACAGGGGCGTGGACGACCCCTCCGAGGAGCCGACCCGAAAGAAGTAGCTGACCTCTCAAACGGTTTTATATGGTGAACCGGGCGCCCTCCAACGTCTCGCTTGAAGCACTACCGGTTGCTAGCGTTCGCGGTCGTTGCCCTCATGCTCTTCTCGGCGGTCCCGATGCAGATGGCGCACGCCCAGACTTCCTCATACTCTGAGAAGCTGAACGTGTATGTAGCAGGATCGAACGCCCTGTGGTTCTTCACATTCGACGGGGTGAACGGGTCCAGCCACCTCTCAGCGCTGGAGTCCACACCTGGGCTCAGCTGGTACAACATCACAGCGGTCAGCACCCTAGGATGGAACCCAGACTTTCAGGTATTCGGTCCGAATGGATACAACCTCCTCCCGGTCCCCTCACTGGTCCCGCAGGGGATTTTCCTGACCGTGGGTGCCAGCTCCTTCTCTCAAGCCTCCGCAGCGGCGGCAGCCCTCGACCCGTACCTCCTCACAGACTTCATGTCCACAACAAACAGCACCGGGGTCTATACGTTCCTTAGTCCGGTCGCCTTCTCAAGCCTTGTCCCCGCGACGCTTCTCAAGAACTTCCTTCCGACGGCCGAGGGGGGGTTTGCGAGGGCTGTGTCAGGGCCTGCGTTCGCGGGCTCAGAGTCCCCGTTCGTCGTGCTGGAAGGGGTGAAGGGCTCGTCGGGGTCCGGGTTCGTTCACAACCTGGTGGTCGGCTCCATCACCCCATCGGCCCTCACGTCAGCAGGGGAGCTTAACGCGGTGGGCCTCTTCGGTGGCTCGGTGACCTCGTTGACAGCGTCCGCCGCGAGCAATTCGTCTGAGATCCACATAGAGGCATTGAGCGGCATGATCAGCTCCAACGACAGCGCCGTCGTGAAGGACAACGGCGCAGCCTTCACTGGGTCCTACACCCTGAAGCTCGCTCCGCGCCAGACCATCTATGGCACGAACGCGACCATCGTAGAGCAGCCTGCCCCGCTCCTCGCCACGAGGGCCGTCGATGTCGGGGTCCTTCACACCAACGGAGACCTCGCCGTCACGCTCACTTTCACCAACCTCTCGCCGACGACATCCATCTTCGGCCTCTCGTTCTCTGACTCATGGTGGAAGACCACAGGCGTATTCACCTTCCTTGGCGGCAACGATTCTGTCAAGTCCGCCTCCCTGGGCCCATCGGCTACCCTCACGCCGGTCTACAGGCTAGAGTACACCGGGACCACAAACGGCTCGATCACCATCCCCGCTTCCGTCGTGAGTTACCAGTACGAATTCGGGGGCGCGGCCTTCAACGCGACCACTGTGATCAACCCCATCAGGCTGTCCCTCGGGGCAGACGACGCGGTGGTGTATGCTACCATGGTCCCATCCCCGGCCGACAGCCTTGGGAAGGCCGTGGGGACTCCGCAGACTCTCAACATAACGCTGGTCAACGTTGGGACCCTCCCAGCTTCTTCCGTGGTCGTGGCAGGCAAGTCAGTGCCTGGCTTGGCTGCCGGCGGAGGGACCGCGACCGTCACGGTGACGCAGTCAGCGCCGAGCATCACTGCCATAAACGTCACGAGGTCCTACAGCGTGACGTACCAGGACCCTCAGGGGGCTGCCCTCAACGCTACCACGAACACGATCTCCGACGTCTTTTCGCAGAACGGGATGCAAGTCTCGTTCCCTGTTCTCCAAGTGACCTCCTCCTTCGCGGCGCTCTCGACGAGCGAGACCAACGTCACACTCAACTTCGCCGCCTCGGACATAGCGCCAGTCGGCGTGACCGACTACGTAGCGACAGGTGTCCTCCCTGCAGGCCTTGGCTGCGGCCACGTGAGCGGCCTGGGAATCAGCTGCGCGTCAGGCACGGTCACCCTCTCCTACAAGACCCTCAACGCCTCAACCACCGTCAGGACGTCGATGAGCTACAACGTTACCGACGGTTCCAATTACATGATACAGCCCTTCACGTTCACCGGCGAGGCGGCCGGGGAGTCAGTGTCAGGCTCTTCGGGCCCGGTCCCTGTCCCCGCCGGCCTTGTCCTGTCCAAGGGGTACTCGCCTCAGGAGCTCTTCGGCGGCATGACTTCGTCTGTCACGGTCATGGCTGAGAACCTGGGGCCGACCCCGATCTACAACGTTACGGTGAGCACCACCAACGACGCCTTCGACTCCATCGTCAATTCTAGCGTGCTCCACCAGACGGTCGGGTCAATCGGTAAAGGAGGGAACGTCACGTTCTCCTACAAGGTGTCGACCGCGCAGATATACGGGAACCTTTCGGCCGCCCCTGTCTCGGCCTCCTTCTACTTCGGCGGAACCACGTTCGCAGTCAAAGGGGGGAGCCCTACCGTCCAGATATACCAGCCGCTCTCTGTCGCCATGACAACCACGCCCGCGACCCCCGAGGAGGGGAAGGCCTTCACCCTCTCGCTGCAGGTGACCAACCCGTCGGCGGTCCCTGTCTCAGATGTGACCTTCACGCTCCCGATACCCCCGGGATTGACCTTCTCCAACCTCCAGGGCTTGCAGGCCAATTCGAAAGAGATCATGGTGTACTTCTCGAACCTGGGGGCGCACGAGACCGGCGTGGCCAACGCAAGCGTGGTGGCCAACTCAGGCCAGACTATTTCCATGAGCGGGGCCAAGCTGACGTTCGCCTACGCGGGTGTCACAATCAGCGGGACCGTGCCGACCTCCGTCTCCGTCACGATAGCAGAGAACATATTGCTCCGGTACGCGATTCCGTCGGCGTTCGTCCTGATTGTCGCGCTGGGCGTGGCCTTCTACATCAGAAGGTCGGCCGCTATCGCTCCCTCTTCCCCGAGGTGAACTCTTCGAACGCCGTCTTCGCGGCGGGGTATGGCATCTGTTTCGGGGGATGCTTGAAACAGAAGGCAGACAGGCTCTCCAGCTCTCCCGAGACACCTCGGTCCAGCGCGAGCTTGGTCCCCCGTATAGCGTCGACGATCACGCCCCCGCTGTCGTAGGCGTCGACCACATGCAGCTTCACGTCCACCTTGACGACGCTCCCTCCGAAGTACCTCCCCTTCAGCCATATGTAGCACACCTTGTCGTTGTCGAGGAAGGGGACGTAGTCGCTGGGGCCGATCCGCGTCGGCACTTCGTATGGTGACATGGCCCTCACGGCACTGGTCTTGCTCTCCCTCTTGTCCTTCAGCCTGCTCTCCTCAAGCATGTTGAGGAAGTCGGTGTCCCCCCCTATGTTCAACTGGTATGTCTCGTCAACCTTGACCCCCCTGTCGACGGCCATCTTGACCAACGTCTTATGAAGCACTGTCGCCCCCACCTGGCTCATCACGTCGTCCCCGGCGACAGGGAGCCCCGCCGCCGCGAACCTGTCCGCCCATCGTTTCTCGGAAGCCACGAACACTGGGATCGCATTCACGAACGCGACTTCAGCCCTCAGCGCTGCTTCGGCATAAGCTTGAGTCGCGGCGGTGCTCCCTACAGGTAGGTAGTTCACCAGGATGTCCGCGCCGCTGTCTTTGAGCTCCTGCACAACGTCCTGGGGAGCCAGAGGCGAGATCGACACCACATCCTTGAGATACTTCCCGATGCCGTCCAGCACCGGGCCCTTCTTCACCTTGACCCCCATACTAGGGACGTCAGAAATCTTCACCGTGTTGTTCGGGGGTTGGAATATGGCCTGCGAGAGATCCTTCCCCACCTTCTTGGCGTTGACGTCGAACGCGGCGACGAACTCTATGTCCTTGGGGGTGTATCCTCCGACGCTCCAGTAGGTGAGCCCTTCGTCTGGGCCCTTCTTTGAGTAATAATGGAGCCCCTGAATCAGCGCCGAGGCGCAGTTCCCCACCCCGGCCACGGCTACCTTGATTTTCGCCAACTTCTCTTCCTCCCTGCCCCGAGGGTATATCAGCCACTATTTTACTGTTGTAAAGGTCATTGGGGCGCCCCCTGGCCCTGAAGAAGCGCCTGCAGGAATGCCCTTGCAGCCTGCAGCTCCTGGCGGCCGAGCTCAGTGATGTGGTAGTACTTCCGTCTGTCTCTAATCTCCACCTGCACCATGCCTGACCTTTGGAGGTTATAGAGCACGCGGTACGCGGTCACGTTCCCGCTCCAGAATCCGAACTTTTCGTTTATGAGCTCCCTGAGCTCAAAGCCGTACCTTTCCTCGGTCGACAGGAGGATGAGGATGAAGAACCAAAGATTCTCCCGTTGCACCTTCTGTTTCAACCTATCAACGAAACGCATTCAGACCGCTTCCATTTCCGTCCCCCCGAGGCGGTAAGAATCCTCCACCGGGGGCATCGTCATGCCGACGCCCGGTGAATCATATTAATCCGTCGCCTCTGTCATGGCGGGCGATGGAAGAGAAGTCTGCCGGTGCGGTGGTCTTCAGGGAGACCCCTGGGGGACGGATGTACCTGCTCCTGCTCAACGCCGGACGCTGGGACTTCCCCAAGGGGGGCGTCGAGGAGGGAGAGAGCGAACTCCAGACCGTCCTGAGGGAGGTGGAGGAGGAGACCGGACTGAAAGGCATCAGCATAATCCCCGGGTTCAGGAAGGTGATAGAGTACTACTATCGCAGGGACGGCAAGAACGTGCACAAGCAGGTCGTGTACATGCTCGCGTCCACCGACTCGGAGAAGGTGAGGATATCATTCGAGCACCAGGGCTTCGGCTGGTTCAAATACAGCGAAGCGGTCCACAAAGCTTCCTACAACAACTCGAAGTTCACGCTGACCGACGCCGAGAAGTTCGTGAGGAGGGTGGCTCAGAACTCCACCAGTGGATGAGCCCCGGTGAGCTTGACGACCTTGATGTAGTGGAACCCAGGTTCGTCCGTCCGCCTGACATAGGTGGTTTCGGTGATCCTATCGTACGTGTATCTCAGGAAGCTCGACGGTTCCTCCTTCACCATCGCGTAGAAGAATATGGACGCCTCTTCATAGTCGTCGATGCGGGCAAAGGTCCCCAGGACCCACCCGCCTCCATGCTTGAAAGCGAAGAGAGGCAGCGGAGGCTCCTCGAAGAGGGTCTTGTACGCGCCCACCTTGACGAGGCTCGGGACGTTCTCCACCTCCACGGACATGAACTTGTCCTGGAAACCGAGCTTCCCCTCGAGGGGTTTGGGCATCTTCATGACCCTTATCACAGGAGCATAGAGGTAAGACGCGTTGCTCGCCGAGCTCACGAACTGCACCTCCTCCCCTTCACCGGTGATCCTGTAAGCGAGGAACTCGTCGACCGCCCCGTTGTCGAAGTAGTAGAAGATCGGGGTCCCCATGAAGAGGTCCGCCTGTGCAGCGATCCTGGTCGACTTCCCCTCTTTGAACGCGAAGAGCGGGAACGGAGCCCTCTCGAGGGCGCACGAAAGCCTGCCGAGGTCGAGGAGCGAATCCAGGCCGATGTAGCACGCGCCCCCTATCCTCTGTTCTTCCTTCTTCGGCAATCGAAGCGGGGCGCTCCTGTCTTGGTTATAAATAATCAGAGGCGGAAACTCCCCCGATGCGGTTCCTCAATGGAGGCGGGCCGGGGACCTGAGCGGTTGGAGGGACGAGACAGCGCGGGACCTCGCGGAAGCGGCGGGGAGGCTCGAATCCGCCCTCGCCTCCGTCTCGGGCGAGCCCAGCGAAGAGCAGATCCGGTCCGTATGGATGGCGTACCTGAATCTGGAGAAGAGCATCGCGTTCATCAGGCTCGACTTGGATGAGGAGAATCCAGGCCGTTTCGTGAAGCTGAAGCGGTACGCCGTCCCTGACGAAAGGCAGGCACTCAAGTTCGCCCTGGACAATCTCAGGAAGGGGGCCGACAGCTTCGCCTTAGGTGACTTCCGCCAATCCTTGAAGTGGTTGCGCGAGTCGAGGAACTACTTGCGGGCTCTGCTGAGAGCTAAGAGGCTTCGGCGGGCTCGCTTGACCAGGGCGCTCTAGGATTCTTCTCCCTTCTTCTTCTTGCTCGCCCGGGGCTTCTTGGCGGGGGCCTTCTTCGGCTTCTCTTCAGGCCCTTCGGCCGCCTCGGATTCAGTAGCCTTGGGCTCCTCCTCCTTCTTCTCCTCTGCCTCTACCTCAGGTTCCGGCTTCTTCGCCTGGGCCTTCTTCTCCTTCTCCTCTTCCGCCTCTTCTCCGACCACTATCTCTTGAACCGTGAGCTCTTTCCCAGAGACGAACACCCTGTACTTCTTCCTGACCCCGTTCATGAAGAGGAAGCGCTTGATGTACGTCTTCACCTGCCTGGGCTTGACCCCCTCTCTGACGCTCTCGTCGTCGAATTCCATCGAGTCGCCCGAGACGGAAGGCTTCGAGCCTACACGAGGCTCCAGGAAGGCTGCCAGCTCGTCCCCCTTGTCTTTGAGCGTCCCGAGGGTTACCTTCAACTTGCTCTCCCTCTCCTCAGGTCAGGCTATATGTTTTCTCATCGCCCGTACCTTCGCCTGCGCTTCTGGTATGTCCTGATACCCCTGAGGAGGTCGATGTAACGGAAGGCCGGCCAGAAGACGTCCACGAACACCAGCTCAGAGTAGGCGCCCTGCCAGAGGAGGAACCCGCTCATCCTCTCCTCCCCCGAAGTCCTGATTATGAGGTCCGGCTCTTGGTTAGGGAGGTAAGCTGTGTACAGCCTCTTCGAGACCGTGTCTTCGGTTATCGCATCGGGGCTGAGTTTGCCGCTCTTCACGTCCTGGGCCACCGACCTCACCACGTCAGTTATCTCCGCGCGCCCTCCGTAAGCGACTGCGATGTTGAGGTAGTGGTCGCTGTACCCCGCCGTCTTCTCCTCTATGGCGGTCAGGAGCCCCACTATCGACTTGGGGAGGAGGTCAAGGTGGCCGATGGCCCTGACTTTCACTCTGTACCTGGCTATCCTGGCGTCGCTGAGCAGTCTGTTGAGCCTCGCCTCGATGAGTCCGAAGAGGGCCGCCAGCTCCTCGGGGGTCCTGTCTAGGTTCTCCGTCGAAAGCACATAGAGTGTCACCGTCTTGATCCCAAGGTCGTGGCACCAGTCGAGGAGTTCCTCCGCCCTGTTCGCCCCCTCTTCGTGGCCGAGACCATCCGAGACCCCCTGAATCTGGGCCCAGCGCCTGTTCCCGTCGAGTATTATCCCGATATGGCTCGGTATCTCCTCGCGCTCGACCTGCGCCTTAAGTCTCCCCTCGTAGAACTTGTAGGCGCCAAGATATCTCAGCACTGATTCTAACATGTGTCACTCGTTTTCTGCGGGGCCCCTGCTCCGCACCCGCGGATAAATCACAGTGGTCAGAGCGAAGATCGCCGCCAGGCCTATGAGGATGGCGGAGACCAGCAGGAACGTCGCCTGGGCGTTGCCGCTCACTAGATAGACCGAGAAGGTCTGAAGCGGGAGATACAGTATGGCAAGCATCACAAGCACGAAGAGGTCTCTGTTCCAGCGGGCGCTCTCCCTGGCCAAATGAGAGAGGAGGGCACCAGCGGCGTAGATGGCGATCCCACCCCACACGAAGTTCAAGCTCCCGCCGATGAAGTCCCCTGCAAGGGCTCCCCCGTAGATCAGGAGGTTCGTGGGGTTTGCGACCACCGCGTTGACTGCCAGCGTATCCCCTACCATGGCGCCGTACCCGGTAAGGATCCCTACGATGCCCATGATCAGCCCGGCAACGAGGGAGAAGAACCTGAGGAACCCGGTAGGGCCCCTATGGAGGAGGCCTGTCACGTTCCTGTCTATGCTAAACCCCCTGACTAGGAACGCCCCGCCTATGATGAGGAGGGTGGCAATACCGGCTTCGAACGTCCTGTTGACGACTATCAGGATCCCAGCGAGTACAAGGATCAGGCCCGGGACCCCAAGCGCGTACTTCGAATAGTGCGGGTCGAACACCAGCATCCTAAGGTATCTCCCGAGGACCTCGTACGTCTCCTCCACGGTCTGGCTGTGCTTCACCGTCACCCGCTGCACGGAGACGATTGGCTTCTGGCTCTGGATTATCGGCATCACCTGTTCGTCTTCTCCTCCGTCTGACACGAGCACCACCCCTGTGTAGCTCCCTCCGTGGAGCACGGCGGCGACCTGCCTCCCGACCCTCCTGTCTGCCTCGAACCCCCTGTCAGGGTCGCCGCACACCACCGCGATCTCGCAAGGCGTCTTCGACGTGGTGAGCTCGTCATACTTCTTGATCGCCGCGAAGATGGCGTTGGCGTCCGCCTCCTCGGGGTCCGCGAGCGCAAGTTTCGTCGCCGCCTCGATGGCCGCCGCTCTCCCCACCACCGGGGACTCCACCTTTGCTTTGGACTTCAAGTCGTCGTCCCGGTCGACGCAGAGGATGAGAAACTTCTCCCCGGCCTGAGACATGTTCGGGTCCGATATGACGCCGCTCTCGTCCATACTTAAGCCTAGACCGCCCCCTTGCTCCTAAGGGATACCCTTAAGGCAAGTTTGAGGTTATCCTCGACCCATGCAGGAGCTCCTCGAACGTCCATGGCTCAAGGCGCAGGTCGGGGAGAGATACTCGGTCCCCAGGCCAAAGGTCAGGCCGCTCTATGCCCTGCTGAGCGACTCTGCGGCGCTACATCCTGGGAACCGTTGCCTCCATTACCAGGGCCGCGACTTCACCTACGCCGAAGTGGATGACCTGAGTTCGAGGTTCGCGTCAGCTCTGGTGGGGCTCGGAGTGAAGAAGGGGGACAGGGTCGCGGTCTTCCTCCCCAACATCCCGCAGCTCGTCGTATCCTACTTCGGCATCCTGAAAGCAGGAGGGATTGTCGTCATGTGCAACCCGGTGTACAAGGAGAGGGAGTTGGAGCACCAGCTCAGGGACTCAGGCGCAGAGGTTGTGGTCGCGAGCCGCACCGTGGCGAGAGGGATGGACCTCTTCAGCAGCCTAGGTGGCTGCAGGGGAAGGCTCCCCCTAAGACACGTCATAGCGACGGGGCTCGGCGACTACCTGCCGGGCCTGAAGAGGCGCCTCGCCGGCCTCGCCGGGATCCGAGACGTCCCCCGGGAAAACACGATCGACTTCGTGACCCTGATTCGGTCCAACCCCCCCATGGCCGCCTACGCTGCCGTCGACCCGGTCAATGACGTGGCGGTCCTGCAGTACACAGGGGGGACCACCGGGGTGTCGAAGGGGGCGATGCTCACTCATTACAACCTCGTGTCCAACGCGGAGTACGGCGTCAGCCTCTTCCCCATCACGGAGCGAGACATCTCATTGTGCGTGCTACCTCTCTACCACATCTACGGACTCACGGTGACCATGAACGCACCCCTCGCGGCCGGAGCGGCGATGGTTCTCCTCCCCAGCTTCCACGTAGAAGAGGTGATGAAGACGATACAGAGCCAGAAGGTAACTATCTTCTCGGGGGCGCCAGCGATGTACATAGCCATCAACAGCAAGCCCGAGGCGAGGAGGTACAACCTCAGGTCCGTCCGGGCCTGCCTCTCGGGAGGCTCTGCGCTCCCGCCAGCAGTCAGGAAGAAGTTCATAGAGCTGACAGGGGGTAACCTCGTCGAGGGATACGGGCTGTCTGAGACTAGCCCCGTGACCCACTGCAACCCGGTTACCGGAGGCGTGGTCAAGGACGGCTCCATAGGCCCCCCATTCAGCGAGACGGACGCCAAGATAGTGGACATATCCGACAGGGAGAAGACTCTCAAAGCGGGGGAGATCGGCGAGCTCGCCGTGAAGGGCCCTCAGGTCATGAAAGGCTATTGGAACCAGGAGGAAGAGACCAAGGCTGTTCTAAAGGACGGCTGGTTCCTTACAGGGGACATAGCCAAGATGGACCCCGACGGTTACTTCTATATCGTCGACAGGAAGAAGGACATGATAAACGTCGGCGGCCTCAAGGTGTACCCGAGGGAGGTGGAGGACGTCCTCTTCGAGCACCCGGACGTGAAAGAGGCGGGGGTGATCGGCGTCCCGAACCAGTTCAGCGGCGAAGCGGTGAAGGCGTTCGTCGTACTGAAGGACCCCGCCAAAGGCACCAGCGCTCAGGAGTTGATTGAGTTCTGCCAGGAGCGGCTCGCGAAGTTCAAGGTCCCGAAGGAAGTGGAGTTCGTCCAAGAGCTGCCGAAGACCCTGATAGGGAAGGTCCTTCGGCGGAAGCTCAGGGAGACCAAGACTCCACAACCATAGAGACCGCGTTCCCGCCGCCCAGGCAGAGGGTCGCCAGCCCTGTCTTCTTCCCCTCCCTCTTCATCCCGTAGATCAAGGTGGTGAGCACCCGCGCCCCGCTGCACCCGATTGGATGGCCGAGGGCGACGGCTCCCCCCCAGACGTTGAACCTCGACTCGTCGACGCCGAGGGCTTTCCTCACCGCTATGGACGCGGTAGAGTACGCTTCGTTGTGCTCGAAGAGGTCGACATCTCCCGCGTCCATCTTCAGCCTCCTGAGCAGGGCCTTCGTCGTAGGTATAGGGGCCTCCATCACCCTCGCAGGCTCGATCCCCCCAGTCTGGTAGCCCACGATGCTCGCCAGTGGCTTGACCCCTAGGCTGTCAGCCGCCTCCTGCGAGGCGACGATAAGGGCCGAAGCCCCGTCGCTCAGCTGCGATGAATTGCCCGCCGTCAGCACGCCGTCGGGCTTGAAGACAGGCTTCAGCTTCGCCAGCTTCTCCACTGTGGTGTCCCCCCTAACGCACTCGTCGGCTGAGAACTCTGCGGTTTCGCCTCCTTCGCGTTTGACCTTCACCTTCACCTTCTCCAGTTCGAAAGTCCCATCCTCTGACGCTCTGGTCGCCTTCATATGGCTCTGATAGGCGTACTCGTCCGCTTCCCTCCTCGAGATGCGGAACCTCTTCGCCACGTTCTCGCCAGTGACTCCCATGTGGTAGTCGTGGTATGCGTCCCAGAGGCCGTCCACAATCATCCCATCCAAGAGCCTAGCGTCCCCGAATTTGGTCCCCCACCTGACCCCTTTGGCAAGATAGGGGACGTTGCTCATGCTCTCCATCCCCCCCGCCACCACGATATCGTTGTCCCCCGCCTTGACAGACTGCGCTGCCAGCATCACTGCTTTGAGCCCTGACCCGCAGACCTTGTTGACTGTGAAGGCGCCCACGCTGAAGGGGACGCCGGCGTGCACCGCCGCCTGCCTCGCTGGGTTCTGGCCGAGGCCGGCAGACACGACGTTCCCCATGATCACCTCGTCTACCTCTCCTGGTTCGACCCTGGCCCTCTTCATGGCCTCCTCTATCACGAGCGCGCCGAGCTCCGTCGCCGCGACGCCGACCAGGCTCTTGCCGAACTTCCCGATGGGCGTCCTGCAAGCGGATAGTATCACTGGGTCGGTCATGGCACCTGGCTCCAACGCCACTTCGTTTTAAACGGAGCAGATTAGGGAAAAGCGCTTTCCCTAAATATGGTTCCCCCGGCCCGAACTCAGGCATGAAGCCGCAGAAGAAAATCTGGATGGACGGAAAGTTCGTCCCCTGGGACGACGCGAAGATACACGTCCTCACTCACGGGCTCCACTACGGCATGGCGATATTCGAAGGGATAAGGGCCTTCGAAACCCCCGAGGGGACGGCGATATTCAGGTTGTCTGAGCACATCGAGCGCTTGATGAACAGCGCTAAGATCTACCGGATGAACCTGGGGTTCTCCGCGAAGGAGATAGCCCAGGCGTGCGTAGACCTCGTGAGGAACAACCCTGCCAAGGAGTGTTACATCAGGCCGATCGCGTTCACCGGTTACGGTGAGATGGGGCTTAACCCTCTGACCAGCAAGATATCTGTCGCAATCGGCTCCTGGGAGTGGGGCGCATACCTCGGTGACGCTTCCAACAGGGGGGTGAGGGCCACGATCACCAACTGGGTCAGGATAGACTCGAGGGCGATGCCAGTCCAGGCGAAGTGCGCGGCAAACTACGCCAACTCTGCCCTGGCAAAGATGCAGGCCGTCGCTGCGGGGTATGACGAGGCCATACTCCTGAACTCCAACGGGATGGTCGCAGAGGGGCCGGGGGAGAACATCTTCAGGGTCAAAGACGGGATACTCAGCACCCCGCCGGCGAGTTCTGGGATACTCAGAGGCATAACCCGCGACACCATCATCCAATTCGCGCGCGACGAGAAGATCACCTTCTACAGGAACGACGCCACCAAGGAAGAGCTCTACACCTCGGACGAGGTGTTCTTCAGCGGCACCGCCGCCGGGATCGCCAAAGTGAGTGAGATCGACGGGAGGAAGATCGGGGATGACGGGACCCCGATCACGGACAGGCTCGCGGAGCTCTACGACCGGACAATCCACGGGAAGGACAAGCGTTACGCGAAGTGGCTGACGCTGGCCAAGCCCTAGGGAACTCGCTCACTTCTTCCGTGCCTTGCCCGTCGGTACGAAGTGCACGTCAGAGACGAGGTACCTCGGAGAAGCGCGGAACACCGCCTCCACCTCCATCCCGATGAAGATGTCGGCCTCCTTCGCCTCCTTCAGCCTAGTCAGCAACAGCGTGTCCACCCCGTCGAACTCGACGAGCGCGAGGTTGAACGGTGTCTCCTTGAGGAACTCCTCCCCCCCATAGTAGCAGGTGGTCCAGGAGTGGACGCGTCCCACCTTCGGGAGGTTGAACCACTTGGTCTCGCCGCCGCAGTTCATGCAGTGGCTGCGCGGGGTGGCGTACTTGTAGTGGCAGCTCTCGCATTCGCTCCCCAGCAGCTTCCTCTTGGCCAGGCCAAGGAAAAAAGGCGAGTCCTCGGCGTAGCTGTGGATGTATTTGATGGTGTACGGGGAGAGCACGACCAGGTCTTCTGTCCCTACAGGGTTCTTGTAGATCGCCGCGCCCTTCGCATTGACCTCCTTCATCACTTCCCTGAACTTCGAGAACTTCTTCGGTGGAGTCAAATCTACGCCCTCTCCATTATAGTGACGGTCACAGAGCTCCCTGTCCCGGCATGGGAGTGGATGAGCCCGCGCTTCGCGTTCCTTATCTGCAGCCTTTCGTTCCCAAAGTGCTCCCCGATGCTCCCCTGCAGCTGCCAGAAAGCGAAGACCCCCTGCATTATCCCGGTCGCCCCAACCGGGTGCCCGCAGGCGATAAGCCCCCCCGAGGGGTTGACAGGGATGGTCCCTTTGTGGGGGAGGTCGAACCCGTAGTCCATCCCCTCTAGGAATGGGTGCCCCTGGTCCACGAAGTCGTAGCCTTCGCCGTACTTGCAGAGTCCTATGTCTTCGTAAGTCTGTATCTCCGAGCTCGCATAGGCGTCGTGGAGCTCGACGAAGTCCAGCTCCTCTTTCGGATTCCTCACCCCTGCGTTCTTATACGCTTCGAGGGCGGCGGCCCTCCCGGCGCGGAATGAGTGGACCCCGGGGTACTTCAGGTTGGCGTAGTCCTCTGCCTTCTCCCATGAGAACAGCGGCACGCTCCCATGCGGCCTGTCCGCGAGCCTCATTGTGTCGGTTCCGCACCCGACCCCCTTGATAAGGACCGGGTGGTCCGTGTACTTGAAAGCGACGTCTTCTGACGCGAGTATCGCCACAGCGGCCCCGTCGCTCATGGTGCATATCATAGGCCTGTTCAGAGGATAAGCGACCATCTCCCTCCCGAGGGCCGCCTTCATGGTCAGCCGCTCCGGGTATTGCGAATAGGGGTTGTGCTGCGCGTTGACGTGGTTCTTCACAGATACCATGGCCATGACCCTCTTCGCATCCTCCGTTGCCGCCCTCTGGGCCTTCCTTTCGTCTTTCACGTGGGCGTACTTCGTCTTCCGCAGGTACTCGTAGATGTGCCGCTGGACCATGAGCGCGTAGTATCCAGTGTAGAAACCTCCCACTGGATAGTCGAAGTTGGTGTCAGAAGCGAGGGCGATGAACTCGTTCCCCTTCCAGGTCTCGACGTGAGACATCGTCTCGAACCCGGCGACGAGGCACACCTCGTTCCTCCCGCTCGCTACCGTCTCCCATCCGGCCTGGATGGCCTGGCCCCCGGTGGCTCCCCCCCACTCGATTCTCCTCGAGTCCCTCGGGTTCAGCCCCAGGTAGTCCTGCACCATCGAAGCCGCTTTCAGCTGCCGGGCGAAATGGTCCGAGAAGTAAGAAATCCTGCTGCTCTCAATGTCAGACGTCCGTAGGTCAGGGACGTCTTTCATGGCGTAGTCGAATGCACGCTTGACCATCATGCGGAAGTCCATGTCGGGGTGGGCCTTCGCGAACTTCGTCACCCCGCCGGAGATCATGTATACCTTCCTTTGTCCTGGCACAGCTTTTCCCGCCTGAGTGCCTGTATTAATTCGCTTCCAAATCCCCCCGGCCGCCGGCGATGAGCCCCTTCGCGATCTTCACGAAGTGTTCCACCGATGCGGGGTCTGCCAGGGATCCCTTATTCAGGACCTTCTCCGGGTCCGCCCCGGCGAGGATCCTCTTCACCGGCACTTCGAGCTTCTTCCCGTTCAACGTCCGAGGAATGGCTGGGACCGCGACGAGCCTGTCTGGGAGGTACCGCGAAGAGAGGTCGGCCCTGATTTGGGCCTTGATCTTGGCGGCAAGCTCTTCGTCCAGCGACGCCCCCTCGTTGAGCGAAACGAAGAGGACCATCTCCTCGCCCCCTTCCTTCGAAACCACGTCGACCGCCATGGAGTCGGAGACTTCGGGGACCTTCTCGACTGCCCTGTAGATTTCACTCGTGCCTATCCTCACTCCTTGCCTCTTTATCGTGGCGTCTGAACGGCCGTAGATTACGCACGTCCCTCTGCTGGTCACTTTTATCCAGTCTCCATGCCTCCAGACCCCGGGGAACATGTCGAAGTAGCTCTCCCTGTATCTGCTCCCATCCTCGTCCCCCCAGAAGAACACGGGCATGCTGGGCATGGGCTCTGTGATGACCAGCTCTCCGACCTTGCCGACGACTGCGCTGCCGTTCTCGTCGAACGCCTGGACGCTCGCCCCCAGCGCCCTGCACTGAAGCTCCCCCGAGTACACAGGGAGCGTCGGCGACCCTGTGACGAATGCCGTGCAGACATCTGTCCCTCCGCTCAGTGACTCGAGCCAGACGCCATCCTTGACCTTCGCGTACACCCATTCGAATCCGTCAGTCGAGAGGGGCGACCCGGTCGAGCCTATCCCCCTCAAAGTGCTCAGGCTGAACGAACCTCGCGGTTCGACCCGCGCTTTCATGCAGGCGGAGATGTAGGCCGCGCTTGTCCCCATATACGTCGTCTCTGTCTCTTCCATCAAGGACCACAGAGAATCAGGGCGAGGCCAGGCGGGGTGGCCGTTGTATAGGACGAGGGTGGCTCCGTGCAGGAGCCCCCCCAAGAGGTAGTTCCACATCATCCACCCTGTCGTGGTGTACCAGAAGAAGCGGTCCCCCTCCCTTATGTCGTTGTGCAGGGCGAGGGACTTCAGGAGCTCGACTAGTATCCCACCATGCGAGTGCACTATCGGCTTCGGGAGCCCGGTGGTCCCAGACGAGTACAGGATCCACAGCGGGTGCTCGAAGGGGACGAACTCGTGGTCGAGCTTCTCCTTGCCTCCCGTCGCCTCCTCCCAAGCATCTGAGCCAGCTAATCCTCTCCCCTTGCTTCCCCCAGACACGGAGATGACCTTCTTTATGCTTGGGATGGACTTCACGATGGAGGAGACATCGTCCGCTCTGTCGGTCCACTTCCCGCCGTAGCTGTAGCCGTCGGTGGCAATCAGAACCTTAGGTCCTATCTGCCCGAACCTGTCTACAACTGATTGGGTCCCGAACTCTGGAGGGCTCCCAGACCAGATGGCTCCGACGCTCGCGGCGGCCAGGACACCTACTATCGCTTCGGGCCCGTTCGGAAGGTATCCCGCAACCCTGTCTCCTCGCCCCACACCTGAATCCCTCAGGGTTCTGGCGAGGGCCGCCGTCTTCCGCTCGAGCTCCTGCCAGGCAACTACTTTCCCCTGCGCCCTCTCCCCTCTGCAGATGAGCGCCGGCCCATCCCTCCCCTTCGCGAACACTCGCTCTGCGAAGTTGAGCTCTGCCCCATCGAACCACTTCGCCCCCGGCATCTTGCGCTCTGCGAGCACCGGATAGTCCGCGCCTGCGACGTCAAAGTACTTCCAGATGGACCCCCAGAACCCTTCCAGGTCGTCCACGGACCATCGCCAGAGCTCGTCGTACCCTTCGAAGCTGGACCCCCTCTTTTCCAGCCATTTCATGTACGCCGACATGGCCGTCCGCCTGACGAGGCCCGGGTCGGGTTCCCAGAGCAGCCTTCCCTCGCGCATTGGCTTCACGCCCCCGCGCCTTCCGGTCGTTATAAGCGAGCGGAGGCAGGCGGCGTCTCCTTCGTAGCTCACCTTATCGGCGCGACCATGAATATAGCGATGTCCCACACGAAGTGGCTGAGCACGCTCGAGCTCAGGTCACCCGTCCGATAGTAGGTGAGCCCCCAGACAGAGTCGGCTAAGAAGGTCGCGACCACCCAGAGGATATTGAGGCTCGCGGCGTGTATCAGTGCGTCCACCGCCGCCACGGCGAAGGGGGCCGCCCCCCCGAGCCTCGGCGAGGCGTGCGCCTGCAGAGTCCCTCTGAAGTACGACTCGAAGCCGAGCGAGTCGCAGGCTAGCACGAGGACTTGGAGAGGGACCGGGTTCCCAGAGGAAGCTATCAGCGCGTAGATCGACGTCTCCGCCTGGGCTCCGACTCCAAGAGGATGGAACGCCGCGATAGCCAGGTTCCCTGCATAGAACAGCGCGTAGAGCCCGGCGGCAGAGGTCACCCCCAGAGCCAGGGTCCAGGCGCGGGGGGAGTAGAGCTTGCGGTACCCTCCCGAGGCGACGGCCACCGCTCCCATGCACCCCGTGGCCACGAACGTAGACAGGGCGAAGTCCCTCCCAGGGAGGACGAAGAGGGGGGCCATCCCGACCGCCACGATCGTCAGGCCAAGCGCGACCCTCCTGCTCTTCCTCAACCTGCGCCGCCGGGGCTGACTGTGTTAAATCCCCATCGCACGGCCTCATGCGCCGCCAGTTACCTTACATCGCGGAGGGGTTCTACCAATCTTAATATTACCACCGACGTGTGGTAATAATAGCATGTTCAGCACGAGGGCCGTTGGCCACCCCCGAGGCCTCAGCGTCAGGACAGCATTCCTTTCAGCCAGGCCATGGTCCTTCACTATGACGTTCTCCTCTGTCACGCTCGGCACCCTCCTCGCCGCGCTCGAAGGGAAGGCCGACCTCCTGCTCTACTTCCTCACGCTCGGGGGGATGGTCGCCTTCCACGCGGCTACCAACATCCTCAACGACTACTTCGACGTGAAGCACGGAGTAGACAAGGAGGGCGCGCCTACGACGAGGTACAGGCTGCACCCAGGAGCCGAAGGGGAGGTCCCGCTCTCGACCATACTCGACTTCTCACTGGCCCTCTACGCTGTCACCCTCGCAGCTGCCGCTTACCTTGCGTTGGTGTCCGGGCCTGCAATCCTGATCATCACGGGCGCGGGGGTGCTGGGGAGCGTCCTCTACACATCCGACCCTGTCGTCCTGAAGGCCAGGGGAGCCGGCGAAGTCACTGTGTTCGTGATGTGGGGGCTCCTAATCCCCCTGGGCGCATACGTCGTGCAGACGCGGGCGCTCTCCTGGGTTCCGATGGTCGGGGCGATCCCCGTCGGCCTCTTCGTAGCCCTGGTCCTGCTCGCGAACAACATAAGGGACATAAGCTACGACGGCTCTGTCAACACGAGGACTATCGCCGTCAGGCTGGGAGAGAGGACGGCTTCCAGGGTCTACGGGTGGCTTCTCGCCCTCGCTTACATCATCGTCTTAGGGGAAGTCCTGTCGGGGTTTGTCAGCGCTTGGTCGCTCCTGGTCCTGCTCACGCTCCCGGGGGCCGTGCCGCTTTGGAAGATGTTCAGGGGACCTGTCCCGGACGACGCCGACCCTAAGACAGCGGCGCTGGCGTTGCAGTTCGCCGTGTTGTATATGGTGTCTCTAGTCCTGTCAATCTACTTGCCGGTGTTCTAGCCGCCTGGCGCGAGCTCGCTCAAAGCCAAGCCTACGTCCCCTATCGGCATTAGGATTGGGAGCGTGACCCCCGCCTTCATGTACTCGCCCACCCTGGCGAGCGCGTGGTCGGGGGTCCCCGTGACCGTGAGCGCTTCGATCGCAGCTTCGGGGATCAGCCTCCTCGCCCCCACCTCGTCCCCTCTCCTCCACGCCTCCCTCATCGGCCGGAGGTCCTCCTCACCCACTCCGTAGGGCGCGAGTGACTCGGGCTTGACAACCTCGGCCAGTTGATAGACGAAGAAGTAATAGTCCTTCACGGCCTTCGCCGCCATGACCGGGTCCCTATCGACCGAGGTGAGCATGTATGAAGCCCTCTCCACAGCGTGGCCTCTCTTCGCTTCCCCTCGCCTGACCTTTTCCACCATCTCCCCCGTCGCCAGGACCGTGCTAAGCGCAGGTGAGAGTATCACGCCGTCCGCGACGGTGGCCGCGAACTCCTGGGTCTTCGGCGAAAGGGAGGCGATGAAGATCGGAACCCTCCGGTCGACCTTGAAGCCGAGGGTCAGGCCGTGTACTTGGAAGAAGTCGCCGTCGAAGTCGACTTCCCCCCCTTCCCAGACTGACCTGACCACCTCGACGTACTCCCTTATCCTGCGGATAGGCTTGGTCTCTCCGACGGGGAATATCCGATGCCCGATGAGCGGGATGGTGGGGAAGCTCCCGAGCCCGAGCCCCAGGGTCACCCTCCCGCCTGACAGCTCGGAAAGCGTGGCGAACGTCGTCGCGGCGGTGACAGGGTGGCGGGTGAACGTGTTGATCACGCCGGAGCCGAGCCCAATCCTCCTGGTCCCGGACGCCATCGCCGACATGTACGTGACCACGTCCCTCTGGTACAGGCTCTCGTGAACCCAGACCGAGTCGTAGCCGAGGGATTCTGCGCGCGACGCCTGAGCCACCGCGGCCTGCACGCTGAGCACCGGGTTGAAACCCACGGCGAGCTTCACACGATTACTACTATACGGTGGTAATTAGAGGTTGCCCCGGAGAGGCCTGGCTGCCCTCCACTGTTGGTCGAGCGACTCCATCACCGACTGGGCGAACGAGGGGCTCCTCACCCAAATGGCAACGGCCGCGAATGACTCGTCCCTCCCCCTCGCCGGCACCCCGATTATGACCCCGCCCCTATCCCCTGCCATCATGTCGAGCAGCACGCCGTCAGAGCGGCGGACCTCCAGCCCCTTCTCTCCGGCCTCCCGAAGCTCGGCCCGGGAGAGCCTCTGGTTCGCCGGGACCAGCAGTTTCACTTGCTTCGGCCTCCTGCTCGCCTGCCCCAATACTCCTAGGAAGGCTGCCTTGGCCGCCAGCCCCTTCCTGACGAGGAGGAACGCCTCGTCGGAACGTCGCAGGACTTCCAGGAACGCCGCTGTTATGCTGTCGAGTCCCTTCAGCATCACGGGCTCCTGCTCCCCATCTACCGGCCGCGCGAGAGGCTCCAGCTCCCTGACTATCTTCCGCATCGCCGATTGCCGCCCTTCGAGCCCTGCTTCGAAGTCGGAGACGAATTTGGCCAACCTCGAACCAAGGGCCGCCGAGGGGGTCGCGGACTTGTAGACGCCGTCCGACTCCATCACGAAACCCTTCTGCTCGAGGGAACGGAGGGTGTCGTAAGTCCGCGACTGCGGGACCCCCGACGCCTGGGCCGCCTCCCCTGCCTTCATCCCGCGGCCTAGGAGGGTGACGTACAGCTTCGACTCGTAGGAGTTCAGGCCGAACGCCTTCCTGAGGAGCTCCTCAGACTCCATATCAAGGGGGGCGACAGGCGATGATATAGGTGAGACAGCCGGGGTTTAGGCCATGACTTTCATCAACTTGAAAACCTCTCTCAGGTCATCGACCTCTTCCAAGTTCCACAGGAGGTCGAGGAGCTCCCTCCGCCTCTCTGAGGAGAGCTTCCCCTCGGTGAGGGCCCTGAACTTCTGCTCCAGCTCTTCCCTCCCCATAGGGTCCAGGGGGTGACCCCTTGGGACGTCCACCTCCTTGGAAAAGACCGCGCCTGACTTCGTGACGACTGTCACCCTGTTTGCCATCCCCTGGGCGGGGTACATGGCCGTCAGCGTGGGGTCCTCCTTCACTTCCACTTTTCTCAGGAAGCGGAGGACCCGGGCTGATCTGAGGTTTCGCTCCGAATACGTCTCATTGTCTATCTTCCCCTCCAGGAGCGCCATGCCAACTATGTATGGTAGGCTGTGGTCCGCGGTCTCTTTGGTCCCCGGATGCCACTTCTCCGGGTCTTTGCCCAAAATCGTGTACCCTGCCTCGTGGGTCTCGACCAGGACTGACTTCGCTTCACCCGGGCCCTTCAGGTCCCCCCTTACGGCCAGCGCGGCCCAGATCGCCGATTGCGCATGATATTCGGCGGGCCAGTACTTCACGTACGTCTCGGGGACCTTGTATCTCCCTCCCCGCCCGCCGAACCCGCTGACGTCGAGGTCGAAGGGGCCCGACACCTGCCTGAAGAAGCCCATCTCTCCTTCAAAGACCGGCGAGGGCCCGGTCACTCCGTCTTTGGCCAGGGCGGCCGCGAAGACCCCGTTCCTCGCGGCGTTGGCGAAGGACGCGCCCTTCCACATCGACAGCTCTCCCGCCCTTACCTGGCGCATGGCTATGTGCCCGCTCACCGCGATGTTGACCGCCTGCTCCGCCTTCTTCGCGTCCAGGCCCATCAGCTTCGCCGCGGCGAGTGATGACGACACCAGCCCGTAGTTGACGTGGTCCCATCCCCGGTGCCTTATGTCGGCGGCGTCGCAGAGCCTGCACTGGACCTCGTAGGCTGCCACCGCCGCCGAGACGAGCTCCTTCCCCGTAGCGCCCTCGGACTCTGCCACCGCGAGGCATGGCGCGATGTTGTCGCTTGGGTGGGCAGGCTCCCTCGAGAGGTAGGTGTCGTTGTAGTCAAAGTACCGCAGCATGAACCCGTTCACGAAGGTGGCAAGGTCGGGGGAGGTCCGCTTGCCTGTCCCGATGACGCTCGACGGGCCACCGCTCCTCAGGCCTAAGACCGCGCTCCTGGCCATCTCGATGGGTCTTTCGCCGAACGCCCCTATGGCACACCCTATGGCGTCGACCACCCTGGCCTTCATCTCCTTGACTGTCCTTGGGTCGATGTTCCCGAACTTAGTCGAGGTCACGTAGTCTGCGAGGCGGCCCGCCAGGTCCATAGCCCGCCGCCTGGGCTGAGCTCTTTTAGGAATTCTCGTTAGTGAGAACGATTAAATCTCTGGAGGAGCCGGGAACGCAAAGCGTCTCGCTTTGACGATATACACCGCCGAACACAAGCTGCTCATGCAGATGCTCCACCCGGCCAAGCACCAGGAATACTCCGATGTCCTCTCCTCCCTCGGATTATACATGGAGAAGGAGATACTCCCGCTCTCCCCGAAGCTGGACACCGGAGAGGCGGCTATGGCCGGGCCAAGGTCCGCTCTCCTCAAGCAGGGGATGAGCCTGATCCCGTTCCCCGCCGAGTACGGGGGGCTCGGGTTGCCCTTCTCGGTCTATGCTACCGCCGTGGAGCTCCTCGGCACCGCCGACGCTTCTATGGCCCTCAGCATTGAGATACACAACGCCGTGGCGGAGGGTGTTCTTAGGTTTGGGACCGAGTCGCAGCGCCAGCTCCACTTGCGGGGTATAATCTCAGGAAGGAAGCTGGCGTCGTTCGCGCTCACAGAGCCTGCGTCAGGCTCCGACGCGGGGAACATGGCCACGACAGCGGAGAAGCGCGCGGGGGAGTACACGATCAACGGCTCTAAGATGTTCATCACCAACGCCGGGGAGGCGGATGTCTACCTCGTCTTCGCGAAGACCTCGAGGGGTCCCTCATGCTTCATGGTGGAGTCGCCTAGGGCGGGGCTGAAGTTCGGCGCCGAGCTGAAGAAGCTCGGGATGAGGGGCTCGAAGACGCGTGAGGTGATCTTCTCCGACTGCCGGATCCCCGAGGATAACCTCATCGGTGAGGAGGGAAAGGGGGCGGACTACGCGAAGGAGATCCTTCACGGGGCGAGGATAGTCGTCGCGGCGCTCAACGTCGGCATCGCCCAGCTCGCCTATGGGGAGGCGCTTGCCTACGCCCGGAAGAGGCGCGCGTTCGGCAAGGCCATAGCAGACTTCCAGCTGGTGAGGGCGAAGCTGGCAGACACCAAGATAGGGATCAGCGCGGGCCGGCTCCTCTACCTGTACGCGTCGAGGATCAAGGAGATGGGGGGTGACTACGCATCAGAGGCTTCGCAGGCTAAAGTGTACGCCACGGAGATGTCTCTGAGGGCGTGCGACGAAGCCATCCAGATCCACGGAGGGTACGGATACACCACCGACGACCTCCATAGGCACTGGAGGGACGCCCGGCTCCTCACGATCGGCGAGGGGACTTCCGAGGTGCTCCGCATGCTGATAACCAGGCGGGAGCTGGCAAGGTCACAATGAAGATAGCGGTTTGCGTCAAACACGCCGTTGACGAGGCAGAGCTCAGGCTCGACACAGAGGGGAGGCCAGTCCTTGCGGGGGCCGCCGGGAAGATGAGCACTTTCGACAAGAATGCGGTAGAGGAAGGGCTCAGGCTGAAATCCGCCCACCAGGGGGAGGTCGTTGTCTTCGTGGTGGGCGCTGCTGAATCGAAGAAGACCCTGAAAGAGGCCCTCGCCATGGGTGCCGACAGGGGTGTGTTTGTCGCCGCCGACCCGTTGGTCATAGACGCGCTGCGCACCGCTAGCATGCTCGCCGCGGCGATCAGGAGGTCCGGGCCCTATGACGTGGTCATATGCTCGGAAGGTTCGTCTGACACCTACACCGGCCAAGTCCCCCCGATGCTGGGGGAGCTCCTAGGGGTGGCCTATGTCGGCTACGCCAGGAAGATAGAGGTGACCGGTGGGTCGGCGAGGGTGGAGCGCTCCCTCGAGGACAGCGTCGAGGCCGTCGAGACATCCGTCCCCTTCGCGGTGTCCGTGGTGAGCGAGATCAACGAACCGCGCTACCCGACGCTCGTCCAGATAATGCAGGCATCAAAGAAGCCCATCGAGGAGCTCAACGGCGGCGAGATCGCTCCTCCCGGGACCATCAGCGGGGTCGAGGTGGTCTCGATGTCGTCCCAGCCGTCGACGAGGAAGCACGTAATGATAGAAGGGGGGCCCGACGAGGCCGCCGCCAAGCTACTGGATGCGCTTTCGAGGGAGGGCGTCTTGAAGTGAGCGGGGATGTCTGGGTCTACTCCGAGTCGGAGGGCGTTTCCGCCGAGGTGGCTAGCGCTGCCCAGGATGTTGCAAGGGGCGCGTCGGCGGAGGTCCGCGTCGTGGACATCGGGTCCCCTCGCCAGGGGATCAGGGGCTCGGGGGTGAGGCTCCTTCTCAAGGGTCCCTCAGGTCCGGACGTCTCGCCGGCCGTCGCGGCCGAAGCCCTAGCCCGGGCAGCGAAGGATCTCTCCCCCGTCGCGGTCCTGCTTGGGGCGACGAGGGACGGGAGGGAAGCGGCATCGAGGCTGGCGGCCAAGCTTGGCGTCGGGTGCATGGCGGAGGTGGTGAAGCTCGCTTCCGACGGGCAGGGGGTGACGGGGGAGAGGAACGTCTACGCGGGTAAGGTCGTGGCGAAGACACGGTGCCAGTTTCCGGCAGTGGTCACCGTGAAGACAGGCGCCTATCCCAGAGCGGAGGCCCTCCCTGAGCGGACCCAGGAGGTGGAGGTGGGCCAGGTCTCAGACCGGTCGAAGGTTGTCGGGCGCGAGAAGAAGGCCGCGGGAGGGGTCGACCTGAGGTCCGCGAAGGTCATCGTGTCGGCCGGCAGGGGCGTGAAGAAGAGGGAGGACCTTTCCATGCTGGAGGACCTGGCTGTGACGATGCACGGGGCCCTCGGATGCTCGCGTCCCCTCTCCGCCGACCTCGGATGGCTCCCAGAAGAGCACCACATCGGGCTGACGGGGGTCACCGTCAAGCCCGACCTCTATCTAGCCATCGGGATCTCGGGCCAACTGCAGCACGTCGCCGGGATGAAGGACTCGAAGATAGTCGCATCCATTAACACGGACAAGGACGCGCCGATCTTCCAAGCTTCTGATTACTGCATAGTAGGGGACCTTTACCAGGTGGTCCCCGCCCTCAGGCGAGCCCTCTCGGCCAGGCGTTGACCGGCGTCTCGAACAGCCTATAAACAGAGGGGCGTCGGCGCTGCATATGGCTGGGCTCGACGTCGGTTACCTGGCCGCCTACGCGATATCCTTCGCCAGCGTGGCTGCCGTCGCTTTCGCCGTCGTCTACTTCTCTCGCAGGTGGTCGGTCAGCCTCGGCCCAGCGCGCATCTGGGGGCTGGGTAGGGACGAAGCGCGCCGACTGAAGACAGGGGACCCGGTCTTTCTCATGCACCTCTCCATAGCCCTCGGGGTAGGGCTCACGATTGCTGACGCGGTCCTGGCGCCCGCCATGGGTATGGCTCCTCTCCTCCTAGCCGCCTTCAGGGTAGCGTCCGTCCCCCTCGCAGCCGGGTTGGCGGTCGCCTTCGGTTGGCGGGTCCAGAGGTACTTCCAGAGCAGGCGGGTAGGGAGAGAGGTGCATGTAACTGAAGGGTTCGCGTCCGCCTCCAAGACACTTCAGATAGTGCTAATGGCTGCCATCGCCCTCACCACCTCGGAGCTGGTCCTCCTCTGGTTCCCGGCCCTCGGCTGGGCGGACCTCCTCCTCGACGCAGCGAGGAACTCCTTGGTCGCAGGCTACTACGCCAGGCCAAGCATCAACCTCTTCGCCAAGTTCGACAGGCCCCTGGCGTCACTAAGGACGCCGTTCAACTTGGCCGACGTCATGGCGGGGAAGACAGACCCTGAGGCGATCAAGGTGGGCGTCGGCAAAGTTTCAGACTTCACCGCGGACCAGTCTCTGTCCTTCGATTCCTGCGTGGAGATCGGCGCCTGTGAGGCCGCCTGTCCGGCGACAGCGGCAGGCCGCCCTCTGTCCCCCCGCGTCCTCGTTAGGAAGGTCAGCCTCCTTTCCCGTGCCGGACGCGAATCTGACCCCTTCACTTCTGTCGCCGAGGACGAGCTCTGGTCTTGCACCTCCTGCGGGGCTTGCGTCGCCAGCTGCCCGGTAGGGGTGAAGCACCTTGACGTCATCTACGACCTCCGAAGGGAGCTCGTCTCGAAGGGGAAGCTAGACAAGGAGAAGTCAGGGATGCTGGCTAACCTAGCCCAGAGCCAGAACCCGTACGGGTTCAAGAACTCGACCAGGGCAGGCTGGGCCGAAGGGCTGGGCATCGACACCTTGGCGGCCAACCCGAAGGCGGAGTACCTCTATTGGGTGGGTTGCGTCTCCTCCTTCGACCAGCGGGCCCAGCGCATAGCGAAGGCCTTGGCGAAGATACTGAAGAGCGCCGGCGTCTCGTTCGCGATACTGGGCGGAGAAGAGATGTGCGTGGGGGACCCCGCTCGGAGGCTGGGGGAGGAAGGGCGGTACCAGGAGCTTGCGCTCCAGAACATAGAGAAGCTCAACTCCTATGGCGTGAAGAAGATAATCGCCACCTGCCCTCATTGCTTCAACGCTTTGAAGAACGAGTACCCCCAGTTCGGAGCGAAGTTCGACGTGGTGTACCACACCCAGCTGATTTCAGACCTAATCAGGGACGGGAAGGTGTCGGTCCCCAGAGAGAAGGTGCAGAACATCTCCGTGACACTCCATGACGCCTGTTACGCCTCGCGGTACAACAGCGTCTTCGACCAACCCAGGGAGGCGCTCGCGGCGTCCGTCCACGACCTGAGGGAGATGGGGAGGAGGAAGGAGAAGACCTTCTGTTGCGGTGCGGGGGGGTCGAACTACTGGTTCAATGTCCCCCACCGGAGGTCCATAGCAGGGATCAGGGCGGAGGAGGCCGCCAGGACAGGCGCCAAGACCATCGCCACGGAGTGTCCGTTCTGCCTCTCCATGTTCGACGACGCCACCAAGGTGACGAACTCGGGGATGGATGTCCGCGACGTCGCCGAGATAGTCGCCGAGTGCATTTAGCGGCGAACTTCGGCCCGAGTGATTACTTTGCCGCCCCCAGCCGGGAGGGCCCTCTGCACCTCGTCGAGGGTCGGCCGCCTCGGGTCTGACCCAAGGTCACTGAGGACGCGCTTGGCTGTCTCGGAGGCTTTCTCGTTGTGGGGCCTCAGGACGACGTAGCGCGCGCACCTCTTCTTGACAGCTTCCTCAGGGCCGGCCATCACCCGGCCTTTCTGGTCCATACCGACCGCCACCTCCACTAGCACATTCGCGACGAAGTTCTTCCTCCCTCGGATGACGAAGCTCCCGCGCGGCAGGTACTCTCCGCTCGGGGCGGCGGAACTTACCTGGTCAGGCGTCACCCAATACGCGTCGGCGGCCCCGAGCCCCGTCTTCCAGGCGCTGCTGAAGGCGACCGTAGCCTGAGCGACCTGCCTGGACTCCTCCTCGGTCTGGGCTGCCCCCTCCTTGAGGACGAAGAACGGTGAACCGAAGAGGTCGGCGTGGTAGACTGTGTCTTTAGGGTCGAGGTGCCTCCCGAGGAGGACGGAGTTTGTCTGTGCGTCACGCCCGCCTACCGCCAGCTTCCCCTCGACCGTGACGAACCACCTGAACCTTTCGTACCACTCGCCCCTCCTCCTCGACAGGGCCTGGGCTCGCGGCGCAGCCCTGGAGGGGACCTTGGACGCCCTCTTTTCCAGCTTCGCGGCGGCCTCAAGGCTCTGCGATGACTTCGCCTCGAGCTCCTTGGCCCAGTCGTAGAGCGCTGACGATGCCGCTGCTGGGGAGACAGGGTCCCTGAGCGGTCTGACCCCCGCCTCTCGCATGACCTTCAACGCCGTGTCGAGCGGGGCCGCCCTCGCCTCCGCGGCCGCCCCCCTTGCCCCCGCAGCCTTCGTCATCAACGACTTCGACTCCTCCCTGAGCCTCTCCGCCGTCGCTATCAACTCCTTCCGCTTTGCCTCCTCGGCGCTGGGAGGTTCTGCCTCTGCCAGAGCGTCTCCAAGGAAGAGGCGGTCGCAGAGCTCGGAGACCGTCCCCGCTTCTTCTTTCACCTTGAGCCCGCTGGGCGGGAACGTGAAGACCTCGTCCCCCGCCTGCGTCTCGCAGATGCACGGCCTTGGATTCGTCCTCGCGTCTGTTACCATGTCCGCGACAGCCTTCGCTATCTCCCCTCCTCTGCCGACGAAGCTCGAAGACGGCGTACCCTCTGAAGCTCCTACTCTCTTCAGGGCCTCGGCGACGTACTTCCTGGGCAGGGCGATGTGTCTCCCGACCGCCTTCCCCAGGGTCGTCTCCGCCCTGAGCATCGCTTCGACAGCTTCGGCCCCGACATCGAGCGGGCTGAGCCTGCTCTGGCCCGGAGGGGAATATCGCTCCCCCCTGACGACCCGCCGGCTGCCCGCGCGCACTTCGCTCTGCGCGAGCCTGACCGCCCCATCTGGGCCGAGGACCACTAAGTTCCCCGGCGGCATGAGCTCTATCAGCACCCTCCGACTCTCTTTCCCATCAAAGTCTATCTGGAAGACCCTATCGAGGTCCAGTTGGGATGCGCCTGAGAACCTCGCCCTCTCGAGCTCCCCTCTGAGCCGCGAAGTGAATTCGGTGGTTTCGTCCCTTTCCTCGACCCTGTTCGATATCCAGGCCCCCTTCTTGGGGGATGCCACCAGCCAGACATCCTCTCCCTGCGGCCTCCTGAAACGGAACAGTTGCGCGCTTCCTCTCCTGTAAATGTTATTAACGTAGGTTCCGCGCAACGCCAAATCGATTTCTTTGGCGAGCACCAAGACTTCGAAGCCGGATAGTTCGGCCACGAAGCCTCAGCCAGCCGCGGCGTTTGATAAGCTATACTGGACGAGGATAGGGCTGGCGGCGGTCGCAGGGTTCGGCACCCAGCTCCTCGACCAGGCCTACGGTTTCGACTGGTCCTTCGGGGTCAGCATAGGGATAGGGGTCTACCTCGTTTCTTACTACCTCGCCCTCTATGGGTGGTACCGCGGGATGCCGAGGGAGCAGCAGGGAAAGATCTACACGACCGGGGTGGGTGGCTTCGTGATGGTCTTCCTCTTCACCTGGATGCTGGCCTTCACCCTTCAGTTCGCTGGGTATCCGCTCTGAGCTTAGAGTAGCTCAACAGCGTGTCTGCATAGCCTCTGTCGAAGTCGTCTGCCATCTGGTTCGACGTTATCGACTTCGCCGCCCTCTCCACCTTGGCGCTGTCCCAGGTCTGCAGCGTGCCGTCTTTCCCCTTCGTAATGCTCGCTAGTATCCCCGCCGCCGCCATCAAGCTCCCTCTCTCCTTCTCGGACGTCGCTGTGGGGAGGAGCGCCTGTATCCTGCGTTTCGCTTCGTCAAGGTCGGACTTCAAGAGTGAGTCGAGTATCGTCGCGATGTTGGCTTGCACGACCACCGCGTCTGTACGACCTGTATCTTGGATATTTAACCGTCCTAGCCTCAGCGCTGACTCGGGCCCAATGCGAGGCCGGGGCCTTTCTATGGCGCGTCGCTCCGGGACCTCCCTCTGCAGACTTTCCTTCGAGAAGACGTCCACCACACGAGCTGCGATGGACGATGTCTGACTCGACTCAGATGACGCCCGCAGCCCCAATCTGCAAGGCAGCCCTCTCACAGGAAGGGAACGAGGTCGCAGACACCGCCTGCCCCTGGCGCTCGAGCTTCACGGTCATATGAACCAGCTGCTCCACTGTCCCGCCACCTATCCCTACGTCTCCAGCGGTACCGAAGGTCACCCTGTTCGTCAGCACGTACGCCCTGGAATGGATGTACGCGTCCCTTGCCATCTCGCTCAGATGGATGTCAAGGGCCCCCTGCCTGCTTGCGAGGTTCGACTTCCCGGGCAGCTCGACCGAGAAGTTGCGGGTGAGCGTGTCCACCACTACAAGCTTGCACTCCGCCGTAGCCCTCCGCCGATTCATGCCTCTGACCGTCTCCATCTGCTCCGGGGCCGAGTCGGACCTCATGAACGTGATCCTCTCAAGCGCCCCCTCGAAGTCCCACCCTCTTGCTCCGGCGATCTGCTCGAGCCTCTCGGGCCTGAATCCGCCCTCGCTGTCGATATAGAGCACCCTTGCCCCCTTCAAGGCGGCGCACAAGGCAGCCTGCATCCCCAGCTGCGACTTGCCGGTGTTGCTCCTCCCGAACACCTCGGTCAAGGTGCCTGCCCTGTATCCGCCTGACAGCAGGGCGTCCAGGCCCACAGATCCCGACGTGTAGCGGGGGAAGGATGCCACCCGCCCCTTCGCTCCAGCCGCTGTCTCGGTCCCCGACGTCCTCTCCCCTTGGACGATTCATCACCGATGTATTTTTAACTGTGAGCGAGGGCCAGATGAGAAGTTCGCAGTGAGCCCTCAGCCGTTCCAACCTCCTCAGCAGACAAGGCGCCCCTTGAGCATCTTACAGAGGTCCCTGAACAAGCAGGTCTCTGTTCGGCTGAAGAGCGAGATAGAATATGCGGGGAAGATGTCAAACGTCGACCCATACATGAACGTCATACTCGTCGACGCCGAGGAGTCGGAGAACGGGAAAAAGATCGCGAACTACGGTAAAGTAGTGATAAGGGGAAACAACGTCCTCTACGTGAGGATAGCAGACAGGCTCTAGCGCCCGACCGAGGTCCTGGACTTTATCTCAGCCCAGGGACAGCGAACGTCCACTGACGTATTCGTAGCACTTGTGCAGGTCCGCAGCGACCCCATATGCCCTCTTGAAGAATGTCGTGACGGCCTTGATGTCATGCGCGAGCAGCTCAGTGCTGTTCGGGTGGGATGAGTCGACGGCCTGGGGCCAATCGATCAGCCAGAACGATGCCCCGTCGGTGAGTATGTTGTATTCGCTCAGGTCGGCGTTCACGAGGCTCGCCTGGGCATACGCTGTTCGCATGAGGGCCAGGATTGCGCCGAGGGCTCCCTCAGGGTCCTCGAGCACAGGCCTCTGGGACAGCCTCACCCCGGAGACCTCTTCAAGGAGGACAGTGCTCCTGCTGTAAGCCACCGCCCGGGGGAACGAAGGCGAGAGTCCTTCCAGCTTCCTCAGCGCGTGGTACTCGCGCCTCGCCGCGTCATAGTTGGCCGTCATCCAGCTCCTGAACGCCGCCTCCTCCCTTGGCCTGCTCCTCCTCACGCTTGTGAACGAGGTCCTGCCGATCTTGTAGAGTTTGAGGGCATAGACCGTCCCCTCCTCTGTCAGCGCCTCGTACACGTCCGACTCCTTCCCTTTCGCGATGATGGCGCCTAGCGCGTAGATCAAATCCTTCTTCACGTAGTCCTTGAGCGCCATCGCCTCCACCCCCTCCCTCGTGAGGGCGAACCCACGGCCCTTCCTCGTCAGGAGCCCCTTCTTCTCGAGGTCCGCCGTGGCGAAACGCACCCTCTCCTGGGGGAGGCGGCTCATGCGCGAGAGCCTCCCGACGTCAGGGGTCCCGTACCCGGTCGAAGCGCGCTCCACCCCCGCCAGCGTCCTCCACTCCTCGTCCTTCAGCGACTTCATGACCCTGGCCGCGTTCTCGGTGGTGGACATCCCCCACCGGGCCGGGGCCCCCTCTATTGAGATTACCACGCCGCACCTGGTATCCTTCTTATCTGACCGCTGCCGGGGTCGGTCCGCCTTGAAGCGGATAATACTGGACACTGACACGGCGGGGGACGACGCCGTCGCCATCATGATGGCGCTCAGGGCGAAAGACGCAAAGCTCGAGGGGATCACCATCAACTGCGGCAACATCAGCTTCGACCAGGAAGTCGAGAACGCCCTATACACGGTTGAGGTCGCAGGGGAGTCCGGGAAGGTCCCGGTCTACCCTGGCGCGAGGCACCCGCTGCTCAAGGAATGGAGGACTGTGGAGGAAATCCACGGCAGCGACGGGATGGGTGACTCGCACTTTCCCAAGGCCAGACAGAGGCCCGAGCGGAAGCACGCAGTCGACGCCATAGTCGATTCGATCAACGAGAATCCGGGAGAGATTACGCTCGTCGAGATCGCCCCCATGACCAACGTAGCACTCGCCCTCAGGAAAGACCCTGGCATAGCTAAGAAAGTGAAGGAATTCTACTTCATGGGCGGAGCCAATCAGTACCTGGGGAACGTGACTCCGGCTGCCGAGTTCAACATCTGGGTGGACCCAGACGCTGCCAGCATCGTCCTGAACTCAGGGATGCCCGTGACTATGGTCGGCTGGGAGATAGTCATGAGGCATGGGCTCATCGGCGTCCCCGAGCTCCAAGAGATAGGGAGCATGAAGACCAAGGAGTCGGAGTTCTACCTGGCCGTGAACCGGCAAGTGCGCAAGTTCATGGAGATCGAGAGGGGTGTGGACGGGACCAGCTGCCCAGACAGCATCACGATGGCCATAGTGCTGAACCCTGGAGTGGCCACCGACACCAGGGAACGCTACGTCGAGGTAGACGCAGCCGACGGCGTCTCTAGGGGCGTTACATGGGTGGACGAGCTTGGGTACTTGAAAAGGAAGCCTAACGTGTCGGTGGTCTACGAAGCGTCGCAGCGGGTCTTCCGCGGCATGCTCTACACTATGCTGAGGGGCGGCCGGGTATGACCGCTACTCCAGCGCATCGGTCCTGAGGAACTCATCTACCTCTGCCCGCCTGGGGAGAGCTGCCACTACCTCGGGCTTGGTCGCGCAGAGCGCCCCTGCGTAGTTCGCGAACCTCACGGCCTGCCTCAGCGGCTCCCCTTCTGAGAGCGCCACCGCCAGCGCCCCGTTGAAGGCGTCCCCCGCGCCCGTTGAGTCGACCACCTTGACGCGCGGGGCCGGGACCGAGTATGAGTCGTCGCCTGTCAGCACCCTGGCTCCGCGCTCCCCGAGGGTTACGACGACGGCCTTGGCCCCCCTGGCCAGCAGCCGCCTCGCCCCCTGCTCGAAATCAGCCCCTCCGGTGAGCTCTCTGAACTCCTCTTCGTTAGGGGTGAGGACGTCCACACCGGAGAGGTCCAGGTCGCCCCCCGCGGCCGGGGCCGGATTGAGGATCACCGTGAGCCCGCGCTCCTTCGCCTTCCGCTTCGCCGCGGCCACCGTCGCCATAGGGACTTCGAGCTGGACCAACATCACCCCTGCCCTTCCGATGGCGGCCTCCGCCCTGTCTATGTCAGAGGGGGCGAGGTCCCAGCTCGCGTCAGGGTCAACCGCTATCGCGTTCGCCCCTTCGCTGTCGATTATCACGAAGCCGACCCCCGTATGCTTCGGGGTCCGCCTGACCAGACCCGCTTCCACCCCTTCCCTCTGCCACATTGTCAGCGCCCGGTCTCCGTCCTCGTCCGACCCTACGCAGGCGATGATGCTCACCTTGCCTCCCAGCCTCCTTGCCGCCACCGCCTGGTTCGACCCTTTGCCACCTGGGACGCGCTGGTACCCAGAACCTACCACCGTCTCGCCGGTCGTCGGCAGGCGGGTGACCTTCATCATCACGCCGGTGAGATAGCTCCCTACGACTACTATCGGCTTCACCGGGCGAGCCGCTCCCTGAGCTCGTCTATTATCGCCACACCTGCCCTCGTCCCCAGAAAGTCCGCCCCCGCTCCCACCAGGTTGAGCGCGTTGTCGAGGTCCCGGATCCCTCCGGAGGCCTTGACGTGCACCCTGGAGGTGACCGACTCCCTCAGGAGCCTTATGTCTTCAACCGTCGCAGGGCCGCCCCTCCCCCACCCGCTCGAGTTCTTCACACCGGCAACCCCGGCCTCCTCGCTCAGCCTAGCCGCCCTCACCTTCTGCTCCCTGTCGAGTATCGTGAACTCCAGCATCACCCTCACCGGCCTCCCCCCAGCCCCGTCGACCATGGCCGCTATCTCATCCCGGAACTCTTCGTCCATCCCCGACCTGAGAAACCCGATGTTGGGCATGACGTCGAACATGTCAGCGCCGAGCCCGGCTGTCTCCATGATCTCCGCCACCTTCGCCTTGGTCGTCACCCCTCCCATCGGGAACCCGACCCCCGCAGAGACCTTCACGTCGTCCCCTACCAAGCCCTTGGCGCGCTTCACCCAGCACCCCTGCACCACCACCGCGCCGAACCTGTACTTCTTTGCCGTGGCGCAGAACACCTCCAAGTCGGCCGCGGTAGCTTCGGGGGCGACCAGCGTGTCGTGGATTCTCTTCGCGAACGCGTCTGGGGGAGGGAGCTTCAGTTCCATGGAACGCCCCTCGCTGAGACATCGTAATTGAGCTTTCCCGGCTCAGCGGATTCTCTGGGCTGTGGCCCTCTTGTATGCGGACCAGTAGGCGTCCGGCGACTCCCTGTAACGCTCCGCCTTCCTGCCTCCTTCGTCGACCAAGAGGCCCTCCCCGGGGTAGACGCGGCCTATGGCGGTCAAGTCGACCCCCGAGCCGTTAAATGCCTCATAGACCTCCTTCTGAAGTCCAGGCCTGCAGGTGATGAGGAGCGCCCCCTCTCCCATGGTGCGGACCGGGTCGATACCGAAGGCAGAACAGATGCGTCTCACCTCACTGGGCACTGGGATCTTCCCCGCCTCCACCACGAAGGCCTTCCTGGCGGCCGCAGACATCTCGTCCAGCGCTCCGAGCACGCCCCCCTCTGTCGCGTCGTGCATGGATGTGACGGCCGTCCTTAGCCCGGCCCCTCGGGCCATCCTGGCGTCGGCGACGGTAGAGCACTTCGAAAGCAACGAACGCGCCCACCTGGCCGCCTTCCCCCCTACCGCAGTCTCTGTGAATTCTGGGAAGGAGGTCGCCAACGAAGCGGTCGCCTCGATGGCTGCGTGCTTGGTCATCAGGACGACGTCCCCCTCGCGCGCCATGGATGGCGTGACGTACCCGTCCTCCGGCGCCCCCCCGAACATGACCCCTCCTCCGACCACAGTATAGCCGGCCCCCGGGTAGCTCCCGGTGTGGCCCGCCACTATCGCGACCCCCAGCCTCTCGCATTCGTCCCCGAGCGCGGCGATGTACCCGTCCCTGTCCCTCGCGCTCATCGCAGGCGGAAAGTTGAACGTGAAGACGGCGAACTCGGGATCGACCCCGGCTGAAGTGAAGTCCGAGGCGATGAGATGCGCGCTCATCCAGGCCGAGCGGCGCACGCCGACCGCCGGGATGACGGAGACGGGGTCGGCTGTGACTATCATCACCCTCCCTTCCCCAAGCCTCAGGACGGCGTTGTCGAGCCCCCGGGCCGGGCCCTGGATGATATCCATCGACCGAGCACCTAGGTGTCTGTAGACGGCGCGCATTGCTCCTGGCGGGAGCTTCCCGGCGTGGCTCAACTCTGGGGACCTGACCCGTGGTACTGCGTGAACCCCAGCCTGCGGAACGCGGGCGCCCCGGCCCTGATTATCGCGAGCGCGACCGGGATGTAGATGAGGTCCACCATCGTTGCGAAGTCGAACGACGCCAACCCCAGAGGCGTCTGCCCAGCAGGGACCCCGTAGGAGAACAGCCCGTAGGTGTAGAAGAGCCAGTCAGGGAAGAAGAAAGCCAGCGTCTCAAAGACCGTGGCGCCGACCATCGCCGCGACCAGCGTCTTCGTCCCGCGGTTCCTCGCCCAGGCTATGATGAGGACCTCGGGGACCCGGGCCCAGATCATCCCGAACGGATAGATCGGGGACCCGCCTCCTTTGAACGCCACATTGTACGCCTCGCCAATGAACCCGCCTATCCCGGTGGCAGCCGCGGCAGTGGGGACGTCGATCAGGACGCTCAGCGCCATTATGATCGCAGGTGACCATGTTATCTCGTATACGGGGGGCGGCAATGGGATCGAGAACACGACGCTGGCCGTAATGAGCGCGGAGAACACTATCACCACGGAGAGCCTGATGCTCGCCCGGGTCCCTAAGCCCCCATCGCCTTTCTGAGCGGTCTCAGCCAACACTAGCCCGGTGCCGGTGCCTGTTTATAAGCTACCTAATAAGTGGATTATACGTTGCACCCCCCCGACGAGCTGATGTCCCGTCTATTCCTTCCTTCAATGCGGCAGTTGGTCGCGGTCCGACTGCGCGCCGAGGGGCTCTCGCAGAGCAGAATCGCCCTGGCCCTCGGCACGAGCCAGGCTTCGGTAAGCATGTACCTCTCGGCGCCGCCAGCAAAGGCATACTCCGACCTCTCTCTGCTCTCGATCTCCAAGGCCGATGCCGACATCTACTCGGCCCGCCTCGCCTCAGCCGCCTCCAGGGGGGCGAAAGACGGCGTCGGAGCCCTCAGCGCAATCTGGACCGGCATCCTCGGCAGCGGCGCGGCCTGCGGTGCCCACAGGGCGCTGTATCCTTCCCTCGCCGATTGCGACTTCTGCGTCAGGGCGTGGGGTGGCCAGGCGGGCGCCAAGGCGCAGGCGGTGTCAGAGGTCTCAGAGGCGGTCCGGATCCTTGAAGCATCCCCGAGCTTCGTCAACATGATGCCCGAGGTGTCGGTAAACGTCGCCTGCGCTGCCGGGGAGGCGACCAGCCCCTCCGACGTCGTGGCCATACCAGGGAGGATCGTCAAAGTCAGGGGGAGGGCGAAGGCGGTGCTCACGCCCGAGGCAGGGGCCTCGGTTCACATGGCCAACGTCCTCCTCCTCGCCAGGACGGCCCGCCCGGATTTCAGGGCCTGCATCAATCTGAGATACGACGGAAAGGTCGCGGCCGTGCTGAGGAGGATGGGTCTGCGCGTCCTTTCAGTCGGCGCGCGTCCCCGGGGTGCGTCTGACGACCCCACGGTGGACGCCCTGCGGAACAGACTGCTGTCCCAGCCGGGGAGGTTCGACGCGGTGGTGGACGAGGGAGGGAGTGGGATAGAGCCCAACCTCTACCTCTTCGCTGCGGGGGCGCAGGAAGTCGCAACGCTGGCAGTGACGCTGGCCGAAGCCTGCTCAGCGGGATAGCTGCCTGCGCCTTTCGGGAGCCTTCGAATCTCGGGCTCTCTTGGCGCAGGCGCCGACGAAGGCGACATAGATCGGCTCGGGCCTCTCGGGCCTGCTCACGTACTCCGGATGGTACTGCGTCCCCATGTAGAAGGGGTGCCCTTCGAGCTCCATGATCTCCGCCCTCCTCCTGCTGTCGCTGAAGGCTGTGAACCTCATCCCCTTCTCTTCGAACTTCTTGAGGTAGGTCTGGTTCAGCTCGTACCTGTGCCTGTGCCTCTCCCTTATCTTCTCCGACCGGTAGATTTCAAACGCCCTGCTCGGCCTCTCGATGTACACGTCGTGCCCCCCGAGCCTCATGGTCCCGCCCAGGTCGGACACCTTCCGCTGCTCGGGGAGGAGGTCGATCACAGGGTGCGGCGTCTTCGGGTCGACCTCGGTGCTGTTCGCCCCCTTCAGCCCAAGGACGTGCCGCGCGAACGACACGGTCGCCAGCTGGAACCCATAGCATAGCCCTAGGAAAGGGATTTGCGCCACCCTCGCCCTGTTCGCCGCGGCTATCTTCCCCTCCACCCCTCTCCCCCCGAACCCCTGCGGGAGGACCACCCCGTCGAAGGCGTCTATCTGATGTAGATTCGACTCGTCCTTCTCGATGTCCTCAGACTCGATCCACGAGATCCTTACGTCCGTGTCGTTGACCGCACCCGCGTGGGCGAGGGCTTGATTCACGCTGACGTAGCTGTCAGCCAGGTCGGCGTACTTCCCTACCATAGCGACCTTCACGGTGGACTCGTGTCTGACGAACCTGTCGGCGACTGCGTTCCAGGCGCGCATCGATCCTTTGGCTTTTAGCCCGAGCTGTCTCCTGATCGGGGGAAGGACACCCTCCCTCTCCAGCAGCCGTGGGACAAGGTAGATCGACTCCACGTCGGGGTCGGAGACCACGCTCTCCGCCGGTACGCTGGTGAAGAGAGCTATCTTCTCCTTGGCCTCGGCAGGGAGGGGCCGAGACCCACGTATCACCATGACGTCGGGCTGTATCCCTATCCTCCTCATCTCTTGGACGCTGTGCTGGGTCGGCTTCGTCTTCATCTCTCCCACCACCGACAGCTCGGGCGCGAGGCTTACATGGAGGAAGAGGGTCCTCGACGCCCCGTCTTCCATCCTCATCTGCCTGAACGCCTCGAGGAAGGGAAGGCTCTCTATGTCCCCCACGGTCCCCCCGCACTCTACCACCAGGACTTCGACCTTCTCTCCTTCCGCCAGGGCCCTTATCCTCCTCTTGATTTCGTCCGTGACGTGGGGGATGATCTGCACCGACTTCCCCAGGAACCTCCCCTTCCGCTCGTCGTCGATGACCTTCTTGTAGATCTGCCCTGTCGTTATGTTGTTCGACTTCGACATGTCCACGTTGAGGAACCTCTCATAGTTGCCGATGTCCATGTCCGTCTCGCCCCCGTCGTCGGTGACGAAGACCTCGCCGTGGGTGTAAGGGTTCATGGTCCCTGCGTCGAAGTTAAGGTAGGGGTCGATCTTCAAGCAGGCGACGCTGACGCCGGAGAGCTGCAATAGTTTTGCGACTGAAGACGTGATGATGCCCTTCCCGAGCCCAGACATCACCCCGCCGGTGACGAAGATGTACTTCGGCAAGTCGGTCCGAGCCCGCCCGCGTTAGTTAAGCGTTGCTGGCACGTCTCCTATGAGACCTGCTGAGTGATCACAGCCAAGTCTGAGACATCGACCAGAAGCTTGCTCACCCTTTCCAACGACGCCAGGATCCCCGCCGCGTTTGCGTTCTCCCCGGGGGCCTCCTTCGATATCGACGCAACGCTCGACGTGATTTCACGCGCCATGGCGTCTATCTGGCTGTTGACGGTCCTGGTCTTCCCGGCCCGCCTCGACAGGAATCCCTGGGTGGCCAGCTCGTTCATCACCTTCAGCCTGGCCACGCACTTCAAGTACCCCCTGGCCAGCTGTCGCGGGACCTTCTCTTCGCGGAGCTTCTCAGAGAGCTCGCTGACCGCGTCCCCGGCGCTCTCGAGGAAGGTCGCCAGGACCCTGTAGTCGAGGAGGTCAATCGGCGATAGGCCGTACCTTTCCGCGACCTCGGCCCTGACCACGGCCGCCCTCGTCGCCCTGACTAGGAGGAAGTAGAGCCTGTCCACCTCGTCGTCCCGCTCGCTCACGAGGGAAAGGAGCCTCGAGTCCCCCTTCGCTAGGGCGTCCGCCGTGTCTTTGAGCATGCCGTCAAGGAGTCCTGACATTCTCCTGACGATCTTCTCAGGGGTGATGGCCGTTGGCTCGAGGAGGAACTGCAGTGTGATCCGCCTGGAGTCCTCGTCGAGGATCTCGAGGCCGACGAGCCTCTTCATGGCGTCTTTGATTGCCTGCCTCTCGTCCCGCGAGATCAACTTCGTCCCCGCGACTTTGATCAGGTCATAGCCGAGGAGGTACGCCCCCGTGACGTCGTTGACCACCTGGGCGATATCCTCCCCGGTATGCTCGATGACCATCTGTCTTTGCTCCTCGCCTCTCCCCTCGTAAGCCCTGACCATCAGCTTCCCAGGCGAGAGCTCCTCCACAGAAAGATCTGCCCCCTTCTTAATCCCGTTCCTCCTGACCCAGTCCTTGGGGAGCGACACCAGTATCGTCCCCCGTCCCATCTCTATCGCCTTCCGCGCAGGCACGTCTCTATGCCCGGAGCCAGCTCTCTATACGCTATTCGGAGCATCCGCGCCGAAGTTACGCCGGTGACGGGACGGCCTTGTTGACCTGCTTGTTGACCGCTTCGGCAAGGTAGTGTCCGCGCAGCGTGACCTTGGCGCCGGTGACCCCGGGGACGGACAGTAGCCCGGCCTTTATGTCGCTGGCGATCTTCAGTGCGAACATCGGAGGGCAGAACGGGGCCGTAAGGTGGAATTCGAGCTCCACCGACCCTCCGCTGACGGTCGTCCTGTCGATCAGCCTGAGGTCGGTAATCGGTCTCCCGAGCTCGGGGTCCATAATCTTAGCCATAGCCTCGTCGATGGCCGACTGTTCAACCTGGCCCAAATCCTCTCAGAACGTGCTCACCTGATTATTTATTTGTTTGCAGGCCGCAGCCCGTGAAGCAGTGCCCGGACTCGCGGCCTTCTTCGCCTTCGACATCGCGCTCTTCCTGGAGGCATTCGTCCTCCTCTTCGCCGTCATCGACGCTGTGGGGACCGTCCCGATCTTCATCGGGCTTACCGAGGGGGTCGCTGGGTCAAGAAAGACCATAGTGGAGCATGCGGTGTTGATCTCGACGGCTATCCTCGTCCTGTTCGCCCTCTTCGGGTGGCTGATCTTCGACATCTTGGGCATAAACATCAACGACTTCCGCGTCGGAGGGGGGATCATACTGTTCATAGTGGCCGTCGACCACCTCCGAGGGGAAGAGGACAGGACCAGGGGCCTCGCACCGTCAGACATAGCAGCCTTCCCTCTCGCCACCCCGCTTCTGGCCGGGCCGGGCGCCATCTCTACGGTGATTATCATATCCTCACCCCCATACAGCCCGTTCCTGGCCCTGCTCGTCGTAGGGTGCAACGCTGTGGTGGCCTACCTCGTCCTTTCGAGCTCCGAGTGGGTCAGGAAGTTCATCGGGCAGAACGGGACCGTCGCTCTCTCCAGGATAACTGCGCTGCTGATCGCCGCCCTCGCCGTCTCGTTCGTGGCCGAGGGCCTGAAGGGTCTGTTCCCGCTGCTGTAGTGGCGCCCATGGCCAAGGCAGTCCGCGTCAGGATATGGGGGCTCGTCCACGGCGTCTCATTCAGGGCGAGCATGGTGCGAATGGCGTCAGACAACGGGGTCCGCGGGTGGGTCCGTAACCTCCCAGACGGCTCGGTGGAGGCTTTCCTTGAGGGGGACGAGCGGAAAGTACAGAAGATGGTCGAGTGGGCGAGGGTCGGCCCGGCGAGGGCCAGGGTGGACCGGATAGAAGTCGAGGCGACTTCTCCCAGGAACCACCGCGACTTCCGCATCCACGGCTGAGCGGGCTTTTCAGCTGCTCTGGTATGACAGCCACTTCTCGTCCAGGCGCGGGTCGGACAGGGTCGCGACCACGTAGTCTCCGAACTGGGCAGCCGTCGCCCCGTCGGCCCTCCCCGTGACCTTCATCTTACGCTCGAACAGGCCGCAGAGGTCGAGCGCCCTCGCGAGCTTCACGCTCTTCTCCCTCATGCCGACGTGCTCGAGGAGCATGACCGCGGCCCTCATCAGGCTGAGGGGATCAGCGAATCCTCCTCTCCCCTCGGTGACCATTCTCGGGGCGGACCCATGGATCGCTTCGAACATGCCGAACCTCGCCCCTATGTTGGCGCTCCCAGCGGTGCCGACTCCTCCCTGCAGCTCCGCCGCCTCGTCGGTGACGATGTCCCCGTAGAGGTTAGGGAGTACTACCACCTCGAAGTCCCGCCTCCTCTTCTCATCTATGAGCTTGGCGGTGAAGACGTCGATGTACCAGCTGTCCAACTCGATCCCGGGGAAGTCTCCGGCTACCTTCTTCGCCGCTTCTAAGAAGAGGCCGTCGGTGGTCTTGATCACGTTCGCCTTAGTCACCACGGTCACCCGCTTCCTCCCTGTCTTCTTCGCGTGCTCAAAGGCGAGCCTGATTATCCTCTCAGACCCAGGGCGTGTGATCACCTTGAAGTCGACCGCGAGGTCGGGGGTCGCCATGAACCCCTTGCTCCCAAGGACGTACTCCCCCTCCGTGTTCTCTCTGAAGAAGACCCAGTCGATCCCTTGAGACGGTACCTTCACTGGCCTGACGTTGGCGAAGAGGTCGAAAGCCTTCCTGATCGCTATGTTCGCGCTCTCGATGTTGGGCATACCGCTCCCCTCTTCGGGGGTCGTCGTCGGACCTTTCAGCAGGACGTGGCATTTTTTGATCTCTTCGAAGACCTCATCCGGCAGCGGCTTCATCTGCTTGATCCTGTTCTCTATGGTCAGCCCCCCTATCTCTCTGATCTCCACCCTCCCGGAACGCAGCTCATCCTTCAGGAGGCGTTCCATAACCCTCTTCGTCTCCCTCGCAATGATTGGGCCTATGCCGTCCCCTCCTATGACCCCAATCACCAGCCTGTCAAGCTTGGCGTAGTCGAGCCATTCGACCCTCCCGCCGATCCTCTTCGCCCTATCGGCTTGCTCCTGGAGCAACCTTCGGAACCTCTCGGCTGACTCCGCGAAAGGTTCGTCCTTACCAGACATAGCTTCCCCGCCGGTGGCGGACCCCATTAAAGAGTGCTCCCGAAAGTCTTTGCGGCGTTCAATCCCGTTGGTGCGCGAGCCTCCAGCGGTGCCTGACACTTTCAGCCTGGCGCTTCCAAGCGCTTCGGCCGCCGCCCAACGTTTTTAGCGAGACGCTCCCGGACTCCATCCGATGTCCTCCTCAGACGCTGACGTGAAGAAGGCCGCCGAGCTCAAGCTGTGGCTCGAGGGGAGGATAGCCCAGCTCCAGGAAGAGATTGAGAGGCTAAAGGAGACGCTGGGGTACGTCGACTCCACTCTCAGGGCTACTACTTTCAAGCCTGCCATCGAGATGCTCGCTGGGTCTAAGGAAATCCCCGAGACCCGGGAGCTGAAGCGCGACAAGGGGGGAGAGGTCATCGCGGTTGCGACGATAACCTCGGACGCCGTGTCCGTGGAGCCTTCGGGGGTCGTCCTGAAGGCGACCACCCCGCCGTTCAAGTCTTTCCTTCTCGGCAAGATTCTCGACGGGATGAAGGCCAAGGACGAGGAGCTCGTGCGAGGGGGCAAGCTCGCGAAGGGGGCCGGGCTAAAGTTCGACGTGGAAGAGGCCAACGAGGCCATCACGAAGTTGATAGTCGAGAACTACCGCGATAAGGCGAGGCTCAACGAAATCCTCAACACAGTCGCCTGGACCTTCTCAAGGATGTTGGAGAAGTAGGGGCTAAGGCGCCTGCAGCTCCGACAGCGTGGGGGGGACAGGTTCTTTCGCCTCCAGATAGAGCTTCGCCGCCCTGTTGGCGAACCTGAGCCGCCCTGTCTCGTCCATCTCTTTCAGCCTCCCGTAAATTGAAGCCGCGTCCCACACGTCCCCCGCACCCGTCAGGCGGCGCGTCCGGATCACCCTCGTGGGACATGCCGTCACCCTCGTCCCCTCGCTTGTGTACGCGCCGTCGACGCAGTGCATGTCGAACACTACCCCGAGCTCCCTCGCGAGGGTGAGGCATCTCGATGCCCTGTCCGTGGATTCTAGCCCTAGGGCCGTGGCGGCCGCCATGCTCTCGAACTCGTTCATGCTTACCCAGTCTACGAGCCCCCCCTTCGAGACGAGCCTGGCGAGCTCCCCGAACCTGTCCAGCCTGTCCCTGAAGTCGGCGGGGTCGATGTAGATTGTCTTCTCAGGTCCCAGGCGTCTCCTCAGCCCCTGGAGCAGCTGAGTCCCGCGCCTGTTAGCCGCCCAGTTGACAGAGCAGACGACCCTCGAGCCCTCGAGGCTCGCCCAGTCCTCCTCGTCGAGGGCGTCGGGGCCGAAGTCGGCTGCTCCCCTGCCATCTGACAACATCACGTTCACGCTCTCTTCGAACGCTACCGTCAGCCCCGCCGGCAGGGGCCTCACCCTGAGCTCCGCCTTCAGCCCCTTGAACGCGCTCCTGAGAAGGTGCTCGTGGGCCGGCTCGCAGTGGGTGATCAGCAGCGTCCTGAGCCCGAGCCTGGCGAGCGCGTGCGCAAGGTTCACGGCGTTCCCTCCCCTTATCTCCTCTTGGACGGTCCCATGGATGCCGCCCCCTCCCGCCGCCGCCTTCTCAGCGACTTCTGCCATGGTCCTCCCTAGCCCCCTGATGTGCACCAACCTGTCCACGAAGTAGTCGTGCATCACGGCCACGTCGAACCTGCGGGGCATCTTACTTCAGGATCTTGATGCTCCGGATATCCTTCAGGCCGTTAAGCTCCTCGATCACCTGCCCGCTGAGCTGGCCCTCGACCACCAGCGTCATCTTCGCGTCGGGGACCATCTCCGGGTCCTCGGCGACCGCCTGTCTCACTACCGTACCGTGGCGCGAGAGGATTCCGGCGACCTCGGCCATGATCCCGGGGGACTTCGGGTCTGCTTGTATGACCAGCGCGGTGTAGCCTAGCAGGTTCACTACATCGACAAGGCTGGTCCCCAGGGGGGCAGTCTTGGAGAAGAGGGAGAAGAGATAGCGGTTCTGCCGTATCTGCTGCACCGTCTGCTTCACCACCCTCCTGTCCACCTTGACGGCCCTTGCGACAGCCGTGAATCCGATCTCCACCTTCCCGACGTAGATCTTCTCATCCTCGGAGACCCTCATGCCGCATCTTATCATCTCCTTTACTATGTCTGGCCTTACCACCTGCCTCTCGAACTGCCTCCTTATGCTCGGCCACACGAACAGTGTCCGGAAACGTGCGCTATTGAGGGTTTCCGCTCCAACTGAACTTGGAAAGCGATGCACAGTTTCGAGCACGATTCGATTTAACCATGAGGGGCGGGCCTCTGAGCATGAGTGCCACGCAGCTGAAGTCCATCCTTTCGCCTGATAGGATCCCGACGGAGTATTACAACATCCAACACGACCTCCCGGAGCCCCTCCCTCCTCCCCTCGACCCGCGGACCATGCGCCCCATGTCACCCGAGCCCCTCCTCCGCCTCTTCGCAAAGGAGTGTGTGATGCAGGAGGTCTCCACCCAGGAGTACATCCCCATCCCAGACGAGGTCAGGGAGGCGTACCTCAGGCTCGGCAGGCCCACCCCGCTCTACAGGGCCACCCGCCTGGAGGCGAGGCTTAAGACTCCGGCCAAGATATTCTTCAAGCGCGAAGACCTCAACCCGGCCGGGAGCCACAAGCCTAACACGGCAATAGCGCAGGCGTACTACCACATGAAGGAGGGGACGGAGCGCCTCACCACCGAGACAGGCGCCGGACAGTGGGGGAGCGCCCTTGCCCTCGCGGCAGCCCTCTTTGACATCGACCTGACGGTGTACATGACGAGGAGCAGCTACGAGCAAAAGCCATACCGCCGGACGTTGATGGAGGTGTATGGCGCGGAGGTCTACTCCTCGCCAAGCTCTCGGACCAACGCCGGGAAGAAGTTCATCGAGAAGGACCCGCACCATCCAGGGAGCCTGGGGATAGCCATCAGCGAGGCTGTGGAAGACTGCGTGACCCACGAAAACACGAAGTACGCCCTAGGGAGCGTCCTCAACCACGTACTGACTCATCAGTCTGTGATAGGGCAGGAGGCGAAGCTCCAGATGGAGGAGTTCGGCGAGGATCCTGACTACATCGTCGGATGCATCGGCGGCGGGAGCAACTACGCCGGCCTGGCCTACCCTTTTATGAGGGAAAAGTTACGAGGGAAGAGCGAAGCGGACTTCGTGGCGGCCGAGCCAAAGGCCGTCCCGTCGACCACGCGGGGTTCTTACAGGTATGACTTCGCGGACGCCGGGGAGACGACTCCGCTCCTCAAGATGCACACCGTCGGACACACCTATCAGTGCCCGCCGATCCACGCAGGCGGGCTCAGGTATCACGGGAAGGCCCCATCGATGTGCATGCTCATCGACAAGGGGTACATGCGAAGCGTCGCATATTCGCAGAATGAGGTGATGGACGCCGGGTTACTGATGGCCCAGACCGAGGGGATAGTCCCGGCCCCGGAATCCAACCACGCGGTCAAGGCAGCCATAGACCTGGCATTAGAGTGCAAACGGAAGAACGAGTCGAAGACCATCCTGTTCAACCTCAGCGGCCATGGCCTCCTCGACCTCAAGGCGTACGAAGACAAGCTCGCCAACAGGCTGGTGGACTACGAACCCGACGAGGGCTCGCTGGCCCAGGCTCTCCAAGCCCTTCCGACGGTCGCGTGAAGGGCGGGGTCAGCCGTACGCTCGCGTGATGCTGACGCCGTCGACGAGGACCCAGGGGCACAAGGTGGGGGTGTCTACCTCCCACCATTGGACCCATTCCCGCTTCTTCGACAAGAGCCTGGCCGAGGTGAGCAGCCGTTGCAGGTCGTCCCCTGCTCGCATCCCCTTCAGCGGTTTCGTGACCTCTCCGCCCTCCACGAGGAATGCGCCGTCCCTGGGAACGGTGGAGAACTCTCCCGTCCTGTAGTTTTTGAACCTGGTATACCAGTTGCTCGTCAGGATTATCCCGTTCTTCATCTCCTTCACCATCTCCTCGTAGCTCGAGTCGCCCTCTCCCACCTCCAGGTTCCACGGGTGAGGCGCTATCAGTCCGGCGTTCCCCGTGGTCTCAGACTTCCACTTCAGCGCCGTGGTGAGGTTGTGAAGGTATCCGCCCAGCACCCCCTGGTCTATGATCCTGGTTGTCCTTGTGGGCGAACCTTCGTCGTCGAATGCCCTCCCTCCGAGCCCCCCGTCGGTCACCCCGTGGTCGGTGAGGGTGAAAGACGTCGATGCGACTTCCTTCCCGAGCTTCCCCGTGAGGTACGACGTCCCCGCGTCTACGGAGAAGGCTGAAGCCGCCCGTGCGACTGTCTCGACCAGGTTCGAGGCGACGGTGGGGCTCAGCAGGACCTCGTACTTCCCCGCGTCCGGTTCGGAGGCCAGACGCATCCTATTCGCGTCCTCGCCTGCCCTCTTCCCTGCCTCGGCCGGGTCGAACATGCGCAGCGTCGACGCGCAGGACAGGCCGTGGCCGCTGGCTTCGCCCTCGCCGAAGGACCTGATGTTCAGCGTGATGGCCGTCCTAGAGTCGGAGCCGGTCGTGCCTGACGACGTCAGTATCGCGACCGTCGCCTTCCCCGCGCTTATCACCCCCGCCGATCTCTTCCCTCCAGCGGCGAGAGAGGAATCAATTGCCACCTTGGCGAGCTCCGGGAGCTTCTCCTCAACGTCTTCCAGCTTCCTGTCGAAGCCGCCGCTCTGGCTATACTTGGTCACCTTTTCGGGGAGGGGGGCGCATTCGGCCTGCGGAAGCCCCTTCATGGATTTGAAGAGGTCCTCCACGAACTTCTTCACCGCTGCCGCGGAGAGGTTAGAGGTGGACGCGATGGCCCTCCGTTTTTCCTTCGCCAGATAGACTGTCAGCTCTGCTTCCTCGACCCTATTGACAACTGTCGCCGAGTTGTCAGCAAACCGGATCATGCTGTCTGTGCCTCTGGCGCTCAGCGCAATCGCGTCGTCGACCTTGAGCGCTTCGGCCTTGCGGATCGCGAGGCGATTAAGTTCGTCCAGGTCCATCTCTACCTCTCCCCCAGCCTTATCCCAGACAGCAACGTCTCCGGTCCGCCGGTCCATACGGGCGCTCCCTGCATCGGGTCCCCCTTCCCGCAGGTGGCGGCTTCGAATTCCATGTGCTTGCTCCTGGCTTTCACGCTCCCCCAGAGCCTGGGAGTCGTGATCTCCAGGACAGGGGCTCTGACCAGCTCTTTCAGCTCCCCGTGCTCTATCAGGTAGGCCTCCAGCGCCACGTACCTCTGGTTGAGCCTCTTGTCGTCTATGTTCCACTCGGTGAATGTCTTGAAGAAGACACCATGCTTCACCTCCTTGAATATCTCGTCTGTTGTGTAGTCCCCGGGCTCGACGAAGGTGTTGGACATCCTGATGATCGGCTCCCTGTCGAAGGAGACGGCCCTCGCGGCCCCGTTGCTCTTCACCCCGAACTGTCCAGCCGTCGCCCTGTTCTGCAGGAACTCGTTGATCGTCCCTCCCCTGATGAGGTGGCGCTTCTTCGCGGCAACGCCCTCGTCGTCCACGGGGGCGTACCCGTTGGAGTGCGGCAGCCCGGGGTCGTCGCTGACGTTCGCCTCGTCGCTCCCTATCTTCCTGCCGAGGCTGTCCGCTTTCAGATACGATTCCCCCGCCTGGGCGCCTTCCCTCCCGAGGACCCTGTCAGCCTCCTGCGGGTGCCCTACCGACTCGTGTGCTGCGATCCCCGAAAGCTCCGGGCTCAGCACCACGTCTACCACGCCGGTCGGAGGTCTCGCCGAAGCCTTCAGCACCTTCAACATGGCCTCTGCCTCCTCGACAACCTTCTCGGCGAGCCTGATTCTCTTGACGACCTCCAGCCCCCCTGTCTCGCCTTGCTGGATGAACCTCTGGGCGGTGGTGCCGCCCTCAATCGCGGTCAGAGAGCCACCGAAGCTGACGCGCGGGACCCGGCCTATCACCCTGGAGCCGTCGCTGTTGACGTAGTATCTCTCCTGCAGCTCAGCTGAAAGGTACAAGAGCCTCCCGGGGATGCTCGCTCCGGCCTTGCCTTTGGCGATCCTCCCGTCGATGTCTGCGAGCACGCCCCTCAGCCAGGCCGAGTCCGCGTTCTCTATCTTCCTGGTTTCGGGGGCCGCCCACCTCTTCGTGGTGGGCTTGGCGGAGTCGAATACCACCGGGCGCTGAAGCAAAGCGGCCGACGCCTTCGCCAGCCTCACCGCCTTGACCGCTACTTCGCCCACCGCCGCCTTCCGCATGTCGTTGGTGGCGGCGAACCCGAGCGCTCCTCCGGCGATCACACGTATGCCAATTCCGTACCCCTCGGCGAATATCGACGGCTGCGGCTCGCCGTTCTTGAGCCCGAACTCCCTCTCCCAGGTGGCCTGCACCCTGGCTTCCGCGTAGGATGCGCCCGCCTTCAGTGCCTTCGCGACCGCCGCGTCGGCTAGGTCCCTCGCCTCCTGGGTCCCCATGGCCTGGCCGGTGTGAGGGGCCCTTCTTAACCTGACTCGCCTCCTCCGCCTGGGGGGCGCAGAACGGGGTCTCGCGGTGGCTAGCACGCCCCCAAAGACCTGATGAATCTCGCGGTCTCTGAAGGCAGGGTCGCGAGGTAGGGCCTTATCCCGATGGATGCGGCTGCCTCCACGTTCGTCAGCGTATCGTCGACGAACGTGCACTCGCCTGCCGGCGCCCTCGCCTGCTCCAGCGCCAAGCGGTAGATCGCATGGTCTGGCTTGAGGACCCCGAGCTCGAACGACAGGACGACTGAGTCGAAGAGGGCGCAGATCCCGAACTTATCCTGGAGGTACTCCCACACCTCCCTGGACATGTTGCTCAGCGCCACCACCTGCAGGTCCTTGCTCTCCGCCAGTGACTGGACCGCGTCCCAGACCGGCTGGATCCTCCTCAGGGAGCTTTTCAGGAGGGCCGTGAACTCGGAGCGCGGGTAATCGGCGCCTAGCTCGCCCACCAGAGCCCGGTGGAACTGCGGCAGCGAAAACTCTCCGCTGTCGAGCCTCCTGCTGAGCTGATCGAGGAGCTTGAACACCTCCGCCTGATCCGCGCCGACCTTTCTGCCAATCTCTTTAGACGTCCTCACCCACGGGTTTTCGACTAGGACGCCGCCGACGTCGCAGAGCAGAGTACGCATGACGCTATACCTGCCTACGCGCCTATTTCGATGGGGACCCCCTTGGCTGGGATCTCGACTTTCCGCCCCCTCCGCCTGGACGTCGGGACGAAGGCGTCCGGGTGCTCTGTGTGAATGGGGACGACCTTGCCTGAACCCACCCTGTCGACCAGAGTGAACACCTCTCCCTCCGGGGCGTGGCCGGACGCGTGGAGCTGGGCATACCTGAAGCCGATGTGGTGGACCCAGTTCTTGATCACCGCCTCCTCCTTCTCTCCTTCTTCGTTGTATGCCTCTGTCGCGGAGTGTATGTACGTCCCTCCTCTGTCGGGCTCGATGTCGATTAGTTCCGGGAAGTCCCAAGACTCGAGATGGAGGAAGTAGTCTCTCTGGCCCTTCCTCACGTCTGCCGCCGTCACCCCTCGATTCAGAAACTGCCTCTCCCACTTGAAGTAGTCAGAGTCGTCGATTCGGCCAGACTTCTTCCGCTTCACATAGACATCTATGTCCTTCCCGACCTTCGGGACTTTCAACCTCGGGTCCGCCGTCAGTTTCTCCAGGATTATGGCAATCTTCATCGATACGACGAGCCTCCGCCCCGCGCTCTCGCAGGCCTCGAAGAACGTGTTGACCCTGTCGACGTCGTTCCCGCGGAACGACGAGAACACGAGGGCCTTCGCGCCGCCTACCAGCCTACGCGCCTCCTCGAGGACCGCCCTCTCCGACATCCTTGATTTCGCGTCCCCCTGGCCGACCCTCGTTCCCTCAGTCAGGAGCGTGTCTGGCTTTTCCCTGCCGGCTTCCTCGATGAAGTCAAAGGTCATCTCCCCCGCCCGACCGTGGAACCTGAAGTCTCCTGTATAGGCCAACGTCCCTCCGCTCATGTGCACGACGAATCCATACGCCCCTGGGATGGAGTGGTCGACGTGGACAGGCACGAACTCCATCGGCCCGACCCTGAATCTCCCACCTGTCCTGAATCTCCTGATTTCATGGTCATCGAGGGGAGAACTCCTCGAGTCGCTGTATGCTTCGTGGATGAGCGACGTGGTCTCCCCGCAGTAGACCGGTATCTTCGGGTCGGTGTACGATATCCTCCCCGTGTGGTCCGAGTGGTAGTGGCTGAGGACTATGGCGTCCACCTCGGGGTCGCCGTAACGCAGGTCGGTGTTCTGGAGCGCCTTCTCGGAGTACAGCCCAGGTATCTCTGGGAGGAGCCCGAACTCGAACAGGTCGCCCGCCCCGTTGACCGCCCTCGGAGAGATGTTCCCGTCGAAGTAGTCTGCCCCGTCCGCGAACCCCGTCCCGAAGTCGAGCAGGACCTTGACCCCCCTGTCCTCCAGGAGGAACTTGTTCCCGCCAATCTCTCCTACGCCTCCGTAGCACGTGAGAGTGGGGGACACGGCTCGGAACCGGGCACGACACTAATTAATCCTTGCAGCGCACGACCTGGTGCCATTGCCGTTTGGGCTCGCGCGCCCGGCTGGCGGGACCATGCGGAGGACGCTTCCCCCGGGAACAAATAAATAAGAACCTGGGAGGTCATCCACGGGGTTGTCTCCATTCCTGCCGGATCTGCAGGCGGCGGGTGCGGACACGCTCACGGCCATCGCGGTCCTCGTCGTAGCCATCGGGCTCGCGGGCCTAGCGATTCTCATCCTGTTCGCAAAGAAGAAGCTCTAGGACCCATGGCGTTAGGAGCCATCTTCGACCTCGACGGCACGCTCGTCACATTCAGGTTCGACCTCAGGACTGCCAGGAAGGAAGTCATCAGGGAACTTGCGGACAGAGGGTACGACATGTCAGCACAGGACTCATCGGGCCCGACCCAGCGGCTGCTAGATGCAGCGAAGGCGCAGACGCCTAGCGGCGACGAGCCTCGCTTCGCGTGCGCGCGCAGGGCCGCCTTCGAGATCTTGGACAGGTACGAGGTCGCGGGGGTAAGCTCGACCGAGCCGTTCCCTGAGACCCGCGAGACCCTCGAAGAACTGTCCCGGAGCGGGGTCCGGATGGCAGTCCTGACCAACAGCGGAAGGAAGGCCGCTTCGGCTGAGCTTGAGCTCGCGGGGATCAGCGGCTACTTTGAATTCGTCCTCACCCGTGACGATACCGTTGTGATGAAGCCCGCACCTGAGGGCGTCGTCTTGGCGGCCTCCAGGCTGTGCCTCCCCAGAGATTCTACGTACTACATCGGCGACAGCCCCTACGACGTCCAGGCAGCGAAGGCTGCGAAGGTGAAGGTCATATCGGTGGCCACCGGCAGCTACCCCGCTGCGAGGCTGCGAGACGAGGGCGCGGACTACGCCGTCGCGTCTCTCGCCGATCTGAAACCGCTCTTCGCGGGCCTGAGAAGTCAGGGGGGAGCGGGAGGACGCGTTGGAGCTGACTGATGCCGAGAGGGCAACCCTGAAGGCGCTCTGCGACACCCTCTTCCCATCGATTCCTGGAGGTTCTGACTTCCTCAGACTGAGCGCCTCCGACCTAGCCATCGAATCTTCCCTCGCCGAAGCGGTGGAACGCTCACTCCAGCCGGGGAGCGCAAGGGACTTCCGAAGGATGCTGAGAGCGGTCGACAGCCCGGCCTACAACTTCATCCTCTCAGGGAGGCCGGTGAAGTTCTCGAGCCTGGGCTCAGGAGCGAGGGAGAGGTACCTCCAAGCCTGGAGGGACAGCCCCTTCGCCCTGAAGCGGACCGCTTTCCAGGCGGTCAAGCGTCTCGCCCTGTTCATAGCTTACGCGTCACCCGGTCTCGACGGGAGGAATCCAAGCTGGGGGGCGCTTGGTTACCCCGGCCCTTCCCGCGACCCCCCGGTCCCCACGCCCGAGAATCTCCTCCTGAAACCCATTCCGGTCGACGCAGACGCAAAGATGAGCTGCGACGTGGTGGTGGTCGGCTCTGGTGCCGGGGGCGGGGCTGTCGCCGAGTCCCTGTCCGGCGCTGGATATGACGTGCTCGTGCTGGAGCAGGGACCGTACGACACGTCCACCACCTTCAGGCAGGACGAGATGGGCATGATGCAAAGGCTGTTCCAACAGGGCGGGACGGCTGCCACCGTGGACCTCTCCTTCGTCCTCCTCGCAGGGCGGGGGGCGGGGGGCGGTACGACGGTGAACTGGATACCTGCCTGATGCCCCCGAAGCGGGTCCTCTCGGAGTGGGAGGCTGAGTTCGGCATCGCCGGGGTCACTGGCGAGGGCTTCGCAGCCCTCCTTGACGACGTCTGGGCCGGCCTGAAGGTCAACGGCTTGGAGAGCCAGCTCAACGGCAACAACAAAGTGCTCTGGGACGGGTGCAGGGCGCTCGGATACGAAGAGGGGACCGACTACCACCTGATCCAGCGTAACGCTACGGGGTGCCGCCAGCGGTGCGACTTCTGCACCTACGGATGCATCTACACTGCGAAACAGTCAACGGCCCTCACTTTCCTGCCAAGAGCCCAAGCCACCGGGGCCAGGTTCATATTCAACGCTAGGGCCGAGCGAGTTGAGATCGAAGGGGGCGTAGCGAAGGGGGTCGTCGCGACATGCGTTTCCGGGGGGAGGACGCACACCCTCGAGGTGAGCGCCAAGGCGGTGGTCGTCGCAGCGGGGGGCATCGAGACCCCTGCGCTCCTGCTTAGGTCCGGCGTGAAGGACAGGGGCGTGGGGGCCTACCTCAGGCTCGACCCGACGGCCGCAGTGGGAGGGATTTTCGAGCACCCTGTCATGCCCTGGAGCGGTCCTCCGCAGACCGTGGCCGTGTGGAAGCACATAGACCTAGACGGGACGTACCACGGCTTCTGGGTCGAAGCTGCCCCCGCCCACCCCGGGCTCTTCGCCCTCTCCATCCCGTGGGTGAGCGGAAGAGACCACAAGGATTTCATGGCCAGATATTACGCGCGCTCATCGGCGTCGATCGTGCTCCTCAGAGAGCGGAGCTCGGGGCGCGTCTCCATCGACAGGGACGGCTTCCCGCGTGTGACGTACGACATGGAGTCGGCAGACAGGGACACCATGGTCCGGGGGATGGAAGAGACTGCCAGGATCCTAGCCGCCGCTGGCGCCGTCGGCATCTGGACCACTCACAACTCCCAGGTCTTCGCCGGGGACGGGAAGGCCAAGGTCGGAGAGCCCGAGCTCGACAGGTTCGCCGAAGACCTCAGGAGAGAAGGGGTGGTTTACAACAGGATGATGCTCTACAGCGCGCACATAATGGGGTCCTGTAGGATGAGCTCCGACCCGTCATTGGGCCCTACCTCTCCCACCGGAGAGCTGCACACGGTGTCAAACCTGTTCATAGGGGACGCATGCGTCTTCCCCACCACCCCCGCCGTCAACCCCATGATTTCGATAATGGCCATGGCGAAGCGGACCGCGGAATCCATAAAGCTGACCATGAAGGAGAAACGTCGGTCATAGAGATGCCAAGCGAGAGAGTCAGCGCGCCGTACTACATCGTCGGCCTACCCGAGGAGCCCTTGGAGGCCACAGAGGCAAAGGCGAAGTTCGAGAGGCTGTCCGGAGACCTCTGCAGGGTCTACCCGTTCATCGAGGAGATAAGAGCGGTGGTGAAGTCGAAGAAGCAGGCAGGCGACCATGCCAGGTATGAGGTCTCGGTCGAAATCTACACACCGCGCGACACCCACTCCTTCACCGAAACCGGGTACAACCTCGCGAAGGTCTTCGAGACAATGGGCCCGAAGATGAAACGGATCTTGTCTTCGAAGCGGTCCAAGGTCACATCGACCGGGGGGGATAGCCCCCGGAAGGGTTCCCCTTAGGCTGCCGCCCTGGCAGCCGTCCGCCTGACCTCGCTTCTGAGCTCCTCCACCTCCGACCTGAGCCTTTCAAGTTCCTCCGCCGGGCCCACCGAGGCCGCAAGTTCGTGGTAAAGCTGGAGGGCTTTCCTCTTGAGCCCAGGGCGGAGGTCTGATTTCGAGACTACCTTGAGCGTGTCGAGGAACCTCCTATCTTGGAGTTGCTTTATCACGTTGGTCAGTAGGAGCTGCCTGACCCTGAACTCCTTGTCGTGCAGGAGGATCTCCTTGAGGACCGTCAGCTCTTCGTCGGTGATCGAACCTCTCTCTTTGATCGCCTTCAGGGCGCCTATCCTGACCCTGGTCGGGTTCCCATAAGCGAGAGAATCCTTCACTATCTTCCTCGCATCCTCGTCCTTGAGCTTCCCCATCGCGGCGACGCAGGCCTCCGCCAAGGTCTCGTTGGCGGTGTGAACCCGCGCCGCGTCCTTGAGGTGCGGGAGCGCTCCTTCGGGCCAAGCTTTCGCCAGGCTGAGGGCAGCTTCGCATCGGACGTATGGGCTCTCGTCCTCCTTCAGCAGGGTGAGCAGCCTCTCTCTCGCTCTCTCGTCCTTGAACCCTCCGAGCGCCGCTGCAATCCCCCTCCTTGCCCGCCTGTCCTTGGGGGGTTCCAACCTGAGAAGTGCTTCGAGGGCCGCGTCGGTGCCGATTTCGCCCAAGGCCTTCAGGGCGGACGCCCTCACGTGCCAGAACTGCTCCTTCGACGCAGCTTTGGCCAGTCCTGCTATCGCCGTCGCGTCTTTCAGCTCGCCGAGCCTCTTGGCAGCCTGCGCTCTGCTAAGCGCGTCCTCGCTCTGCTCCAACTGGCTGAGCAGCATCCCTATGCTCTTGTCGAACTTCACCCTCTTCAGGAGCCATCTTCTCGGGTCGAATTCGACGATGGTCGGCTTCGAATCGAGCCTGAAACTGAGCGTCTGGTTGGCTGAATCCAAGAGCACTCGATGGCTCTCTCTCCTCCCCCCTATGTAGAACACGACCTCGCAGGGGAGCTTGAAGACAGGGGTCCCGTCGTCTGTCTTCTGTGTCTGCGCCACCCTGAGGGTGGCGATCGAAGTGGCGTCGTCCCAGGCGTATGATACGTCGAACTCCGGGTGGCCCGGCCTGTAGAACGACTGCTCGAAGTACTCCTCGAGTTGCATCCCGCTCGCCTTCTCCATGGCCCGCCTGAAATCAACGGTCTCGGCCGTCGAGAGCGCATGCGCCTTCAGGTATTCCGATATGCCCCTGAAGAAAGAGGCGTCCCCTACCACGTACCTGAGCTCGTGGAGCCTGGATGCCCCTTTGGGATAGAGGTGGCTGTCGAAGAGGTCGTCGGGCCAGACGTAGTCTCTTTCTACAATGGGCCTCCTGTAGTCCTTCTCGTCCTCTTCGAAGTAGTCCTCTGTCCTGGCGTCGAGATGCCAGAGCATCTCCTCTGTCCCACGCGTCTTCTCGAGGTATAGCTCTTGGAAGTAAGACGCGAAGCCTTCGTTCAGCCATGCGTGGGGCCAGTCGGCGCAGGTGACGTAGTCTCCGAACCATTGGTGGGCTAGTTCATGAGACACGAGGTCCACTGGCCTCTGAGTGACGTTCGAGTAGCTCACCGAGAAGTCCTCCTCCGAAGCTGCGTCTGGGAAGTAGTTGTTGGCCAGAGTGGTCGCGTTCAGGTTCTCCTCCCCTCCCGCCACGAAGTCCTCCACCGCGGTCTGGTCATATTTGGCGTAGGGATATCTGACCCCGGTGAGGTCTTCGAAGACCTCCAGCATCTTCGGGGTCTCGCCGAAGTACCTCAGCGCGTCCTCTCTCTTGGACTCAGAGAAGTTATAGTTGAGAGGAACCCCCCTGGACGCCTGACTGATGACGTCAAACCTCCCTGCGACGAAGGACGTGAGATAGCATGAGTGCGGAGTCTCCTCCAGCCAATGGAACGTGGCCGTTTCACCTTCGACCTTCGTCGAAAGGAGCTTCCCGTTCGATATCACTCTGAACTCCTTGGGAACCGTCAGCACCAGCTCGCTGCTCGATTTGTCCCCGGGGTGGTCGTGGCAAGGGAACCAATAGCGCGACTCCTCCGGTTCGGTGTGTGTCCACGCCTGGACCTCCTTCTCCGGGTGCTCGATGTCGGGGCCGGTGAAGTACACCCCGACGCTTGGCGACGAGCTGTACTCGACCAGTATCTTCCGCCTCCTGCTGCCGCCCTGACCAAGCGGCACCTCGAGCTTCGAGCCGTCGTATCCGAAGACCGCCTCCTCTCCGTCCACTGTGACCTTCGACACCTCCAGGCCGCAGGCGTCCAACGTGGCCATCTTCAGCCCGTCCCTTGTCGGCTCTATCTCAATCGTGCACCGCCCCGAAATCCTCTTCTTCTCGAAGTCGACAGCGAGCTCTATCTTCGTGTGGTGGGTGTGGAACTCGAGAGGCGGCGCGTAGTGGCGTCTCGACTCAGGCAGGTGAAAGGACTTGTGCGGTGCTTGTACCATGGGCCTTCTGCCTCCCCTGAGGCTCAAAAGACTTTCGAGGTCGCGATGTCTGGCCTTGAGGCTACCTGCATGTCGTGCTTGAGTCCCTTGCGTACCCGAAAACCCAAGCGCGGCGGCTCTAGCTTCCCTCAGTCAGGGGGATAGAGCGACGCTCGGGCTCCAACCCTTTTATCTCAGGCGTGTAGAAATCTGTCAGGGTTGCCTCAGGTAGGAGAGTGGGAGTCGCTCGGACAGGTCATGAGCGCAGGGGCGGCCTTCTTCGGGTTGATCTACGAATCTCCACGCCTGGTTGTGCTCGCACTCACCTTCAGGGGGGCCATCGTCCCTCCTCCCTCGCCAGAAGCGGCGGTCGGGTTGGCAGGATTGGCGCTCGCGGGGTTCGGGTCCCTCGTCGGCATCGCTGTCGGCCATCTGAGGAGACCCGACGGCGACGTCGGGGTTTCTCTACTCTTCTGGATGGATTTCTTCGTCCTCGTGTTGGGGGACGCAGTCTTCTACACCCTCAACCCTGCGGCGGCTTTGGTGATGTTGCTTGGGGTGGTCCCCGCTGCTCTGACTGGCGCAGCGCTGGTGGTGGCGCCACGGGGTTCGCCTAAGCATGCGCATGCCGACGGGCTCTGAATGGGGACCTGGTTGGCCCGAGTCTTCGCCTTTGTGAACATCTTCGTGGACTCGGGGTCGACGTCTTCGGTGATCGAGGAGCTTCAAAGGCTGCCAGGCCTTGAGGAGCTCTACGAGGTGGCAGGTGAGTTCGATATCGTCACGATATTCTCTGCCCGCGACCTAGGCGAGTTCAGGGACATCTTGGTGAACAAGATAACGACCATCAAGGGGGTCAGGAGCACAGTAACCGACATCGTCCTACACTCCCACAGGCCGCGTCTCGCATGACCCAGGCGACGGGCGGGGGGACACAAACGAGGTCTTCGGAGAGCTCGGAGGCCGCGACCCGGCCAACGCAGACGGCCCTGGCTCGAGCGCTCGTCCCGGCCTATATTCTGCGGATATTCTGAAATATCGTTCTGCCGCGAGGGGGGCGATGAACTCTCTGCCGAGGGTAATCCAATTCGTCATCATCTTCGCGGCGCTCTTCGGCGTCCCCTTCCTCTATGAGGTCCGACCGGTGCTCCCGTCCGACGTCTTCTACTCCGTCGCCTTCGGCGAGGCACTCTTCGTGGTCGACGCAGCACTCACGTTCATCCGGCCGAGGGCCTCCTACTACCTAGGCCTGTTGCTCGCCGCGGTCGCCTTCGCGGCGACCGTCACTCAGCCCGCCCACTATCAGCTGGTCGCGAGCGGCGACGTCTCTGCGGCTGCGACGATATTCGTCGGACTGGCAGCCGAGATGACGCTCATGGTCCTCGTGCCATGGTACTTGGTGTCCTCGCGGGCGAAGAGCCCCGGGGCGGACGCAGACCCTGCGCGGTCTTAGATGTAGCCCCAGCTTATCAGCAGGTCGCTCTCGCGGCTCCAACGTTGCCCTATGTCGTCACGGTAGAACATGTTGGGTATCATCACGTTCTTCACGTTCTGATACACCTTCTCGATGGCATCCGACATGGTCGCCCCCGAGCCTGTTACGACGAGGGCGTACCCTGAGTTTCCGGCTATGTGCCAGTCTCCCCCCTCCTGTTTCACCTCTCCAATGTGGATGCCGTCAAGCGCTTGGCGCCTGAAGAGTATGGTCGCTCCCTCGGAGTATTTCTTGAACGCCTTCTCGTCCTCGAAGGGCCACGGCGGGATCGCGACCACCACGCCGACCTGGTATCCCTTCTTCGACTTCAGCTGGGTCTCGTTGCCATGGGCCAAGTCGTAGAGGAACTGTCCCCACTCGCTGGTAATCCCTTCCATCTGGATGCTGATGGTCGGGTAGCCGAACCTGCAATTTCCCGAGAAGAAAGGCTTTCCGTTCCGCCTTACGAGCATCGTGTGCCAGTCTTCCACTTCGACGTCCCACACCACCCCTGAGTAGACTTCTCGTGAAGTGACGCACTCGTCGGATGACATGTCCGCGTCTTCAGCCACCACCGAGAGGACGTGCGTATCACTTCCGGGGGCGTATTCTCCTGCGGACTTGGCCACCCCCCCCTTCGTGGTGCTTATGTCCGCAAGCATGCCGCGCTTGACAACGATCTCTTGGAGGTCGTCCGCAAGTCTCTCCGACAAGGTCTCAAAGTCCGTTTGGCGGGTCGGTGTGCGGGCGTCCCTGCGCCCGAGCGAGTATCCTCGCCAAAACGCTCCTAGCAGGTCTTGGGACAGGTCCTTGAACCTTTGCGGGACGAATTTCCCCCGGTCCCCGGTGCCTGACAAACCCAACTGATCGAGATATCTAACAAGCTGCGTCGACTGTATCTCGAAGTCGCCGTCGCCACGGACCATGTATTTCAGCCCTGTCTCTTTCAGGACGGCCTCTGCCCCGGCGCGGTTCTGGTCGCAAGGGGGCCGGGAGATTGTGACGGTGTAACCGCGGCTGTCAGAGTTCCCAAGTGCAAGGTAGAGGCCTAGGAAGGCCATGAACGCCATTGCAGGTACGGGGATTGCCTCATGGACTGTCTCCAACGCCCTTCCGTCCCCTCCGAGGTGATTTTCCTCCACGTACGCCGGAATCTCGATTGTCTCAACGTGCGTTCCGACGAAGCGCCCTGTCCTTACGATGCGTCCTCGGCCGGTGATGCTCCCCGCCTTCGCGAACCCGGCCTTGCCCGAACGTTCGATCAACATCTTGTGGTCGGGCGTGACGAGGGCGTCGAACGCTGGGTAGCTCCCGTCCGACGACCTCAGCCGGACCATTTCGCCCCTGTATGTCTTGGCAAGGAGCGCGGCGACCCGTTTCCAGCTGACTTCACGCGAGGCTGGGTCGATTGACAGGGTCTCGTCGCCCATCTCTATCTCGAAGTACTTCTTCCACCCTGACTTTGTCAGTATCTCTGTGGCCTCGTCGAAGCAGGTCCACTCCAGTGGCCATATCCCCTTGGCATTGGCGATGCAGTTGATGTCAATGTATCCTACGTACCCGCTCGCTGCGAGCTTCTCCTTAGCCTTCAGAAGGGTCCTTTCGAAGACCGGGCTGTTCTTGGTGTAGAACATGGCGGTGCCCATCTCCCCGGTGCTCGGGCCGAGCTCGCCGGGGAAGAGCCTCTTGTGCTCGAAGTTGACGCAGACAGGCATCACGAAGTCTTTCCCGTTGAAGAACGCTCCCACCGCGACTTCGACCCCCTCTGCGTACTTCTGCATCTGGAACTCCTTGATCTTCTTGGACCAGTTGGTCTTGTAGTGTTCCAGTACCTGGAGGATGTCCTTTCCGTCGGCCTCCTGACCGATGAAGAGGAGCTCCTTCTCGCTCTGAGCCTTGCCGCTCGGCTTGAGGACGTACCTGTCCGGGTTCTTTTTCACGAAGTCTATCGCTTCGTCAAAGGAGGTGAAGTTCCAGCTGGGGAGCACGTCGACCCCGGCCAAGTTCAGCTCAGACTGGCCGAACTCCCTGTCGAGCTCTAGCTTGTCGGTGTAGGGGTTCCCTCCGACGACGAACTTCCCCTCGCTTCGAAGTTGCTCCGCCTTGGCCCCGAACCCCACGTCGTCGAAGACGATCACGTCCGGCCATTCTTTCAGGGTGTCCCACTCGTCGACCTTCTCGAAGAACCCGAGCCCGACGTCCTTCTCCCCCTGACCGTGGCAGTACATTTTGACCTCGTGCCCCTCCTTCTTGAGCTGCCACGCAAGGTCCGCCGAGAGGCTTTCTTCGGTCACGAAGAGGAACTTCATCAGATGCGTTCCATTTTTCTTCCTCGTTAATATCTGTTGAACCCTGTCGTCCGGTCGGCGATTGGCGAAGGACGGACGGGAAGGCCGCAATTTGCGGTCACGTGATCGAGATCAGCCCGACAGCGCGAACCGATGGGCCGGCGGGTTTCCGCATCGTCGAGCAAGACCATTGGTCCGCCGCTCGGCCTTATGGCTGTAGGTAACAGCTCGTGGTTATCTCTGGTTTATACCGCCGATTCGGAGCTGCCCCATCAAAGGGGTGTTGTGATGCTAAGGCAGGCTCTGGAATCCGCGTACACGAGGACCTTGGGCGAGTTGAAAGGGACGGTTGCCCGCTCTATGTCGTCGTTGATGGAGGGAGGGGGGCTCGTCCGGGTTCTCTATGTCGTAATCATCGTAGTCTATATGTCTGGGTTCTCACTCGCAGTGCTGTATCCCGCCCCGGTCCAGAGCCTGACGCCGTACCCGAGCCCGTCGTTCGAGACCATCCCTGACGCCTTCGTGAACGCGTTCGTGATCGCCCTCGGAGGGGCCGGGATCTACCTCGTCTATCTCAGCGGGAGGCAGACAGCCACCCCTCGAATGGTCAACTTCTACTTGAGCGCGGGGTTGCTCCTCCTCATAGTTTCTCTGTTCATTGGTATTGACATGGCTGTCCTGAAGGGGTTCGGTTAGATGGAGGACGGCGGGGCCGGGTTGTTGGAGGAGGACCTGAACCTCCGTACAGCGGCAGCACCTTCCAAGTGAGCGGGATGACCGCCACCCTCAGGCGGCTGGATGGCCGACAATATCAGAGACTTCGGAGCGAAGGCAGGGCGGTCTGTCGTCTGTGCGGACTGGCCCTCGAAGAGGGGACGGTCGTCTCGAAGAGCGATGGGCGCCACTTCAAGCTCTATCACAAGAACTGCGCAGCGAGGTCTGGGCTATGGCTGTCTTATGAGGAAGGCACAGGACCTGAAGATGGCGCTGAGTCGGGTTGACCGACGTCCGCTTGGTTCACGAGTTAAGCGGGATGCGTTGGGACTCGCCCCAGACAAGGAAGGGTCCTGGCGGGACTGGCTCCGCCCGCAGAGCGCCCGTCAGATCAGCAACCCTCTCCGGATCAGCCAGACTGGCCGTCGTTCCGCCTTCGAGCGAATCTGAGTCAAGCCCCCCTAATCGAACAAAGCTCAAACCCTTACCAACAAATGCCTGAACCCGTCTCCCGTCCCTAGCTTGACGAACCCGCCCGGGCCCGTTCCTTGCTGTCACGAAAGCGTCCACCTCCGCCTTGTGCGAAGCCGAGCGGTTGTAATCACCCCGTCTGCCCTGTCGGCAGCATGACTCGCCAGTTAGATGGCCGAAGGGAGAAATAGAGCAGCCTCATCCCGAGGTCGGCGATAGTGAGCATGAAAGGTCGCAAGAACAACGGTGGCGGACCGATCGATATGTGGGTCGCCGACCCAGGCTTCAGGACTGACGCGAAGATCGTCGACGCTTTCAATTACGCGGTGAGCAAAGGCTGTACGCATTACTTTCCCGCCGCGGGCTTTGACGCGCACGTCCTCCATCGGGCGATATCCGGTCATTACCTAGACGAATACGGAGTCAAGATAGACCCAATGGACGAAGTCTGCCCTACCCATGGCGCCCAAGAAGCGCTCTCGCTCTCCATCCAGGTTTGCGCCAGGCCCGGCGACGAGATGGTCGTCCCAGAGCCCACCTACAGTGCCCTCATAGAGAAGCTGGGCGCGTTCGACCTCAGGCCCGTCTTCGTGCCATTGCTCGAAGGGGAGCACTGGCGGCTGGATGTGGACGCAATCAAGTCCGCGTTGACGGAGAAGACCAGGATGATCTACCTCTGCGACCCGAACAATCCGACGGGGACCGTGTGCAGCCGGGCCGAATTGGACGCCCTGTCCGAACTTCTCGAAGAAAACAAGGGGGTCTCGCTCCTGCTCGACGAGTGCTATGCGAGGATTCTCTATGACGGGTCTTCTCACTATACGATGCTGAGCGAAAGAGCGCTCCTCGACCAGGTGTATGTCGTCAGCAGCTTCTCAAAGACCTACGCCATGACGGGCTGGCGCTTGGGTTATGTGGTGACGGGGAAGAGGAACGCAGACAGAATAAAGCGGCTCTCTGAAGAGTACAACGGCGGCGTCAGCTACGCCGTCCAGTACGCGGGCGCGGCGGCCGTGAAGAGCTGTTCCGAGTCAGTTCGAGCCATGGTGGAGGAGCTGGACGCCAGGCGGCGGGTGATGATGGAGGCCTTGGCACAGATCAATGACGTGACCTTCGAGACTCCGAAGGCGGGTTTCGAGGTGTTCCCCGACTTTTCCGCATATTCCCGCGACTCGGTCTCTCTCGCTTCGGCCCTCGAGAAGGAGGCGGGGGTCAGGACGATGGCAGGCGCCAGATACGGCCCCAGTGGTGAGGGGCACATCCGTCTTGTCTTCTGCGCCGAAGGGAGGTCGAGGATAAGGGAAGGGATCTCCAGGGTGTCGCGATTTATCGGGGCCCAGGCAGACTGACCCGAAGCAAGGGCGCCTGCCGTCGCACGAAGGTAAACGAATGTACACTTTTGTACATGTTGATTCCGCTTATATGTTACGGGTGGGGTAGGCATGGACTGGTTGCGTAACGATCGCTCAGGCATCGCGAGAGTAGCCGCTGCGGTTATCGTCGTCGTCATACTTGTGGTAGCCGGGGCGGCGTATTTCTTCGTCGTCTTGCCCTCGAGCCACACGACAACAGCGAGCACGACTTCGGTGCAGGCTCCTGCGTCCATCACCGTCGATGAAATTCCCGCGCCGGTGAGCGTGGACCCCGCATCCAGCTACGACGTCCCTGGGGGGGAGATAATGCAGAACGTGTACCAAGGCCTGGTGTTCTACAACGGCAGGAGCGGCTCGAGCTTCGTGGGGGTGCTCGCGGAGAACTGGACCGCGGCTTCGAACGGCTTGAACTACACCTTCAACCTCTGGCCGTCCGAGACGTTCAGCAACGGGGCCGCTCTCAACGCTAGCACTATCTGGTACTCGTTCTACAGGACAATGATCATGAACCTCGGGATATCTTCGTACATCAGCCAAGTCCTTGCGATTAACGGGGGGGCGGGTTTCACTGGGAACGTGAGCAGCACGGCGAAGGGGAACATCAGGCTCCCATTCGGAGCCCAGCAGGCCTTGGCAGCGGGAGGATACACCTTCTCATCGAACCAACTCCAGGCGGACCAGCAGGCTGCCCAAGACCTCGCCTCGATACTCTCGAACTTCAACGCTGCGAACTCCACCATCGAGACCATCATGTCGTATCCCCATCAGGCTGTGTCTGTCTCGGGGACCGACCAGGTGAACATCAACCTCGACTTCTCCTATGCTGACTTCCTCCAGGTCATTTCCGGCGGGCTCGGGGACGCAGTAAGCCCGACTTTCGTCGACTCGCACGGAGGAGTCCAGATCGACACTGCGAACTCCTACGTCACCGACAACGCACTAGGGTCGGGCCCGTACACCCTCACCACGCCTCTGGGTGGGTCTAACGTCGTGTTAGTGGCCAACGCCAACTATTGGGCGTCCAAGATTCCGGCATCCCAGCGCAGCGTATGGCTCACCCCGCCGTCTATCAAAACAGTAGTGATAGACTACCAATCGAGCGAAGCGACCAGGGTGGCTGACATCCAATCGGGGCACGCGCAGATATCCCAAGTCGAGATACCTGACCTGCACGAGGTGGCCAACTACTCAGGGGTTATCATACACAACTGGGGGCCGACCCCGACGATCGACTTCCTGGCGATCGATGCTTACCAGTACCCGTACAACATCACAGGGGTGAGGTTGGCGCTGGAGTACGGGGTCAACGCCTCTCAGATCCAGCACGAAGTATATGCAGGATATAGCCAGCCGTACGTCGGACCCCTCGACCCGGCCATGGCCTACTACAACCCTTCGATCCAGGGGTACCCGTACAGCCCCAACACGGCCATTCAGCAGCTGTCTCAGGCTGGCTTCAGGGTGGCTCTCCCCAACGGAACGGTGATAAACAGCGGAGGCAAGGCGCTCCCAGCCCTCAACCTGATCTTCACCGCGGGGAGCGCGGCCGATCAAGAGGAGGCGACTGTGATCCAGTCGCAGCTTGCTGCGATAGGGGTGACCGTGAACCTGGCCCCGGAGGCTTTCACAACCATAGTCGAGGACGAGCTCAACCCCGCGAACTCGCCGAACTACCCTGCGTTCCAGATTGCCGCAAACTCAGTGGTCTTCGTGGGCCCATCGGACCCGTCAGCCTACCTCGGCAACTGCCCTGCGAGGTGCCACCACGGCGACCCGGCTTACTTCAACAACACACAGGTAGTGCAGCTAATCAACGAGGCGATTCACACGTCCAATCCGACACTGCTGCAGCAGTACTACAACAACATGACCAACATCTACAAACAGCAGGCACAGTACGTCTGGCTGGACGACTTCACAGCCTACACCGTGGCCTCGTCGAGCCTGCAAGGATTCACTTGGAACGCGGCCCTGCTAGGGAACTTCTACGCCACCCTCTATTAGGAAGAAGCGTTGGGGCTAGCTACCTACGTAGCCCGAAGGGCGCTCTTCTCCTTCTTCGTCATAATCGGGGAGCTCCTGATAATATTCTACCTCACCAACATAGCAGCGCCAGACCCTGCAGTGATCTGGGCGGGCCCTGAATCCACCAAAGCTCAGGTCGCCCTCGTAGCCCAGATGTACCACCTGAACAGCCCCTGGTACGTCCAGTTCTATTACTACATGGTCAACGTCTTCAGCGGTAACTGGGGTATTTCGCCTCTCTACCAGCAGCCTGTGATCTCCCTCATCGAAGAATACCTCCCTGTCACGCTCGAGCTTACCATCATAGCATTCGTCTTCAAGATAGGCCTCGAGATGACCCTGGGGGTCGTGTCCGCCATGCGGCCGAATGGGGCGGTGGACAACCTGATCAAGGTGACCTACACGACCGTACGTAGCGCGCCCCCGTTCTTGGTCGCCCTCGGCCTCCTTCTCCTCTTCTCGTACGGGACGCACACCTTCCCGTCTTCGCAGCCCATCGACCCGATACTTGGGGCGACAGTCCCCAAGTTCCAGTTCTACAACCCCATCGCAGGAAAGGTGACCGGCTTCTGGCTGGTGGACAACATGCCCATACTGAACGCGCTCCTCGTCGGGGACTGGGCTGCCTTTTCGTCTGCCGTGTCCCACGCGGTGCTCCCTGTCGTGACGTTGATCTTGTTCGGGTTCGGGGGGATCGTCAGGCTCGTCAAGGTGTCCATGCTCGAGGTCCTCGACCAGGACTACGTCCGCACGGCCAGGGCGAAAGGGCTCAGAGAGAACGTGGTGATATTCAGGCACGCCTTAAGGAACTCCCTCCTCCCCGCGTTCACGCTGATTGGACTGGTCTTCGCAGGCCTTGTGACCGGGAGCCTGGTCGTCGAGACGATATACGGCTACTATGGGCTGGGATATTATGTCGCTGAGAGCCTCCTCACCTTCGATACACCCTCCCTGATAGGGACGCTCATACTCATCACGGTGGTGATCATACTCAGCAACCTCGTGGTCGACATCGGGTATGGCTTCCTCGACCCACGCACCAGGGTGGGCTATTGAGCAAGAGCAGCTCGTCCGTAACCCTCGGGATAATCTTTGGGAACTGGGCGACCCTGGTCGGCGTCGGGATACTGGTAGTGTTCCTGGTGCTCTCGGCCCTGGCCGCCTGGCCCGTCACCTATCATCTCATCGCTCGTTATTCCCCGGACGCCCTCAACTTCGGCAGCTCTAACGCGCCCCCCTCGCTGGCTCACCTGTTCGGGACCGACGCGGAAGGGAGGGACATCTTCGCCAGGGTGATCGCCGCGCTCCCCATCGACATCGTCATCCCGTTCGAAGTAGTCGGGGCGAGCGTCGGCATCGGGTTCCTGCTTGGGACCTTCGCCGGATACCTCGGGGGTTGGGTCGAGGAGCTTGTGCTGAGGGTCGCCGACCTCTTCTTCGCCTTCCCCAGCGTGGTCCTTGCCCTCACGATCTCCGCCATCCTCGGCGCGACTGATGAAGGCCTGCGCGTCGTCTTCACCGAGCTGGCGCTGATAGTCGTAGGGTGGCCCTTCTATACGAGGCTCGCCCGGGCGCAGGTGATATCGCTCAAGCAGATGCCATTCGTGCGCGCGGCCGAAGCGTCTGGCCTCGGGAAGTTAAGGATCATAAGGATGCACGTGATCCCTCATCTCGCCTCCGTCGTGGCGGTCTACGCGACCCTCGACATGGGGACCACGCTCCTTCTGTACTCGGTTTTCGCCTTCTTCGGGCTGGGGGTGGCTCCCCCGACCCCGGAGCTGGGGAGGATGGTCTATGACGGGCTGACCGCGCTCCCAGGGAACTGGTGGTGGTCTTTCTTCCCCGGGCTCATCCTCATGATACTCGCGCTGGGCTTTTCGCTGGCGGGCGAGGGGCTGAGGGACGTGTTCGACCCGAGGCTGAGGGGGCAGAGATGACCGACGCGCTGAGGGTATCTGACCTTTGGGTGGACTATCGGACGAAGGGGACGTGGGCGAGCGCCGTCCGCGGGGTAGACCTAACGGTGGGGGAGGGCGAGGTGATCGGGGTGGTAGGTGAGAGCGGCTCGGGGAAGAGCAGCCTCTCTTTGGCTATCATGAAGCTCCTCCCGGCCAACGCAAGGGCGAGGGGGAGGGTCGAGATCCTCGGCAAGGACGTGGTGGGGCTCCCAGCCAATGAGGCTCATCGTTACAGGGGGGCCGGGATGACGATGATATTCCAGGAACCCATGACCAGCCTCAACCCAGTCATGCGCGTGTCGAACCAGCTTTCCGAGGCTGTGACGTCGAGGGGGGAGCACTACAAGCTGGGGGTCTTCCGGGCCGACTCCATCGCGGTCCCGGGCGGCCGCGACCCGAGGTTCGCCATGGGCTCGGAGAGGTCGGTGCCGCCCTCGAAGGAGGCTGTGGAGGCCCTCCGCCAGGTGAGGATAAGCGACCCTGAGAGGACGGCGTCGAAGTACCCACACGAGCTCTCGGGAGGGGAGAGGCAGAGGGTAATGATCGCCATGTCGTTCCTACTCCGTCCAAGGGTCCTCGTCGCCGACGAGCCCACAACCGCCCTCGACGTCACCACCCAGGCCCAGGTCCTTTCGCTCCTCCTGGGCCTCAGCAGGGAAGGCACCTCCATCCTATTCGTCTCGCACGACATCCTGGTCGTAGGTCAGGTTGCGCGGAGGGTCGCGGTGATGTACGCGGGGGAGGTGGTGGAGCTCGGGCCGACAGAGGCTGTGCTCAAGAACCCGCTCCACCCATACACGAAAGGGCTCATCGGGTCGATTCCTAGCGGCTTCAAGGGGGAAAGGCGCATAGAGCAGATCCCTGGGTCCCCCCCTGACATCTTGAGGCTCCCGTCGGGGTGCAGGTTCAATCCCCGCTGCAAGTTCGCGATGGAAAGATGCAGGTCCGAAGAGACCTCCCTGAAGGAGATGGAGAAAGACCACTTTGTCGCCTGCCACCTCTACTGAGGACCTGGTGAGCGCGGAGGCGCTCAGCGTCACGTACAAGGTGAGGACGGGGTTCCTCGGGAGCACCCACAGGGTGATCAAGCCTGTCGACTGCGTCGACCTCTCGGTCAGGAAGGGGGAGGTGATGACAGTGATAGGGGAGTCGGGGAGCGGCAAGTCCACCCTGGGCTTCGCACTCTTGAGACTTGTCAAGCCGAGCGCCGGGCGCGTCCTCTTCTCCGGGCAGGACATCGGAAAGGCGAAGGGCTCTGACCTGCGGGAGCTCCGGAGGCAGATGCAGATAGTCTTCCAGGACCCATACTCCAGCCTTGACCCGCGACTGCACGTGAAGGACATCGTGTCAGAGCCGCTGATAGGGTCTGGGATGAAGGACCCAGGCGAAATAGATGATAGGACGAGCCGCGCCATGACCATGGTCGGCCTCGACCCATCGGCGAAGTCCAAGTACGTCCATGAGTTCTCCGGCGGACAGAGGCAGCGGATAGGGATAGCCAGGGCGATCGTCGGGGACCCCCAATTCGTCGTCCTCGACGAGCCTACCTCCAACCTGGACGTCTCGATTCAAGCCCAGATCCTGAACCTGCTCATGGACCTCCAGTCGAAGTCGGGGGCTTCATACCTATTCATCAGTCACAACATGGCCGTCTCTCAGTACGTATCCGACCGAGTCGCTGTGATGTACGCGGGGGAGGTGGTGGAGCGCGGGACCTCAGAGGAGGTGATCGGGGAGCCGATGCACCCGTACACCCAGGACCTGCTCAGCTGCGTCCCGACCATGGACATCTCTAGGAAGGTCACTGATGTGAAGATCACGGGCGACCCGCCGAGCTTCGCCGACCTCCCCCGGGGGTGCAGATACAGCAACAGGTGCAAGCGCGCCTTCGACCTCTGCAAGGAGAAGGAGCCTGCGCTGGCGGCAGCAGGGGGGAGGGAGGTCGCCTGTTTCCTCTACCACAAGGAGGAGAGGGCGGTCGCGCCCCCCGAACGCTAGGCCATCAGCAGGTCTGAGACCAGGAGGACAATCAGGGCGAGGTAGCCGACGGCGAGCCATGCAGAACTGGGCTCCCCGCCGGAGCGCTTCGACCTGTACAGGTAAGACATCATGGCGAAGGCGAGCAGGTCGACGCTGAGGTAGAGGGCGAAGGTGTCGGTAGAGGACTGCGTCAGAGGGTTGAGCAACCAGATCACGCCGATGGAGGTCCCCTGCAGTGCAATGAGGAAGACCACCTGGAGGGTCAACAAGGTCGCCGCGATCCTCAATTGTCTCTCCATCCCACTTCGAGGACCTTCACCCTCCGCTTGATGTTCCCTGTCCTTAGGTCGAGCCTGTAGATGAGGAAGGCGCTCCCGACCAGGTCGAGTGCCAGCAGCACGGCGGAGGCGCCTGCCCCTTCCAGGCCGGCGAGAGAAGCCCCGCCCACGAGGAGCCCGGCGAGGCTGTTCACGAGCGTCCCGACGGAGAAGGCCCCCAGCGCGACCAGCCCGGTGAACGCGAGCCCGCTTCTCAGCTCAGACGATGGTATGCTCTTCGCGGGAACCACCGCGAGCTTCCCCTTGGCCTTGGAGTACATCAGCCTGTAGATTAGGACCGAGCCGACAGCCACGAGTAGCGCCGTCCCCCCGACCACGAGCGCCGCCTGCTCGACGGGGATGATTTTCCCCGGCGTCACCAGCCCCCAATATGAGAGTACCACGACCTCGGTCACGAAGATGGCTCCCAGGGTGGTGTAGATCGGCCTCTTGGAGATCTCTCTGTTCTCGCCCCGGTCGATGAACGGGAGGATGACCAGGAGGACGAAGATGGCGGACACCACGGTGAGGGCCATCGCGAGCCCCGTGGAGCCCTCGAATATGCTGAACTTCAGCACCTGATAGACCCAGAGGAAGTACCAGTCGGGCTGGGGGATGAACTGCGATGCCGCGGCGGGCGTGTATTGAGGCGGGAGGTTGAGCGGGAACAGGGCGGATATGAGCAACATCCCGGCGCCGAAGAGAAGGGACAGCTCGAAGAGGTACATCGTGACGTCGGGGAAGATGGGGGAGAGCTTCGGTTTGCGTTCCGCGGGGGGTCCGCTCGTGGGGTCGGCGACCCCATGAGCTTCGAGCATGTACATCTTCGCCACCAGGAGTATCAGGAGGGCGGCAGGGAGGAGCATGACGTGGAGGTCGAAGAACCTGAGGAGCTCTGCCGAGTCTCCCCCGTTGCCTACTATCAGGAAAGTGAGGAGGGACGAGATAGGCTGCGGGAGCGCTGTGACCATCCCTATCCCGACGTCGGTAGCGGACTTCGAGACGACCGTCCACGGCAGGAGGTATCCCGTGAACCCGAACGCAAGGGTGACGAATCCCATCAGCATCCCTATGATCCACATGGCTTCCCTAGGCTTCTTATGGACAGACACGAAGTAACCTCTCATCATGTGCATGAACGCGAGCATGATCATCGCGTAGGCCGTGTAGAGGTGGATGGTCTCCAGGAACCTGCCGTTGTACACGCTCTGGAATATGTACTGGGTGGTCGAGTACGCCTCGGTCGGGCTCGGGACGTAGTATAGCATCATGATCGCCCCTGTCACCCCTTGTATGACGAAGGCTACCACCGCCAGGGCGCCCAGCCAATAGAACGGGTTCAAGGCGTAGCCCGGCACCGGGCGGAGCAGGGGGTAGCTCAGGCCGAACCTGGAGTCGAACCATCCCGCCAGCCGCTGCAGTGGACCAGTCTTCTCTGTCATGCCACGCACCTTGCTAGGTAGAAGTGACCAGGGTCCCGCCCTGGAGGTCGTCGCTCACGTCGGTGGACCCGGTGTCGTGGCCGAATATCGTGGGGGGGCCCATGCCGACGGCGTAGATGTCTCCCGACGAATCGGTCTCGAGCTGTACCTGGGGGGCCGGCCTCGGCGCGGGCCCACCGATCACCTTTCCCGCCTCGAGCAGGTCGTAGACGCTCCCGTGGCATGGGCAGTATCCTACCGGGCTCGGCGCGACGAATGAAGGGTTTACGGTGGGGGACTTGCCTTGGGCGACGAAACCCCATATGCACCCAAGGTGCTGGCAGATCTGGCTGAACGCGACTATGTCCCCGTCAGGACCGACCCCGCCTTCGGCCTTCTGGCCCAGCTTCACGAGCAGGTTTGGCTCGTTGGTGAGCGGGTAGTCGAAGATTACAGCGACCCCGGTGGAAAGCTCCGACACGCTTGAAACCTTGACGCGCGGAAACTCTGTCGGCGTCCCCGAACTCGTCGGGACAGCGGGGACCACGACCGACTTCATCACGGACGCGATCCCTGCCAGTGCAAGGGCGCCGGAGATTGCGGCCGCTATCTTAAGGAACTCCCGCTTCGACTTATCCCCTTCCTCCTCGCCGCGGAGGCGTCCGGATTGATCAGCGCTCACTGGGTCTAGACCACCGCTCCCAGGGAGTGCACCGTCAATATTTCAGCTCGCCACCAGCGAACCGGTCATCCACCCTGGGGTCGACATCGCGCCTAGGGTCCCGTCAGGGCCGAAGCCGCAACGGGTCTCGCAGAACCAGAAGTAGGTCCCGGCGGCACCTACCTTGAAGTAGGCGACCACAGTCGAGCTGATTGGCACTGGTATGTTGAGGTTGAGCGCGGGGACTGTGAACGTGTGTGCGACATCTGAGAGAGGGACCGACGTCACGTTCTCTCCGCCGTTCAACACTATACCGGCCGACCCTTCGCTGGAGTTGACGAAGTCGTTGGAGGCCACGTAGATGCTGTTCCCCGTGGTCCCCGACACGACGTTGTTGGTGGGTATCACCATGGACGCGTTACCGTCATCGTAGCTCACTATCACCAGCTTGATCAGGCGATTCGCGGGGAGGGTGATATTCGCCGCGGACTGGAGCCCGTTCGCCCCCAGCACGTAGTACGCAGGCTGGTCCCCGACCGTGGCGTTGAACATGTTGTTCGTAGTCAAGACCAGAGTCACGACGTAGGGGGCGGCAGAGGTTGAGTTGCCGTTCGGGGTGACCGTGGTGGTCGATACTTCCTTCGACCCCACCCCCCCTACCGCGAGCGCGGCTCCGAAGCCGGATATGATCAGAGCCACCGCAAGAACCGCGACGGTGAACCCACCTATTAGGGTAGTCCGCGTGCTCAATTGACTAAAACCAAGCTACTGGCGAGATATAAGGAATCAGCTCGATTCTCAGGATTGAAAACGCTGCCCGGTCTTAAATATCGAAATCCTTGGAGCGTCTTCGGGGGTCAGCGTTTGGGTCCGACAGACCGGGCTTCGTCATCCCTGCAGGGGAAAATCGCGATAGTCAGCGGAGCTGGATCGGGGGTCGGGAGGGCCATGGCGAAGATGCTCGCGGACAACGGGTGCAACGTCGTGGCCGTCGACGTGATACCAGCGAGGGTCAGCGGAGTGGTGGAAGAGATCGTAGGCGGAGGGAAGAAAGCCTCTGGCATGGTGCTCGATCTATCGGTAGGGGGCGATGTCGATAAGATGATAGAAGGGACGCTGCGCTCCTTCGGGCGGATCGACATCCTGTGCAATAACGCCGGAATCATGGACGGGGCGAGGCCAGTTGTGGATACCCCTGATGATGTGTGGGACCGAGTCATGTCAGTCAACTTGGTTGCGCCGTTCAGGGCGAGCCGAAGGGCGATTCCGTCGATGATCGAGCATGGAGGAGGGGTCATATTGAACACCGCTTCCCTCGCCGGGGTGTTCGGCGCCAGGGCCGGGGCCGCTTACACGGTCTCCAAACACGGACTCATCGGCCTGACCAAGAACATAGCGGCTTCATATGGGAAAGATGGAATCAGGTGCAACGCCATCGTCTTGGGTGCGGTGCAGACCGCGATAGGCGTGGGAAGCGCTGACCCCAATCCGAGAGGGATGGAGAACCTGAACAAGACAATGGCCACGCTCCCGAGGGTCGGGGACCCGGCCGAAGTCGCGAGCGTGGCTCTTTTCTTGGTCTCGCAGGAATCGAGGTACCTGAACGGGTCCTGCGTGGTCGCGGACGCAGGCTGGGGCGCCTATTAGGTCCCAATCAGGGCTGGACTGCCCTAAGAATCGGGGCAGGGGCCCTGGCTCGTATTGGCTCAGACCTCAATCGGCCCCGTTTCTCTCGCAGACCCAATGCCTTGCTTTCGAGGATTATTGGCAACTCTGGAGGCGCGTCGACCGGCCAAGCCTTAATGTCGATAGTTCATAGTCTGTAGATATGCCCGCCACGGTGGAAGTGAAGAGAAACACAGCGAAGATCTTGGAGGAACTCAAGAAGAAATACCATGCAAGGAGCATGGACGAGACTCTACGGCATCTCATCAATAAGGCCGATAACATCCCAGAGACCATGTTCGGCGCACATCCAAAGATGACGCCATTCAGTCCAAAGGACGAAAGTGAGTTCCATGAGTTATGAATATGTGATAGATTCCTATGCCTGGATTGAATATTTCAGAGGAACTGAATCGGGAAGGAGAGCTCGCCGGTCCGTGGAGAGCGAAACTGCAGCCACTTCGGCTGTGAGCCTCGCGGAAACGAAGGAAGAGTATCTGAGGGAAAAGTGGCAAGATCGGAAGGAGGATATCGCGTTCATAACGTCAAAGACCTCGGTAGCAAACGTAGACCGGGAGACTGCGCTGCTTGCGAGCGCGCTAAACTATGAACGGAAGGCAAAAGTCAAGAATTAGGGAATGGCAGACTCAATCATTCTGGCAACAGCCAGGGTCGTGTCGGCAAAGGTGGTAACAGGCGACAGCCACTTCGAAGGACTCCCTGAAGTTATCATTGTGTAAGTTGCACTCAACTCGTCGGAAGGCCCGGTGGGAGTCTCAGCCCGAGCAGGTCCTTTCCTCTTCCGCGTTCAAGCCTACTACAGCAGGCGGTCATAGTCTGGTTCGCATTTCATGCGTATCGGTAAAGCCCAGTTTCGAATAGACACGGCGCCCTTGCTCTGATGCATGTAGCAACAGTGTCGGATATCCATGACCCTTCGACCATTTCATGGCCTCCTTGATGATTGCGGTCGCGACCCCGTTGTTACGATAGGCAGGAATAGTGTACATTGACAGAAGGTATGCATACATTCGTAGTGGTCTTAGGAGACGGGGTTCGGGGTCGCTTCTCTAAGCCACACGCAGCCGCTTCCAGCTAGGTCGCCGTCAACATATGCTAGGAACCCCACGAACCGCCGTCTTCTTGACATTTCGGCCAAGAGTCTTCCATAGGCCCTGTCGCCGTTTCTATGCTCGACGTCCGTTCTATGACGCATTTCTTCATGCAAAGCACTGCGATGCCTTCTCAGAGTGTCGAAGTCTCGCATGGAGGCCCGATTCACAATCACGCGTTTTGCTTTTTTCAAACTAATGTCGCCAATTCCTCCGCGTTGGTGTCTCCTTTGTCCTCTTCGTTCTCCGTCGCAGGAGCTCTTGACTGCCTCCTGAACCGCATCCCTTTCGAGGTTAAGTTCTCTAGCGGGCCCTGTGGGTTCAGGCACCTTTTTGTGTCAGGCCCCCTTCCCATTCGCCTGTCCCTTAGTCATTGCATCCAATGATATTCCAGCTTGGTATCAATGCACCACTCTGCGACTCTGCGTCCCAACTCTTTGCGGTAGTCAAGAACGCCAAGATGATGGCGCTGGGAAGTGGCTTAACGAGGAGTCATGCGGTCGGAAGGGATTCGCACGGATACCCGTGTGACTCCTCTTCTTGGTTCGACACGGATTTCGGGCTCCGGTGACTTCTCTGGAGTCCGGTGCGTGACGAATTTATATTCGTGAGGCTTCGCAAGTGTGGTATCATGTTATGTGGCGGACCGACAGAAGACCACACGATAACAATTCCCCATCGTCATGCGACAGTATTCCATCCCCAGGTTCGTCACTCGACCGCAATACGTGCATACCGCGCTAAATTGTCATGCCGGGGTCGCTCTTGGAGCCGAGAGTGTTAACGGCGAAACTGTCGCTCCCCAGGCCCAGCTTCTCCGTACTGGCTCTCTTTCTGTTGCTGGGGTCATCTTTCATCTTCCTTTCCTTGGCCGCTTCACCGGCGCACGCACAAACGGGCCCTTCGGTCACGGTCTCTACTCCAAATGCAGCACCCGGTTCGATTGTAAGCATCGTAGGCATCGGCTTCTCAAGCTCTGACCAGTATGTCAACGTCAGCGTGCTCCAGGGACTGGAAGTCTGGTATTTCACGGCCGTGACAGGCACTGATTGCTCGAGGAGCGCTCCGGGATACGCACCCCCGCAGGGGACCTACCTCTGCCCTGCCAACGGCGTCGTCGAGACGAGCGGCAACGTCCCTGCCGGCGACTGCCCTGTCACAGAAGGCTCCTTCGATTGCCTCTTCATCGTGCCTGCGCTCCCCAAGTACGCCAATCCGTGCTCAACCCCTGATAGTTGCGCTGGCGATGAGCTCGGTGCCCTGTACGCTGACGGCAACTCCAACGACATTGCCACCACTCAATTCTCCGTCCTCGACGGGATGGGGCTGGTTCCGAACGAAGGCTCACCGGGCACAACGGTAACAGTATACGGCGATGGCTGGTTCGGCTGTTTCATCTCCAAGTATGGGGGCATCTGCGACATAACCGCGGACTACAACTGGGATGGCCAGTACCTTCTTATGGACGCCATACTCTTCAAGTTCAACACGAATTGCCTCCCCGTCCCAGACGGAGACGTTGGACAGGCCGGAGGAGGCTCATGCACCTTCTCCGTCCCCAACAACAGCACGGGCATCCATACGATGACGGTTTCGGCCTACTTCCCCTACGGAATTCCCGACAAGAGCTATTCCGCAGACTTCCTAATCACGCCCCCCTCTATCACCGCGAGCGTCTCTGGTTCGCAGTTCCAGGTCAGCGGGTTCGGCTTTTCCACGTCAGACAGCCACGTGGATGTGCAGATCGACCAGCCGGGGCCGGGCTATTACAACGTGTTTCTGCAGAATGCTTGCGTAGCGTCCGCCGGAGCCTTCGCATGCTCGATTGACGCAGGCATGACCCTGCCCCCGGGCCCGTACTTCGTGAAAGCCGCAGGCCCCTCAGACATATATCAGGCGAGCACCGTCTTGAGCGTCCCGGGCCAGTACCCGCTCTCCTTCGACCCCGCGGCGGTCTTTCCTGGGCAGACGGTGAAGGTCACCGGCTACGGCTACCAGTATGACGACACCGCAGTCAATGTCTACATAACGAGCGGGGCGGGACAGACCGAAACCTGCCCTGCCTCCCAAGGCATCTTCAGCTGCTACCTGACGATTCCGCCTAACGTCCAGCTAGGCGAAGCGCTCACCATATACGGGGAGGGGAACAATGCCCTGGACACCCAGAGCGGCACACTCGCGGTCTACCCAATAGTCTCATCTAATCCGCTCTCGGGGCCGCCTGGGACAGCCATCAAAGTCAACGGCACGGGCTTCTCGCTCGAGGATCACTACGTCACCTTAAGCGTCCAGGGAAAGGTCCTGGGCAGCTGCTCTACTCTCAATACCCTGGGCGGATTCGAACCCACAGGCGGCTTCAATTCCTGCGCGGTGACCATCCCGCCTCTGCCTCCTGGGACCTACGACCTTTTGGCCACGGGCAACGGGCCCTCCGGAGACACAGCAACCTCGCTGCTCTTCGTGGGAGGGGCGACCGTGAGCCCCGACGTGGTCTTTGCCAACAATCTCCCGTCGAACGTCAACGTCACGGGCACCAACATCGGCTTCACCCAATACGGACCCTCGGGCCTCCAGTTCGTGTCCGACGGTGTAGCCGAGCTCAGCGATCCCGGCTTCACCGAGTTCTGCCCGGTAACGCAAGGCAGCTTCTCATGCCAGTTCCCCACCGCCTACGCACTCGAGGGAGAAAGCGTAGGGTCGCCGACCATAGGAGTCAGCGGCTGGGCCCTCTTTCCCGGGAGCGGCTGCCCGCTGCCAGGCTACTCTAGCCACAAGTGCGTGCAGGAACCGATCAACTACCAAAGCGAGCCTCTTGCGCTGTACGACCCGGCCGCAGTCTCGGTCTCCTGCTCGCCTGACCCGGTCATCGCGACTCCAGGCTTCCAGACCGCCTGCACTGCTACCGTGACTGACACCGCGCACGAAGGGACTCCGCTCGGCAGTGTGGCCTGGACATACTCTGGGCCGTCAGGAGGGCAGCTGAGCGCCGCGTCCTGCACGCTCGCAAAACTGCCGCCCCCTTCTAACCAGCAGTACCTCATAATGCCCAGCGCCTGCTCGGTCAAACTCACCCTCCCTCAGGCGACCGGTCAGATAGAGATCAACACGACCTACTCGGGAGCTAGCGGCTTCCCGAACTACAACCCCGCGACCGGGGGCATAGTGCTGCTTCCACTGACGCTGCAGAGCAGCGGCGTGGGAAGCGACGCCACGGCTCCTGTCTTGAACATCGCAGGCACGAACTACAGCGTCTCCCAGCTCCCCGTCACGGTCTGGGGAACCTATGGCGAGAACCCCGTCGCCTACGAGGCGACCGTCCCAGCGGGCACGGGCAAGCAGTACGCCCTCTCCTCCTTCACCGGTTGCGGTGGAGCGCAGCTCGCCCCACCTCTCACGATCACGACCCAGTGCAGCACAGTAACCGGGAACTACGTCACCCAGTACTACTTCAGCAGCACCCAGGACAGCTCCGCGGTGTCCTCTGACTACTCGCAACTCGTGCCGGTGCTGAGCTCGCCTTCGCCTGCGAGCGGCTGGTACAACGCGGGAACGCAGATCAACGCCACCGACTCCTACTTTCCGATTGGGGAAGCGTTCGGGGTTCAGGACGTCGTATCGTCGTTCGCTGGCTCAGGGAGCGCCCCTTCAGGAGGTTCCTGTCCGGTCCCTTCAGCCATCACAAGTTCCAGGACCCACTGCTCGGTCCTCTTCGACATCGACTCGCCTTCTTCCATCACCTGGATTTGGGCGCAGCAGTATCAGGTGAGCTTGGTGACAGAGGGCATGAGCACAGACACTGGCTCCGCGACGGTACTGACGGTGAACGGTATAGGTTATCAGGAGTCACAGCTCCCCGCCTCGGTACTCTTCCTCTCCGGGAATTCTCTCACCTATTCGTACTATTCTCCAATTCAGGGGACCTCTGGTGACCGGTATGTCTGGACCGGGACCTCGGGGCTCGCATCGTCCCAGACTGGGACCTTCACCGTAATCGGGCCCGGATTCATCGACGCGACTTACAAGACACAGTATCTCCAGAGCTTCTCGGCGAGTGGCCTGGCCTCGGACGCCTCTGGCGAACTCGTGTCAGTCACGGTCAGCAACGGGCAACCAGCAGGCACCCAGACCTTGGGCCCCAACGGTGGCTCGTTCTATGCTGACGGCGGAGCGACAATCACCTACGCCTTCCAGCCCTACGTCGGCAGTACGGAGGCGGGGGTAAGGTATGGCCTAGCCGGGGTGAGCGGTCCATCCTCTGGGTTTACGGTCTCAAGCGCCAACGCAGTCACCGGATCCTACGTGGTCCAATATCTCCTCACCGTGCAGACGAACCCGGAGGGATTGTCGCCATCCCCTACCCCCTCATCCGGATACTTTGATGCGGGAGCCACGGTCAACGTTGCTGCAAACAACGTGACGGGGTACGTCTTCGTGAACTGGGAGGTGGACGGAGTCAACCAGACGCAGTTGTCCGAAACAATCACAGTGACGATGACGGGCCCTCACGTCGCGACCGCAGCTTACGAAGCGCCGGCCAACGCGATTCAAACCCTCATCAACATTAAGGATTCAATGAACATCCCCAATGGCATCAAAGTCAGCTTAGACGCGAAACTGAGCGCGGCCATGGATTCCCTTCAAGCAGGTCAGAACGCCATCGCCACCAACCAGCTCAATGCTTTCATCAACGAGGTGAACGCACAGGCCGGGAAACACATCACGCAGCAGCAGGCCCAGGTGCTGACCGATTTCGCTCAAGACATCATCAACGCAATCGAATCCTGACGCCCGCCGATTCATGCAGTCTCGTTCGTTTGCCGGCCGAGCACCAGATGAAACACCATTTCAATCCTTTGACTCACTGATCAAGGCCCGAGCCGCCTCCTCCGGATTCGGCCTTCGCGTAGTCTGGTGAGGAGTCCATTGTTGCTGCCAAAGTTGTGGGCTCCTCTAATTCGGAGTCTTCCCTTGACGTCCACGCCGTTGTGAGACAGCCACGACTTGACCACCTTAACATTGGGTGCAATGCGGCTCCCGGCCTTCTTCTCGCCCTCCAGCTCTTTGACGAGGTCGGCCAGGAAGTTGAGGGCCCACCTCCGTCGCCCCTTGCATGTTCGAGCATCTCCCCTGTGTTGATGCCCTTCCTCTGGCACGAGCTACCGAGCCTTCTGAGGCAGACGTCTGCGGTTATCGGAGAGCCCCTTCGAACGTTGTCGTACCACCTCCTCGACTCGCTATCGGCCAGGAGGCGAGTGTGCCCGGTCCTTCCCTAGACCGCTTCGTCCATTCCCTTCTGGTGGGAGGCCGAATTTAACGGGGGGTTCCGATACAAAATTGTAGCGGGCCCGGTGGGATTCGAACCCACGGTCTCTGAGCTACCGCACTTCAGCTTCGGAGGCTGACGCCCTGTCCGTGCTGGGCTACGGGCCCGTCCTACCCCACAAGACCCGACGAGTTAAGCGCGCGCCCGGCTCACTTCCCCGCCTCGCCCCTCACCCCTGGCGGGGGCCTGTATCTCCTGAAGAACCACCAGTAGAGTCCCAAGTTGAACGCGAGCACCACAGCGTACAGCGCGAACGGATAGTCTATGGCCATTGGGTCGGCGTCCACAGCTGCGAATTCAAACCCGGAGAAGTACGTCCCGCCAGACGACGCGACGAGCCTCGTCGTCTGGTTTATCCCGAACGCCGTCCCCCTCTCGCTCTCAGAGACCATGTCCATCATGGCCGCCTGCTGGACGGGGAGGGCCATCACCCTGGTTGCAGGCAAGAGCAAGTAAATCGAAAGCGAAACTGGGAACAGGCGGACGAGAGGCATCAGGATGGCTAACGCTACCGAAAAGCCGCGCGTCGCCATCATCCCGCGGAGGAACCCGAGTCTCCTCTCTATCCTGGGGGCGAGCAGGAGGGCGAAGGATGCTATGAGCCCTGAGACAGCGGCGAAGATGTTCATCTCCTGCCTGGTTACCGAGTAGAGGACGATGAAGAAAGGGATCAAGAACGGGGTGACAAGGCCCTGGCTCAGCCCGTTCAGCATCCCCGTGAGGCTGAACTTGCCAATAGCCGCCCCAGACTTCAGGCTGAACGAGCGCCGGGCAGACTTCTCCATCTTCACCAGCGGGCTGAGCAGCACCGAGGCGGCGCCAAGGACTGCGGCGACCGCGAACACGTCCTGAATGCCTCCAAACCCGCCTAGGTATGCCCCGGCGGCTGAGGCGATTCCAGATATGAACGCCAGGAGCGAGAAGTACTTCGTCCTGTCCTTCCTCGATGTGAGCTCCGTGGTGAGAATCGATTGTATTGGCTGGGCGGCCCCTCCGACCCCCCCTCCAGGGAGGGACCCCGTGGCCGAGATGCCTCCAATCACCGCCGCCAAGAAGAGCGAGGGGACGCTGGTGCTAACCACCACTAGGAGCGCTGACAGAGGGAGAAGCACCAAGGCGACCACGAACGAGAGCCTCCTCCCCACCAGGTCCGCGGCAATCCCTATCCCGAGCCCCAACAGTGCGGTCGCGACCGTCGCCGCCGCGTACATCACGCCGAGGAGGAGCGTCCCAAGTTGGAGCTCTGTCAGCACGAGGAAAGGAAACGCGACGTTGATCATCCCGGAGGCTACGCTCCTGAGGATCCGCAGCGACGCAAGGTACGTCAGAGAGCGCGTATCGGTAGGTCGCTCGTTCGCGTTGGTCTTGTCCTCGTTCAAGTGGGAATGGCCCCGCCCGGCCCGCTCGCTATAAACCGGGACTTTCGCCGTTTTTAAGAAGACGGATTCAGAGGGATTGAACCAACGGCCTGTGGAATGTTCGAAAAGTACCTCCGTCTCTTCTCCCTGGTGAGGAGGCACTGGCAGATAGCCACCGTGATGGGCGTCTGCGTCACAGCCCTCACAGGGTTCAGGGTGCTCGTCCCGTTCCTCACCGGGGCCGCAGTCAACGACATCGTTGCCAAGGCTCCTGTATCGTCGGTGGCCTACCTCGCGGTCGAGATAGTGGCTGTGAGCGCCGCGTCAGCGGCTTTCAGCTTCGGGCTGAGCTACGGGGGGCAAGCCCTCGGCCAGAAGCTGATCTACGACATAAGGAACACAATCTTCACTTCCATCCAGTCGCAGTCCTTCAGCTTCTATGACCGCAACGAGACCGGACAGCTGATGTCCAGGGCGACGGGGGACGTGGAGGCCGTCCGTAGGTTCGTGGCGTTTGGGCTGGGGCAGCTCCTGTCCAACACGTTCCTCGTCGGCGGGGTGATTGTCTCCCTGTTCTACCTCAACCTGTACCTAGCCGCAATAGTCATCATAGTCTTCCCTCTGATCTTCTTCCTCAGCTGGAAGTTCAGCCAGACGCAGGGTCCTTTCTGGCGGCTTACCAGGAGGAACTACGGCACGATGAATTCGGTCCTCCAGCAGAACGTCACGGGGGCCAGGATAGTGAGGTCGTTCACCGCGGAAGAAGCTGAGATGTCTCGGTTCGCGTCCACTAACCAGGCCTACCGCGATGGAATCGTAGGCTCATCGGCCGTCAGGGCGATCTATGTCCCGCTCTTGAGCCTCGTCATCAGCCTAGACCTCGCTGCCCTCTACTATCTCGGGGGCGGCCGAGTCATAGCCGGGACGATCACTCTTGGGGAGCTCGTGGCGGCAGCGAACCTCCTCGCCCTGCTTTCAGGGCCCAGCAGGTTCCTAGGACAGCTCATCCTCATCGGGCAGAACGGCATGGCCGGGTTCGACCGCATACTCGAAGTAATCGACGCGAAGGCGGAAGTGAAGGACAACCCTGGGGCCATCCAGATCGGGGAGGTCAAAGGCGAGATAAGGTTCGAGGGCGTCTGGTTCGGCTACCGCGCCGGCAGGGACGTGCTGAAGGGGGTGGACCTCGAAATCAAGCCGGGACAGGTGGTCGCCTTCGTCGGGTTTTCTGGTTCGGGGAAGACTACCATGGCCAACCTCATCCCTAGGTTCTACGACGTGACCCGCGGGGCGGTCAAGATAGACGGGAAGGACGTCAGGGACGTGACCTTGAAGTCTCTCCGGGGGTCCGTGGGCCTAGTAAGCCAGGACATATTCCTCTTCTCAGCCACCATAAGGGAGAACGTCTGCTATGGGCGGACCGACGCCAGTCAGGAGGACGTCGAGAGGGTCTGCAAGGTCGCCCGTGCTGACGAGTTCATCGAGCGTTTCCCGGAAAGATATGAGACCAGGGTCGGCGAGAGGGGGGTCACCCTCTCGGGGGGTCAGAAGCAACGGATTGCGATCGCCCGGACGCTCCTGACAGACCCCAGGATTCTCATCTTGGACGACTCCCTTTCTAGCGTCGACGCGGGGACAGAATACGCCATAGCCGACGCACTGAAGGAGGTGGTAAAGCAGAGGACGACCATCATCATAACCCAGCGGCTCTCGACCCTCAGGCTTGCCCAGCGAATAGTGGTGTTCGACGGCGGCAAGGTCGTGGAGGACGGAGACCACACGGAGCTGCTGGCGCGAAACGGCACCTACGCAAAGCTCTATCGTTCGCAGTACGCGCCCCAGGACGTACCTTCAACGGAGGCCTACCGCTAGTGGCCGCCCGAGGGATGTACATCAGCGACGACCCCGACGTGCGGAAGGACAGGAAATACAGCGACAGCTACCTCATCCGGCGGCTTGTCGGGTACGTCGTCGGGTATCGCAAGGACCTCGTGATAACCTTGGCGGGGCTGTTCTTCATAGCAGGCGCAGGCATCGTGGGCCCAGTCCTTCTGGGATTCGCCGTCGACGACATGCTTGCCAGAAACTACGCCGGCGTCGCTGCCCTGACCGGGTCGTACGCCGTGCTGTACGTCGCCAACTACGTAGCAGACAGCAGGCGGACTTACTCCATGCAGGTCGTCGGGCAGAACTCGCTCAGAGACATCAGGAGGGACGCCTTCGACCACCTCCAGCGCCTCTCCCCTTCATACTTCTCCTCCAAAGAGACCGGGCGCATAATGTCGTACATAATGAACGACGTGGACGCAGTAGAGGACTTCGTCACCTTCCAGCTCCCTCAGGTCCTCTCCGGCTTCCTGACCATCGCGTCTATAGTGGTCATAATGCTCTACTTCAACGTCGACCTCAGCCTCGTCTCCTTCGTGGTCATCCCCGCGCTCGTCGCGACCACCTTCGTCTTCCAGGGGAGGATTTCCAGGAACTTCGTGGAGACCAGGAAGAAGATCGCAGCAGTCACGGCGAAGCTTCAGGAAGGGATAAGCGGGGTGAGGGTGACCCAGGCGTTCGTCAGCGAAGAGCGCGTCTCCGGTAACTTCGACGTAGTGAACAACGAGAACATGCAGGCGAACCTAAAGGCAAACAGGTACACTTCCGCCTTCAATTCCATAGTGCAGGTGATAGAGGCGGTGGGCCTCGCGCTCGTCCTGTGGTACGGCGCCACGGAGATATACTCCGGCCACCTCCTGGTGGGGACCCTCGTGACCTTCATGCTCTACGTGAACGCCTTCTTCAACCCGATCATACAACTAACTACGTTCTACAACTCGTTCCAGTCGGCTGTGGCGGGGCTCGACAGGGTGACGCAGCTAGTCAATACAAACGTGGAGGTCAAGGAGCCAGCCGACCCTGACCAAATCGACGCAGAAGCTGACTGGGGAGTCGAGCTCAAGGGTGTGACCTTCGGCTACGCGCAGGGCGCCCCTGTCCTCAAGGACGTGAACCTGAAGATCGAGCCGAGGGAGGTAGTCGCCATAGTCGGCCCGACGGGGGCGGGGAAATCCAGCATAGTAAGCCTCGTCCAGCGCTTCTACGACCCTCAGCAGGGCTCGGTCCTGATAGGCGGGGTCGACATCAGGAGGCTCAGGTTCAGAGACTTCAGGTCGCGGATGAGCGTGGTCCCCCAGGACCCGATCCTATTCACCTCCAGCATCGCAGACAACATAAGGTACGGGAGGCCTGAAGCCACCATCGAGGAGGTCAAAGCCGTGTCCAAGGCATTGGGCGCGGACGAGTTCATCTCCTCCCTCCCCGAAGGGTACGACACGATGCTGACCGAGGGCGCTACGAACCTGTCGATGGGACAGAAGCAGCTCATATGCTTCGCCAGGGCGATCCTGAGAGACCCCAAGATCCTCATCCTGGACGAGGCGACGTCGGGACTCGACCCCTTCACCGAGCTGAAGATACAACGGTCCCTCTCTGTGATGATAAAGGGGAGGACGACGATCATAGTCGCGCACAGGCTCTCCACCATCAGGCTGGCGGACAGGATCGTGGTCCTCGAGGGCGGGAGGGTGGTGGAGGAGGGCACCTTCGACCAGCTGACATCGGTCCCAGGCGGAATCTTCGCAGGGATGTACGCTCTACAGTCCAAGCAGGCATGACAGTCGCGCGGCCTGGGACGGGCGAGCCGCGATACCTTTTATCTCGAACGTTCGAAGACGCCGCAACTTGAAGTTCCTCGATTTCCAGGCCGAGGTCGAAGAGACCCTTGCCAGCGCATGCAGGGCGCTTGGCTACAAAGACGCCGGAGCCGACGTCTCCCTCCCGCCTAACGACAGCTACGGAGACCTCGCGAGCGCCGTCGCCATCAGGATAGCCAAGGACGCAGGGAGGAGTCCGGGGGACCTCGCCGTCGAGATCGGGGCAAAGGCCATGGATCTCGCGAGGCGGACGAAGTACATCGGGGGCGTATCCCCGCACAAAGGTGGCTTCGTCAACTTCGGCATAAACCGCCCCCGGTTCCTCCTCGACGCCATAAACGGCATCTTGGCCGGGGACCTGGGGACCACGAGGGAGAAGGGGGAGGTGGTGGCGGTCGAGCACACCAACGTCAACCCCAACAAAGCACTCCACATCGGGCACGCCCGCAACCTCGTCCTCGGCGACTCGCTGGTAAGGGTGATGCGCTACCTCGGCCAGAGGGTCCAGGCGCTCAACTACGTGGACGATTCGGGCGCCCAGGTGGCGGATATCATAGTGGGGTTCAAGTTCATGGGGCTCCCTGACGAGGCGCCCCCGGGGGCCAAATATGACGTGTACTGCGGCGACAACGTCTACTCGAGGGTGACAAAAGAGTACGAGACACGTCCGTCGTTGAAGGAGAAGCAGTCCCTTGTGTTGAAGGAGATTGAGAAAGGCTCGGGGGAGCTTGCCGAGTACACCAGGGGCATCGTGAGGAAGATTCTCGCCGCGCAGCTCTCCACGTGCTGGAGGCTGGGGGCGACCTACGACCTGCTCAACTGGGAGTCGCAGCTCGTCCATTCTGGGATGTGGGAGAAGATATTCGAGTCGCTGAAGAAGATGGGGTACGTCAGGCTCCAGACACAGGGGGAGAACGAGGGGTGCTGGGTCATCCCTGACCCGGACACGGGGGAGGAGAAGGTGGTCGTGAGGTCAGACGGGACTGCTGTGTACGTAGCCAAGGACATCCCTTACGCCGCCTGGAAGATAGGCCTGATCGGCGACCCCTTCGGGTATGAGGTGTACTCAGGGGAGCAGCCTGGAGGGCCCCTCTACTCCACGACCCTCAGTGGAGGGAAGGCCAAGGTCCACTTCGGGGGGGCTGAGCTCGCCGTCTCCGTAATAGACGCCAGGCAGAGCTACCTGCAGAAGATCGTGGCCAAAGTCCTCGACAAGTTCCGGGAGGGGGCTTCGAGGAGGTACGTCCACCGGGGGTACGAAGTGGTGGCGCTGTCGAAGAAGACGGCCTCCCAGCTCGGGTTCGGGATCGACGGGGAGTTCGTTCACATGTCTGGGAGGAAGGGGCTTTACGTGAACGTCGACACCGTCCTCGACCGCCTCAAGGAGAAGGCGAAGGCGGAGACACGGAGGCGTAACCTGTCTGAGGCGGAGGGGTGGGTGGACGAGGTGGCCGAGGCCGTGGCAGTGGCTGCGCTCCGGTACGAGCTCCTCAAGCAGGATCCAGACAAGATGATAGTGTTCGACATGGACGACGCGCTCCAGTTCCAGGGGGACACGGGTCCCTACCTGGTCTACACCTACGCCAGGGCGAGGAGGATTCTCGGCAAGACCGAGGGGCGCCCTAGGATCACGCTCGAATCGGCCGCCAAGCTCGGCAAGCCGCAGGAGGCCAGGCTCGCGAAGAAGATGTCGATGCTAGACCTCGCGGCCGAGACGGCCGGCGAGTTCCTCTCCCCGAGAGAGATTGCCAAGTTCGCCCACGAGCTGGCCATGGACTTCAACGACTTCTACGAGAGCGTCCCTGTCAACCAGGAACCCGACCAGGACACCAGGGACGCGCGCCTCGCGCTCGTGGACGCGGCTAGCAGGGTGCTCGCGGAGGCGATGAGGCTAATTGGTGTCCCGGTCAAAGAGAGAATATGACCAGGTTCAGGCTGGCTGCGTTCGACCTTGACGGGACGGTCCTTGAGTACAACGGGAGCTGGGTGGCCCTCCACCGAGCGTTCGGGACCGAGCACCTCGGCGAGGCTTCCCTGAAGCTCTACACAGAGGGGAAGATAGGCTACAAAGAGTTCATGCGTAGGGACATCGCCTGCTGGCCCAAGGGGATCACAAGAGGCCAAGTGGCCGAGATACTCTCGGGGTACAGGGTCAGGAAGGAGGCGCCTCGCCTCTTCGAAGAGCTCAGGGCTCGGGGGGTGCGGACGGCTCTGGTGACGTCCGGGATCGACATCCTGGCCAAAGAGGTCGCCGAGGAGCTGGGGATAGACCACTGGGTCGCCAACGGGCTCAGGTTCGACAGGGCGGGGAAGCTGCTGCCGATGGGGGTCGGCCGGGTGGACCCGATAAAGAAGGACCTTGCCTATGCGAAACTCTTGAAGGCCGCCGGGGTCCCGGCGAAGCAGACCATAGCTGTCGGGGACACCATCTACGACCTCGCCTTCTTGAAGTCGGCCGGGCTCGGATTCATGCTGGCCCACACCACGAGGGTCCCTGACCCGGGGATCATACACATAGATTCCCTCTCGGAGATCCTTGAATATATCGGATAGGGAGAGGGTTTTTACGCTCCGGGGCGAAGACGAGCGGGGCGCTTCTGACTTGGACGACACCCTCCTGTTGATACCCGGTCCGACTAACCTGTCTAAGCGCGTGAGGGAAGTCATGGCAGGCCCCCAACTCCCTCACGTCGGCTCTGAGTTCTATTCGATGTTCAGGGAGACGGTCGGCCTGGCAAGGTACGTCTTCAAGAACGAGAAGGGGGACCAGTTCGTGTTCACCGGGTCGGGGACCATCGGCATGGAGTCATCTGTGGTGAGCCTGGTGTCGCGTGGGGAGCGGACCTTGACGCTCATCAACGGCTACTTCGGCCACAGGATGCTCATGCTCAACCAGGTCCATGGTGCCAAGGCTGACAAGCTCGAGTTCACGGGAGGGAAGGCGGCAGACCCTGACTCGCTCAGGAGCCAGCTCAGAAAGGCGAAATACTCCGCGGTCTTCATCACCCACGTCGACACCTCCAGCTCTGTCCTGAACCCTGTCAGGGAGCTGGTCGAAGAATGCGCGAAGGCCGGCGTGGCGGCGGTTGTGGATTCTGTCTGCGCCATAGGGGGCCTCCCGCTAGACTTCGACTCGCTCGGTGCGGACATCGTGTTCACCGCCTCCCAGAAGGCCCTGGCCGGGCCCCCAGGGGCGGTGCTCGTGGCTGTGTCCAAGCGCGCCATGGAGAAGATGGAGAAACGCAAGAGCCCGATAGAGAGCTACTACATGAACCTCCTCCGATGGAAGCCTGTGATGGACGACCCGAAGATGTACCTGGCCACGCCAGCCACGCAGGTCCTGCAGGCGTTGAGAGAGGCGCTCCTGGAGGCGAAGGAAGAAGGGATCGAAAACAGGTGGGCGAGGCACAGGAAGCTGGGAGAGATCACCAGAGCGAGCGTAGAGGGGTGGGGCCAGAGGTTCGTGGCGGAGGAAGGCCATAGGGCAGATACGGTCACGTCCTTCTGGGTGGAAGAAGGGAAGGCGGGCCCCATACAGAAGACGCTGGAGAGCGAGCACCACGTAATGGTTTCGAGGGGGATCTACGACGACAAGGACAGGATGATCAGGATAGGTCACTTCGGAACGCTTCAGCCTGAGGCCCTCAGGAAGGCCCTGGGTTCCATGGGGGAGGTGATGGAGGAGCTCGGCGTGTCAGCCCATCAAGTGGCAGTGGCTAAACGACGGAGCCGGCGGTAGAACCCTTTTATCGGCACTGGGGTCGGACACCAGAATCGCAGCCCGGTCGTCTAGTGGTCAAGGATGGGGGCCTCTGGAGCCTTCGACCTAGGTTCGAATCCTAGCCGGGCTACCTTGAAATGAGCTCCGTTTGCCAAACAGCACGTAATTTGGCCTCTGTAGGCTACCGATATTTCAAATCGGCCTCTTCCGCCTGAGAACTCACAGAAGTTGGTTATGACGCACGACCCTTTTTGACTCGTAGAGTCTTGCCTTCGACCTCGAATTCCAGGAGGTCGCCGTCTTTGAACGGGAAGAGGGAGTCCTTCGCCAGATCAGTGGGAATGTAGATGAAGAACTTGTCGTACTTCTTCCCTCCCGTCTGCGTTGGCCTGTTGAAGAATCGGCCCTTTCCTTTGTTAACCAGTTGGAATCACAGATTGGTGCCACAGTGTCTTGATATCAGGTTCCGAATACCAAATTGGTAGCACAAACAAGATATGTCGGGTCAGCGAATCTTAAGCGTCTTGAGGTGTAGGCTCTGGGCACTGATCCTGGTAGCAGTCATCATCATATCGACCGCCGCCTTTCTTTCCTTCTACCCTGCGTCTGGACCAAAAGCAAGTGGCCTGGGTGTTCCCGTCGGTGCGTTCCTCTACCTCTGGTACGGCAACGCCACGGGCGGGGTCGGCGGGCTAGGGTCTCCGGGTTGGAACAGCAGCACCTACCCCGGTGGAGGGGCGGTAGTGGATACGCCCGCCATAGGCTACTACGTTTCGGATAGTAACGCCACATTCCAGTGGCAGGTCAAGGAGATGCAGTCAGCAGGAATCAGCTTCGCATTGATTTCATGGTGGGGGCCGTCAAGAACGGGCGAGGCTGGGGCCATCAACAAGGCGACCCTTGACTTCTTCAGGTACCTCAAGGGGACCAACTCCGCTTTCAAGGCCGCGATAATGGTTGATGCGTTCGAAGGAGGGAACAACCTCAACGAGTCCACTCTGAATTCTGTCTACGACTACGTGTTCTCGCAGTTCGCTTCGACCTACTCGAACTGGTACTTCTCCTGGGAGGGGCACCCCCTCCTGCTCTTCTTCAATCCCATCTATCCTCAAACCAATGACACCCGTTTCACAGTGAGGACTATCGGCAACCGTCCGAATCCAGTCGACTGGCAGTTTTGGAACGCCCCAGTGAGCTTCTTCCAGTCGCAGCTGCAGCCCGGAGTGGATGCTGCCAACGACATAGGCAACCCTTTCATCTCCTCTGACGGCGAAGTCACAATCGTCCCAAGGATCGACAGCTACTACAACAACCGGTCAGGCTATCAAGAGGGGTATCTCAGATTTGACCCCACGCTACAGCTTGGTCTCTACCAGGCTGAATGGAATTTCGTCCTTAATCATCGCTCCGAGGTGAAGCTGGTGCTAATCTACTCGTGGAACGAGTATCACGAGAGGTCAACCATCGAACCCCATGTTGACGGAACTAGTTCGGTGCCTTCTACTTACCTCCTGAACTTGACCGCATCGTTTACCTCACAGCTGGAGAAAGGGGCTGGTGCACCGGGGTTATAATAGACCACGACTAAAGCATCCCCTCGCACTGGGTTCAGTCACAGTTCCATTACTTTGTTCTGTTCTTCCCGAATTCGACTACTACTTCTCCGCCCACTTTCAACTTAACCGGTCGCTGCCATCCCCCCGATTCGGCGAAGTCATCCTGCGTTACAACACCAAGACCGGCATGTACAATGGGAGGTTGACTAACAGCTTTCTGGGAAAGTGACAGAATCGCATTCCGTCCCAAAGACTACTCATACGTAAGCCTAATATAAGATGGCAACAACCATGGCCTGCGTTGAGCACTGCCAGACCTGGTGGGGTTCACAACTGTCCCATGTCTTTATGTCTGTTATATTCCAGTTTTTTCAATTTCGTCCCGGAACTGTAATCCCGTCTGAATTTTGACGTTTGCGGCCATTTTTAGTGTCTGGGCTACCCTCATTGATTCACTTCCCACGCATACAATTGTATCTCCATCGTCCACGTATTTCGCGTCGGAATCCCAATTGAACCTCTTGAAGCAGCCCTCGGTCGAGTAGGCTTTCTTGGCCGCACAGTACCAAAGCCGTTTGCTTACCACATCCCTCAGGGTCAAGCTCTGACCCTGCGGCTTATCATACATCAGGAAGGTCACCGGGTGTTTGACTTTCTCCATGTACTCTATCGGCTTGTAGTTATAGTGAACGAAGGCTTCCTTTGTTTCTTGGTCGAACCTATAAATGGTACTCAGGAAAGGAAATTCGGAAAGAACCTCAGCGACGTTCTTGTAATCGAGTTTCCGTTCGTCGTACGTCGCTCTCTGATACAATTTGAAGTTGATGTAGAAACACATCAAGTCGGCTGTACAAACGAGGGGATTGCATTCGTCTCCGTGAACGAAGACCTCAAGTTCGGCGTCGGTCAGTCTATCCCACGCCCGAGTCTTGCTTGATTCGAAAGAGTCCATCACCATTCTGCCGGTGAAGTCTTGTCCAATTTTGCTGCCTCTGAAGCTGTACGCAGTTAGATATGGCATCGGGTTCTGAAGGTGAACCAAGTAGTCTTTGGCGGACTCGTCTTTGGACGGCGAGAGCAGCCCGCCAACCCTCACTGTTGGGTCCAACAGGACAGGCAATGTTACAAAGGAGGCGTGGACCGCCGAGATTCTCTTCTCTATCTGATGGAGCAGTCGGTCCACAAACGCTATGGTCTTGGGAAGGCCAACCATGCCAATTAGAACGCTAGAAGGTACGAAAAGGAAAGGGAGGTGGATCTTGAATTCGCTTGCTTGGAATGAGAATGCCTTGACAAACTCTCCTCTGAAGGATTTGAAATCTGACACAAGGACCCCGCATCCTAATGGAGACACGAATGTTTTCGTCACATCCTCGGCAGTGTTAGGTTCCGTTTCGCTCAGCCGTCTCTCAATCCAAGATCGTCTGAACAGAATCGAATCAAAACCAATCGTCTCGAACTCTGACTCCAACCTAGTCCTGATTGGCGTGACGACCATTATTTACACTTGAACCACTCTCGGGTCATTCCTGAGGAGAAGGAGAAATAGAAGACCTTCCTCCCACCCTTTTAGGAAGGAAGGAGCCGAAACTTGACAACCCAGATTTTGGGGGTGAGGATCCGACTTCTTGACAGAACCACGCTACTTCTGTTAAGCAAATTTGTCTGAACAGGTTGAAAGTGTATCCGACTGGGGTCCGTGGCCTTCAAAATCTGGCGGTGCACATCAAGGCGAACGATGCCGAAGGAAGGCTTTACGAGGGCTAAACGCAGGGCGGGCTTGACTCTAGCCAGACGGTTGAGGTTCCAATGGTCTTGAGACTCGAAAGCTAGTCGCTGTCGAGTGCCAATGCTGCATCCGACGCTTGCGTAACCCCCTTCGTGAGGACAGTGGAGTGATTGAAAAGGATGGGGAGTAATCTCACCAGTGGCTCTCTCGGTGTGTAGACCGCGTGATCCCAATAGTCAGTCCTTTCTATCGCTGGGTATCCGGCTTCCTTCTCATGCCACATCGTCAGGAGGGCCAATGGATACGCCTTAGCGGAAGCTTCCCGACTCCCAAAAAGAACCCGACCTCGGGCATCCGAGTCTCCTTCAGTCTGTGGACCAGTGAGGCTGAGAACTAACCGTTAGTCTGGGCTTACCTAACACTAGTGAAGATATGCAAAAGACTGTGGTGGGGTAAGACCGTACTCCCTCTTTAGAGAGAGCGAAGGAGTGTATCTCTTTGTCTTTCCGATTTGGATAGCATAGCCCTTGCCCTTGCTGTAGAAATAGTCAAAGAATTTACTTTCGGAAATCCCTGCTACCGACCCAGTCACTTTCCATAGCGACTCAACATCGTCGTGTATTATGTCTGCGACCTCGAACTCGCCCACCACCATCCTCACTGGTGATGTAGCATAGACAACAACATGGGTGACTCTACGGCTCTTGAAAATGGAGCGGCGGAACTCATATCTCTTTTTTCCAGAGAATATTCGTTCAGCGTACTCTGGCTTAATCGACAACAAGACTTTCGTTGCTTGCCGTCTCCCGCAGTATCTTTCCAAATGCTTCATCCGAAATCCTCGTAAAACCTCTTGGGGCAGATTCTACGTCGCGTATCACCCCCAATTCGATTAGACGCTTAAGGTTTATTCGCTTGGGGAATGAGTACGAGTACAGAAAGTTCAAGATGAACGGGCGGATGTCTGGTCGCATGTTCCAATAGCTCCTCAGTTCTTGGTCAGAAAACACGCTCCTCTTGCGGCACAACCTGACGAAGTGTGCTTCATCTTCGATAGATGTGATGACTTCATCCACTATACCTAACGTAGTGACTACGCTCTTGTAGTACCCACCCGTTCTGTAGAAGACGATGACGTCTCCAGGTTTGAGCCCTCTCTCTATCGATCTCGAGATGAAGATCTTTGCGATCGCGTTTCTAAACGGTTCGTTCTCTTCAAAGTCCTTAGGTGACTCGGTCTTCAGAATCGAATCCGGAAGTAAGCTTGTGTGGTAGTCAGGCCAGATTGGAACCAGGAACTTCGCAGACTTTCTTGACATGTATGGGTATGTTAGTTTGGGCTCGGCTAGAGAGGCCCTTGGAGCGAAGTCCCTGACGTAAACTTCCTCTTCGCCAGACTCTGACCTCTTTGTTCCATGAAGATAGAAACCGAAGTCACCAAGGAGACTTACCAGGCGTTCCTGTTCTACATCTTTGGGGAAGATTGTCAGGTATATCTCGTCAACGCGGAAGAGTACAGCATTGTCGAATATGATCCTGAGGAGTCTTTCACCAAGTCTGTATCCATTTAGAGTGACTTTCAGCGTGCCGACTTTGAGCCTTCTCTTTCTGGGGAAGCTTGGCTGAATGTCAGGATATGGCTCGTTCTCGCCCTCGACCTTTAGGTACAGAAACGCGACAATTCTGCCATCTTGTCTACAAACATAAGCCGCTTCGTCTGATTTGCGGTTGAACCAATCGCCAAATCCCTTGTAGTCCTCCTTGAACGTATCGAAAAATTCATCGTTTATGTCTACGGCCCCAAAGTAGTCCTTTCGGACGGAGAGCACCCTGTAGTCCTTGATCTGAGGATTCTCTGAAGTTACCTTCTCCAAGAACCCGTCTATTGTGAAGACCCTGTCCGCAATTCCTAGTTCTACTGCCTTCTGGTGAATCTTCCGATCTTCCGTTACCAGAAGATCGACCCTCTTGCAATATACTTCGTTCAGCAGTTTGGTGTCATTTACGTCATTGGAAGATGTGTCATGCTTCTTTGAGATCACAGCAACGATGGGGTCAAGATTTGCGGTCGTCGGAAGTATGTTGTAGCTCTGGAGTTTAACCGAGTATCCTCTGAGTTTTTCTTCGTTCGTCAGCTTGTTAATCTCGTCCACAGTTACCTGATGGATGAACTTCTTGTAGTTCAGATTGTCCAACCAACGGAAAAGCTGGCCGATACCCTTGTGAAGCGGGACCATTGTCTCCCGGTGTATCACAATATTAGTGTCCAAGAGGACTTTCAATCAGATTACCTTCCTCCATAGCAGGTTGCTGACTTCCGCAGAACGAGAGGATCCAGCATCCCGCTAGAGGACGGGCGGGGCGTGAATTAAGCGAATAGCGGCTTTAGACTTTTGGGATTGACAAAGGTGATGTCGTTTGGGCTCCTACCTCCTGATCGCCTGGACCCCGATGGCCCTAGACTGGAGACTATCCCGACGAAGAGGGGCTCAGGACAAAACGCTGTAAAGGGCGGTGACTATCAGAATGACAATCGAGGCTACCGAGGAAATGATAGCATCAGAACCTATTCCTCCAACGGTGACCCCACCGATAGCATTCCAGAACAACGTCAAACCTATGATTACTCCAAACGATAAACAATTGCCCGGATCGGATAGCTCAGACCATAGGCTGCTCCCCGCAAGTAACCCGACAAGTCTTGGAAGTAACCAGATGCGGTCATCATGAATCCCATTATGGCAAAGCAGATTGGAACTATGGCATACGATGGTAGACCAGATGAGTTCGCCCCGTTCGTGATGGTTTGGGAGGCATTCTGAAAAGCGATAACCACCTGATTGACGGTGTAAGTCATCACCCCGTCCACCAGTGCGTAGACTGGCATCAGAAAGCCTCTCACTGCAATATCCAGTGCATCCATTCCACTTGACTCATGATTTGTAATCCTATATAAAACGCATCCACCTTCTTGGCTTTTGCTGAAAGTCGCCTTCCGAGTTAAGGGGGGACAAGCAGCTGCCGTTTGGTAGCACAATCTCTAAAGCAAGTCGACCGATGGCCCTACAGTTGGGCAGGCAGGCCAGGCCGACCCTCGCAGACGTAGAAGTCGACATCTGCTACCTGAAGGTGACGCAGCCCTGTGTCAGGAGAGGGTTCGTGGTCCCCAAGAAAGACGCCTGGATCTACGCGGCGAGCAGTACCCTGCTGACTACTGTCTGCGGAGACTGCAGGAAATACGTCAAACTCCAAAGAAAGAGGGAGAAGAGGATAGGCAAAAAGCGAAGTTCAACACGGATACGGAACTAGGAAGGCCGTAGCCTAGCCGGGCTATTCCTCCAGCGCCCAGGGCAATCCCATCTAGATTGTTTCGTGCGGGGCTTGACGCCGCGCACGTCATGCTTAATGCCTCCGCCCCTTCCCGTGTCCCGGTTGCTTACTACGATTCCGGAGGCGGGCTCGAGCTAGATGGAAGACAGACTGTCGAGGCTGCTAAGGGAGCTTCACGAATCTGGAGAAACACACGACCTGAAGACGTCAGAACGCAGCAAGCGGATGCTGAACATCACCCCTGATACGGGGTTGTTTCTGTCCATATTGATCCGAGCGGTAGGAGCCAAGAGGGTGCTTGAAATCGGAACGTCGAACGGATACTCCACGATGTGGATTGCTGAAGCGCTCCTGCAACAGGAGGGGAAGGTCGTATCCGTGGAAGTGTCACCCGAGAAGGAGGTGATGGCCCGCAAGAACATAGAGGTCAGTGGACTTTCGAATCTCGTGGACCTGCACCTCGCTGACGCTCAATCCTTCCTGGGGACCCTCCCCTCGCGCTCATTCGATCTGGTGTTCATGGACGCAGAGCGCACCGAGTATCTTGCCTATTGGGACGCTGTCGACCGTGTTCTGAAGCCCGGAGGGGTTCTGATACTCGATAACGCCATCGAACCGAAACCTGAAGAGCTGGTCGACTTCTTCGCACGGGTCCGCGAGTCTGGTCGGTTCATCTCCCAGGTACTTCGTGTGGGAAAAGGGGAGTTTCTCGCCGTCAAACTCGGGACCGAGTGACAAGTGGAAAGGCAATAGACTAGTCTGTGCTTATGGCGTCGAATGAGGTCAGGATAACCTCCGACAAGCGTCCATTGTAAGCTAAGACCCCGGACGCGCACGGATAGGATTAACCCTTACGTATTCCTAGCTGGGCTAGTTTGTAATACCACAGAATGAACTCCGCTTGGTGAATAGGGCAATATTCCTGCCAGTCCAGCGAAGCCCCACTACGGCGGTTGTCCGTTCTCCCCTTCGATTGGACGATAATTCGAAATGCGGTCGCCCCGGCTCCCGTTAACGCACGCAGCTGGAAACTCTCTCTGCTCACCGAGTATCAGACGCCTGCGACTGAAGATTCTTACTTCAGCGCCAGTCTGACCTCGCGTCTGAGCGAAGCTTGTAACGATGACGGACCGACGTCCCCAAAAGCGATTTCCTTCGTCTGGAGGAACTCGGCAAAGCGTGCGATGCCACGAGCAAACGGCCGTGCCACGTCCTGAAGGTTGACCCCTTCCTCCCACCAAGCTCGTTGTATGATAAGACGGTTCGTGTCCTTTGCTAAGGCGGGCTCGATTCTTCCAACGAGCCGGTCTCCAAGAAGCACAGGAAGAACGTAGTAACCCCACCGCCTCTTGCCGGCAGGCTTGTACACCTCCCAGAGGTATTCGAAGCCGAAGATAACCTGTGAACGACCGTTCGCTACGACCACATCGAGAGGCGCAAGGAATGTCGCTTCTGGCTCGGGTTCTAGAGGCCTCCATGACCTGGGGATGGCGCCCTGGCTCACCTCCTCAAGCAGTGGCATCTGTTCCGCCCTCACGACGGGAGTCAACCTTTCTCCCTCGACCTGGACTTCCGCGAGTCGGCCGTCGTCGACCAGCCTCTGCCGCAGCTGTCGCTTCGTCAGCTTGGATCTGCCTCTGCCTTCCTCCGTCGTTCTGATGTACGGGACACCCTCGGCCCCCGACAACCCAAGCCAGCCCAGCGTCTCCCGAGCCATCTCTTCCAGAGTAGACTGCTCCGACAGTGGCTCGCGTAGCGGCCCGAACATCTTCTCGGCCAGGTCGTAGAACTTACGGTTCCCTTCGCGATGATGTACGAGTATGTCCAGGTGCCTCCAGAGGACGTAGAGCGCGAGTCCTTCGGCATGGCTCGAGCGGTAGTCCTCCACCCGCTCCCCGCCTGCCCACTCCTGGGACTCCAGCGGGCCCCGCTCCTTAATCTCTCGCAGAACCCTTTGAGTCAGCTTCTTGTTCTTGGCGTGCCAACTCTCCCATCGCTTCGGCAGTCCCTCGTTCTGAACCCATGACCAATGGAGGCGGAGCAGATCCTTCGGGTAGATTGACACAGCTCCCCCGTGCTCGAATCCCGCCCGCTCCTTGTAGAGCAGCAAGTCAAGGTGGTCTCGCCGGTATCCCTCTACCCTGCTCGCGAAGGTCAGATCCTGGACGCGCCCAACGACATCGAGGGGATCCACCCTGATGCGCCGGCACGCGGAGAGAGCCTCACGTGCACCTTCCAGCCCCTTCCATCGCCTTCCGGGCCAGAGGCCCTGAAGGCCAAGCACGAAACGCCTCCGGGTCTCTTTGGAGATGTGCACGCCCAGAGCTCCTCATCCAGGTATATTGACCCTCGGCAGAAAGAATGCGCTATGTTGAGCACGCTCATACCGAGATGCAGTTTTCGTAGTTAGTTGAATGGCATGAGTAATGAGGGGTGGTGCCACATTAATCCACGGTCGCGCCGGGGTTTCAATTCGGGTTACCAGCCTGGCTAAATCGAACGAGGTACCCTCTTGCATAGCGAAGCCAAGTCTTGAAGAGACTCAAGTGGGGCATCGGACCAATGAGACCGAGACAATCGACATCCTGGCGAGAGCTACCCCCTGTAGACCCTGTCGTGATGCTCATAGTCTTCGAGAACGACGGTCTTCCTTTGCTCATCAATGGAATACAGGAGGACGGAGCTGCCGAAGTGGACCCTCCTCATCCCGGACAAGGGAAAGTGCATCGGTTTGAACCTGTGCGGGTCCTCTAATATCTCTTGGATTTTCTTGCCCAGAATCTCCATCTGGCGAGGGTCCCTCTTCACAAGCTTTCGGAATATCCTGTCCACGTGCTCCCTAGTCTCGAGGGAGTACAATCATTTCAGTCCGTATCTTGCCTTGAAATCCGAGATGCTCCCAATCCTGATTATAGGCTCCGCCTTTATCTTCTCGAGCCTCGCAAGGTACTCTGGCCTGATTGGTGACTCCAAGACCAGAGCTTTGTACTGCTTCGCCATCTCGTTGATTGCTTCTGATTTGTCGTTGAGGCCATATTGCGCCTTCAGGAGGTTAATCACTTCGTTCGCTTCCTTATCTATCTCCACTATCGCCTTGACCATATTAGCGTCGTATTAATACCACGATATAAGGGTGGTGCAATGCGAATTCGGGGGATTCTCAGGGCCTGGTCGAAACTGTTCGGCCAGCGCCCGGCCTCAACGTGATTCAGGTCATATCCGTCTGGATTCGAACCCATGCGAGTGCAAATCCTAGCCGGGCTATCGTGCGCAACTTCGACGGTGACGATATTTGACAGGTCTCGCATCGTCCACGCGCGTCCGGCCTTGACTCCTCCCCAACGACCGCCAGATTGCATTCGCCCCGGGTCAGCCTGCCACCCCGGCCAGAACGTGGACCGCTAGGAGGGTGTGCATCGAAGGCCCGAGAGCCTGATGTCTGCACTGGCCGGGGCGCGCCATCCGTCGTCATCGCAGATTGTGAGCTGCCTCGGGCGGCTCCACGCTCGTCACGGCGTGACCGGCGTCCGTGTCAACAATGGATAAAGCACCGCGCCCCGCCACAACGGCACAGGGGTCGAAGAAGGCTTGAAGGTGAAGACTGCTTCCACGAGGCGGGCCATAGACGGCTGGAGGCACAAATCGCGGGCACAGGTAAAGAGGTCCAGGGACTGGACGTTCTATCACGCGGCCCGGCTGCTGGCCTCACCCAGGCGTGAAAGGGCTGCCCTCGTCCCGCTCCTCGTCTACGCCTCTACGTTCTCCTTCGCCACCATGGAGCTCGTCATCCTCGTCCTATTGGGCTTCTACGTCGCGAAGCTCAAGTGCTACAGGTTCGTGAACTCTCTGCTCGGCGCGCTCCAGGCGCACCCTTGACCGTCTCTTTCTCACCAGGGACACTCGTCCCGGCGGTCCTCAGGCGGGCGGCCACTCCCTTCCCAGGATTCTTGTCGCGGCGGCACAAGACGGGGCCCTCGCCTGTTTGCGGCGCGGCGACCAGCAGGCGGCGGGTCGAGGGGTCAGGCATTTCGATCTTTGGGGCTCCTCACGACGTATCCAACCGGTCGTCTCCGTCACTCGGGGGGTAAGCGCCTGTAAGAGAGCCCAAGGTCCATGCCCTGCCTCCTCCTTGCCCACTTCGAGACGAAGTAGATCGCCATGCATACGACCACCAATCCGAGGACGAATTCGTCCGACTGCAGAAGAGGGTAAGTGAGGAAAAGGTTGGGTCCCGCGACGTACTCGTACGCGAGAAAGACGTTGAAAGCAAGGGCGAGGGCGCCCGCCACGGAGATGGCCGGGATCCTCCAGACCTTGTATTTGCTGATTGGGGATGAGTCGTACACGTCCTTCAACCTGAACGGGAACGCTATGGCTGTGACGCAGATGAGAAGGTATGCTATCTCAGTCCCGAACCCAGCCGAAGCCACGTACGACCCTATCGCGTTGAAGTGATAGATCACGAAGTAAAGCCAGACCAGGCTCCCGAAAAACGAGACCAGCAAGGCGGCGACGGGGGCCCCAGACCTGGGGCTGACCGACGAGACCCTGCTCGGAAGGACCCTGTCCATCGCTGCCCCGAGCATGATCCTCGTGCTCGCGAAATAGACGATCAGAACCACCTGGAAAATGCCCATCATCATGCCTACGAAGATCACCACTAGGACCAGCGGGTCCCCTGACAGGAGGCTGATGATGTATGGGAAGAAAGGGTCAGGCACGACGTTCAGGACGGCCCCGACGGGGCCGGGGGTGCTGCCGAACCAGAGGCCGTTGAAGGCATGGATGAACGTTAGGCCGACCGTCCCAGAGTAGGTGTACCAGGTCAGGGCCCAGAGGGCGCCTATGGCGAGGTAGGACCCCACGATCTGGAAGAGCTGCAGCCTGAGGTTCCCTGCCCGCTTGATCTCGCCGAGGTTGTAGATGGACCATCCCGCGTACCCGAGCGACAGCCAGGCGATGGCCCAGAGGGTAATCGTCTCATATCCGCTGAACTTCTCCCCCAGCGCTACCCCGCTCTGACTGGCAGCGTTGATGATGACCTGGTATGCGTTCGGCCCTATCGCGCTGTCATACGAGTATACGGCGGCGTTGAAGGCGCTGACGAAGTCCTGATGGGTGCTCGCGATGAGCAGGCCGAGCATCGTCAGGAGCGAGAGCAGCGCTCCTCCGAATAGGACGTACTGCACCTTCACGTAGAACCTCACCCCGCGGGCTGCCACGAACAGCCCCAGCAGGAGGATGGCCGCGGTGATTACGAAAGTCGCCGCGGGAGACTGTAGCTCCGCAGCCAAGGAGGCGTATCCCGCGACCCCGGTCGCGCGAGCGAGGTCAGCGAAGAGGGGCTGAAGGCAAAGCTCCACCATCACCGACCCGAGGAACGCCGAGAAGAACCACTGCCAGACCGCCCAGGCGCTGAAAGTAGCCGCGAAGCCGACCGCTGGGTTCAGGACCCTGCTCTGCCACACGTAGTCCCCGCCCGCCCTCGGCATGGAGGACGCTTTGCGCCATCCGGCCTC
>JAJYMY010000001.1 GCA_021786575.1 archaeon
CGTTGGCCCAGGGTGGCCAATCCATCTGACTCGTCCTTGGCCGCACTGATTTGAGCGGCCTCGTCGGAGGTTTCGCCAGGTGGCGCGTCCCCCTGGCCTGGGAGGAGACGGCGCAACGCATATGGCTTCCGCGCCTAATCACCCCGTCGAGCTGCACGTATTCGGGCCGGGATGCCTGGCGTCTCCGCCTTGGGTCCCTGCTGAACGGTCCATGGCAGTGAGCATCATACCCCCCTAGAGCCAGGCTCGTCCAGCGCTTGCTTCGAGGAACAGGCGTGGGACGGCTAGCGCCTGCGTATCGTGGCAAGGAGCGCGTCCTGGCCCATCGAGACGCACGACCCGCCTAGCCCACCTGATCTCGCCAGCTGTACTCAGGGACGAAACCAAGCACGTTCCGTGTCTTCTCTATCGAGTGGAGGGTCTAGTTGTCATACAGCCTCTTCTTCACAGGGACGCCTGGGAAGGCCGCGCGCAGGACCTCTTCGTCGCTTGAGGACATCACAGTGTCTGCGTTTGCTATTATGAAAACCTCCGCGCCCTTGATTTTCGCCTCGAGGGCCCTGCGAACTGCCTGCGCGGCGTCCCTGACGTCTATGTACCCCCAGAGGTTTCACTTACGGAGGGTCGGGTCACCCTGGAATTCCCCGAAGGTGGCATAGTCCTTTAGTTCCATTATGTTCGAGAAGCGCAAGCCTACTATCTTCAGCTCATGGTCCCACCTGCAGTACGCCTCGGCAATCCTTTCACCCACGAGTTTGGTCAGCAAGTAGGCGCTTTCAGGCCGCCCGGCATACTCCTCGTCCACAGGCACGTATGGAGGCGGGACGTCGAACTGGATTCCCAGGACCGTCTCGCTTGAGGCCCACACCAGGTTCTTGATCCCCCGAGCCTGGTCGACGCCTCGAACACGTTGTAAGTGCTCATCACGTTGTTCTCGAAGGTCACAGAATTGGTGAACACCCTGGAGTCAGGGATGGCGACGAGGTGCACTACCCCCTCGACCTCGTGGGGGCAACGCTCGACCGCAGAGAGCGTGTCTAGGGCCTGGCCGTAGTCAGCGAGGTCTGCCTGTATGGACGGGCAGAACTCTTCAGCCGGCTTCACCCTGTCCACGCTGAAGACATCATATCCGTGGGCCTTTAGCTCCCTTACGCATGCCTTCCCAGCCTTCCCGCTGCCCCCGGTGACCACGACCTTTGGCATGCCATCAACTCGGCCACATGGTCTCGACGCGTGGCGGCAAGGGGCCAGACCGCCGATACCTGTACCTCTCGAAGAACATCTCCACCCCGTGCGGGCCGAAACTGAAGGCGACCTCCATCCTCGCAGCCCCTTCGATGGTGAAGAACCGGGCCTCGCCCCCTTCTTCGCCTTCCGGGACGAGTACTATGTTGTTGCCTATGTCTTCGCCCGAAAGCATGAGGAAGCTCCCAACCCTCTTCACCTCGGCGACCAGCGTATCCTTGTAAGTCCTGTACTGACCCTCGAGCTTCCTAAGCATGGTTTCCAACTTGACCGCTCTCAGTTCCGCAGGGTCGACCCCCAACATGAGTGACACCGCGGACATCCCTAGCAGACCCATACTATAGCCGGTGCCGTTCGACAGCAGCACGACTCCTGACCTGGCATCACGGACGTACTCCATGTCGGAGGTGTAGACGTCCAACGAGCCTCCATGGCGGACGACCTTGTGCCCGTGGAAGTCAGGAATCAGCATAAGACCGTAACCATAGGAGTCCCCCCCATAGTTTTCGACGGGCCACTTCGCGTAGGGCGTTTCCATCTTTGAAAGGATGTCCTCTGCGACCACCCGCTTCCCCTTGAACTCGCCTCCGTCGATAAGCATGGACACATAGTTCGAAAGATCAGCGGCGCAGCTCATGATCCCGCCAGCCGCGCCGCTCCCATAGGGGACTGGGGTTGGGGACACCTTCGCCCCTCTTATTGCATAGGGAGTGGCGACGTCGACGTCGGCTGAAACCTCCGATCTGTCGAGGAACGTCCTCTTCATTTCCAGCGGCGCCAAGACGTCAGACTTTAGGTATTCGAACCAGTGGTGGCCGCTCACCCTCGAGACTATCTCGCCCAGGAGGACGAACCCCTCGTTCAGGTAGTGTAGTTTCCCGCCCGGCCTCGACACGGCCCAATCGTCGACGCCGTCGAGGAAAGAAAGCATGTCGTCCAAACTGGCAATGGGGAGCCAGTGGTGGTACTCCCTGAACGCGCTGAACAGGATGACCTCCAGCGAGCCTAAGCCGGGGATCCCACTCGTGTGAGAGAGGAGGTGGTGCACCTCAACCCCTTCGAACGCCCTTTGCCTGAACGGGATGAATTTGGTGACCGGGTCGTGGAAATCCATCTTGCCTGACTCCACGAGTTTGCCGACGGCTAGCGCCACGAAGGACTTCGTGATAGAGCCTATGCCATAGAGGGTCTGTGGGGTCGCGGGACTGGCCCCAGCGGCGTCCTTCCAGCCGAACCCTCTAGAATGCACCACTTCTCCGTCCTCAATGATTGCGGCGGACACGCTGGGAATCTTTGTCTCGCTCATCTTCGCAAAGACAAGGTCGTCGAACCTTTGGCCGTCGAAGGCTACCACGGGAAGAGTTGCGGTCATCAGGTTAAAAGAGATGCCGAGGTGGCGCTTTACCAGTACGTCGAGCGGTCGAGGATGAACCTATGGGCATTCCCGTGCATGATCCTGTCCGCTTGGGCAGAAGGCATCCCAGCTTCGACAAGAGACCTCCTGAACTTTCCCACCTTTGAGACGTCGCCCATCCCCTCAGGGGCGCTCGACATCCCGAGGAAATCGGTCCCCAGAGCAGCCGCGGCTTCGCCGCCGACCCTCGCGAAACGCTTGGCGTGGTCCGTGAGCCTGGCGGCCGTGAAAGGAGGACCGATACAGCTCCGGATGAATGTGAGCCCAACTATCCCCCCTCTCCTTCCGGTCTCACGTATCAGGTCGTCCGAGATGTTTCTTTGATTAGGTTGCACGGCTGCGGAGTTGGAGTGGCTGAAAAATGGGGGGAGGACGGATACGCTCAACGTGTCAGATGATGTCTTCGGCGAAGCGTGGGAAAGGTCGACCATCACGCCGAGCTTGCCCGCCAGCGCTACCAGTGCCTCTCCTTCACCGGTGAGTCCGTAGTCCTTGGACGAGAGGCACGATGCTGCGAACTTGTTGTCATAGTTCCAGGTGAGCCCGATGGAACGGACTCCGAGGTTGAAGAAGACCTCGAGGTCCTCAGGTTCTCCGAGGGCTTCGCACCCTTCGATGTGGAGGACAATCCCGACACGGTCTCCGAGAGACTCCATATCCTCCCTGGTCCTGATTATCCTGAGGTCCTTCTGGTGCATCTTTTCTAGAGCGTAATATATCTTGATCAGTTCGATGGCGACGTCCCGAGGGGACACGAGGGCGGAAGAGGAGGACCATCGCCCATACATCTCCTCCATTGCGGCTATCTTCCTCAGATTGAGGCTCCCGAGGAGCGGGAAGATCGAGCCTATGACGATGGACATCCCTGCCTTCCTGTATTTGGGCAAGTCAGCCTGGCGCCCACGCATGTTTTCCGAAAACGGCTTGGAGCCTCCCGTCAAGTAATAGTAACCTATGTCCTCGTGAAGGTCCACGACCACCCTTCTGACGGGTTCGAGACGTGATTTAACTGTCTCTGACTCAGGTTCTGGCGTTCACGCTGCTGTCCCGAACTGAGGGATCTGACGCACCGAGTCGGAGGAACCGCCTTGATGGACCTGATCCCCGGCTGCTATCTTACACTGCGGCGGTGGCGAGTTCGTGCGCTAAGGGCGACCACGTCGAAGAGTATCTTCCTAGAGTTGATCGTCACCCCCCGGGCGTAGAATCTATCTTCGATGGCGAGGTTCCTGAGGTCATATCCGCCCTTCTCGTGGAAGTCGTACCTCTCGAAGGAAAGGGAATCTGACAAATAGGTCTCGAGTAGCGCCGGGTCAGGGTCCACGACGACCTTCGGAGGGATTGGCTCTTTCTTAGAAGCGAGGAGAAGGTCGTTCAGAGATCCACACGCAGCCCCGTAGTTCTTCCAGGCCTCCTCCACGAACCGCGGGAAGATGCCGTTGGCGGACATCTTCGCCTTGAAGGAGCCGTCCGCGTCTTCGGAGTACATCTTCAGGAGATGTGCCTTGATGTTGAGCTCGCTGGACCTGTCCATCCTGTAAAGGAACTGCTGGGCAGAGCGCTCGTAGTCAACTTTGTAGGCATGGTTGAGCGAGTCCCCGAAGGCCCCGGAAGCTAAGAAGAACCCAGCCATTTCGTAGTCGTTCATGACGAGCGCGTCTGAGATTAGGTGCGCGAAGTCTGGGTCGTAGGGGATTTCGCTCATCAGCGAGCCCTTCCGGGTGATGCCCCGCGGGCTGAGCCTTATCGCTCCTATGCTCGCCAGCCAGTCCTCCGCGAACCCTACCTCCTTGTGGTTCACCCTCGACATGAACTCTAGACTGGAGAGGTCAAGGCCGTACTTGGCCATAAGGAGGACAAGGTCGAAAGGGGTCTCCGTCTCGAGGTCCTTGTGGACAGGGGCCGGATCAATCCTCTTCGGGACCGGCGTGCTGGTGAGTATGACCGCCCGGCCCGGCTTGAACCGGCCGACCCTCCCCATCATCTGGAGGAGCGAATTGTTGTCTAGCTTGCCGTATTTGAGTGTCTTCTGGCCCAAGTTGTCCTTGCTGCTGATGACGTCGTTGAATATCAGTACGTTGTCCAGGTATATGTTCACTGACGAGGCGATGACGTTGGTGGCGAAGACTTTCAGACTCCTTTCTCGTTCCGCCCTCCGCTGGATCTTGTTCACCTCAGAGCCATCCAGCCCCCCGTGGATGTACACCCCCCCGTAGCTTCCCGCATACTTCTCTACGAGCCGCCTCGTGGGGAGGAAGACCAGCCAGGATTCGTCTTTGGGTTGCGCGTACAAGTATCTTGAGAGGGTGTCGAACATGGCGTCGAGGTTGCGGACCTGCTCCACTTCGAGGCTCACCTGGTACCTCTTACCACTGACAGAGTGAAGCTTAGAGATTCCAAGGAAGCGCAGGAATTCCTTTGGATCGATGGTCGCGCTCATCACCCTGAACAGGTTCTTCGCCTCATGTTCTCCCTTCTTCGCCAAGGACATGCAGAGCTCCAGTTGTGAGGTCATCTGATGACTTTCGTCGAAGTAAATCGAGGTATCTGTGACGGAGCGGTCTGCCAACATCCTGATGAGGACGCCATCGGTGACGATCTTGATCATCCCGCCTACGTTGACCTTCGTGTCCTTCGTAATGACAGCCAGGTGCTCCTTGACCTCTGGGTGCAAGGCCTCCAGAGAGTAGTAGAGAGCGTTGCACGACGCTCTCGACGGCTCCCTGACGATGACCTGCCGAGACCTCCCCGACCTCTCGAATTCGTGGATTGGGACCACGGTGCTCTTTCCTGTCCCAACCTCCCCCAGGAGGACGAAGTGGTCAGAGAAGTCGATCGAATCGAGAACTGAGAAGATTGGGAGGTCCGGCGCTGCCTTTGGGCGCGGGGGGCTGCCACTCCCGTCAGATTCTTCCAGGACGACGTGCTCGAAGGTGTCGTCCTCGCCAGACTCGTTCAAGACGCCTCTGGAGGAGAGCCCGCGTTGGGACCGATTTTAACATAGGGCACGCGTTGCCTGCTGATACATCGCCTCATGCGCGGAGGGCCTTCGCAGGTCGCACCTTGACCGGGTCTGGCCGCGTCGAGCGTGCTCGCGGTTAGGTAGAGTTGACTCCCTTCAGGCCTTCGTGAAGGCCGACGTCAGGGTGCGGGGTTCCTCGGATATGGCCGTTCGCAGGGCGCACCGGCGTGGAGGACAATCAGTTTGTCCGTTCCCCCAGTACACATCATGACCAGAGGAAGAGCCATTTGGGAAGTCAAGGGAGGGAAACTCACGGAGAAACGGCTCATGGAAAGCGGGCGCTCCCACGTGACCCCCTCGCATGCGTGGAGGTAGGGGGGTAACGACGTAAGCTCGGTCCGGAAGAGCCTTCCACCGCATCGACCATAGACCAAGGCACATCGAGGCCTCATTTGAAAGTAACAGGATAACGCAGAGGGTAACGTCCCTTACGTCTGCATGAGACGCCGCAAAGGATGATGGGTACAGCAAGGGATAATGGTGTCATCGACCAACCAGAGAAGGACGAGGTCGAAGACATCCCCAACCCCGAGACACGAGGGAGTAGCAACTCATCGCGCAACGATGCAGGCGTTCGGGAAGGGTTCGGGCCCGTACTCGCAACCCCGCCCTGCAATGGCAAAAGACAGGCGTGACGAGCAGTCAGTTACGCCAAACCAGGCAGGCTCACAAGCAGAACTGGCGGGTCTTAGCTCAATGACGGAGCCTTCGCGCTCCTGTTTCCACGATTGGCATAGAACCCTTCATGTAAGAGGAGCTTGGTGAACGAGCAGAGACGCGAAGAGGCAGTTTCCGCCCACCATGGCGATTTCGATGAAGCGTAGCCTGATCTGACGGTAGTGACTCACGGCTGGCGTGGGTTGACCACGGAGGGGTACCCAACCATCCCAATCTCCCGATATGACTCAACTCCTTCTCTCGCTACAAACACGAGTATCACCGCGGTGGCGAGGTAATCAGCCCACCACAACCCGAAGTAGAACTCCGCGATTAGGCCGGCGAGTAGAGCCAACGACATGAAGAAACAAGTCGCCGAAGCAACGGCGTCGACGGAGAGCGGGAGACATCTTGTCTCCCGCCCAATCGTTCTCTTCTCCAGCCAAAGGTACGGCATGACAAGGACCGCTCCGACGGCGATGGCCATTCCTAACAATGTGCCTTCTGGCCTGAAGCCTGACATGTACGAGTAGACCGCGCCGACGCTGACCGTCGGCACCAAGGCGAAGAGCATGACGGTGGCTGCCAGGGCTGTCCTTCTTCCCAACCCGGCTGAACCGGCGACGTCTCCGTTGAGATGGCTGAATACTACGATCGCTGACAAAAGTTCGACCACGCTGTCACCCCCAAACGCGAGGAGCGCGAAGCTCCCTGAGACGGCGCCAATGACAATAGAGCCTGATATCTCGGCTGTCATCCAAAGCGAGCCAAGGTATTCGATGGAGATGGCCCTCCTGAGCCTCCCCTTCCTCCATTCCACATGGCTCTCCGGACAGCAGCATCCGACGCAATTAGAACACTGCTCTGGCGCGGAGCAGGTCTCGCATGAACTCTCACTGCATCCGCATGAGCTGCATGAGGTAGCAGAAGCCTCCGAAGTGAGCAACTGCCAGGAGACCGGGAGCCGTGGCTTATCAATCTGGTTCCGGGTCAGGGCGGCGAGCTCTGAAAGTGATTGGACCTGATTGTCGTGTGAGTCGGATACTGTCGAACGCGGCTCTCGGAGGGAGAATGGCGAGAAATGTCAGACTGGGCAGGTGAGGGAAGGACGGCACGGAGAAAAGGTCGTTAACAGAAGGATAGCCGATGCGGGCAAGAGAGATGCCCCATAGGCGTCTGGTACCATCTCCAGCCTCGGAAGGGGACCGAAGCGCTGATAGACGACGAAGATGGAGTCAAGAAGCGACAGAATGACGCATGCCTACCAGCATGAAGGAGAGTTTCAGAGTGGCAGGACGCGGAGGCAATTAAGGGCGCGGGAGTCACGGAAGGGCTGACGGTCGCCGACCTCGGATGCGGGCAGGATCCTTCACCATGCCTATGACGTCGATGGTACGAACGAGCGGGAGGGTTCAGGTAGACCACCGTCTGGAAGCGGGGCCGTACCACTCGGGGTCGTAGCCAGACGGACGTCCACTTGGTTTCGAGATCCTATCGCTGATAAGGACACCTAGCGTGTTTCTAAGCGTGGTCGAACTTTAGCTTCCTGGGTCAGTGGCCACCCCTTTACTAATGGATGCGGAGACGGCATACCTCGGACGAGACTCGGACCTGCAGGTGCGGGCCTAAGCACTTTCAGAAATCTATCCAGCCCCACTCTAGGAGCAGCTAGCTACCGACTCGCTCGACTTTCAGATCCTTAACACGGTCGAACTCTACATCGCTTCCTGTGAGGAGCGTTCCCCTGCGCAGGAGAGCTGTTGAAGCAGCGAAGGCGTCGGCGAGGGAGAGGGCGTTGTCCGCCTTTATCGCCGCAGCTTCCCTCCACAGAGGAGAGTTGTCAGTGACGGGCACGATCTTGACCCCGAAACTCCTCAGGTTCCTCTCCTTCTCCTCAGCCGTAGTCTTGCTGATTCTTCGCAGGATGTAGTGGAACTCGGCTAGGTTGACGATGTTCAGGAAGCCTTTCGCCTCTCCCCTGGATATTTGTTCCAGATAGGATTCAACCCTGTCCGACCCACCCTCCCCCAGGTAGAAAACCAGCAAAGCCTGAGTGTCTAAGACGATGGAGCGCAACTATCTGTCCCCACCTCCTTCCAAGAGCCCCTTCTCTCTGGTGGACTCGGCCCTTCTGACATCCCCCATGACTTCCTTCGATGATTTGCCCTTGAAGGCGGACCTCAGGGATCCCTTCTCCATCGACGGACTGGGCAGTGGTTTCAACAAGACCCCTTCTTCGGTATCCTCGACGAGCGCCTTCCTGCCGATGCCATGCCTTTCGCGCATTTTCTTGGGTATCGTCGCCTGGCCTTTCCTCGTCACCGTAACGACTGCTTCGGCCATGGGTAATGATTCTAGTTAAGTAATACTTAAGGACTCGGTAATATTGCCTCCGTCATCTGGCAGCATTGATTCGGACCTGCAGATGCGGGCCTAAGCACTCTCTCGAAGATGTCAGGCTTCTACCTTTGCCTAACTCAACAATCTTTCGCCATTCAACATTGTGCCGATAGTCACGAACGACCCCTGAAGGCGTCCTCTTCAAAGTGGGGTCTACTTCGCCCTTGACCTCAGTATTGAAGGCAGCCTGGGAGGCACGCCTTTGATGGGAGGTCCGATTCGAGCGAGCAGGTTGATGACCGTGCGCAATTCCTGATCTGTAAGTGATTCCATTTGGCTGTTGAAAAGCGTACGGCACGATTCCTGCCATCTCTTCACTAGGTCTCGCCCCCTCGGAGTTATCTGGAGATTAACTATACGGCGATCTTCGGGCGCGTTATGGCTTCTCTTGATGAGCCCGGCCTTCTCCAAGTGGTTGAGGGTCCCAGTGACAGTTCCAGGAGTCACCTCCAGGCTCCGGGCGACTGCTGTGGGAGTAATGTTTCCTCCTTCTGAGCTAAGGACGACAAGGAGGCTGATCTGTGCTGATGTGACGCCCGCTTCCACTGTGTTGTCAGCGATGGCGGTGAAGATCGGCCAAGCCGCTCCCAGAAGTGCGGCCCAGGTTTCAAATGTGAGATCACTCCTCGCACGGTTCTGTCTGCTTGAAGCCAATCGCTTGTTCTCGTTCCCTGAGTGTCATCATGCTTTAAGAAGGCGTGATATTTGGTGACCATAATATTTGGCATCAGAAAGAGTTTTAAAATCATGCGCGGGAGCAAGAATTACGTGAAACATTGCTAAAGACCACACCATTCCTCCTGTTCGACGGAAACTGCGCGGAAGCAATGACATTCTACCAAGAGTGCTTTGGAGGTGAACTGAGACTGACAAAACTTGCCGACACGCCGATGAAAAACACGATTCCCCCTGAGAAGCACTACAGAATCATCAATGCATATCTCAAGAGCGGGCTCGTCGAGATATCAGCCACCGACTGGATGGCGGCCCCTCAGTACGAGCCATTGCTAGGAGAGATGTATGCGGTGTTTGTCACCGGCAAGTACGACGAGGTGAAAGAAGTATTTGATAAGCTCGCAGTGGGAGCGGAAAAAGACAGGTTCCAGGAAATTCACGAGATGCCGTTCGGGATGTACGGACAGATGTACGACAAATTCCACAGGCTTTGGATATTTGTGGCGGACGAGAAGGGTCCTTCCCCCTGACAGACTGAGCCCAGTCAATACGCTTCTAAGGATCCGGAGCAGATCCAGTGTCTGGGAGCTTCTTCCCTTGTATGCCTTGGGGGTTGGGCAAAGCAGCGTACGGTTCGCACGAATAAGTGCATATCAGGGCAGATGAAGGCAACTAAGGTTGGAACAGTCTCTTTTTACCAAACGAAGTTCATTACGTGCTTGAATTGCCCCGGCCGGATGTAGCCTGGAGCGATGGCCAAGCCCAGGCTCGAAAGGTACCCTTCGTTAAAAGCCGCCGGCCCCCTCTACTGCATGACCCCGGACGACATCCACGACTATCCTTACCAGCTGAGGAACGCGGAGAGCAGGCTGGAGCGCGACGCCAAAGTCCGCCCGCGGGACAAGAAGCTGATACAGGCGTTCATGAGGCAGGTGAAGGCCCAGGGGGTCTCAGTCGGGCGCCAGGCCAAGTACGTCAACACCCTGACGACCGTCGCCCACCACATGAGGGTCCCCTTCCGCAGGGCGAAGAGGAGGGACATCGAGGACCTGATGACCCGGCTGGCGGACCACGAGTTCACGAAGAGGAACTGGGACGGGACCGAGAACAGGCGCCACTACTCCGCCGAGACCATGGCAGACTTCAAGATCATGGTCAAGCGGTTCATGAAGTTCGTCAGGTATGGCGACACCGACAAGGACACCCCCTACCCCGAGGAGGTGAGGTGGCTCAGGAAGACCATCAAGGCGAGCGAGAGGCAGGAGCCGCTCTTCTTCACGGACGGGGAGGTCCACGCGCTGATCAAGGCTGCTTGCACGACGAGGGACAAGGCGCTGATCTCTGTAGCGGCTGAACTCGGGGTGCGGGTCAGCGAACTGCTCCTCCTCAAGGTGGGGGACGTCCAGTTCGACGACGCCGGGGCCCTGGTGCATATTCGCAGGGGGAAGACCGGGGCCAGGACGCTGAGGCTCATCGCCTCCGTCGACCATCTCGCGCGGTACCTCGAGACGCACCGGTTCCGGGGCGACCCTAACGCCCCTCTCTGGCTGACCCTGAGCCTGAACCACCTCGACGAGTCCCTTGGGTGGAAGGCGTGCGCCGCGATGCTCAAGGACGTCGCGAGGAAGGCGGCCATCCAGAAGCCGAGGGTCCACATGTACATGTTCAGGCACGGGTCGGCGACGAGGAACCCGAAGTTCCTGACCGACTCCGAGCTCAGGCTGATGTATGGGTGGTCGATGAGCTCCAGGACCCCGGCGACCTACATCCACCTTTCTGGCGGAGACCTGGACAGGAAGTACCAGGCGGTCTACTCCGGGAAGCCGGTGGAGCCGCCGAAGCCGGAGTTCGCCCCGGTCATCTGCCCGAGGTGCAAGGAGAAGGCGTCGCCGGGGATGGCGTACTGCCCGAAGTGCGCTACGCCGTTGGACCGGTCTGAGAGGGCGAAGATGGCCATTCAGGAGGAGAGCACCAGGAGGGAGGTATCTGAGCTCAGGGGACTGCTTGAGAAGTACCTTCACGATCCTGCCGCCAGGAACGGTTCGGCGCCGGATGCTCCGGCCCCCGAGAGCCCCGAAGGGAAGAAGGAACCCGACGAGAGAGGACCACGTTGACGAGCTTCTACGAGGTCCTTGGGGTGCCCAGGACTGCTTCAAGAGACCAGATCAACGACGCATTCAGGGAGATCGCACTCCATACCATCCAGACAGGAACAAAGACGAGGACGCGAGCAGGAGGTTCGCAGGGACGAGCGAGGCATACGCCGTCCTGTCCGACCCGCAGAGAAGACGCCTGTATGACGTCCTGGGCCCGGACAAGTACGACGACCCGCTGGAGGTCCTCTTCTACAGGCTGAACCAGGAGGCGGGGAGGCGAGAAGAGGAGAGGGAGTACAGCGCCCGCGCCTCGGCGATGCAGTACGACGCCGCCTATTCTACGGGCATCCTCGTCTTCTTCCTCCTCGTGCTCGACTTTTTCATCCCTTCGTGGGTCTTGGGCCCATGGTTCTATGTGTTCAACGCCTTCCTCATACTCGCGATAGCGGTCGGCGTTCGCGATTCCTTCAGATGAGTTGACGACCGCATTCCGAATAGTTTCGCTCTGGCGTCCCCAGCTATGGGCGGTCCTTGGAATCATATTCATCAGATTCTCTTGGGGCGGCCCTCCGGTTGCGTGATTACAGCAGATTCAGGATAACCGTCCGGGGCGAGCTGAGATTCGCCTCGTTCTTTCAGAACCTCCGGGACAAGGAGCTCAAGAAGAGGCTCGACGACGTGTTGAACGTGCTGAAGGAGCATCCAGACGCAGGGGACCTCGTGGAGAGGTCGCTGTGGCCAGAGGAGTACCAGAAGATGGAGCTCAGCAACCTCTTCAGGATAGAGGTGGGCAGGAGCCAGCGTATCTCCTACACCATCCGGATTGAAGGGGACAGCCTGGACATCGATGTGATCGAGTTCTTCAGGACCCACAAGGACTACGAGAAGAGATTCCACTACTAGCGAAGCTTGACGCTCCGGTCGAAGAGCTCCCTGAGCTTGGGGTTGTCTGTCGCCACCCAGACGATCCTGTTGTCCTTGCCGTAGATGATCTTGTTGGATGCTTCGAGGTAGTCCAGAATCTGCTTGAACGTCTGGTACTCCATCCCCTTCGGCAGCGAACGCCAGAGTTGCATCCTGGTCGGATACTCCGCCTTCTTGATTGTGTCTACTATCTGTTTCTCCACCATCAGCATCGTGCCCAGCTTGGGTGAGTGCATCGAATCCGCCCTCGTATGCTCTTGCACACCAAGAGTCATATAAAGTTATGTAATCCTGCCGTGGAGGGCCCGTCCGGGGTGGAGCGGTCAGGCGCCTTGCGCGCCGCGGTTCTCCAGTCTGGAGAGAAGCTCTAAGATCCTATCGAGGTCAGACCTCTTGACAGAGACGAATTCCTCTGCCGGGGCGGACTGCCTGGTCTAGCTCATGTGCAAGTGGAGCCCGACTGTATTTAACGAGAAAAGACTCGGGATGGAAGCGCGGGCCTGTCCCTCGTCATCACACTACATGTACATAGTGTCCAACAGCGGGACAAGCTAACCATGTGTGGAGAAGCATAATCGCTCCTGATGCTAATTCATTCCCCAAATAGCAACCAAGTTCTTCTCAAACTCCATGAGCAATTCGAGCATCCCATCGAACGAAAGGGTCGCGGTTTTCCTGCATAATGGGACGATAATAGAAGGGTTTGTACTTGAAAGAACCGAGAGACATGTGAGGCCCAGAGACGCCTTCGAGATCCTTGAAGAGAAGGTCACCGGCCCTCTTGGCGAAGTCTACGGGAGAGGGCTATCGAGGGGAAGGGTCAAGATACCGTTCACCAGTATCTCACATTGGTTGACCCTCACCGACGTCGGGTTGAACTAGTCATCTGCTGAAAACGTGGGAAGAACCGAAGACTTATCGCCGCCTTCTTTCCATTCTCAGATTTGATGATTTGCCAAGCAATTGAGGTGGTCGGGGGTTTAGTCACTCTGATGTTGTGCGTGGGCATCGCTTCAATATTTGGAGCAGGGTTACTCTCGTCCATTTTGTCGGTCAACGGGTCGTTAGGTTTAGGCATGTTGGCTTTCGTGAGCATCTACGCTGTGGCGAGAATCCGCAACCTAGGTCGGTAGCATCGCTCTAGGGTTGTGCCTGAGGATAGCCGGGGCGCCTAACGCCGCGCTTAGGGTTCACAATGCCTCTGCCGGGATTAACGACGACGGGGTCAAAATCCCTTCAGCAGACGAGTCATCTTGCGGGCGGCTCATTGGATTTTCAGCTAGGCCGGGAAGTCTGGTCCGCATGCTGGATTCAAAGCAAAGAAGAAACTCTCGTCATTGCACTCAGTCAAGCCACGAAGATGGCGTCCATGTAAATGTCGCCACTGTATCCTCCATTGTAGGATACCGTTACCTTGACGTATTGGATATTGCTCACTGACGCTATGGTTATCCAGGTAGGGGTATTTCCTGATGAAGGGTTCCATGTGTTGGTATACACCGTTGTCCAGGAGCTGCCCGTACTCGATACCTGGACAGTGACGTAGCTGTAGTACGCGCCGCCACCATTGTTGTAGGAGTATCCGTCAATCACCAATTCCCCGCTATACAGAGTGCCGAAGTTTCCTTCTACCCAGGCGGAGTCACCTGAGTTGGGCGCGTGCAGGTTTGTGTAAGCGGAGTCAGGTATTCCCACGATGTCGGTAGGATTGGTCACAGTTCCCCCTCCTGTGGTCCCATAGCCACCGGTAGGCTGGCTCTGAACATATGAGCCGACAAAGATACTTATCGCGTCGACGTAGATCTTAGCTGACAACCCGCTATTGTCAGAAACGGTAATCTTGACGTATTCTATTCCTGTAACGCTCGCAATGGGGATATAAGTGGGCGTATTACCTGAGGACGGGTCCCAGGTAGCTGAATAAACGGTGGTCCAAGAACTGCCGGTGGCAGATACGGCAACTTGGACGTAACTGTAGTACGCTCCTCCTCCGTTGTTGTACGAGTACCCGTAAATCGCTATGGTGCCATTGTATTTTGCTCCGAAAGATCCTTCATCATATGCGCTGTCTCCTGAATTGGGAGCTGCCAGTACCGCATAATTGCCATCAGGCTCGCCCACTATGTAGCTTGGATTTGTAACGGAGCCCCCGGAAGCGCCTGAAGTGACGTAAGAGGTAACAAATGACCCCGCTAGGTAGGTCTGGTCATAGCTTGTACCGCTCCCTGAGAGATTCGTGTACTGTGCGTTCGAGTATTCAGCTGTGACCACGATAATGCAACTACTTGACCCGCAGTTGAACATATGTACGCCCGTGTAGTCCATGTCTCCTGCTCCAGAGTACATGTTGCCGTAGGTGTAAGCTAAGGGACCAGATTCGGCTCCGGCCCAGACGCTCTGGGCGTAGACATCGGTCATGCTTATGCACGGTGCGGTGCATCCGAAGACGTTCGAGGAGGTCCATGTCATCTTGAGTACGCCGTTCAGTTCAAACTCGATTGTGTTAAAGTCGCTACTCGTCGTGGTAACTAACCACTCGAAACTATCCCCGGGCGCGGTAAGGCTGCTACATGAAAAGGAATACTTGCTCGTTGATGGGCTTCCTGTGGAACTTTGAGCGTGCGCGTAGCAAGAATTGCTGACCGTGTCAAATTCGATTACCGCTTGAATCATAAAATTGGAATCTTTGGGAAATACGATATTCCACTGATACGAGAATTGACCATCGTTGGGTGTGCAAGCAGGGTTTGCGCACGAACTGCCTGCGAGGTCATTGTATGCAGTATTCGTCAAGTCAACATAGACAGTCGTTGTCGATCCCGTGAAGTTGACTAGGACGTTGGGATCATTGGGATCGGCTTTTGACCAGTGCTTCCATGTCGCTCCAGCGGGGACTGGCACTGGAGGGCTGGGTTGAACGGCATAAGCAGGAGATGTGCCGTTGTTCTTGCTGGTTCCTCCAGTCGCAGTTGTGGAGTTGGAGCCACTAGGTGCGCCCCCATGGCTAGTCCCATTATCGGAGTGCGAAACGACGGTGGAAGACTGTAGCGAATACATCGAGCTTGGTTGTGTCACGTTCGGAGTGGGCTGCGCCGAAACGAAGGGAACGCTAGCCAAGGGCGCGAACAGGAGCAGTGATATCGCCAAAATATTGAAACCCAGACCAAATGTGACCTTGGTCTGCGGATATCTTTCCATCGTACTCCTCCTGTGGAACATAATCAATGCATATTTTTTGCACTGGACTGAATATAAAATTGGAGCTTACACTGTATTACTTTGTACGACCGTGGCTGAGCTGTGAAGGTCAAACGCTGCAAGCTGGAGATTGCCGTGAAGCCATGGTGCCAACGCCCGCACCTGAATCATTAGCGTCGTCTCGGGCAGGAAGATCCTGATGTTCATTTCAACACCTTACTGCGTGGAGTTGGTTGCCCCCGTAATCTCTGTGAAGATGTATCCTGAAGGGTATGATGCAGAGCCGCCGCTCCCCCCTGAAATCATCGAGCAGAGTGCACTGTAAGTGTAGTCGGGCAAGCCATTCCCAACAAGGAGGACGAACTCCTCATTACATTGAGTTTTCCCTGGCAGCAGCCAGCCCAAGTTGAGCCCGAACTTTCCACTTGTCCCTTGGTTGGGAGTGATGCTGAAGATGACGGCGGCTCCCTCGTTCTGGTTTTCTTGTCCGCCTATGGTTATGGTTGCCGCGGATGAAGTCATGGTGAAGTTGGACCTGGCGTTGAACACCGCGCTCGTCCCGTTAGGATATGTCTTCATACCAAGGATGCTGACCTCATTCAGCGGGTTCAACGTCAACGTCGACGTTTGGTTGTAGTAGTAGATTTGGACGCACAGGAGTGCTGGAGACTGCGAATCAGCTTGAAGTTTGAAGGCAAACGGAGTGGATTCAACAGCTGTGGCACACAATCCCGTTCCCGAACTGGTTGACAGAGTCGAGGAGGGAAGAGACGAAGTTGTCGAAGAACTCGACTTGGAGGAGGCAAGTGAACTGGAGCTTGCAGGCGCGGTTCCAGACCGAGTAGAATAGGCTGCAATCGCGGTCGCCAGGACGATTACCGCTGCCACCGCCAAGACGTCAGCCACATGTTTCCGCGATATTCCTTGCCTGCTACTGGCGTTCATGATGTCTCCACCTCAGATGCGAATTGACTCAACGGAGTTCCTGACGCTTTCACTGGGAGCCACGCGTCAGCTTGTGTGTAGACATTGTCCAGTGAGAAGACGTTCCCTCCCCGCACCACGAATGTACCTTGTGGTCCACCCACCGAAATCAGCGGAGTGCCAAAGGCGCTGTAGTATTGCGCGAGGAACGACCCTGGATCGCCCAAGAAGAACACGTACTCGCTGCCAACGGTGAGAGACGGATAGCCCTCTAGGTTCATGGTGGTTCCGTTGTAAGTTCCGCCTATTTGGGACATGGATAGGATTGTCCCTGCGGATATGTTTGAGTTGGACTTTATCGAAGTCAGAATTGTGAGATTGTAGTATGTAACTGGTACGCCACGGACTCCGACTATTTTCGCGCCCGTTACGTTTGCCTCAACTATGAGCTGCGACGCTGCGGTCAAATCTGCGAGAGTCTGATAGATCTGCCAGGGAGGGTTTATGGTGCAGTTCCCGTTACAAAGTGAAGGATCGATGGAGAAGGTAATTTGTGTATTTAGAGAAGTCTCTGTGGAAGCAGACTCCCCAGGCCCGGTCACAGTAGTTGTCGGAGTGCCCACATAGCTTGTTCCTGAGAGAGGAGCGAGATAGCCTGCAAAAGCGGCTAAGGCGAGCGCCCCAATTATCGCCACGGTCACGCCGGCAGTCACTTCCTTACGATATTCCGACAATTTTTTGTCGCTCGCCCCTAGGCTGGTCAATCCCCCGGTTAGTGCTACGCTTTAGGACGTGTCCGCGCGCAGGCATCCTAAACATTAGGACTATAGGGACTATTCACCTGGGTAGGAGGGGGACCTTTGGCGGACTCGGCTTTCAAAGAAGTATCAGACGCAGATTCGCTCAAGGGAACCACGTTGAGAGTCTACCGCCTGATGCTCCGTTCAAAGGCGCCTCTCGGGATTCATGACGTTCAGCGTAGTCTTGGGCTTAGTTCGCCGTCAGTAGCCCAATACCACGTTAGGAAACTGGTGAATCTCAAGCTAGCCCGGGAGGAAGGTGACGGCTACGTCGTCGACAGGGTCGTTGTGGACAACGTGATTCGATTACGGAGAACAAACATACCCACTCAAACTGCCTTCGTTGCATTCTTCGTGATGTCTTTGTTCGTGATGCTAACCTTTTTTCGGCCACCAGTCTTGTCGGCGGGCTACCTTTTTGCATTGTTTGTAGTCGTCGTCGGGATTGTAATCACCTCGTATGAAACGGTCAGGACTTTCGGACGAGTATAACGCCTAGTGCGGACTACGCCAGCACGTGGAGTTTCAAAGGACCTGCGGTCTCTTCTGCTGTGCAAACCACATTCGGAGCCCTAGTAGAATTTGGCGACCAGGGCCTGATTCATCTGAATAGACCCGTTTTGGGGATGCCATAGTTCAGGAGTCTTGCAAGGATTGCGTCGGAATTGGCGCAAAGAGTGCGTGGCCCGTTCGCCAGTAGAGATGGGTTCGCTTTCCGAGTTCTTTTGCAATTCCAGAAACGAAACCCTAGAGTAATCGGAAAGCCTAACGAACCAGACTGGACCTTGGTTGACCACGACTCGGTGAACAAGAACGAGGGTCTTAAATGCGACGTTTTACACAGTGGCAAGAAGTATTATTCATGCAAAGTCGTAAGGAAGTAAGGGCGTTTAGGTTGGACGGGAACTTGCTTCGCATGTTGGCGCTGTCCGCTCAGAGACGTGGAATAAGCGAAAATGCAGTGGTCGAAGACGTACTCCTCAGAAACCTAAAAGCTGAAACACTGGCTGAGGCCTTTGATCGAATCAGCTTCGGGAAAGAGACTTTTCGATCGATTATAGGAATGACAGATGCGAATGGACTGGAGATTATGGGAAGCGAACGGGGGGGCAAGGCATATTCCCTCGCTCGCGAATTGTCCGAGAGTCAGGGCCAACCGCTCACCTTCTCACAATACTTGACTGAAATCTTGGGAAGCCAGGGGCGCTGGTTCAAAGTAGAGGGGGCGCTTGTCAAGCCAGAGAAGGTGACACTGTACCATGGCATGGGTCCAAAATGGTCATCGTTCTTAAAGAGCTACCTGGCCAGCGCCTACGCGACTACTTCAAGAACCGGGTTGCAGCTTAAAGGGGATGGTGATTTCGTAAGCGTCGAATATAGCCTGAGTTGAGAAAGGCCACTCGAAGTGGGACACCAGGAGGTTCCAGAGGATCCTATCGAAGAGGCCAGGAGCGGATTATACCGCGCGCGAGGGCATTTGAAGATGTCTTAGAGCGCCCCAGCCGGGAATCTCTGCTTATTGACATCAGGCCTCGAAGCTGGACAGGTTGGCATTTGATGGGTTCCTAGGCATCGAAAATGGACAGCAGATGAAAGCCCATCCAGGCACCGCTTGCCGGACAGAGCCACTGCTGGTATCGTACGTTTTCAAGGCTCTACCCGGAATTCGACTGTCCGTCCGATTCGAGGCTTGCCAAAACCTCAGTACAAGGAACTGTCCGGTTCGAGGCCCGTAATGCAGCGGAGTACCCTGTTTGACTTGGACACCGTTCGACACATGCTTATACTGTCAAGTGGTTTGCCACTGGTTCCCTTCCACACCACCGCAGCAGCACGGCGACGTCCGCGCTCATTTCGCAGTCCTTAGTCAGAATTTGGCAACCTCACATGTCAGTTAGCAACCTTGGCCTGCAGGGTTGCCATTTCAGCCCCTAAGGGTTGCCAAAATCGGGTAGAAAGCGACGTTTCGGTTGACAACCCTGCGATAGATTTGGCAACCCTTCGTAGGCGCGTTAAATACCGGGGGCGCATAATGAAGCGTCTAACTCAGTTTCTCTCTCTGGGCTGAAATACGACGACGAAAGGAATGTTGGCGCCTAGGGACGGCCTTGAAAGAGCATCCTAGGACGCCATAGGGCCAATAGGTACCAACGATTGGTTGTTCGCAGCCCTCAGCTGGCAGGGTTGCCAGGGATTTCGTTGCGGATATTTCCCGCCAATCTCCCAATATATTTTTTGAACGATCTTTTCCACCAAGGACCCCACTTGGTCCAACCTGCCTCCCAAGCGACTGGGACTGTCGCCTGGAGCGAATCAGAATAGGCGACACTTACTGCAGCCATCCTCCACCCCGAGGGCCACCGATACTCTAATGATCCAATATGGCTCGGAGCTTCCCTGCCCATTCATTCCTGAACCCTTCGAGCCTCTCCCGGTTCGCCTCCCACTTTCCCTTGTCCATCATCCCCGAGATGGCCTTCTCGACGAGATCCAGCAGGAGCGCGGGCTCCAGCGCGTCCAGCTCCCACACCTCCTCGCCGTACAGCTTTTTGTAGGCCCGCGACTTCTGCCCGAGCTTCTTCATCTTTGACGGAGGGAGGTGCAGCTGCTGGGCCTGCTCGAAGGTCAGGGCGATCCGCTGGACTTCGATGTCTAGGTCCTTCCCCTTGGCATGAGCGTACTCGTCCAGCCTGGTCGTCAGCTTCTCCTGTATGTGCAGCCCGGAAGGGTCGTGGTCCCCGAGGTAGAGGATGCGGACCTTCTTCCCCCTTGGGAACCTGTCGAGGGCTTTCGCCACCTGGGTGTAGGAAGAGTAGCCGCGTCCCACGATCAGGTTGACGTTGTATCGCTGGCATATGGGATAGACCACCCTCGAGAGGGCCTCCTTCTCTATCCAGACTTCGGGGTAGCCCGGCTGCTCGTGCCAGGCGTTGACGTTGAGGCCCGTGATGAGGTCTTCCACCTGGCGCCTCAGCTCCCTCATGGGGTCGTCCTCCTCGGGGTCGTTGAAGTACTCTGGGCGGGACATGTCGATTATCCTCTCGTAGTCTATCTCCCCCTCCAGCCTCCCTTCGACCAGGGCCTTGCTGAAGTGGCCGTAGGACGACCTCGAGTTCGGGTACCCCTTCTTCGCCACCATCTGGTAGAAGAGCTGGCGGATGGTGAACAGCATCTCTGGGTGCTGGTCCATGTACTCCTTGACGGCGGAGACGATGTCTGCCCTGGGGAGCCCGGCCGTGGTCAGGACCCTCGACACCGAGCGCATCACCCTCCCTATGTCGTCATAGAACGGCCCGATGTCCAGCTGCCCCTTGGCGGGGTTCTGCCAGCGGATCGAAGGGGAGACGAGGTGGATCATGGCACCGAGCCTCTTCTCCTGGAGCAGGTTCGTCAGCCTCATCACCCTGTCCTCGCTCCGCTGTTTCGAGTAGACGTAGCCTGAGAAGGGGGAGCCCAGAGCGGCGGTGAAGTTGATGCACTCGGAGAGGCTAGGGGACTTCGCCTCCATGGCAGCCGCTTCGACTACATAAGGCACCCTCACTTCACCGTCCGTGAAGACCCCCGCCTTCTGGGCGTACCTGGTGAAGCCGTAGCGCTCGAACGCCTCCCTCCCTACGCGGGGGAGGGCGACCGGGCCCATGCTCCTCGCGCGGGCCCTCATGGCGTCGAAGAGGCTTCTGGCCTGCGAGTCCGAGAGCTGGGAGACGTCGGCCCTGTCTTCTATCCCCGCGTCCTCCCTCACGCCGCGGGCTACGACCGTCCCCCTGAGCCCCTTGAACTCCCTGATCATGCTCGAAGCCGACACCCCTTTGGCCTCGGTCAGGAGCTGTCTGAACTCCTGGAAGGCGTAGGTCCTGATGTCGGGGGAGATGGCGCGGGGAGGCTCGGCCCTGCCCTCGTTCGGCCCCCAGAACTCGGCTTTCCCGCAGAGGTCGCAGACACCCAATTGCTGCACCATCGCCGGCAGACCTTCCGATTTACGCGTTCGTGGTCGCTTCAAGCGGAAGTGCGTTGGGCGAGTAGTCTCTTCGAACCCCAGTCGATGCCCTCTTAAGGACGCCTTTCCCTGTTCGCACTCGACAACAACCTTGCCTGCAGAGAAGATGAAAGGCGGAAGAGCAATAGAGAAGGTGAAGAAGCTCCTTCCCAACAGCGCGGAGCTGGACCTTTCACTACCCCTGTTCGCGAAACTTCGTCTGAAATGGGAAAGGGAAGCGGGCCGCCCGCTGACGGACCAAGAAGCGCGGGACCATATCGTCGTCTACCTGCGAACCAGACCCGTGGTCACTCAACGGAGGTCCCCAAGACGGTCGATCACTGTGGGTAATACCGAGTACGTCGTGTGATGGGTCTCTATAGTACGGTCGTGACTCCTCCATCCTTAACCAACGTTTTTATCAGAAAGGGGCTCTCTTCGTTTTCATGGCGAAGGCAAGACGGATGGCGTGGGGCAGACGCAAGTCGGATAACCAGCCTTATCCCAAGAGCGGAGGAGGAAAGCAAGGGAGCGTCGCCCACCGCGACAGGAACTCGATGTCCGGGACGAGAAGGCGCAAGTTCCAGGACAGCGCCTTATTCGACCTAAGCAAAGAGAACCATGTCAGACTCGAAGCAGCCAAGGACTTGGGGCTAATCGCTGCCGAAAGGAATCTTGCGGCCCGAAAAGTGAAGGATGCGTACGACATGGCGGACGCTCTCGAAAGACTCAGAACTGGAGAAAGGAAGCCCCTCATCGATAAGATAAGGGATAGATAGTCGTGTTCCTTCTGAGGCAGGCATATTGCCGAGGTTTACAGACTGGCAGTTACTCAAGACCAGGCATGAACATTGGGCCTATAAGGAGGACATCGAGGATAATGGTCCAGCGTGTTACGAACTTGGAATACGCAAGCTCGCGGGGCAAATTCACACTGTCTACGTAGGACACGCTACAAATCTGAGGAGCAGGATGCACAGCCACGCGATAGGCGACAACACCACCAAGAGGTTCATGGCGAAGAGTGTCACCAACGGCTTCCAGGTGTGGTTTCGGTTTCACCGGATGACGTTCCCATTTCAAGCCGAGGTCCTTGAGACTAGCCTCATTCACAAATTCTGGTGGAAGTACCCCTGGAACAAGGTGGGGTCCCCATGGCATCCCATACACCCCCCAAGATGAGCTGAACTGAGCCAGTTATCACTCCTAGTTGGGGCGGCCGGCATACTCCTGAGCTTCTCAGGCTCGGTCGTGATAGCCCTCCCCCTCTTCAGGAAGAAAGAAGTGGAGATTCTTAAGGACCATGTGAAGCGTGACTCCGCAAGACCAGCGTACTATGACGGCGGCGACGCAGACGACTGGCCTAACCATCCGGTCTGGAAGTCCTTCCAGGCACAGAGGAAGTATGCTCAGATTGGGCTTAGCATACTTGGGCTGGGCATAGCCCTGCAGATGGCCTCCATATACCTCCAGGCAACCCTGGGCTGACAGGCAGGCGCAGTAGCAAACCCTATAGCGCTAGCGGGCATCGTCCCGTCAGGAAGGGAGTCGGGGCTCAGAAGGTAGACCGCCGAGAGGCCTCCGGCCGTTCATTCCTTGGGAGGGTGCAGATTCGAAATCATCGAGAGACCGAGTGAAAACAGTGCCCCGAACAGGAAGACAGCCACAGTGTCGAAGGGGATTCCAGAGTTGATGTAAATTTGATTCTGAGCGGGACCAACGGTGAGGACGTAAGAGGTGTTTGTGACATCTAGATACCCGAACCATGCGCCGAGAACACCTCCAACGAATGTGAATATTCCTGCGAGAACACGATAACGGCGACGACTCAACCTGTGCTAACCCGTCTCAAAGTTGAAGAGCCCATTTAATCCGCTCGAAGACGCCGGAAACGTGAAGGATTCACCGTTCTTCAGATAGACTATCGCCAAAAGCGTCCCTGCTGAAGATGTGTCCTTGATTTTGAAGCTGAAGTCGAACGGGAGCGAGAGAAGACGAATACAAGAAGTCGAGTTAATCGCGTAACCACTGCATGTAGTGCCTTGGGGAGCCTGATAACCTATTCCGATGCCGAACTTTATCCCAACGGATGAACCAGACCCGTAGTAACCAGTATTCAGCGGAACCCCTGCCAAAGTCATGTTTGCCACCCATTTGTCTTTGGCAATTGGAACACAATGGAAGCAGCTTATGGTGAGGTTGTCGAGTATCTGACTGTCGTTCGTGACTTGGACATTAATCGAAGGACCGGCAGGGAGAGTCTCATAGATGGTCGACGCGACAGCAGCGACCGCCACCACCACCAAAAGGAAATCGGCCTTCGCGCTCTTCCTGACCTTTACCACGCGAATTGGACGGGAGGATGATACAAAACTTTGACGGTCAAGTCGTGATTTACCCCAGACTCTGCCGCAATAAACAGCGGACGCCTTAGGCGGGGAGTCATCCCCGCCCACCCCAGGCGCACCATGCCCCATGGGGTATCATCCCCGAAGCGTTAAGTGCGGCCTCCGGGATCCAGCATTTGCGTTCGAATCCCTAACCGCACAGACCCTAGGGATTAGCACCCAGCGGGGATTAGGAGGCGTGGGTTAATATGCCCCGGCCGGGATTCGAACCCGGGTCGCCGACTCGAAAGGCCGGCATACTCTCGACACTTTGGGTTTGACCGGGCTTTACGCCCTTGCGGACTCTATACTACCGGGGCCGTGCGAGGCTAACAGGGACCGCAATTAGACCTTTCTCATACGGACGGCTTGAAGAAACACCACTCTGCGGCTACATTCCCGACAACTTCAACGAAGCGCGAAGCCATGGACTGGGCGTATCTCGTGAAGACACCGTCCCTAGGGAGGTAGCAATTCCTAGGCCTCCTCTCTCCCACCTCCCTCAGCGACGATTCGACCTCGCGCCCGGAAAGAACCGACTGGAAATACATCTTCCTACCATAGACGAGGAGGAGCGACCCGTCCGTCGGGAAGTCAGTCACAAAAGGACCAGCAGCGTCATTTGAGCTCACCAGAGTGGTCACGGCTAAGTGCTCGTCCGGTGTCAGCCCACAGTCGCCTGATGCTCTGAGCCGCGTCCAGTTCGAGGACGTTTCCAGTCTCGGGTGAAACCTGACAGACTGGACTCCCCCAGCGAGGAATTCAGAGAAGTAGAGCTGAGCTAACGACTTTGCCGGGACCATCTGCCGGGGGAACTCGAGGAGGTAAGGGATGAGAGGCACCAGCAAATCCGAGGGATCCTTCGTAGACCAGCAGTAGCCCGCTCGATTGACGTGCACGATAAGACGGCGCGAACTGGCTGTCAGCGACCCCACCCCCTCTCTCACGACAAACCCTCTCTTCTCAAGTTCTCTGGCCATGAACCTGAGTTGCAAGGCATTGAGCTTTGGGAGAAGCAGAACGTGCCTGTTCCCGACTAAAAGTCGGTGCACCTTGTAGGCCGGCAACTCCCTGAGCGGTTAGGAGAACTCATTATATAACGAGCCTAATCTGTTCATCTAAATCATGGGGAGAGGGATCGAAGATAGGCCTTTGACGCTCGAGTCGCTTGAAGAGCGTATGAAGTCGTATGTTATGAGAGTTGACTCTGCGCTGGCCCTAGAGCTCAAACTCTATGCTCATTCGAGATTCCACGACCCGCTGGCGTATGCCACTGAAGGAGGGAAGAGGGTAAGGCCGGTGATTCTGATGTTGTCGGCAGAAGCCTTTGGGTGCAAAGACGACAGGGTACTAGGGGCTGCGGTCGCAGTTGAATTACTCCATACCGAGTCGATAATCCATGACGACGTAATAGATGAAGAGAAGGCGAGGAGGGCGAAAGTCCCATTCCACCTGAAGTACGGTTACAGCGCATCACTCCTGAGCGCAGATTTCGTCTTTGCTATGATACTCGCCATCGCGGCGAGATATGATGACAGACGGATTGTCGAGGAAATAAGTAGTGCCGCCCTGCAGATGTCAGAGGGGGAGTATTCAGAGTTGACCATCGACCCCCAAATCTACAAGCTCACATGGGACGAATACATCAGAATAGTCACTGAAAAGACGGCGTCGTTGTTCGAGACCTCTGCTAAGCTTGGCGCAGTTATCGCCGGGATGGAAGAAAAAGAAGTCGAGGCGCTGGCCGACTACGGCAGGTGCATAGGGATTGCGTATCAGCTCAAGGACGACCTGCTCGACTGGAGGTCAAAGGACAAGGTGTCGTTGGGTCTGTTGAAGACTCATAGCGAGAGCGAAGTAGTTGGGAAGATGACCGCCCAGGCGCAGTCTTACGCAGAGGAGGCCAAACGCATGCTGATGCACATCCCCAGGAATGAGGCAACGATTCTATTGGAAGACCTGGCGGACTTCTCCATCCGGCGCCTGCGATGAGGCACGGCAGCCTGTGCCAAATGCGCCGGCAGACAGCCGACGGACACCGACGCCACGCTCCTTGACTCAGGCAGTTACTGTCACAGGTTCCGCTGGGACCACTCGGCCCTTTGTGGAAATTTCCATCCTGCTCATGGTGTAGGTTCGCCGCCCTCTGAACGGTGTGAACATCCTACCCTGCCCGTGATAGAACTTCGAGAAGAACTCGACGTAGATGAGCCTGGCCCCCTGGATGCCAGGTTCGAACAGGGCTAGAATCAGGTTGAACAGTTGCCCCATCACAAGTATGACAACACCCATCACCGCATAGGCAGGCCCGCTGGAAATGTCTCCGAGGAAGAGTGTGTCCACCACGAGCGCGAGGGCGACGGAAGCGAGGAGTATTCCCACCAGCCTGGTGTAAGAGAGGATGTGGCTGACAATGGACGGGAGTTCGATGAGCGCTTGCCCCCCCTCACCGTAGGCTATGAGCACCATGCCCGCCCCGACGAGCCCGATGTACCCCCCCGCCAGCGTGTTGGAGAGGGGATTGACGTCCCCATGGTGGAGGACCGTCAGGCCGACTAGGGCAATCCCCCAAGCTTCGAAGAGCCAGCCGAGCTTGCCAAAAATATGACGCGTCTCCCCCTCCCAGTACTTGTTGACCATCCCCATCACCAGCCCCATGGAGACCTCGAAGAGTCCGATGTAACCGCTCAGGAGCAGGAGGGTCTTTAGGCCACTTGAGGATATGGGGTCTAGGATGGCGCCGTTTGTGACTAGGCTCTTCGGGAGGTTCAGACTGAAGGTTGAATTGAGGTAAGAGTAGAGATACTGATTGAAATGGAACCCGAAGTAAGCATTGAATATGAACCCGAAGACAATCCCTATTATCGAGCCGGGGACCATAGCCATGGCGAGTTTCCTAAACTGGGCAGGCTTGAAGATGTTCCGGGCGAACCTCCTCAGAGCGGCCGGGACAAGGGTCTTCCCGCCGGGGTGTTCCACCCGCCTGATTATCCATAGAGAGACGCCCAGAATCACCAGGCCGTAACCGACGTCACCGAACATCAGCCCGAAGAAGACAGGGAAGGTGAACGCGAAGATCACCGTTGGGTCGAACTCGTTGGACTGGGGGAGCGAATAGAACCTCACGAAGGACTCGAAGAACCTGAGCCTTTTCGGAGTCTCCATGAGCGTGGGGGGCCTGCTCGCGCTAGGGATGTCGAAGACGACGGTCGACCTGCTGTGGAGGGCGAGGGCATCCTTAAGGGCAGCTTCGCTCTTCCGGGGAACCCATCCCTCCATCACGAAGCTGGTCTCAGTGAACCCGAAATGGTTGATCACCTCGTAAATCCTTGCCTCGATGTGGAGCTGCTCCTCGACTGAAGAAAGGACTCCGTAGTACTTGTCGGAAAGCGCCTTGAGCCCGTCGGCTACTTTGGCGAGCTCGGACTCCGCCATCTTCCTGTTCGCCTCAAGGGAGGCCAGGACCTTGGGCGCCGCCCCGGTCATCGGCGGGACTCTCTCCAGCCTTACGTTGGCGGCCTGGACTATCGAGCCAAACTTCTCCAATGCTACCTTGGGGACGATGACGACGACGCGCACGGGGTCGCCGCCGGCGGACTGGACCATGACCCCCGGTATTGACGCAAGGCTACTTGACAGCTGACCGAAAGCATCGGCTGGGAGGCTAGCGAAAAAGGAGTCGGCGCTCTCGAGGTTGAGGACGCCAAGGTCTGCGTCGATGAATTCGAGGCTCCTGACTAGCGCTTCCCTTGCTTTGAGTTCGTCTATCCTCGACTTCAGACGCTCTTCGCTCTGCTTAAGGGACGCCACCTCGGAGTCTATCTTGATTGACTTTGAAGCTTCCATGACCTCCTTAGTGGAGGAGAAACCCTTCCTCTCCGTCGCCTTTGTCGCCGGGAGTGCGGACATAAGCGACCTGACGCGGAGCAGCTCCTCGGAGACTTCCTTCGAGGCCGCAGCCTCGGCGTCAGCTCGCAGCAACGCTGCCGTCTCCTCCGAGAGAGGCTCTATCTGGACGACGCCCAAATCGTGAAGGATTGAGACGACGTGTTGTCGCTCTTCGCGCGACCCGACCACCCCCACCCTTTGCATCGCGGCCGGTTTCAGCAAGCTAATCGCCCTTGAACTCTGAGAACAGTACCTCGTCTATTATCTCGCGAAGCTGCTTCTTGCTTAGCGTCTTAGACGAAAGGGCCTCAGCGCGCTTCTTGGTCGCGGCTAGGAGCGCGTCGGCGTCCTTCTGGGCCGCGCTCCTGGCTCTTTCAGCCTCACTCTCGACGTACGAGTCGGACGCGGCCTTGGCATCGGCGATTGATTTGTCAGCCTCTTTCTCCAGCGAGAAGAGCTCTGCCTCCAGGCCCTTCTTTTTCTCAGAAATCAAGCGGTTGCCTGTCTCCTCGGCCTCCTTGATTTTCTTCAAGATGTTCGTGTAGTCTGTGGACACGCTAGATCACTCCAATTATCAGGAGAGCGAATACGGCGATGGCGGCGACCTTCGCCACCTTGAGCATCGTCATAGCGTAGTGGAAGCGCCTTTGCTGTCCATTGACGAAACCTCTCTGCCTTGGCTTGGGCTGGGCCACCCAATAGAAGGGCGGGAGCCCTAACAGCTTCCTCGCCTTCTTAGGTTCATCACTCATGCTAAGCTTCCTCCTCTCTCTCCGCCAGCTTCTTCTTGACCGTTTTGAGTTTGGTGAAGCTCTCCCTCTCCATCTCGTCGAACCTGAATTTGATGTAGCGAGCATTTGCCTGGAGGCGGGGGATTAGGACGTTCTCAATGGCGTTGGACCTCCTTTTCACTTTCTCTATCTCAAGGAGGAGCTTCCTGAGCGCTGTCTCTTTTTCTGCCACGTCCAGCACCATCCGATGGAGGTCCTCGAAGGACCTTATCGCCTGGCTCACCGCCGCCGGGATTTCGAGGAGGTACTCCTGGCCAGCGCTCCCCGAGCCCACCGATGTGATTTCAGGTATCCTGACGCCCATCACGTTCTTGCTCCTCAGGGTGAGCTCGTGAATCCGCGGGATGCGCATGGACTCGTACTCCAGCCTGAGGGGCCCGACGAACATCTCCGTCGCATGGATTCCCTCGTACCCCTTCACAAGTTTGGACCGAAGACCGCTCCTCATTTCAGCTAGGGTCTTGCTCAGGTTGAAGAACTCAAGTATGAGGGCGGACCTCTTCAGCTTGAGGAGCTTGAGCCCCTTGCGGGAGACTGCAATCCGCCGCATCGTCCGGAGGTACTCCATCCTAGTCGGCTTGATGTTGATCGCGGCTGGCAAGGCCCCCACCACTCGCCCTATTGGGCCGTTGTTCTCTTCCGGTATTTTTCGACGAGCTCTGGCTTTATCCTCTTGATTTCAGCGTCGGAGAGTGGGTCTATGACCTGCCACCCGATATCGAGGGTCTGCTCTATGCTCCTGTCTTCGTAGACTCCCTGCTTGACGAACATCTGCTCGAACCGTTCCGCGACCTTCAGGAACTTCCTGTCTGACTCGCTGAGAGCCTCCTCTCCGACGATGGCCGAAAGGGCACGGACGTCCTTCCCCTGGGCGTAGGACGCATAGAGCTGGTCAGCCATCCCCCTGTGGTCCTCCCTGGTCCTCTGAGGACCTATTCCCTGGTTCATCAGCCTAGAGAGCGACTCGAGGACGTCGATGGGCGGGTAGATGCCAGACCTGTCGAGGTCCCTGCTTACGTAGATCTGTCCCTCGGTGATGTATCCGGTGAGGTCGGGGATCGGATGTGTCTTGTCGTCCGCCGGCATCGTGAGGATTGGAATCTGCGTTATCGAACCCTTCCTTCCCTTGATTTTCCCCGCCCGTTCATAGAGCGTCGCGAGGTCGGTGTAAGTGTATCCAGGGTAGCCTCTTCTGCCAGGGACTTCGCTCCGTGCCGCCGCAATCTCCCTGAGCGACTCACAGTAGTTGGTCATGTCGGTGAGGATGACAAGCACGTGGCTCTCTCTCTCATAGGCGAGGTACTCCGCGGTCGTGAGCGCGAGCCTGGGCGTGAGAATACGCTCCATTGAAGGGTCGGAGGACAGGTTGAGGAACAGGACGGTCCTCTCCAGGGCGCCTGTCTCCTCGAACTGCCTGATGAAGAAATTCGCCTCCTCGCTAGTAATCCCCATCGCTGCGAATACCACAGAGAAATTCTCCGAGGAATTGAGAACCTTGGCCTGCCTTGCAATCTGGGCGGCGAGAAGATTGTGTGGGAGGCCAGCGGCCGAGAAAAGCGGAAGCTTCTGCCCCCTGACGAGGGTGTTCATGCCGTCTATCGTGGAGATGCCAGTCTGGATGAACTCCGAGGGCTCTTCCCTGCTATAGGGGTTCATGGCTGAGCCGACTATCTCAACCTTCGTCTTCGAGACGATGGCAGGGCCAGAATCGCGCGGGTTCCCGAGACCAGAGAAGACCCTTCCAAGCATCTCGTCGGAGACCTGGATTCGTGCGGTCTCGCCAAGGAATCTTACTGAGGTGCCCGTGGTGCTCAGCCCAAGCGTCGAGCCGAATACCTGGACGACAGCCAGTCCAGAACCTGCGTCGAGGACTTGGCCCCGGACCCTTTCTCCAAGCGCGTTTGTGACCTCGACCATCTCGCCGTAAGCCGCGTGCTCGACCTTTTCAACGAAGAGGAGGGGGCCCGCGACCTGGGAGACCGTCTTGTAGGAGACCGGCTCTGGCATATCAGACCTTGACCTCCTGAATCAGGGCGTGGAACTGCTGGTCCATCTCATCCATCACTCCCTTCACGAAGCCGTCGACCTCGCCCTCAGGGGTCCACTTTATCCTTCCTATCTTTATCTTCACAGGGAGAGAAGAGACCTGCGACGCCTGGGCGCCCGCCTTGATTGCGTCAGCCTCTTTCCGCCCGAACGTGAGGATGGTGTTCAGCATGAGGTACTGCTTCTTCACTGAAGTGTAGGTGTCGACGGCGTCATAAGCGCTCTGCTGGAGGTAATCCTCTCGGATGCTCTTCGCCACGTCCATGGCCCCCTTCTCAGACTCCGGGAGGGCGTCGTAGCCCACCAGTTGGACGATGTCGTTGAGTTCTGCCTCTTTTTGGAGGATTCCCAGAGCCTCGGCGCGCATGTCAGGCCATTCCTTGGCAACTTTCTCCTGGTACCACCCCCTCAGATCCTCGGTGTAGAGCGAATAGCTCGTGAGCCAGTTTATGGATGGGAAGTGCCTTCTTGAAGCCAGGCTAGCGTCAAGGGCCCAGAAGACCCTGGTCACCCTGAGCGTGTTCTGCGAGACTGGCTCCGAGAAGTCCCCGCCAGGAGGCGAGACTGCTCCTACTACTGTGACGGAGCCGACCCTGTTATCGGGCCCTAGCGCGATGACCTTGCCAGACCGCTCGTAGAACTCGGCGAGCCTACTCCCTAGATACGCAGGGTAGCCTTCCTCGCCCGGCATCTCCTCGAGCCTGCCGGAAATCTCCCTGAGGGCCTCGGCCCACCTAGATGTGCTGTCGGCCATTAAGGCGACATCGTACCCCATGTCCCTGTAATACTCCGCGATGGTGATTCCAGTGTATATGCTCGCCTCCCTGGCGGCGACAGGCATGTTGGAGGTGTTCGCGACAAGTATAGTCCTCTCCATCAATGGCCTTTTGGACCGCGGATCCTCCAGCTCAGGGAATGTCGCCAGGACTTCGGTCATCTCGTTCCCCCGTTCACCGCAACCCACGTAGACGATTATCCGGCTGTCGCTCCATTTCGCGAGCTGCTGCTGGGAGACCGTCTTGCCGCTCCCGAACGGACCGGGGATCGCCGCGGTCCCACCCTTGGCTACGGGGAAGAAAGTGTCGAAGACCCTCTGTCCCGTAAGGAGCGGAGTGTCAGGCGGAAGCTTCCTGGCTATCGGCCTTGGGGTCCTGACCTTCCACTTGGTCGCAAGGAAGATGTCGGATTCCTCGTCATGGGTCTTGACCTCGCCTATCGCCTCTCGTATCGTGAACTTGCCCTCCTTGAGCTCCCTGAGCTCTCCGGAGACCCCCGGCGGTATCATGATCTTGTGCGAGATTAACTGCGTCTCTTGTACCGTTCCGATCACCTCGCCCGGAGAGACCTTGCTTCCCTCTTTCTTGGATGGGACGAACTCCCACTTCTTCTTCTCGTCAAGGGCGGGAATGACGAGCCCCCTGCTGATGAAGTCCCCGCTCTGCTCTCTGAGGACGCTGAGAGGCCGTTGTATGCCGTCGTAAATGGACGTGAGGAGCCCAGGACCCAGATCCACGGAGAGCGCCTGGCCGGTGTTGACGACCTTGTCACCCGGCCTCACGCCTGTGGTGTCCTCGTAGATTTGGAGGACGGCGGTAGCCCCTTGGAGCTTGATCACCTCGCCTACAAGGCCGAGTTCCCCGACCCTGACAACGTCGAACATCTTTGCCCTCTCTAGTCCCTCCGCTGTGACAACGGGTCCCGTCACCCTGATGATTGTCCCGTCCGTCACTGCGCGCTACCCCTGATGTCGACGCCCAGCACCCGCCTGGCGAGCTTGGAGAGTGACTCTCCCTGAGACTCAGCCGAGTCTGTGGGGGGCATGAAAACCACGAGCGGGATTATGGACGACTCGAATCTCTCCCGCGCAGCCGCGGAGAGCGAACTTCTGACCTCGTCTCCCGCCACAATGAGACCATAACCTTCGGAGTTGAAAAGGTCCATGAGCGTCTTTTGGGCGTCTTCCTTGGTGGTGATGAAGGCGTCCTCGACCCCGAGGAGGCGGTAGCCCAGGACGAGTTCTCGCCCTCCCACTACGGCTATCTTGCCACTCTGGGCCGCCTGTTTTCCACTCAATTTGTTTAACCGGACAGAATTGTTGACTTTATGTATTCTTCGGTCATGCCGTACTGCTTTGCGTAGGTGATCCTCCTGACGTTAGACCTTTCGAATTCAGCCTGGATCACGAAAGCGAAGACCGAAGTCAAGGATATCGCCAGGCTCTTGAACTTAGGCACGTACTTCCTGACTATCAGGTGGTCCATCGCAACTTCGAAGGCGGTCAGGTCGCGGTCCTGCCTATATCTTTCGAGAGGTTCGGTGATATCCATCCATGGTTCGAGCCGCTTGGCTACCTCGGTCGGTTCAGGAGAGGAGTAAGCGTCCAGTAGCCCGGCGGCGGAAATGAGCCCCCCTTCGACTATATGCCTTGAAAACACGTCTCTGCTAACCTCGGCTTCCTTGGCTCTAAGGAAGGTGAGGATATTCCTCTTTGTAACTTCGGTCCGCATGTACTCCCTGAGTACCCCCTCGTCACCTTGGAGAAACCTCAACTCCTGAAACAGCCTGGAGTAGTATAGGTTCTGGAGGGCGACAGTGAAAACACCGAGGTCCCCTGACTTGCGGTACTCGCCGAGCCTCTGCAGGAGGACGGCCCCGTAGCCGTACTTCAAGAGGGAGTTGATCACCGCCTCTACGTCGGGCTGCTGCAGGAGGGCATGGAGTTCGCTCAAGGGTATGGCGCTGGTCGAGATCCCCACCGGGACGTTTCTAGAGGAGACCAGGAAGGCTTCCGTCTGCTCGAGCGTCCTCCCCAGGCTTTTGGCCGCTATTATCAGTTCGATGTTCTCTATGTCCCACTTTGAGAGGTAGGCCATCAGGGCGTTCTTCCCGAAGATCGGCGCGGCCTGGAGGGCCATTCTGTTCACGTACACGAGGTGCTTGTTAACTGCTATCTCAATCGACTCCGGAGCCTTATAGGCCGCCTGGGCTGCCTCGATGTCTGAGCCATACCATGTCTGCTCCAACCGCTGCGCAATCTCGTTCACGTCCTTGCTCTTTGCGAGGTCATCGAGCTGCGCCTTGGTCAAGAAGCCTAGGGAGAGGACCTTAACCGTGCCGAAACTCGCGCCATATGAGGACTGCATGCAGCGCTACTCCTTCGCCAAAATTGCTGCGCGCACGTCCTCGTCATGCGTCCTGAGTAGCTCCTCGAAGGTCAGGTCTAGGGCCAGGGTGCCGTCACTGCTGGTCGCCCTGAATCCTCCGATCGATGGGAGGTCTGACGAGGCCACCTTGACGCCCAGCTTCCTCAGGACGGCAGCGTCAGAGCGGCGACAGTCAACGCTCATCGAGCCACCGAGTCTGTTTTCTGCGTATGATGCCATCTTCGTGAGCATCCCCTGGTAGTCCTTCGACTCGGCGTAGGCGGCCAAGACCTCTCTGAGAGCGGAGAGGTTGGATTCGAGCCGCTTTTCAGTCGCATCGAACATCATCTTCTTGGCTTGGAGCTTCGCCGCCCCTTCGATCCTGACCCTCTCTCTCTGGGCTGCCACCTCGGCCCCTTTCTTCGCTAGCTCTTGGATGTAAGCCCTCTGCTCAGCGGCCTTCTTGGTGACCTCGCCCTTCTTGGCCGAGAACTCCGCCTCAAGCGCCCTTATTGTCTCGTCGCGCTTCTCCTCGACCTCTCGGAGCAGAGCTTCGGCGGCCAATCAAGTCGCCTAGAGTATGTTCAGTAGGAGAATTATCCCAAGCACGAATCCGATGATCCACAACGTCTCGGGGATCACGAAGAAGAAGAGCACCTGTCCGAACTTCTCAGGCTTTTCGGCGATGATCCCCATGCCAGCTGCGCCTATTCCTTGCTGGGCGAGCCCCGTTCCGATCAACCCTCCGGCCATCACTATGGCAGCTGCGATTGCTAGTTCTGGGCTTACGACCGCCATGTCTTGGTCCTGGTTTTCGGTTCCCTTCGCGAACCGTATTTATGCGTATCTGATACCTGACTTCCGGCGGCTTGTTGAGAGACGGCGGACGTCCGAGGAGGGCCACCTCTAGGTGAAGATACCGGACGCAGCTGCGTGGGCGAAGGCGATGACCGGCTGGGGAAAGAGCCCGATGCCTATAATCAACCCGACCAGCACGGCGAAGACAACGACGAAGCCGAACGGCTCCTTCACCTTCTCTGCGCTCTCGCCCTGGTCAAGGTACATCCGCTTTATCACCCAGAAGTAATAGCCGAGGCTGAAGGCGCTGTTCAGTATCGCGGCAACGGCTAGCCACGCCAGCGGGGTGTTGATGACCGAGACGAAGATGAGGAGCTTGCTCCAAAAGCCGCTGAGCGGGGGGATCCCTCCGAGAGCCAGGAAGGAGATTGCGATGGTGAAAGCGGTCACAGGCATCCTCTTAGCAAGGCCATTGTATGCGCCGAGGTCCCCCCTCTTCAGCTGCACAATTACTAGCATGGCGGCCAAGAAGGCGGCCCCCTTCGTTATCGCGTGGTTGATTATGTGGAAAAGGGAACCGGTCATCCCGAGCATCGCGTTGTAGGAGTACAATCCGGTCTGCTGGCTGTAGGCGAAGATCGCAAATCCCATCAAGATGTAGCCCGCCTGCGCGATGCTAGAGTAGGCCAGCAGCCGAGTCATGGTCTTTTGGGTCAGCGCTGCAACGTTCCCCAAGGTCATCGTGATTACAGCGAGGACGGCCAAGACGTTCGCCAAAGTGAAGATTGAGTTCGGGGCGAGCGCGTAGACGGTGGCGACCGCCAGGACCACCCGGATTGCTGCCACGAAACCAGCCTTCTTGGTCGCAGTCGCGAATAGGGTGGCGACGGCCGGAGGGGACCCTTCGTAGGCGTCCGGGACCCACATATGGAACGGAACTATTGACATCTTGAACCCGAAGCCTACTACGAAGAGAAGGATCGCGACACTGACGAGCGGATTGAACGGCTCCGAGGCCAGCTTGGCCACCACCCCAGATATCTGGGTAGTCCCCGCAACGCCGTAGGTCAGACTCATAGCGTATAGGATGATGGCCGACGACAAAGCGCCGAGTATGGCATACTTCGTAGCCGCCTCATTGGATTGAACCCTCTTCTTGTCGAAACCTGCCAGGGCGTAGGTCGGGAGGCTCATCAGCTCCCAGGCGACGAACAGCATCAGGAGGTCGGCGGAGTAGGAGAGGAGTAGCATCCCCAAAGCGGAGAAGACAAGGAGCGAGTAGTACGACGGCAAGTTCGGCCCGTTGGGGGAGGAGTAGATGGAGACGACGGCCACCGCAAGCGACATTGAAAGCACTACCAGGGCGAAGAGATCTCCGAGTGCGTCCGAAACCAGGAGGCCGCCAAAAGACGAAACGCTCCCCCCGTAGGCCGCATTCGCTGCGACCATGACGATGGCTATCCCCAACGCGGCGATGGAGGCGTAGGCACCCGCCCTGAACCTGCGTCCCACGGCCTGGAGGAGCGGGGTCCCCAGGGCGGCCGCGCCCAGCGCTACAACTGCTACTACGATGTACTCCAAACTAGTGGCTCACCAGTTGGAGCAAATGTTGCACAACAGGGGCCGCCGGCCCGAGCACGAGAATCGAGAAGAACATCATGATGATGAGCGGCACAAGGTAGAGAGCAAAGACTGCGGCGTCCACGACGTGCAAATCGGTCCCCGAAGCCCTGGCAGAAGCCGGAGATAGGACCGCTCTCTTGATCATCCACAGCATATACCCACCTATCATGACCGGGACCAGCACAGCGACCGCTGCGTAGGGCGTCGCATGAATCCCCCCAACAATCACCAGAACCTCGGCGACGAAGCTCCCGAAGGGAGGGAGGGCCATCGCACCTATGCAGGCGAAGACCAGCAGCGTCCCCATCCTTGGGACAACACTCCGTAGCCCGTTCATCAGAGAGATGTCGGTGGTCCCGAGCCCACTCTGGATGTAACCAGCGAGCATGAAGAGTGACCCAGCGGTGAAGGCATGCACGAACATCTCGAGGATTGCCCCCTGCATCCCTATGATGCTCCCAGACGCCACCGTCGCGAATGAACCGAACACAACGAACCCCATCCCCGCGAGGCTCGTGTAGGCGAACATCGACCTCAGGTTCTTTGAGAGGATGGCGACGCCTGCGCCGTAGAACATGGTCACTATCCCGACGGCCATGAACGCCCATGCCCACTGGTGAGACGCTTGGGGGAAGAGCCCGATGCTTATCCTGATCAGCCCGTAGCCACCCATGGCCGATTGCACCCCCGCCAGTAGAACCGCCACCGGGGCGGGAGCTTGGGTATAGGCGTCAGGGAGCCAACTGTGCAGCGGAAACACTGGGAGCTTGATCCCGAAGCCGATAAACGAAGCCAACAGTGGGAGATATTGGATTGAGGCGGGAATCTTCCCCGCCAAGCTCGGGATGTCGAAAGTCGTAGGGGTCACCCCCATGTAGGCAGCCATCAGGGCCAGCAGTAAAATCATGCTCCCGGTGAAGATGAATATCATGAACTTCATAGCTGCGTACTTCCTTCTGTCCCCTCCCCAGATCCCGATAAGGAAGAACATGGGGATCATCACGAGGTCCCAGAAGAAATAGAACAGGACGAGGTTGAGCGAGAGAAACACCCCCATTATTGCCCCCTCGAAGAGGAGGATGAGAGCGTAGTAAGCCGGTTCTGACTTGTGAATCAGCCTTCTTGACCCGACCATCGCGAAGACCGTCAGCAGGGCGGTAGCGAGGACGAGCGGAGAGCTGAGCCCGTCCACCCCGACCAGATAGCTGACACCAAAGGCTCCCACGCTAACCCAACTGTACTGCTCAGTCAGTGCATATTGACCCAGCCCCGACTGTCCCAGGCCATTGAAGCCGGTGTAGACGAAGTAGAAGACATACACGGCAAGTAAGAGCTCTGCCATGACCACGGACAAGGTGAACCAAATCCCCGCTGTCCTGCTCCTGCTGAGCAGGATGTACGAAGGGAAGGACGCTACAATAGGCAGGAACAACAGGATAGAAAGCGTCGGGTTCATATTGGTAGGTGCACCCCCGATAGGAGAAGGAACAACATCAGGAGGAAGATAAGACCCAGCGCCAAAACTAGGGCGTAGTCTTCGAGCAGCCCCGTCTGGAGCTTGCGGAAGACGCGGGAGAGTAGCTGTCCAGTCCTCGCGGCGCCGTCGGCAACCTGGTCAATAACATTCACGTCGAACCAGTTCCCTCCAGCCGAGAACCAAATGGCCAGTGTCCTGGCCCCGTCGTTTACTCTTTCCAGCACCCCTATCTCGAAGTTGTCAAAGGCCCAGTAGGATGCCCTCAGAGGGGCATTGACAAAGACCTTGTAATAGACGGCGTTGATGTACCAACGGTTCACGAGGAACTTGTGGATTCCGTGGGCGACCCCCGACTCCTTGACGATGCTCGATGGCGAGACCACTCTCCGCACGTACAGCTGGACAGAGACGACCAGCCCTACGGCGACGAAACCGAGGGTGATCAGAGAGGAGGCGAAGTTGAACGAGGAGGCCGGACTAAGGCCCGAGAAGGAAGCGCCGGAGAACAGAGTATAGATGTATGTGATTGACGAGGCCTGCAGAAACCCCCCGAGGTTGAAGAAGCCCAAGATCCCCAGGAGCACAGTCCCAGCCGCCAGGACAGAATAAGGTACCCAGCTCAGCGGCGACGGCTCCTTCACCTCATGTCCCACCCCCTCATGGCCGGGCTTGGCTCTGATGCCATAGAAGACCAACCCAAACATCCTGAAAGCATAGAACGCCGTGAGCCCGGCCGTGGCTGAGCCAACAATGAAGAGGCCATACTGCCCCGCCCCCCAGGCTGTGGCCAGGATAGCATCTTTGGACCAGAACCCGCTGAGGGGCGGGATCCCTGAAAGCGCGGCCGCCGCGATGAGGAAGACGGAGAAGGTGACCCGCAGCTTGTCCTTAAGCCCGCCCATCTCGTTGATGTACTTCGTTCCGGTGAGATGGATCAGGAAACCGGCGACCAAGAATAGGGCTGCCTTGAAGATGGCGTGGCTCATCAGTTGGAATAGACCCGCCGAAAGCCCCTCGGCGAAGTTCGTCGAGAGGCCGGCGAGCCCGAGCGCCAGCATCATGTATCCTATCTGAGACACAGTAGAGTAGGCGAGCAGCTTCTTGAGCTCGAAGCCCACCATTGCCTGGGTGGCAGCCAAGAAGGCGGTGAATGCCCCTATCCATGCCACCACCATGAAGAACGGCTGAATCAGCGCGGGGTTTGAGGCGAGGGCGAAGTAGAAGATCGGGCCGATGCGGGCCACCAATACTACCCCTGCATTCACCATAGTAGCAGCGTGAATCAGGGCCGACACAGGCGCCGGCCCCGCCATCGCGTCAGGGAGCCACTCCTGTAGGGGGAACTGGGCAGATTTGCCGACCGCCCCGCCAAAAATGAGGAGCGCGACAGGGACTAGGAGGCCAGAGGCGGCGAGGGCGGTCGCCCACCCGGTGGTGGTGGCTAGGTCGTGGTAGTTGAACGTCCCCGAGAAGACAAAGAGGATGAGTATCCCTGCAAGCATGGCAAGATCCCCTATCCTTGTCATGAAGAACGCCTTCATCCCAGCGTGCGACGGCGGGTAGGCCTGCTCCTCTCCGAGGGCTTTGGACCCGGGAGTCCCAACCCAGTTTTCCGCCTCGTCGTGATAGTAGTATCCTATGAGGGCGTAGCTGCAAAGACCCACCCCTTCCCACCCGATGAAGAGTCCGAGGAGGTTGTTCGATAGGACGATGAGCTGCATGCTCCCGATGAAGAAGTTCATGAAGAACCAGTACCGCGTGAGACCGCCCTCCCCCTTCATGTAGTCCACGCTGTACAGCATCACTAGGAAGCTGATCCACGCGACGAGGTTTGCTATGATGATTGTATACGGGTCAGACAGGACTCCGAAGCTGACCCCGAGCTCTGGTATCCATGGTACGGAGACAGGGATAATCGAGTTGACCAGGGATACAGTGTTGCCCTGTACCACCGGGATCAGAAGGTCGAGCGCGAAGAGGGCCGAAAGCAGCGGGAAGAGCACTGCCAACGCGTCCCTGGCCTTCCCCTTGCCGGTCAGAGGCGTCACCACTGTTCCTACGTAGGGGAGGATGAAGATCATCCAGACAAAGTAGGATGGGACGGGGACGGCGGTCATGCTCAGCGGGCTCCCAGCCCGATGCCGCTGGCGAAGTGGTACAGGGACCTGAAGAAGAGGTCAGGGTAGATGCCTATGACGATAGAGAGTATCGCGAGGAAGAGTATCGGGAGGGTCATGATCAGCGGTGCGTCCCTGACGTCCTGCAGCTCGGCGCGGAGCGGCCCGAAGAATATCTTCCGCACCGGCCAGAAGGTGTATGCTACAGTGAATATCGTCGCTGCTAGCCCGCCTATGGCGACGACGAAGTTCCACGCAAGGCCGCCGGTGGTTCCACGGGCGAAGACCCCCTCGAAGAGGATCCACTCGGCTTGGAACCCCCCCGTTGGGGGGACGGCCGAGATCACCATGGTGCCTATGAGAGCAAGAGCGGCGGTCAAAGGCATCTTAGACGCTAGGCCGCCCATCTTGCGGATGTCCCTGGTCCCAACCTGGGAGACGAGTATCCCGGCAACGCAGAAGAGGATGGTCTTGCCGATTATATGGTTCAGGAAGTAGAACACCCCCCCTGACACCCCTAGGAGGGTGAGGCTTCCGATGCCAAGGAGTGAATAGGCGTTCTGGCTGATTGTGGACCAGGCGTAGACGTACTTCACGTCGTTCTGGACCATGGTCATCGCCCCGCCGAAGACCATCGTGACCAGGGCTATCACCATCAATGGGAAGGAGAAGGGGAGGAAGGCGGCTGGCATCCCCTGGACAAGGAGCCTCACCACCACATAATTCCCGACGGCCACGATGGTAGCCATTATCGGGGCGAAAGAGGTCGGGTGCTCCGCGTGGGCGTAAGGGAGCCACATGTGAACGCCGAACACAGCCATTTTGATCAGCCACCCGACGAGGATGAGACCCACGGCCCAGTATGCTACCGTCCCAAGCGGGATGCTGGAGAGGGCCGAGATTTGGAAGCTACCTGTGGCTGTGTAGACGACGACTATCCCTGCGAGGAAGATGAATGCACCGAGATGGTTCCAGAGGAAGTACATGATGGCGACTCGCTCTCTGTTGACGTACCCGAACAGTGCCATCATGAAAGCCGATGGTATCAGCATGAGCTCAAGGAACATGTACAGCTCCAGGAGATTGGTGGACAGCGAGATGCCTATCAGCCCGGCGTCTAGGAGCATAAAATTGAGGAAGTAGAGGGAATACTGCCCCTTCCTCTCCTCTCCATACATGGCCTCCAACCTGTGCTTCATGTACCCCATCGAGTAGACCGAGGTAGCTGTGACGACGATGTTCATGGTCAGAGCCACAGGAATACTCAGGTTGTCCCCAAGGAACCCGAAGACCAGCCCCGAGACCGGCACCCAAGTGTAGGTCTCCGTCACGCTGGCGCCCCCGTTGAACAGTGAAGAAGCCAGATAGGCCAGGAGCAGCGTTGTGTATAGTAGCGAGGCGAAGGCGATCCAGCCTACGTGACGGCCAAGCCTCCTGCCTAGGAAGAGGACGATGGGGGCGACGACCAATGGTACCGCTACCGTCTGGAGGAGAATGTATTCCATTGGCAACCTCTCCTAGCGCAGCTCGGTCGTTGGCACCGTACGACTATGCCCAAAGGAATGTATTCGCACCGCTATCCCTCCAGCGTCTTCATCTCGCTCACGTCGATATCGTTGCGCAGCCTATAGGCGACTATGACAATGGCCAGTATCACCGCCGCCTCGGCGGCGGCCAGTGCGATAGAGAACAGCACGACCGTCTGGCCGAGGGCGTTGCTCGCCTCTTGATAGGGGAGGTATTGGTTGAATGCGACGAAGTTCAGGTTCGCGGCGTTAATCATCAGCTCGACTGCGAAGAGGAGCCTCATGGCATTCCTCTTGGTCACCAGTCCATAGACCCCAATGCCGAAGAGGAGCGCAGAAACGACCACGAAGTCTGAAAGTGAGTTCAACCTGCGCTCCCCTCCCTGTCTACCCTGGATAGGGCGAGAGCGCCTACGATGGACGCAGCTAGGACCAGCGCTAGCACCTCTAAGACTGGTGCGTAACCTGTCGAGATGAGCTTGCCTATGTCAACATAGGTCGCCGTGTTAGCTATGACCGAGTACTTCGAGAGGTCGCTCGCCAGGATTGCGAAAGTAAGAGCCAGTATTACAGCCACCGCGGCGATAACCCCCGCTACCGTAGTAGTCGACTTTGGCCTCACCTCCTTGGCCCACCCCTCCTGCCTCACCAACATCACAGTGAACAGGATGAGGACCGCTACGGCCCCTATGTACACCGCAATCTGGAAGACAGCCACATAGGGGGCGTTAAGGAGGAAGTAGAGGGTGGCCACCCCGAACAACGAGCCCGCGAGTCCGATGGCGCCGTAGACGAGTTCCCTTGCTTCGAGAGAGACAATGGCGCCGCCGACCGTGACGATAGCCATGGCCAGGAAGACGGCGTCAGTCGTATGTGACCACGCCTTTTTCGGTGTCGAACTTCACCTTGTACTTCTTGCCTTCTAACTTTGGCGGAACGGCGAGCATGTCTGGGGTGTACTTCAGGCCCATCTTGTCATAGGCCGCTAGCTCATAGTCGTTGGTCATGTCGAGCGCGTCGAAGGGGCAAGCGTCTACGCAGAGGCCGCAGAATACGCAGTTGTGCACAGAGATATTCGAAGCGACATAGCTATTGTCATCCTGGACCTCCAGATTATACACACGCTCCTCGACAACGTCCCGCACTGAAATCTCCACCACAGGTGACACGACCATGTCGTCGGTCATCTTTATGGAACTGCATGGTTGGAGCGGAGAGTTCACTGCCGCGACCTCGATGAGTTCCCCCATCTTCTCGAGGTATGGACTATGAACCGCCACCGAGAAACACGGCTCTCGGGCCCTCTGCCTCGTGATGTTGATTGACGAAAGAATCCCAAGCCTACTCAACAAGTAAGTGTACTGTGTCGCAAGGTCCTTGGAGGCCGTCCTGATCGCAAAGAAACTCGAATGTGTTGGGTGCCTGTACGAGCGACGTTTACTGCAGTACCCGTCTCCCCAGTAAGCAGCCCGGATTATCTCAGACTGGAGCCCGGTGGGGAGGGTCAAGCCCCAAGGGGGCAAGGCTTTGCCTTGCATGGCCTCGAATTGTTTGAAGAAGCCAGCGGCTCGCGCCGATTCGACGACCACTTTGAGACCGTTCTGTCTCGCGTCAGGTCTAAGGTCGACTCCCTCGTTGAAGACCGCCATGACGCACCTGGCGATGTCATCGCGGAGGGCTTCTTCGTCCGCATCGATGCTGAAACTCACCTGATAGCGATCGCAACTGCCTTCCGACAGGTAGTAACCAACCAAACGGCCGAGTTCGTGGGTGAACTGCAGAGACACCACCTCTACTGTGAAGTAACCACCGCGGCCTGTAGGATGGTAGAGCTCGTAGTCGTAAGAAAGGGCGGGGACTTCCTTTACTTCGGTGATGATGGGCCTGGTCAGGTATGTCTTGTATCGGATCACAGACGGGTCAACCCATCGAGCCGTCCCCCCTGAATAAGCGAGGACTGGGTGCCCTTCGGTCACCGAAAGCTTATCGCTGTTCCCTAAAGTCTTGAAAGTGAACATCTTGCCGGTAAACTGCCGTTGAAAGGTCTTGGTAACAGATTTCAGGTTCCCCTTGTGGGTCAGCACTTTATCCCCCACCTTAATCTGCTCGATGGGTACGATGCCGTTCGAAGTCATCACCGGCGTGCCCGAAGGGACACACCTCCCGTAGTCGACGGCGGGCCAAATCTCCTTCTTGTTTTGGGGCTTCCCTTTCTCGACCTTCTGCATGTCGATGGCCACGGCGACCCCATCGCAGGCAATAGCGCAAAGCTGGCACCCGGTGCATTTCTCAAACCTCAGTATGTGCCTCCCCTTGAACCCGGGGAGCCCGACCCCCTGGCGTGCGTCGTACCTGTATCCTTGCCCCTCCAGGTCCTGCTTCTGGTCCGGGTAGCGAAGGGTAATCCTATGGCGGAAGAAATGCCTCGTCCCTGACCAGGTCGCTACGAGCACCCCTTTGATGTAGCTCCAGGTTCCCACTAGTGGACCACCCCAAGGGATACCAGCACCATGGTTAGGAAGATATTGGCAAAAGAGATTGCTAGAAGCTTCACCCACCCTGCTCTGAGGAGCATGTCGATCCTTAGCCTGGGCATGATGCTTCGCGGGAGCATGAGGAAGACGTCCACGATGGTGACCTTCACCAAGAACCAAACCACTGGAGGAACGGGGGCGGGACCCAGCCAGCCACCCAGAAAGAAGGTAGTGAAGAGCCCGGCCATAACATACATCCTCGTGAAGTTCGCCAGTTGGAAGCTCCCGAAGAGCATGCTCGAATACTCCGTCTGCCACCCGGCCACTAGCTCGCTGTCCGCCTCGGGAAGGTCGAATGGGATTCTCTCGAGCTCCGCCAGGGCCCCTATGTAGAACACCACAGCGGCCAGGAACTCCGGGACAATGTACCATATCCCCGTCTGGGCGTTGACGATATCCATGAGATTGAGGGATCCCGCCAGGACGACCACGCCGACTAGCGACAATACCATCGGTATCTCGTAGGCGACCAGCTGATGGAGGGCTCTCAGTCCCCCTAAGAAGGGGAACTTGCTGTTGCTGGCCCATCCAGCTACGAGGACCACCAGCGGGGTGAAGCCCAGTATGGCGAAGACAAGAACCGCACCGACCGGAGGATCTGCGATGAAGACCGTGGGGGAGAGCGGGAGCAGTGCCACCAGAGCCCCGGCCACAGCCATAAGGGCTAGCGGGACCGCCAAGAATGTGGCTCTGTCCACCCCGTTGGGGATTACCATTTCCTTGAACGCGAGCTTGAGGAAGTCAGCCACGTTTTGGAGTATCCCTTCGAACCTCCCCGCGTACATAGGACCGGTCCTGAGCTGGATTTTTGCTGTCATCTTCCTCTCGACCCACCCCATCAAGATGGTACCGTAGATGGCGACGAAAGAGAAGCCGGGAAAGATCGCGAGAGCGAAGATGGTTTTGAGAGGCTCGGTGGAGAGGAGGCGAAAGACGAAGGCGACGACGAGCCCCGGGTTGCTAGCTATCCTGACGAAGTCGACGGGGAGGTGGAGATAGGTACCAACCACATAGTAGAGCGGAAGACCCACCAATGCGAGGATAAGCAGGACGAAGAGCACTACGACGACTATCCGCTTGATGAAGCCTGTGAAGTTCACGATAGGCTTCGACATGGCTCTTTTCCATGTTCGCGGCCCGATTTACCCTTTAAAAGGTTGAACGGCGGGACGGGATAAGATTCAGATTATTTCGATGGCGCTTTCGGAGAACCCGTTCTCCTTGAGCATCTTCGCCGCGCTCTCCCTGTGGTCTCCCTGAAGTATCATTATGCCATCTTTGACCGTGCCGCCGGTCGCCAACGCCCTCTTCATTTTGGAGTTCAGTTCGTGTAAGTCCTTGTCGCTCATCTTAATCCCCTCAATCACGGTCGTCGGCTTGCCGAATCGCCTCATCTCCATCCTTATCTTCACCCTCGCCTCTTCCCGGTCAAGTTCGGCGAGAATGTCGTCGAATCCCTCGTTTTGGTCCTTGCTCACTGCTACTGGATTTCAGACCCTCTCAGGGGCTATTTAGGTTTGGCCGCGGCGCTTAAAGGGGGCAGCCAAGGAGCCGCGAAAGTGGGCCCGTAGCTCAGAGCACGCGCGAGAAGTTCGGTTAGAGCGACCGGCTCATAGGAGCCGCTCGGGGTGACCGGTCGGTCGGGTGTTCAAATCGCCCCGGGCCCATAACCTTCTTGCCCTTAGAGGAAACTCTTGATTTGGAGGTCGAAGGTCAGGACTATGACCCAGGAAACCAGACGGAGCGGGAGTCGAAAAGGCACTGGTGAGCCATGGAGAAGCCAATGTGGGTCGCGGGAAGGGGTTCACGCCTACTTGGGCGACGTTGAACCTCTGCTGCGGGCGCTCCCAAAGGGGCTCCAAGAGCTTTCCGCCCTGCCGAGGTCGAAACGCGGCGCGCCGTTGGCGAACAGGGACACGGCATGGAGCGCCGTGCGTCGTACAGACTGGGAGACAAATGATATACAGCCACGAAGGTCGCCAGCCGACCGTCGGCAAGGCGCTACTTTACTGGGTCTGGAGCGACCAGTCTGGATACCGGCTGAGGTGCTCGTGGGCGATCCTCCATCCTCTGGACGTCTTTACAAGCACCATTGTCACCCTGACCCTGCCGCTGACTGGGGACCCCTCGAAGGAGTAGTCGTTGACGAATATTCCCCTATAAGTGAGGTAGAAGGTCGCCACAGCAGCATCCCGGAAGTTGTCAATCCGGAGGTCATCAATAGCGTAGGTGTAGTCTGTGATGTTGGCGAAGGCGGCTTGTTCGTAGACGAAGGCCTCGTCCGAGTTCTGGCGTGTGTAGGGTGGGTTTTCGTCAAACTTTGTGAAGGAGTCGCTTGATGAGTGGAAGTCTGCGAGGGCTGTTAGGTCCTTGTTCTTCCCAGCTTCATAGAAAGCGCGAATGATCCGCTCGACCTCTTCCCTCTCCTGATCCGGAGCATGCTGTCCCATCTGTATAATGGCCCCGTATGCGGGGGGTAAACAATGTTTTTCAGCCCATGTTCTTGCCCGTTGAAATGCGGCGACGTAGCTCAGAGGTCTCGATGAGACCGGGGAGCGTGGTAGAGCAATTGGCTGTTAACCAATTGGCCGTCGGTTCGAGTCCGACCGTCGCCGCTGAATTATCTTATAATGGGCGCCGATTGTTAATCTGATGCCTGAATCAAGCTCGTTTTCCAATCCTCGTCTTGAAAGATTAGCGTCAGCTAGCGATCCCAGAGAGGAAGCCTATAGGCTCAATGCCCCGGCCGGTACTCGGTCACCCATATGGGTGCTCGGGTACACGTCGGCGTCGAGCTTTCCTACCGGCCGTGCTTGCCATACGGCAACATCACATCGGTTTAAGCGCCTGATGACCTCACAAACCTTATGCCCCTCGTGCCGCCTGGAGGCGAGGTGATAGGAACCATGTTCACACCCATAAGAGAGGGGGCATTCAGGTGGTCCACGCCTGATCCCGCAGACGACTGGATGATGGTGGGCCATCTCTTCGTCAGGGACACGGGCGTCGTGTTTGTCGACCCGCCAATGGTTCCCGGACTCCTCGAAGCAGCACGCAGACTGGGCGAGTTCGAGGCAGTGCTGCTGACGGAGCAGAACCATACGAGAGCGGCGCGATTCATCGCGAAGAGGGCGGGCATCCCGGTCTATCTTCCCGAGTCAGTTCCGGAGGCTGTGGAGCCATGGGAGGCTGCCAGAGTGAAGGAGATAGGTGATCCCAAAGTCTACGAGGCAGGCAACGTCTTGGGATTCCAGGCGTACAAGTTCGGAGAAGACTACGCCCTTCTGTCAGATAGGAAGGAGCTCTTGGTAGGAGATAACGCGCGGGGGGACGACAAGGGAAAGGTGTTGATGTTTCCGGAATGGTTCAATCTGTATTCTCCCGGTCCCCCGTACCCGGCCCCCGAAGACATCTCTCAAGGCTTCAGGAACAAACTAAGGAACCAGTTCAAGGAGATAGCCAGGACCACGGGAGCGACATCTCTTCTGGCATCTCATGACTACGACATAATCGGGACCCTACAAGAGCGAGTTAGCGAGCTTTAGGATTCCTCTAACGAGACCCTATCTCTGCATCGTTGCGTGTATGCCAAAATCTGACCCGGCCGGGATTCGAACCCGATACGCAGATCCTCAATCCAAGGCCATGCGAACGTGATCCGTTCCCTCAAGTCAGTGGTTCTCAAATCCGAAGGCGCTGATGGCAGGACTATGAACTCGAAGGTGCATTCACAATCCAAGACTCAAATCGAATTCGGGTCCACTTCTGGCACGGTACACCGGACGGCGACGACCGTCGCCGCTCCAAATACCTAAGAATGGACTCCGTTAGACGATGGGAGTCGTATCATCATTGTTTTGAAGGATCTCCCAAGAGACGTAAGAGAACTGGCGCGCTGTTTGACTGCGATGGTTCGCCTACATAGGGCAAGGCCCAGCCTGATACGCTATTCGTGCTAGACTCGGCTACGGGCGGGCGAAAGCCGTAAAATCGAACCACACGAGCCTAGCCGTACGCACGAGCCCACACCCTACAGGCGCTCCGGCTCCAGGAGGGTCAGGAGACACACCAGGACGTTCGGATTCCTGCTTTACCAATCTATGTATGTGCCCATCTACCTCTTCAAGGCGCTCTACAGGCAGCTGTTCATACTTGTTGGGATGTTCGGCCTGGGAGCCGTGATATTCTCATACTACAACGGCCTGCCGCCTCTGGGCGCCCTCCTCGCCTCAGTGTCGACGATTACCACCATTGGAATATACGTGCCGAACAACGGCAACTTCTTCACCATCAATCAGACCGAGGAGGTGCTCCTAATCCTGATGATCGTAGTCTCGGTCGGGGCGGCTGCTTCGCTTCTACAGGGGACGGTGAACGCGGTGGTCAATGGTGATCTCGCGAGAGGGGAGGCGGAAAAGAGCCTCATCAAGAAGATGAAGAAGCAAGTGATAATATTCGGATACGCCCAACTAGGAAGATACGTCGCAGAGAAGCTCGGTGAGCTCGGAATCGATTACGTGGTGATAACGCACGACCCCGCCGTCCATGATGCGCTTGTCAAGAAGAAGGCACAGGTGGTCCTGCAGCTTGAAAACAGGCCGATCGTCGCTTTAAAGGAAGCAGGCATAGGTGAGGCGTCGGCCCTAATCGCAGCACACGATAAGGACCCAGAGAACATCCTCATGATGCTCAGCGCACGGAGGCTACGACCAGACATCAGGATAATCTCGGTCATCCACGACGAGCAGCTGACTGAGACCGCCAAGAACGCGGGCGCAGATGTAGTGGTCCCGTCATCCATTTCGGTGGGACACCTGCTGGCGCTCTCGGCTGTCACTCGAGACTTGGTCGGGATTGTCTTCTCTGAGAGGGTCGGGACGAAGGAGATCGCCCAGTTCTCAGTCTTCAAGACATCCAAGTTGATTGGGAAGAAGCTGCCGGAGCTTACCAACCTCGCCCACGTGATAGGGGTGGTAAGAGGCGGTAATCTGATACAGAACGTGTTCGATCCAAGTCTGACCATCAAAGAGGACGATACGCTCCTCCTTTTTGGGGACCCCGCCGGGCTCCACGAGCTGGAAGCGGAGGCGGAGGCCCTTTAGCGGGCCGGCACAGGGAATGAATCAGCGGACGTAGAGTGCGGAGAACTTCGTGAACGCATCTTCGAAGCGCATTGGTTTCGGCGGGGACTTAAACCCATAGGCGCAGATTTCCCCGACAGTCCCGAGCTTCCCGACTTTCATGCACTTGTACGTCGCCCTCACCACGTCAAAGAGGACGTTCCCTGCGTTCGCGCCGTCAGAGGAGCGGAGATACACGTCTACGGTCACCCCGCTCTCCATGAAGGTACTCCCCTGGAACCAGAAGTAGCTCGTCCTGTCGTTTCCCATATAGTCGACGTAGTCGGTCGTCCCGGCTATCGTCTCGAACTTGTATGGAACCTCCTCGGCCACGGAAGACGTCTTCATCTCCCTCTTGGCCATCTTAATCCCTTCATCGATGGTGTTCAGCGTCTCCGAGCCACCTCCAACGTCGAGCTGGTAGCTTTTTGCGACCTTGATGCCACGCTTCACCATCAGCCCAAGGAGACCTTTGTGGAATATCGTACCTCCGAACTGGCTCATCAGGTCGTCACCCACAAGGGGGAGCTTAGCTCTCTGGAAGTCAGCGACCAGTTTGTTGCTCTTCAGGGACAAGCTGGGGGTGCAGTTGATGAAGCCGCAGCCTGCGCGTAGCGCCGCCCTGGCGTATTCTTCTGTGGAGGAGCCGCTGCCTGAGGAGATGGCATTGACCAAGATGTCCGCCCCCGATTCTTCAAGCGATTTGGACACGTCGTCCAAGCTCGTCTTCTCCAGCCTTACCCCCCTTAGGTGCGGCGCCAAGTCCCCCCTCGATAAGCCGCTCTTCACGGTCACCTTGCTTTTAGGCATCGAGACGTACTTCTTGGCGACGTTGGGGGGAGCGAACACGGCCTTGGAGAGATCAAAGCCCACCTTCCTAGCGTCGATGTCGAAAGCTGCAACCACCTGCATATCCCTGGGCTTGAACCCGGCCACGTTCGGGTGCCATAGTCCCTTTCTCTCGTCGCCTGAGTAGAACTTCAGGCCCTGGACGAGGACTGAAGCACAGTTCCCCACCCCGGCCAGCGCCAGCTTGATGGTCAATCTATCTCACTTGAACTTTGAGAACGCCGCAAGGATTCCTACGACAGAGAGGACCATGCCGAGAGAATAGTTGATGACGACTATCTCTACCGCCTGTCCGGGAACCCCAGCGTTGACGTAAGTGTAGTAGGTCAGCAATATACCGAACGCGAGTACGATGAGGCCCATCAGCCTGACCAGGGCGTCCACCCTGGACTGCTGCGCTTCGAAGGTCAACGGTCTGTGCCGGCAGCGGGGGGAGGGTATTTTAGCGATTCTTCCTTCCTGAAGTAGGTCAGGAGCTCTTCATCATCTCTAACTTCTCAGGGAGGTATGTGTCCACTATGTAGCTGAGGCCATACCTCGCGAATGCCTCCTGCTCGCTTTTCCTCTTGTACTTCAGGAACGTCTCGAGCTCATCGTGCCACATCTTCTCCGTGTATCTCGGGTCGGACTTCAGCTCGTAGAGCCGCTTTATGTCAACCTCGGTGAGCTTGTCCGAGGGGAGCTTGTACTTCTGGATGTCGCTCGCGTAGACGCCGAGCCACTTCGAATTGGGTGTCGTCAACTCTCTCAGATGGGCGGCGTTGGCCGAGTTGTGAAGCAATATTCCAGAGTTGCCCCCGATGAACCTCTCGACGCCAGGAACTGAGACGTCGTACACATATTCGTCTCTCTTGGATGTCTGCTCGATGGCGACTAATGGGTCAAACGCGACATCGCTCTCAGCAAGGCTCAACAATGAGGTCGCCAGTTCTCTAGATCTCCGCTCAATGGGGGCTTGGTCGCATTCCAGTATGTGGGCAAGCGCCCCAGTGACGTGCTCACGGTTCGCACCACCCTCGCGGTCTCGCTGGATTACCTCACAGATTCGCCGGTACAGAATCTTTGATTGAGAATGGTGGTCAGCATGACGGTGTATCTCCTTCCTCATACGAACTAAGCCGGTGTTTACTACTGGAAACGCCTTGGGCATCGGATAAGAGCTCCTCACAGTCGACTGGACGTGCGCTAGAATCAGAGCCCTGTCCTCGTCATGCAATACTGCAGACGCCACCTTCTCGACTTCCGAGGCACCTGAGACAACCAGGGAGACACCCCCTTTCCCAATCGACGGGAGTATCCCATTCATCGTCATGAGATAAGCGAGCTCAGACATCATAGATGGACTCTTCATTTTCCACACTACCCCTCCGGAGTCTGTTATGTAGCCGTCCCCGAAGCAACCCTTGAGGAACTCCAGGACCTGCGACTTATTTGCGGAGAAGATGGCTGAAGGCAAGCGCTTGTGCGCGAACCCTGTTCCGCAGAGCCGCAGGAAGAGGAGCGCCGTCGGTGTTCCGCCGAAACGCAGGCATACCCCGTTCCCTTCTACATCTGTTATCCTCCTGATTGCGGATTCCGGGAAAGTTTCTCTTATGCAGTTTTCGGCGTCGTCCGCGACCTCGGGTTCGTGTAGACCGAAGCAGAGCTCCACCGCGCGAGGGATTCCTTTCGATTTCACTACCCTCCCTTCTGAGATGTAGTACCCCAAGAGTCTTGAGAAGCTCTTAGTTAGCCAGATGAGGGCAGGGAGCCTGTCAGGATGCTTGCCTTCGCGGCAACTGATGTAAGCGGAACGCAGCTTGGAAAGATTGGGCCCCTTCAGACCAGATTGGGAGGACTTCAGCTTCCGTCCAGAGTGATATTTCGAGCCTTGCCCCTGAATGTGTACATACAGGCTTGGTACCTTCGCTTCTTGGGATAATTTCTGGAGTTCGGAAGCTGCATTCACCAGAACTGGGGGACAGCTCTTCCGCGAAGTGCTTCTGCCGATCACCAGCATTTCGCCGGGCTTCAAATCCGTGGTCGGAACTGATTGTATCTGTCCGTCCCTGAGCACAAAGACACTATGGTTCGGGGTGACCTCTACCGTTCTCCCGCTGGACGAGACGAGACGATAGAGGGGCCCGGTGTTTCTGTGGCGAATCGCAGCTGAAAGAGGTTTGAATCTGACTTTGTTATCGGTGTCTACAGTGAGGGTTTCATAAGGTATGGCGCCACAAATCTCGTTCCCTGATGAGTCGTAGTAGCAGCCGTACTTCTCTATGCAGTCGTCCACGAACTGCCCGATAGGGACGGGCTGTACCCTCCCGGTAGAATCGCGGACGATGATTGGTTCGTCCCTCTGTACAGAGCCGCTCTTGATGACCATGGCTATGTGGGCCCCCCAGGGGTCAGCGTCACAGAGAATCCCCACCGGAAGGCCGAGTTCCTGGTTCAGCCGCCTGATGAGGAACCGCGTGGACCTTGGGGGCTGGCCTGCGGTGTTGATCAATATCGCCTTGTACTTGTGGTGGACCCTTTCTTCGATGAACCTCGTGAAGAGACCGCCCTTTTCTATCGCCAGGACGATCTCTGCGTCTGTGTCCCTGAACTCTGCTGTGGTGAGTGCGGGTCCAATCATAACTCCGTCGGGGTTCGCCGAGAGATCAGCAGCCTTCCCCTCATAGCCTGGGACAGTGTATTCTATCGTCATATTCCCGAAGATGGCACTCCTTTCCTCTGGATAGATGTTCATCCCCTCCCTGGCCATCTGCATCAGGACCTCTAGGTCAGTGATCAGCTCATCAGACTCTGCTTGGTCCTGGAACTCAACATTGAACGCCTGGGCTGAATAGAACACGTCTCTGAGCGTGGACGTACGCTTTTCGTCAACGAGCTTCTTCGCGAAGTAGGCAAGCCAGATGAGCTGCGTGAAAGGGCGTATGTGCTTGATGTTCCCTGAAGACTTCTTCACGGTGGTGGCGCCGAGTATGAACTGCTGCAGCTTCTTGTCGTACACTATGTTGCGGACGGACCTGCTGGCCAGGGTCAGGCTGGGGAAGCGACCTTCGTCCAAGTCCGTGTAGACGCTCCCGCCGAGGTCCCGGAGGAGACCCTGGACGACGTTCTGCCTAGACTCTGCCGAACCTGTCGATTGTCTCTTGCTCGCCTTCTTGCTCGACATTTTCTCCCTCCTGTTTGTTCGCCGGTTCCCCCTCGGGTTGACCCGCTTCATCGATTTCGTCGGTCTCCGCCCCCTCTCCGATGAGCTTCCTGTACTTCGGGAGTGCCTTCTTCCCAGCCAGCTCGGTGGAGAACTGGGCGATCAGTGGAAGGTACTTCCCGTAGATGTTCATCTTCTTTTGGACAGCCTCCATGCTTCCCTTGCGCGACAGGAATATTCCGAGCCTCCGCAGCGCCTCCCTGACGGCGTTCCTGATTTCCCTCTGTATCTCAGGCCTGTCGGCGATATACTCCTTCCCGACGGTCTTGTATGGGATCCTCGTGCTTGCGATGTGCGTTATAACACCGACCGGGGCGTCGGCGGGGACGTGATACCTTCGCCAGTCCACCTCCTCGTTTAGCACCTCGAAGCTAACGTCAGAGCTCTCGTCATAGAGCAGAGGGATCCGGTTGGCGAACCTGAACAGTTTGACCCCTGGCTGCAATACCTTTCCCCCGTAGGCAACCCCCACCTCGACAAGGAACGGGAAGCCGGAGTACGACGACGGGGGCCTCGTCACCACAGTCGAGAACTCCGGCTGGAGCTCCTTGGCGATGCCGGCCATGAGAATCTCCTCGCTGATAGGGGATAGGACGGCCGCGTCGGGTTGAAGGAAGTCAGGGAACCTTTGGAGTGCGTCTACCACAGCGACTATCTGGTTGGTGCTGAGTCGCTTCGGCGGGAGCTTCGGGCTCACCCCCGCGAATTCTAGGAACTTTGTCGCTATCTTGTCCCCGACTCTGTGGAAGTGGGTGACCATGAATGATTTCATGTCGTGCTCCTCTGACACCTTGACTATGCGCTTGAACGCCTCCACGTCTACCCCGTAGGGATGCGGTAGGGTCTCCTTAGGCGGAACAGGCATCGAGGTGGTCGCCCTTTCGTAGTAGGTTATCTGACCTGTAGGGTCGACGAAGGTCAGGTTGGCGTAGCTCGCAACCATGGCTGTCTGCTTGAAGTAGTCTGCTATCTTCTGGGATGCCCGGAGGTAGTCGCCCTCAAGGACGATGTCCACCCTGGTCCCCGTGGAGCCGTTGGCGTCGCTGTTGAAGCGCTTGAGCACCGTGGGCCTGTTCTCCCCTATGTCTATCATCATCTGGAAGCCATACCTGCGCTTCCCGTCAGGAGAAGTGGTGATGGTGACTGGTTTGTTGGTGGTGATCTGACCATAGAGGATGGCCATAGTCCCTCCGAGCCCGAACATCCCCCGGGACTGCCTCAGGACATACTTCGACCCGTAGAAGACCTTCCCAAAGGCGCTGGGCACGTGCTGCGGCGCCACTCCTGTGCCGTTGTCGATGACCGTGAGTCTATAAGGCTTGGGATCTGGGAGCTCCAGGTTCGGGTTCTCCGGGGTGATTCTGACGTAGATGTCCGGCGGGGACCTTACCATCTCCGTCGAGTCCAATGAGTTCTCGACGAGCTCCCTGATGGCCATGTATAGTGCGCGCGCGGGGTTAGTGAACCCTGCCAGGTCGCGATTGCGGTAAAAGAATTCTGAAGGCGATATTTCCGTGAAAGTGGCCTTGCTGCTCAGTTCACATCACGTCTCTCCGAGTTGTTCACCACAGAATCTATCACTTATCTAGCTATTCCTGCTCTCGCCCTAAAAGCCCGCCCGCAGGTATCGACCTGGACCCGATATATGCTAGCGCTCAAGCTTCTGAATCTTTTCCTCCAGTGTCTCCGGAGAGGTCCCTTCCCAGAGGAACATCCGCTCCATCTTCTTCTTGGTCCTTGACTTCTGGAGGGTGTTGTACACGGTTCTGTGCTTACTCCCCGACGCGAGTGACCTCACAGCGTCTGAAGCCAGTTGGACCTGACTTGCCTCTCCTATTATGGCCACTGTCCTGCCGTAGACCGACAGGTTGCAGGAGGTAAGCTCCTCGATAACGCGCCTGGACTTCCCCTTGAGGCCAATCACGCGTCCTCTTATCCTCTCAAGAGAGTTCGCGCTCTTGCCTGCATAGCCGCGGAGGTCAATCACATCCAGGGCTGTCCCCTCGTCCAAGAGCCTGCACGCCTTCTGAGGGGAGAACCCGCGCCCTATCGCCTCGATGACCCTGGTCGCCGAGAAAGGGTCTGTCCCCAGGGCGGACTCGGACCTGAGTGTCACGACCCCCTCCTTCCCGTCAACCTGGAGAGCCACCCCCATTTCACCCTCGAGGTACCTCTTGGTCGACCCTTCCTTGCCTATCACCGCGCCCACCCTGTCGACGGGTATACGCACGACCTGCTCGAAGCTCATCTCAAGATCACCCTCATCCACTCGTCCGCGTCGTTCCCACCTACCCCCCGCTTCCTAAAGAACCTGACCATGTTGGAGATGTCCCTCCGCAAGAACTCCTGTGCTTGTGGGTGCGACGAGAGGACGGCCGACCCCATGTCGAACAAGACCGGGCCGCTCTCAGTTCTGAAGATGTTGAACTCTGAGAAGTCGGCGTGGACCAGTCCGGCACGGGTCCAGAGGGCGTCCAGCGTCTTGAAGGTCCACGCGTACTCTTCATCCCCGACTTCTGACTCTGAGAAGGTGGGGGCAGGGGCAGGGGGAGTCCCGACGTACTCCATCACAAGGATGTTCTTCAGGAAGGCGAGAGGGGCAGGGACGCGGATTCCTGCGCCTTGGGCGAGTTGGAGGTTCTTGAACTCCTTCCTGGTCCAGAGATAGACAGTCTCCCTCGACCCGGCGGGTAGCTTCCCAAAGCGCCTGTCCCCCGCAATGTAACCCATGCGCTTTCTGAAGTCTGAAGCTGAAGTGAGGTAGATTTTGACCGCCACCGGCCCCGCCGCCCTGTCTTCCCCGAGGTACACTCTTGCCTCCTTCCCTGCCCTTACCACCCCTCGGAGCTCGCTCAGGTCCTTTCTTGCGATCAGCTCTTCGACTGCCAGCATCGTCGACCGGTCGAAGACCTCTTCGAGCACCTTTCTCTCGTCAGAGTCTCTCCTGAGGTACCTGCTCTCCCGTTCGAAGCGCAGGAGCCTCTCCCTAATCTTGACGCTCTCGTCAGGCTCGGCCACGCCCCTCCTTGAAGACTTGAAAATTTATACGTATGAAGAGAAGCGCGCTAGGTTCTCATCGGAAGGTTGGGCTGGAATTGATGGAATCGAAAAAGGCAGAGGATGGGGAAACCGACAAGTTGGAGGTGCTGGAGAGGTTGCTCTCTGATGAGAGGAAGCGAAGCGAGGAGCTTCTCACGCGGCTGAAGTACTCGCAGGCCGACCTTGAGAACTACAGGAAGAGGGCGGACAGGGAGCTGCGAGAGGCGGCAGAGTCGCTCGCCAACGGGCTGGTCTCGAAGCTCGTGGTGGTGGCGGACGAGCTTGAACTGGCGCTGAAACACGCTGAAGGGGGCGCCAACGGAGAGCTGACGGAAGGGATCAGGATGGTCAGCGGGAATCTCCGGGCAGCCCTCCAGTCGGTGGGGGTCGAGCCAATCGAGGCATTAGGCAAGCCTTTCGACCCTGCCTTACATGAAGCGGTCGAGAAGTCTCAGGGTGCTGCCGACGGGTCGGATAGGGTGGTCGAAGTATTGAGGACCGGCTACATGTTCAGGGGAAAGCTTCTCAGGCCTAGTTTGGTAAAAGTTGAATTGGCGCGCAAATCCGCCCAGGAGGAGGCGAAATCCGACGAGTAACGCAAGGGAAAAGATCATCGGGATAGACCTAGGGACCACCAACTCCGCGGCCGCGGTGGTCGAAGCGGGGAGGCCAGTGGTGATTCCGAGCGCTGAGGGGGCGACCCCCGCGGGCAAGATGTTCCCCTCTGTAGTAGCGTACACCAAAGACGGACAGTTGCTGGTGGGAGAACCGGCGAGGCGCCAGGTTGTGACCAACCCAGACGGGACGGTCTTCGAGATCAAGAGAAAGATGGGGACAGACCAACGGGTGACCCTCTCAGGGAAAGAATACTCGCCTGAGCAGCTCAGCTCATACATCCTCCAGAAGATCAAGCACGACGCGGATGCTTTCTTAGGCTACCCGGTGAAGAAAGCTGTGATCACCGTCCCGGCGCACTTCAACGACAACCAGCGCCAGGCAACCAAAGACGCGGGCGAGATAGCTGGCTTGGAGGTCGTGAGGATAATCAACGAGCCGACCGCCGCTTCGCTCGCCTATGGGCTCGACAAATCAGAGAAGGAGATGAAGATACTGGTGTTCAGCTTCGGGGGCGGGACTCACGACGCCACGATCATGGAGTTCGGAAAAGGGGTGTTCCAGGTCCTCGCCACTTCAGGGGACACGCAGACGGGGGGGACTGACGTGGACAAGGCCATCATCCAGGTGCTCCTTGATGACTTCCGCTCCAAGACGGGGATAGACTTGACGTCTGACAAGACGGCGATGGCCAGGTTGAAGGAAGGGGCCGAGCAGGCCAAGATACAACTGTCCAACTTGATGTCGACAGACGTGGACCTTCCGTTCATAGCCAGCGACGCCTCGGGACCGAAGAACCTGCACTTCACGCTCACCCGGACCAAGCTGGAAGAAGTCGCCAAGCCCATAGTCGCGAAGACAGAGCAGACGATACGCAGGGTAATCAACGACGCCAAGCTCAGCCCGGAGCAGGTGGACAAGGTCATACTGATAGGCGGCATGACCAGGATGCCTCTGGTCCGGAAGTTCGTCGAAGATGTCGCGGGGAAGCAGGCCGAGAGAGGGGTTGACCCCATGGAGGCTGTAGCAATAGGGGCGGCGATACAGGGCGCCGTCCTGGCGGGGGAGATCAAGGACATACTCCTACTAGACGTGACGCCTCTTTCGTTGGGCGTAGAGACACTGGGAGGGATTACCGAGCACCTGATAGAGAAGAACGCGACGATACCCACCAAGCGGAGCAAGACGTTCACGACGGCCGCAGACTTCCAGACCGCGGTGACCATCCATGTGGTCCAAGGCGAGAGGAGCATGGCGGCCGACAATGTCTCTTTAGGGATGTTCAACCTGACAGGGATTCCGCCCGCCCCCAGGGGAGTCCCCCAGATTGAAGTGACGTTCGACATCGACGCCAACGGCATCCTCACCGTCGGAGCGAAGGACCTCGGGACGGGGAAGGAGAACAAGATCACGATAACAGCTTCAACCAAGTTGTCGAAGGACGAGAAGGAAAAGCTCATCAAGGAGGCGGAGTCATTCGCAGAGCAGGACAGAAAGAAGAGGGAAGAAGCGGAGATCAGGAACGAAGCAGACTCAGTCCTTTACACCGCTGAAAGAACAAAGAGAGACCTCGAAGGCAAGGTAGACAAAGGGAGCATCGACAGGATTGACGGCGCGTCTCAGGAGCTGAAGAAGGCGATTGCGGGGCAGGACGCAGGGGCGATCAGAGAGAAGAGCGAAGGCCTGAAGAGAGTCCTTCAGGAGGTCGGCGCCTCGGTCTACAAACAGCAGGAACAGAGACAGCAGGGCCCGTCGCCCGAAGGCGGAGGAGGCGACCAGAAGATGGGTGACGCCGACTACAAGGTAGTGGACGAAGGAAAGTAGGAAGGAATCCTCCCATGGCCGCGAAGGATTACTACGAGGTGCTCGGCGTGCAGCGGGGCGCGACGAAGGACCAGATTAAGGACGCCTATAGGAAACTCGCCCTCCAGTTCCATCCAGACAGGAACAAAGCGCCTGAGGCCGAAGCGCGATTCAAGGAGGTATCAGAGGCATACGCCGTGCTCTCCGACGACGAGAAGCGAAGGCAGTACGACTCGTTTGGGCGGGAGGGGGTGTATCAGAGATACAGCCAGGAAGACATCTTCAGGGGGGCAGACTTCGGGGAGTTCTTCCGAGGGGGAGGGTTCGGTGGGTTCGACGACCTGTTCACGCAGTTTTTCGGAGGAGGGGGGGTCCGACAGCAAAGCCGTGGCGAGGACCTGACCTACCACCTTCAGCTCAACTTGGAGGACATAGTGGCTGACGCAGAAAGGGAGATCGAGGTCCCCAGACATGAGGTGTGCGCGACCTGCAACGGGAGCGGCGCGAAGCCTGGGACGTCCCCACGTCAGTGCTCAACCTGTGGCGGGACAGGCCAGGTCCAGAAGGTGCAGTCGGCAGGCTTCGCGCGCCTCGTCAGGATAGCAGCGTGCGGAAAGTGTGGGGGGAAAGGATACCTCGTCGAAAGCCCCTGTAAGGACTGCAAAGGGCGCGGGACGGTGGCGAGGACTAGGAAGATCCGCGTGATGATTCCAGGTGGGATTGATGATGGGTACACTCTCCGGCTCAGAGGGGAAGGAAACGCAGGCGAAAGAGGGGTCCCGCCGGGCGACCTGTATGTCGTGGTAAACATCGCCCCTCACCGGATCTTCAGGAGGTCGGAAGAAGACCCCAGTAACGTCTTCTTGGAGACCAAGATAGGAGTCGTGGAGGCGATGCTCGGGACAGAGCTCACGATCCCGACGCTGCATGGCGACGTCAAACTGGCGATACCTCACGGCACTCAACCCGGAGAGAGGTTCATGGTGAAGGAGAAAGGCCTGCCGAAGTTTGGCGGATGGAGGGGCGGTTATGGGAACCAATACGTGATAGTTCGCGTTGAGGTCCCGAAGAAGCTTACCGACCAGCAGAAGGAGATGTTGAAGCGGCTCGGAAGCCTGAACTAGCGCGAGAACTTGTAGATCATCAGGAACGGGACCTCCTGAATCTCTCGGACGGCCTCAGGTGCGCCTACTCTGTTGTCGACTGCTAGCGAGACCGACCGCGAACCGGCGAGGTTGACTATTGAACAGGTCCGGATGAGCCTGAGGGCTTCCCCACTGTTGACTACCTCGCCGGAGTAGAAGTCCTTGGACAGGTGTACCTTCAGCGCCCCCTCGGTGACGGTCCTCCCGACGAGCTCCTCGTCGCAGATGTTGACAAGTATCGTCCCCTTGTACTCCGCGGTCCTCACAGAGAACCCCTTTTCGGCCAAGCCCTAAGCTACCTTGGCGACGGACCGGGCGCCACAGGCCTCACACACCATGAACCACATGCGTTTCTCCTTGTCCAGGTGGGTGTCAGGGCTCCCGCAGACCGGGCAGATTACACCGTCCTTGAGATAGCGCTGGAGGAGCTGAGAGAACGAATCCCTGTCCTTTCGTCCGATGAAGATGGCGCGATCCCCGTCGAGAGAGGCCGCGGTAGCCAGTTCTTTGGCAAGATACATGAGGACGCGCCCGGATTCGCGCCTCAAGAGCTTTGGAAATTCGGCGTAGTTCCGGAAGATGGTCTTGTTGCCGACCCAGATTACGTCTGGCTCTGGGAGCTCGAGCCTGAGCGCGCCGGACTTCGTCGCGTCCTTATCCAGTCCGGATCTTGCCCTAGACAGTAGCTCTTCGTACGACCTCGGCATTGAGCGAATAACGAGCGCATGGTATTTCAAGTCTTCTGACCGACACGAGGCATAGCGCGAGCCAAAGATTAAATCGGAAACCGGGAGGGGCGTTCCGTGAAGCCGAGGGCGGAGTTCGGCGTCTTTGGCGGGTCCGGATTCTACAAGCTCGCAGAAGGGACCGGGACCGTTGTCGTCACCACCCGCTACGGTAAGCCTAGTGGGAAGGTGACGCTGGCGAACATCGAGGGGCGGAAGGTCGCGTTCATTCCCAGACATGGAGTCCACCATGAATTCCCCCCGCACGAAGTCCCCTACCGGGCGAACGTCCTCTCTTTCAAGAAGCTGGGGGTGATTAGGGTCATCGGACCGAACGCCGTCGGCAGCTTGAAGGGAGAGGTGGCGCCGGGTGACCTCGTCCTCTGCGACCAGTTCGTCAACTTCACGTCGGGGAGGAAAGACACGTTCTACGACGGTCCGGAGACGACCCACGTCAGCACGGCGTCGCCCTACTGTCCCCAGATGAGGAGGGCGGCGGCGGAAGCCGCCGACGCCCTGGGGCTGAAGTACCACCGCTCCGGGACCGTGGTCGTCATACAGGGTCCCAGGTTCTCGACCAAGGCGGAGAGCAAGTTCTTCTCTCGTCAGGGGTGGGACGTCATCAACATGACCCAGTACCCCGAGGCTGTGCTTGCGCGGGAGCTGGAGATGTGCTATCTGAACATCTCCCTGGTGACAGACTATGACGCCGGTCTCGAGGGAGACCCAAGCGTGAAACCTGTCTCCCACGAAGAGGTGATCAGTGTATTCAACAGGAACTTGGAGAACTTAACTAGACTCATAGGCGAAACTGTGAAACGAGTCCCGGAGGAGCGCACATGCGACTGTGGTTCAGCGCTCCAGCATGCGAGATTGATCGCCTGATGGGTAAGCTCGAGAAAGACATCAAGAGGGCGATCAGAAACATCCCAGACTATCCGAAAAAAGGAGTGGCGTTCAAGGACCTCACCACGCTTTGGGAGGATGGGAGTCTGACCAAGAGGGTCACAGACGCCATGGAGAGCAAGTGGGCGGGTGCCAAGCTAGACAAGATAGTCGGAATCGAAGCCAGGGGATTCATTGTCGGCGCCCCGCTCGCAGACCGCCTCGGCATAGGATTCGTCCCTGCCAGAAAGGTAGGGAAGCTACCAGCGAAGAAGGTGAGCGTGAACTATGAACTCGAATACGGCCGCCAGGGACTGGAGATGCACGCAGATTCAATCGCCAAAGGGGAGAGGGTGCTCATCGTCGACGACCTCCTTGCGACGGGCGGGACTTCGAAGGCGGCGGCTGCCCTGGTCAAGAAGCTTGGAGGGAAGGTCGTCGGGTTGGCATTTGTGACCGAACTTGCCTCGCTGAAGGGAAGGGAGAAGCTATCAGGGTACGAGGTATTCACGCTATCCAAGTATGACTAGGTCGACGCCGGTGGGGGTGATCATAGGAACTGGGGTGACAGGGCACTTCGACCTCAGCAGACCCAAAAACGTGAAGTCAGCGTTCGGAAGCGTGACGGTGTACGAACAAGCGGCTGAGAGGTATGTGGTCATCCCTAGGCACGGAGCCGAACACAAGGTTCCTCCGCACGCGATCAACTACCGGGCCAACATAGCGGCCCTGGAGCGCCTTGGGACGAAGGAGGTGATTGCGACCAGCGCCGTGGGCTCCATGAACAGGGGCTTCGTAGTGGGGGGGCTGGGCTTGGCCGAACAGTTCATTGATTTCACTAGGCGAAGGGAGGTGACCTTCTTCGGGGACGAGGTGCGCCACACGGACATGACCAACCCGTATAGCAGGCGGGTGAACGAGGCCCTTGCGTCTGCCGCGATGAAGCTTGGGGTGAAGCTGCGCGCCGGTCTAGTTTACGTCTGCACGGACGGGCCGAGGTTCGAGACCGCGGCGGAGATCAAGATGTACAGGAAGCTTGGAGGCGACGTGGTGGGGATGACCGGGGTCCCAGAGGTCGTCCTGGCGAAGGAGAAGGGGATTGATTATTCATCCGTGCTGGTGGCCACCAACTGGGCGGCGGGGATGCAGCCCGCCGTGAGCCACGAGGAGGTCTCAAAGGTGATGGAAGGTGCGGGGAAGCTGGTGAAACGGTTGATAGAGGGGGCAGTCAGGGGCCTGACGGGAGACGAACGATGAGAATCGCAGATGCGAAGCTGAGCAGCGAAGGGGAGAGGAATTTCCTATGGGCGAAGGCGCACATGGGGGCGCTCACCAATCTGGAAGAGAAGTATGCGAAGTCAAGGCCGTTGGAAGGAGTGAGGATAGGTGTCTGCCTCCATATAACCAAGGAGACCTCCGTTCTCATAGACGCCCTGCTCGCGGCAGGAGCGGAAGTGAAGCTGGCGGCGGCCAACCCCCTCTCGACGCAAGACGACATTGCGGCGTACCTTTCCACCAGGACAGAAGTGTGGGCATGGAGGGGCCAGTCGGCGAAGGAGTACGCGTGGTGCATCGAGCAGGTGCTGGGCAGCAGGCCCCAGCAGCTCATCGACGACGGTGCAGACCTCCATGTAGCAGCTCACCGCGCTGAGGTCACGGGGATTGTCGGTGGATCTGAGGAGACCACTACCGGAGTGGTCAGGTTGAAGGCGCTGGAAGCGCAGGGAGGGCTGGCGTATCCGGTCATCGCAGTAAACGACGCCAAGACCAAGTTCATGTTCGACAACAGGTACGGGACGGGGCAAAGCACCCTGGACGGAATCATGAGGGCCACTGCGCTGCTCCTCGCCGGCATCAAGACCGTGGTAGTAGGCTACGGCTGGGTCGGCAAGGGCGTGGCAATGAGAGCCAGGGGGATGGGTTCGAGGGTAACGGTCGTAGAAGTTGACCCTATCAGGGCGCTTGAGGCGCATCTGGACGGCTTCGATGTGTCAGACATCGACAAGGCGGCTCCAGCGGGCGATTTGTTCATCACCACTACTGGGATGAAAGGCGTCATACCCTACGCGTCGATCGAGAAGATGAAAGAAGGAGCGATACTGTCCAACGCAGGCCACTTCGACGTCGAAATCGACGTGAAGACGTTGCTGTCAAGGGCGAAGAAGGTCAAAGAGGTGAGGACGAACGTGGACGAGGTGACGCTCCCATCTGGCAAGAGGGTATACCTGGTCGCGAAGGGGAGGATAGCGAACCTGGTCGCCGCGGAAGGGCATCCTCCCGAGGTAATGCAGATGTCTTTCGCTAATCAGATGATGGCCGCCATCCGCATCCATGCCGACCATCCTAAGATGCAGAAGAAGGTCTATGGAGTCCCGCCTGAGCTCGAAGACGAGGTAGCGAAGGCTGCGCTGAAGTCCATGGGCATATCCATAGGCGCCATGACGAAGGAACAGAAAGAATACGCCAACAGCTGGGAGATCTGAGCTAAGGTTTAAACTGAAAGCGAAACCAACTCGCCCAGCCGTGACTGGAGACATGAATTCAGGGCGGGTGCTTGTCCTATGCGCCCTTCCTTACACCAACCAGGTCCCCCATATCGGGAACATAGTAGGTTCCCACCTCCCAGCCGACATTTTCGCGCGTTACTGCAGGCTTAGAGGCGTTGAAACACTCTTCGTGGGGGCCACTGACGAGAACGGGACGCCCACCGAGGTAGCTGCGCTCGAGCTTGGAGTGAGCCCGAAGGAGCTCACAGACGCCCTTTACCGCGTCCACAGGGACATCTATTCGTGGTTCGAGATATCGTACGACATCTTCTCCAGGACTTCGAGCCCCACTCATCACAGGACGACGCAGGAGTTCTTCGCGAAGATCTATGATGAGGGGTATGTGACGGAGGGCGTCCTCCGGCTCCCTTACTGCGAGAACGACATGCTCTTCCTCCCGGACAGGTACGTGGAAGGGATATGCCCGATATGCGGCTATGAGCTGGCCAGGGGCGACCAGTGCGAAAAGTGCTCTACGCTCCTCGACCCGATTCAGCTGATTAAGCCTCGGTGCAAGATCGACGGGAGCGCCCCGGTCTTCAAGGACAGCAAACAGCTCTTCCTAGAGTTAGGAAAGGTGCAGGATAGACTCGAATCGTGGATAAGCTCAAGGGTTGCCTGGAGGGACCACGTCACATCGCTCGCGCTGGGTTGGCTGCGGGAGGGGCTCAAGAAGAGGTCGATTACCAGAGACCTCCGTTGGGGGGTGCCGGTCCCGCTCGACGGGTACAGGGACAAGGTGTTCTACGTCTGGTTCGATGCACCCATCGGGTACATATCGGCCACCAAGGAGTGGGGGGAAGCGAATGGGAATCGGGACGCATGGAAGGGGTTCTGGACAGATCCGGAGACGCGAATATACAACTTCTTGGGGAAGGACAACATACCATTCCACACGATCTTCTGGCCAGGGATGCTCTTCGCTCATGGAGGGCTCAACCTCCCCTACGACGTAGTGGGGCTTCAGTTCTGCAACTACGAAGGAGACAAGATATCCAAGAGCAAGAATTGGGGGATATTCTGCGAGAACATCCCCCAGGTCGGCCTGGATCCGGACGTCTGGAGATACTATCTGGTCAGCATCATACCTGAAACCAGAGACACCGAATTCAAATGGGACGACTTCAAGAACAAGGTGAACAACGAGCTGGTGGCGAACATAGGCAACTTCGTCCACAGGACTACCACTTTTGCCTGGAACAATTTTGGGGGAAGGGTGGCAGTTGAGCGGGCTAGCGGAGAGGAGGTGGAGCTTGTCCACCGAGTCACCCGCCTGGGTGAGGAATCACTCGGCCTCCTCGGCGAAGTCAGGTTCAGGGATGCGATGACGAAGATACTGGCGATTGCCGACCTCGGCAACGAGTATTTTCAAGGCAGGCAGCCCTGGAAGCTCGTGAAAGACGACATAGAGGAGTGCCAACAGGTCATCCACGCCTGCTTGATGGTGTGCGATGCCGTCGCCATACTGCTTCAGCCATTCCTTCCGGCTTCTTCGGCCAAGATCCTTGACCTTCTTGGCACCCCGGACAGGGGCCTGTCAGGCGTCGGAAAGCATCGAGAACGCGTGATGCTGAGCGGAAAGCCAGTAATCCCCTTCAGGAAGCTTGAGGATTCCGAGCTCGAAAGAGCGAAGAAGCTTGCCACCAAGAGCAGACCGGTAAGCGACTACTTCAAGGGCTAGGCGCTCAACCGCAGGACGGCAGCGCCTCGAGGCCATCCAAAAGCGAGGTGTCTATGTCGTCGTCGAGCACACGCCCCCCTAGGATCTTCGCAAGCGGGTCGTAGTCGTCATACTTCGTGACACCGAACCCCGAGGCTAGAACGCTGACCTGAAGCTGAGAAGAGCCAGAATAGTCGACGCCATACTCGACGTCTACCGCCTGGTTGTCGATGAGGGACCCGAACCTCCCTACCGCTAACCCCACTTCCTGGGCCGAGAGGCTAGTGTCCCCGTTCAGGCCGACGACAGCCCTGCATGCCTCTCTGGCGTTGGCAATCCTGCCCAGCGAGACCACCGCCCCCGCCAGGGCGTCCTCGGTCTTCTCCGCGCCACCGCTGCTGGATACGCCGAGGATGGAGTACCCGTCTCTGAGGACTGCACCAAGGAACTTGTTCAGGCCGACCGACTTCGAGCCTTCGGCGGAGCTCGCCAGGAGCGAACCGAGCGCCCTTACTGCAGCCTTGTTGGCTGAATCGTAGAGGTTGGCTAGTGTCGACTCCTCCGGAGAGGAGTGCATCAGAGTATCGTTGTCCACGACTACCACGCCCCTGGACGCGGCACGGAGCCGCCTCAGTGAAACACCGGCATGAAATTTCATCTTCTTCTCGAACTCGAATGGCATCACGGCGACGCCGACCGTCGTTGCCCCGCACTCCTGAGAGATTGACGCGACCACTGGCGCCAGGCCGCTCCCCGTCGCTCCGCCAAGCCCGGCGACCACGAAGACCACCTTAGAGCCGCTGACGGCCTCTCTGATCCTGCCATGGTAGGGCAGCGCAAGGCCACGGACGAGGGAAGGAGTAAGCTTCTGATCGATCGGGGATTGAATGTGGATGGCGTCCTTCGCGTCTATTGGTGAGAAGTCCTCGGCGTCGCAGGACACGTATGCATATCTGTCAACGAATAGCGGCTTCCGGCTGAGCAGGGAGACAATCCTTGTCCCGGCGCTTCCTATGCCGATTACGGTTACGTCGTCATTTTTTTGGTCGAACATCTCTGGAGCGCAAACCTACAACGCACTCCACATAAACAAACCCAACACCGAATATTGTTGACGACAATGTAGTTTTTGTTTACCCTGAGGCGGTCTGTTCATGGGGAGGTCCGCCTGAGTCGTAGCAGATCAGTCTTGGTTGACGAGCCGGTTCACCAGCTCGTCCATCAGGTGCCCCGAGCACTCGACCTTCACAGACTGGACGCCGGCCACGGTGAGGGCCGCCGCCCTGATGCTGCGGCCGATGTCTACGGCGATAGGGCTGTAGGCCGACAGCGGCTGGAACTTCACAACTATAGAACCCGTGGCCATTTCTGACACGTCGGTGACGATGTTAAGCTCGCCGAATTTCCTCTTCGTCTCCTCGTCTATCAGCTCGCTGAGCTTGCCTTCTACCTGTCTGGAGAGTTCGCTGGGCACGCTGGGTCACTCAGGTTTCGTGCGACTATAAGGCCTTTGGCTTACCAATGGACTCTCAGGGTGAGCGGATGGGACGCCTTGACCTCGTCCACCTTCCCAACGCTGGTGTTCCTAGGCACCGAACCCAAAGTCCCCTCCTTCAGCTTCGAGTAGATGTCATTCAGGGCCGCCGCGTATTCGTCAAGCATCTCCTCGGGCTCTGACTCCGTTGGCTCGATCATGAGCGCCTCGTGGACTATGAGCGGAAAATAGACCGTCGGCGCATGCATGCCGAGGTCTAGGATTGCCTTGGCCACTGTCATGGCGCTCCCCGGGAGCTCCCCCTTGACCGAGACGACAGCTTCGTGCTTCCTGAGCAGCCCATTCCCATGGGATGCTGGAAAGGCGTCAGGGTCGAGGCTCTTCCACAGATAATTCGCCGCGAGGACAGCCATGGAAGAAACGTCTTTCAGCCCTGAAGCCCCCAGGAGGCGGATATAGACGTAGGCTCGGAGGAGGACCGCTGAGTTCCCAACGAAGCCCTTCAGCGGGCCTATCGAACGCCTAAGGCCGTAGTCCAGGGAGTATCCCCTCTTCCCCTTCGTCACGACTGGGACGGGGAGATATTCCGCAAGCTTCCTGGTCACCCCGACCGGTCCTGCGCCTGGTCCACCGCCCCCGTGGGGGGTCGCGAAGGTCTTGTGGAGATTCAGATGCACGACGTCGAATCCCATGTCCCCGGGGCGGACCCTTCCAAGCAGAGCGTTCATGTTCGCGCCGTCGTAATACATCAGCCCCCCCGCCTCATGGACCGCGTCGCACACTTCCTTCACTTCGCCTTCGAAGAGCCCGAGTGTGTTGGGGACGGTGAACATCATCCCTGCCGTCCTTTCTGAAGCGAGGTCACTCACCTTGCTCGCACGGACCTGTCCATTGGCTTCAGATGGGACCTTCACTACCTTGAAGCCGGCCATGGCTGCGCTTGCAGGGTTCGTGCCGTGCGCCGAGTCAGGCACGAGGATCTCGTCCCTGGAGCCCCCTCCGTTGTTTCTGAGGAACTTGCGGATGATCAGGACGCCTGCGAGCTCCCCCTGGGCTCCCGCGGCTGTCGAGAGGGAGAAGCGGTACATCCCGGTGACCTCGCTTAGCGCTCGCTCGAGGTCATAGAAGATCGAAAGGATCCCCTGGACGCTCTCAGTTGGCTGCAAAGGGTGCGCCCCCTTCATCGAATCTGACGATGCGATCATCTCCGACACCTTAGGGTTGTACTTCATCGTGCAGCTTCCAAGCGGATACATGCCGAGCTCCACGGAGAAGTTCATCTGAGAGAGACGGTTGAAGTGCCGCAGGACTTGTAGCTCTGAGAGCTCAGGGAGGTCGACCGAGCTTCTCCTCATCGACTCCGGGACGAGGGCCGCGGGGTCCTTGAACTTCGAGCGGACAACAGGGTCAGACGGGACCTCGTTCCCCACCCTCCCCGGCCTGCTCAGTTCCTTGATCAGTGGCTCGTCCCAATGAGCCTGTGAGAACTTCAGACTAGACGGCCTCCTCGATCGCCAAAGCGAGCCTTTCTATATCATCCCTGGTGTGGACCTCGGTGACGCAGTAGAGCCCTGACTGGAAGCCCACCTCCCTGTGGGTGGGGTACCCCGCGAGCACCCCCTCCTTCGCGAGCCTCCTGTATACCACTTCCGCCTTCGCCCTCTTGTATGAAACGACGAACTCCTTGAAGTAGGAGCCCTTGAAGTGTGGTGAGAACACCCCGTCTATGCGCGAAAGCCTCTTCGCCGCGAAGTGAGAGTTGGCAATCACAGTCTCTCCGAGCTTCCGGAAACCTTCCTTGCCCAGGAGAGACAGATAGCTGGCCGCGGCTACAGCCATCAACGACTGGTTGGTGCAGACGTTGGACATAGCACCTTCCCTGCGTATGTGCTGCTCACGCGTCTGCAGGACCATGGCGAACGCCTTCCTTTGCTGGTCGGCCACGGGAGTGGTGAGCCCTATGAGCCTCCCTGGCATGCTGCGGGCCAGCTTGATGTCCTTGGCAGCGAATATGCCCAGATGGGGCCCACCGTAGTTCATCGGGATGCCCAACGGCTGCCCCTCCCCTACTGCTATGTCGACGCCGTACGCCCCGGGCTCCCTGACCAGCGACAAGGATATGGGGTCTACCCCTGCCACGGCGAGTGCACCAACACCGTGCACCATGGACGCCAAAACAGCAGCCTCATCCTCGATGACACCGAAGTAGTTTGGATTCTCGAAGTATAGGCAGGCGACGTCGTCCGATAGTTTCCTCTTCAGGTCATCCTGGTCGACCCGGCCCGTGGCGCGGTCGAAGGCTACCGTCTCAAGCCCCATGCCCATCGGCTCGGCGTAGGTCTGGATCACTCCCCTCCTCTGCGGACCGGTATTGGCCCCCAGCAAGACCCTGCTTCGCCCCGTAACCCGCCCGGCCATCCTCACTGCCTCACCAGCCGCTGAAGCCCAGTCGTAAAGCGAGCTGTTGCAGGCCTCCATCCCGAGGAGGTCGCACATCAGGCTCTGATACTCGAAGAGAGCCTGCAGCATCCCCTGGCTCACCTCGGCCTGGTAAGGAGTGTAGCTAGTATAGAACTCCTGCCTTGAAATAATCGACTCCACGGCCGCGGGGACGTAGTGGGGCCAAACCCCGCCCCCCAGGAAGCAGAGGGCCCTGGGAGGCGTCTTGTTCAGGCCGAGCCGCTCCTGGACCTCGCGCCGGACCTGATACTCTGAGGTGCCTTCAGGAATCCGGAGAGGTCGTTTGATTCTCAAACAATCGGGGATATCCGAAAAGAGGTCATCCAATGTGGCCACGCCCGCCTTCCGGAGCATCCTGGCAACGAATTCGTCGTCGAGGTTCGGTAGAAATGGATGCCGCCGGTGGGCGCCGCTCATTCCTCGGGGTCAAAAAACGCTTAAAATAAGAACGTAGCGCCGTTGGAAAAGTCCTTTGAGGAACACTGCGTTAGTCCTGGCGATTTTGCTCATTGCCGCTTTCATCCCCATTCAAGGGGTGGTCCACGCCCAGGGGTCCCCGAGGGTCGACGTCAACAGTGTCTATTCCCTGAACAGGTATGGGTTCGCGACGATAGAAGAGACCGTGATGTTCACGAACAATGGCACTTCGGCGGTCCAAGTGCCTACGGTGACCATCGGGTTCGGGGCATTGTCTTCCAATGTGGTGAAGACCAACCTCACGAGCGGGTTCGCGATGGGGACACCGCCGTCTGCGGGGGGGCCGTTCACGATAAGCAGCAGCGAGTCTGTCCCGCCGGGAGGGAATTCGAGTTTCGTCCTCAGTGCGCTCTTGAACAATGTAGTCTCGACCGCGAAGAACGATAGCCTTCTGGTGGAAGTCCTGTCTTCCCCTTCGATAAGCACCAAGGTCGCGACCCTGTTGAACGTAATCCAGATGCCCGCGCAGACCTCGTTCCTGTCGCCACCGAGCGGCCTGAAGGCTAGCATCCTTGGGACCAACAACACGTACTACTCCAAGCTTTCCGACGTCATCCCCAGCGTAGCCAACACCTCCGTCAGGGCAGTGTCGTCGAACTCGGCGCAAGACTTCAACCCGCTCAAAGTCATCTACGCGCAGAGGACGATATCGATCGCATCCAACGGGACGCCTGAGGTCACCGACACGATCGAGTTCGAGAACATGGGCACCGTGGCCCTCGGGGAACTCTATGTTTCGCTCCTCGCACCAAGCTCCACCCAGGTGACGATAATAACGGGAACGGCTGACGAGCCGGTTCTCCAGAATCCGTTCAAGATGTCGCTCACAGGAGGGGCCATCGACCTCACATCGTTCGTGGTAGGGTATCCAACCGACGGGGTCCAGACGGGGACGGACTTCACACTCACTTACAGGTACCCTCTGGGGACGAACTACTATTCTACCTCGGGCGGGAGGGTGACAATCAACATCCCGGAGACGCCGCTTGTCAAGGCGTTCATAGATTCTTACTCCTTGAATTTCAGTCTGAGCAAGGGTGCTGACGGCATCAAGACGACCCCTGTGAGCCTCGGAGCGGTAACCCCCTGGCATACTGGGGAGGCGACGTTCGCATATAGCCTCACACTTGGATGGTATCTCGATTCTGGGGTCCCGTTCGCCTCGGTCGCCTTCGTCCTCCTCCTGATAGGTCTGTTCGCCGTCAAGTCGGTCGCCTCCTCAGGCGAGGATGAAGCGTCCATGGAAGAGGAGACGTCCACCGAGATTGCTTCAGCGATGATACTCGCATTCGACGAGAAGACAAGTCTAATCAACGGCTTATGGTCTGAGATTGCATCAAAGGACCCGAATGAGCTGGATAAGGCCTATTTCGACGGGATTCGAAGCCGCCTTGACTCGTTCCGGAACAGGGCACTGCAGAGGCTGAATGAAGTCAAACAAAAGTCGACCAGTCAAAAGTTCTCAGAGGTGGTGAGTCAGATTCAGACAACGGAGCGCGAAGTGGACAGGGCGTCGAAGGACAAGCTGAACCTATACCAGCAGTACTACCTGCGTCAGATGAGGAAGGAGGTGTACGACAGGCTGCTCCCGCAGTACACCAAGCGGCTCGAAAGAGCGCTGAATCAGCTTACCGACGAGCTCCATACGGTCCAGAGAGAAGCGAAACTCCTCTAGTGCCGGTGCGCGCCGGGGGCAGATTTATGAAGCGGAAGGCGGCCCTAAACAAAGCTATGGGGAAAGTCGAGAAACTGGTGATTATAGGGTCTGGGCCGGCCGGGCTGACAGCTGCCATCTACGGGTGCCGGGCAGACCTTGAGCCTCTTGTGTTCATGGGGACCAAGTACGGCGGACAACTGATGCTCACGAGTGAAGTGGAGAATTTTCCGGGGTTCCCTGACCCGGTCCTTGGGCCGGACCTGATAACGAAGATGAAGTCACAGGCGGAGAGGCTTGGTGCGAGGCTTGTCCAGGAAGATGTGGTCAAGGTCAACTTCAAGACTTACCCGTTTGAGGTATACACGAGCGGCGGAGTGACGCAAGCCCTGACGGTCATCATAGCAACCGGTGCCAATCCAAGGAGACTCGACCTCCAGTCGGAGATGAGATTGATGGGAAAGGGAGTGTCAAACTGCGCCGTCTGCGACGGCTTCTTCTTCAGAGGGAAGAGGGTGGCGGTGGTCGGCGGAGGGGACACCGCCATGGAAGAGGCAACATTCCTGACCAAGTTCGCTTCATCGGTGCAAGTAATCCACAGGAGGGACGAGCTCAGAGCGAGCGCCGCCCTGAAGAAAGAAGCGCTGGAGAATCCTAAGATCAGCTTCGTCTGGGACTCGGCAGTCACAGAGGTGATAGGGGAGGGGAAGGTCGAAGGGATCAGGGTCAAGAACCTGAAGACCGGGGTTGAAAGCCAGATGCCTGTGGACGGGCTGTTCGTCGCAATAGGCTATGAACCAAACACCGAGATATTCAAGGGACAGGTGGAGCTGGATCCCAAGGGTTACTTGGCTGTCCGCAACGGGACAGAAAGCAGCGTGCCAGGCGTCTTCGTAGCAGGGGACGTCCATGACTTCCGCTACAGGCAGGCAATCACGGCGGCGGCCGATGGATGTAAAGCTCTCCTCGACGCCGAGAAGTTCGTAAAGCAGAAGCTGGAAGCCAAGATACCTAGTCGGTGACGGACACGAACCTGTCCTCAGAGAAGGACTTGCTGAGGGGTCCGACTATGGAGGTTCTGTAGCCGCACCGCCTGCACCTGCTCTTGCCGTCCAGGTTGTATTCTAGTATCTCATAGCCGTAGCGCTTGATGAGGACGGCTTTGCACCCAGGGCAGTAGGTGCTCTCGTCGGGATGGCCTGGCACATTACCTATGTAGACGTAGTTAAGGCCCGTCTTCCTCCCTATTGCGACGTGTCTCTCAAGAGTCTCGATCGGGGTCGAAGGGGAGTCCATCATCTTGTAGTCAGGATGGAAACGTAGGAAGTGGATGGGGGTGTCCGGGCCGAGGTTGTCGTAGACCCATCGGCTCAGCTTTTCTGCAGCTTCGAGGGAGTCCCCCACGGCGGGGACAATCAGGTCTGTAATCTCGATGTGGACGTCCGTCTTCTGCTTCAGGTCCAGCAGGGTTTGGAAGATAGCCTGAGCGTCTGGTATGCTGATGTATCGGCGTACGAAATCGGTCTCGCCGCTCCCCTTGAAGTCTACGGTGATGCAGTCGAGGAACTCCTTCATCATCGCCACAGCTTCGGGAGTATCGAAACCGTTAGAGACGAATATGTTGAAGAGCCCTCGGGACCTCGCGATCTTCCCGACGTCCCGGGCGTACTCGATGAAGACCGACGGCTGGTTGTACGTGTAGGCCACGCCTTCGCAACCATATTCGGCAGCCGTCGCCACCAGCTCTTCGGGTGTCTTTTGTATCCCCGACGCCTGTCTCCGCTGGCTGATGTCATAGTTCTGGCAGAAGCGGCATGCCCATGAGCACCCGCTGGTCGCGATTGAGAAGACCTTCGAGCCGGGACGATAGTGGACTACAGGTTTCTTCTCAATCGGGTCGATTTGAGCCGCCATTATCCTGCCGTAGTCAAGCAGGTAGAGCCTCCTGCCAACGACCCCTCTTATGCCGCAGAACCCCACCTGCCCCTCCCCTATCTGGCAAGCCCTGGCGCAAGCGGTGCACTGGATTCTCCCGTTCCGGAGGTCTCTGAACAGTTCAGCCTCCCTCCCTTCAGGCTTAGTGAGCCGGGGCACAGAAGACACGTCTCCAATTCAGCCCCTTCCGCCCATTAAGTTTTGCAGAGTTCACCACAAGTGAGGCCCCAGGAGCAGATAGCGGGAGCAAATAGTTATAACATATGTTATTATCTCAGCCAAAGTGGCTGACTTCATGGAGGCAGTGGGCCTCTCTGCCGTCATAGGATTCTCCATCTACCTTTCGTTCCCACTCGTGATGCGAAAGGGGAAGAATCAAAGGAGCGTAAACTTCCTCAACGCAGTGGCCGCAGGAATCCTCATTTTCCTGATCGGAGACGTATTCCTTGACGCCGCTGGCACCCTGTATAATGGGTCGCTCTACGGTTATGGTTCGTCTCCCACCTACGATTTCGTGTTCGCCGTTGCCCTGGCCACGGGGTTTCTCGTGCTTTTTGGGGCAGGTAACAGGTGGAAGATGGTCCTTACCCCCACGCAGTTGGCTCTCGTGATAGCCCTAGGGATTGCATTCCAGAACCTCACCGAGGGGCTCCTCTTTGGCGCCCTGAGCGTAGGGATTGGGTTGACAGGTACGGCCCTGGTGGTGCTGCTAGGATTCACCTTCCAGAACTCGACTGAAGGGTTCCCCATCGCTTCCCCTTTTCTCGAATCGACCGAGGGCAAGGGAGCGGTGATAGCGGGCGCCCTGTTCGTCGGCGGGGTTCCGACGATACTGGGAGGGGCAGTCGGGTACTTCTACAATACTACCATTCTTGACCAAGTGTTCTATGGTCTGGCGGTAGGGACGATGCTCTACGTCATTCTTCCAATGCTGAGGCACCTGTTATCGGCGTCAGACCCCGACAAGCTGCAGACAGCGTACGCGGGTGTGTTCGTCGGTTTCATTCTCGGGTTCGCGGTCAACCTACTCTGAGACTCATCTTAGCAGGAAGGATGACTGGGAGAACCCGCGAGCCCACCGCCTCGGCCGCGTTTCGCGGCCCCGCAAGCTCCTAAACGCGCCTGTCGGCCCGGTCTAATCACTTTTGGCTCAGTCAGAGTCTTCCCCTTTGGGTCGTCGAAGGTCGATCAACGACTCCCCTACGCGCCCCTGCAATATCGGTGGGAGACACACTTCCTCGAAGGAGCGCCTTGTTGTAACCACTATGTCGGCCTTGCAGTTCATCCTAGTCGCGAGCGTCCTTGGCCTCTTGGATGCGAGGTTGACATTTTCTCTGCCGTCGCCTCCGCTGTGAGGTTGACAGACGCGGTTGGGATGGGTCCCGTACACGTGAATAAGGCCCCTCCCTCGGGATGTACACGTCTGCCAAAGTGAAGGTGCTTATCCCGCCGCGCTTAGGGCGACTAGCTAGGATTTACGTGTCGACATTCCCTTTAAGAGGAGCACCTTTGAATAGACTTCGTTATATCTGTACGCAACCTGAGCATGATTCCTCCGCTAATCCTTTCCTCTGGAAGGATGATGAGTTTGGTTCGGTCGGGACTTTAGAGCTCTTTCTGGTTTCATGCGATGAACGCCGAAGATGTCTCAGTGCCGCTTGTAGGATGAGCGCGTTAAGGCGTTCGCTCATGTCCGCCAGTATCCTGGAGCCAGTCTTCGAGAGTCATCGGGTCATACTCGATCCCCTGACCCATTCATCAGCGAATGAGCCAGTTGAAGTCAAAGCGCGGCCGTTCGATGCGGTCCCCGTCGCGGGCTCAAGCCATTTCTGGGCATCGGAAAATCTCCTAGTTTCTACAGTACCGATGTAGACTCGTCTTCTGTCTCCCGATTCCCCAACAAAAGCGGGGAATCCTCTCGTATCACAGGGATAGCCCGGGTACGTTAGCTTCGCGTTGGAACGATTTAGCGCAGGTACGTTAGCCAAAGCGGGATACGTGCCTTGGCTTAAAAGCGAGGGGCGTGAAGTTCAGCATGGTCCAGACAGGGACAAACCGGGAGCATGGGAGGTTCACCCCAGAGTGGGCCAGAGGAAGAAGCCATGGCTGCTGGTCGACCAGGTATGAGTCGTCCACACGAAGACCATCGATAGGGAATCCCTCCAAGAGTTCCGGACCGTGAGGGAGTGGATAGAGAGGAAGAGCGAGAACGGCAAGATGCCGGCCCTCTACCACATGGCAGCGTATCTCAGGTGGAGAGAGACGAAGGGACTCTCGGTCGACCCGGACCGGTGGGTCGAAGAGTGCAGGAACGGCACCAACAGGACCCTGGTAGAGCACCTGGAGCCGCTGGAACCGTGCGCCGAGAGTGAAATGTTCGATGGCGACGTGTTCTCCACGCGGCGCAAGTTCTACACCGATATCCGGAGTTTCTACTACAGGCACCTCGTCCCTCTTCCGCAGTCGAGGCTCGAGGTGGTCAGGAAGGCTGTGAAGGTGAAGGTGCAGGCCCAGGTCACGGCCACCGAGTTTCTGCATATGGCTCAGAGGGTCCTCGCGACAGAGATGCGTCCCCGGGACAGGTCCATCATGATTTCGATGATCCAGGGGGGCATGGATGCCTCGACCCTGGCCGAGGCGTTCAACCACGTGGCGTTCCCCCAGCTCGCGAAACATTTCGGGACGCCCGACTGGAGCAGCTGGGAAGAGCGGAACGTCCCGGTCAGAGTCGACCTGGTCAGGCCGAAGACAGACTACCAGTTCTACACCTTCCAGGACGCAGACGCCATAGTCGCGCTCAGGGACTACCTCAACGTCAGGAAATCGGTGTTCGGACCCTTGGCGGTTCGACCCTCCGGCAACCCCCAGGTCATGGACACTTCCGACCCCATCTACGTCACGGAATATGCGGAACAGATAGACGCCAAGTACGTCAGCAGGATGTTCTACGAGTACGGCGTGAAAGCGGGAGTCAACGTCGTCCCCGGCGAGAGGCTCCCAGCATACAGGGGGGCCTCCAGGCGCTACCCCTCCCATTCGCACGAGGTGAGGGACACCCTGGTCACCCTGGCGAGGCGCGCCGGGGTGGAGCTCCCGGTCGCCAACTACTTCGTGGGCCACTCCATTGACAAGTACAAGTATGACAAGTCGCCCTGGGACGACCCGGAGCACTTCAGGGAGCAGCACATGCTCCTCGCCCCGTACCTGAACGTGATCTCTCAGAAAGAGACCCTAGCGAGAGAGAAGACCGAACGCGGAATCGGCAGCAGTATGAGGGTGGTCGAGGAGGAGAACAGGGAGCTGGAGGCGAGGGTCCTCCAGGCCGACGACGACAGGAAGAGGCTAGCTGACCTCTATGCTGAGCTCAGGCGCAGGGGGGTCATCTGACTGCTGGTGTGGACCACTCCACAGTAGAAACGCCTCAAGGTATAACGAACAGTAAAGGAGGAGCCTAAACGATGGTCTACCAGTCGAAGTGGAAGCCCGAGGAAAGTCCGGATCGTGATGGAGTCCATCAACATCTCCATCTCGATGTCTGAGCTCTGCAGGAGGTACGTAGTCCCGAACACCTTCTACGCGTGGAAGGAGAAGTTCCTGGAAGCAGGGAAGATGGGTCTCTCTGGGGGACTCAGGAAGAACGGTCATGCCAGCAAGGAGCTCGAGCACGAGAAGGAGAGGCTGAAGACCCTGATCGGGGAGCTGACGATAGCCAACGATTCTCAAAAAAGCGCTGGAAGGGGGGAGAAGATGACAGCCATCAGGCTGATGCTCGAGAAGGAGATGAGCCTCAGGAGGACCCTCCGATACTCTGGCATGTCGAGCTGCTCGTACTACTACAGGCCGGTACCGCGCATTATCCAGCCTGACCCTGCACTCGTTGGGAAGGTCGAAGAGCTCACCGTGGAGAGGCCCTTCTAAGGCACCAGGAGGATGGCAGCTCAGCTCACCAGAGAGCTGCATGTCTCGGTGAACCGAAAGAGGGTCCAAAGGGTCTTCCACATGCTGAACTGGAATGAACCCGCCAAGGCGAAGAACCCGATCCTCAGGTCCTCCGTAAAGGTCGTCAGGGCGTCCAGGCCGTACCAATTCTGGCAGACAGACCTCACCTACATCTGGTGTGGCGACCAAGACAGGTGGTCCTACCTCTTCAACGTGTTGGACGTCTTCCATCGCGAGTGGCTCGGCTACGCCTTCGAGAGGTCTGCGGTGAAGGAGCATGCGATAATGTCGGTCAACAACGCTCTCGCTTCTCACGACGAAGCTGTGCCAGGCGGGCTGACCCTCAGGTGTGACAACGGGCCGCAGTACACCTCTCGCGCGTTCAAAGACTCGATGGACGCCCTCGGCCTCAGGGCGGAGCACATCCTCTACCACACCCCTGAACAGAACGGGTACATCGAGTCCTTCCATAAAGACCTTGAAGAAGGAATACATCTGGACCAGAGACTTCCAGAGCCACCGGGAGGCAGAGATCGCAATCGCCGAAGCGTTCGAGGACTACAACCATCGGGGGATTCATTCGTCGCTGGGGTACCTCACGCCGTCAGAGTACCTGGACGCGTGGAAGCAGGGTAACGTCATTCTGGAGGAGGCGAAGGTGAGCAGTTGACGGCGGAAACTATGAGGCTTGAGGGCCCAGAAACGCATAAGGGACGGGTCCACTCCAATCGTGGTCTGGGGATTCAAGAGGTAATTCCGGCTGAGGAGGAAGTATGCCGGCCTCTTCATCCGCGCGAAGAGCCTCAAGTCCTCTTGTCCTCGGGGAACTTCAACAGGATCCTCCGCCATTTTGAGGTCATCGACGAGGGGAGCGGCCGCTCCCCCAGGATGGCCTTCTACCAGATAGCGGACAACGAGGACAACCTGCGTAGGTGGGAGCGGAAGCTATGCGACGAGTGGAGGTTGGTGGCGAGGATCGAAGAGGGAAACAGGGTCTACTGTCGTAAGACTGAACTCGGGGAGAACCTGCACAGGATTCTGGAGAGCCACGAGTACGTCGGCCGTCTCTTCGAGGAACTCATCAGGGACAGATTGGCTCCTGGGAACTGGTAATCGCTTCACGCCCAGTCGGCGGAGTGCATATCGGGTTGGATGGTTCCCGGCCTCATCCCTTGATTTTCTCCAAAACCATCGATGGGCAGACCTTCCGGACCCCTTCTATCCTTCCTATCTTGTTCATGAGGACGTGCGAAAGGCGTGCGCTGTCTTCGCACCAGACCTCGATCATTATCATGTGATCTCCGCTGGTCAGGGCAAGGTACCTGACTTCAGGGAGCGCCTTCAGCTTCTCTGCGATTTCAAGCAGATGGATCGGGTCACCGTCGACTCCGACCAGCGCCGTGCTCTTCATCCCTAGCTTGTCAGGGTCTACAGAGACAGAGAACCTTGTTATCACCCCCTGCTCCCTGAGCTTAAGAATCTTCTTCCTCACCGTAGACTCGTCGATGCCAGTCTTGCGAGATATCTCGGCGTATGACAGGTTGCCATCTTCCTGCAGCAGATGGACTATGCGTAAATCGGAATCTTTCAGCAAGGAAGTTTCCTGCCATAGCATCTTTATTTGAAGATTTATCCTTTTTCATGACCGAACAGTTATAAAAAATGACTGGCACCAGTGTCCAGCATTGAATACGATCAGAGAGTGGTGGCCGGAGAGACTGGACCTCAGGATTCTGCGCCTCAACTCGCCCAAGTCCAATCCCATGGGCTCGAAATTTGACTACAGATCCGAGTTCAACAGCCTGGACTTGACGGCGGTCAAGAAAGACCTCTCACAACTCATGACGAGCTCACAGGATTGGTGGCCCGCCGACTTCGGGAACTACGGGCCCTTGCTCATCAGGATGGCCTGGCACGCCGCTGGGACCTACAGGACTGGAGACGGCAGGGGGGGCGCTGGCTCTGCGCAGCAGAGGTTCGCCCCGCTGAACAGCTGGCCTGACAATGTGCTGTTGGACAGGGCCAGAAGGCTGCTGTGGCCGATCAAGCAGAAGTACGGAAGGAAGATTTCATGGGGCGACCTGATGATCCTCGCCGGCAACGTGGCGCTGGAAAGCATGGGGTTCAAGACCTTTGGTTTCGGCGGTGGAAGGGAGGACGTCTACGAACCAGACGAGTCAGTATATTGGGGGAGTGAACAGGAATGGCTTGGCGATAAGCGATACTCGGGTGACAGGGAGTTGGAGAAACCCCTCGCAGCGGTCCAGATGGGACTCATCTACGTCAACCCTGAGGGCCCCAATGGGAACCCCGACCCTGTGGCAGCGGCGAAGGACATCAGAGAAACGTTCTCCCGCATGGCCATGAATGACGTGGAGACGGTGGCGCTTATCGTTGGGGGGCACACCTTTGGGAAGACACATGGTGCCGGCCCAGCTTCATATGTGGGGCCACCTCCTGAGGCTGCACCTATCGAGAACCAGGGAATCGGGTGGGTTAGCACCTACAAGTCAGGCAAGGGCGACGACACCATAGGGGGCGGGCCTGAGGTGGTTTGGACAACGACACCCACAAGATGGAGCAACGGCTTCCTTGAAACGCTGTTCGGATACGAATGGGAGATTACGAAAAGCCCCGCTGGCGCGTATCAGTTTGTTGCGAAGGGCGGGGCAGGAGCAAGGACCGTACCGGACCCCCACGACCCGAAAAGGCGACGCTCGCCCACCATGCTGGTTACCGACCTGTCTCTGCGAATGGACCCAGCGTATGAAAAGATCTCGAGGCGATTCCTCGAGCACCCGGACGAACTCGCGGACGCATTCGCGAGAGCATGGTTCAAGCTGACCCATCGCGACATGGGCCCGAAGACGAGGTATCTTGGCCCTGAAGTGCCAACAGAGGACCTCATTTGGCAAGACCCAATTCCCCCTGTAAACCATGAGCTTGTGGATGCTGATGACACATCCCAGCTTAAGGGCGCGATCCTTGCCTCTGGGGTGAAGCGCAGGGAACTCGTATACACGGCTTGGTCTTCGGCCTCGACATTCAGGGGGAGCGACAAGAGAGGAGGAGCTAACGGGTCACGGATCCGACTTGAGCCGCAGAGAAGCTGGGAGGTCAACGAGCCAGAGCAGCTGCAAAGGGTCCTTGGGGCGCTGGAGGAGATCAAATACGACTTCGACTCCAAGGCAAGGAGAGGAAAGAGGATATCGCTCGCGGATCTCATAGTGCTGGCAGGCGGCGTGGCCGTGGAGGAGGCCGCCAGGGATGGCGGGGTCCCGGTGAGCGTCCAATTCGTGCCCGGGCGGATGGACGCTCTGGAGGAGCAGACAGACGCAAAGTCGTTCTCTGCGCTCGAACCAAAGGTTGATGGCTTCCGTAACTACAAGTCCGCCCCTGACGGGGTCAAGGAAGAGTTCCAACTCGTTGACAGAGCACAGCTCCTCACCCTTACCGTCCCGGAGATGGTGGTCCTCGTTGGCGGGATGAGGGTGCTCGACGCCAACTACCGTCAGTCCAGGGACGGCGTGCTGACGAAAAGGCCAGGCGTTCTCACTAACGACTTCTTCGTGAACCTACTTGATATGGGAACCACCTGGTCTCCTACGGACGATGCGCATACTCTCTTCGAGGGGAAAGACTCTAGGACCGGGCAGGTCAGGTGGACCGCTAGCCGCGTGGACTTGATATTCGGCTCCCATTCTGAGTTACGGGCTGTCGCCGAGGTCTACGGAAGCGAAGATGGAAGGGAAAAATTCGTGAAGGACTTCGTGACGGCTTGGACCAAAGTTATGAACCTAGACAGGTTTGATCTCTGGAAGGGGCGCAACAATGTCTAGCCAGCGCCTGCACCTTTGGCTTGGCTTGAGAGAAGCATGAAGTGCTACTATTGCGACCAAGACTCTAGGGGCATCTGTAAGGAATGCGGTCGCGCCAGCTGCAAAGAGCATGCAACGACAACCGTTCATCACCTGCACATGACAACCGGATTCAAGTTTGTCTGTAATGTGTGCATCGCGGCATACAAGACTCCGGGGGATACGGTTCCGTCGAAGTGAACTGTGCCGGCCTATCCCACACAGTGCGCACTTGTTGTGTTAGACGTCAGAGAGCGGCTCGCGAATCAGGCAGGGCGCGTTATTTAGGGCGGCGGACGTTTACCTGATGCTGGACTTCGTGGTCGTCGTAACAACGGTCACGATGCGCGCCTGGGCCCCGGGCCGACGCCGTTTGATTGACCCGACACCATTTCACGGAAGCGTGAGTTCGTTTCGCCTGCATTCACCCTAGTGCACATGCTGTAGAACTACCCGCCTTGGTCTTCACGGCACGTCAGTCAAATGTGGCTCGGTCGGAGAATCGGGTGCAACCTGTCTGAGGGCTGTGCGTAATTCCATCTCATCTTGACAAGGCTGCCAAGCCTGTCTGATTCCTCATCGTAATCCCCATCCCCTGGACACGCGTATGTGAACCCACGTAGCCAGAGGCATGAGGATGGAGCTGTATCGGGCTCCGAAGGGTCCTCCCAGAGGAGAGCAAAGGGAGGAAGGGACAAGAAACGTAAACCGATAAGGGAAGAATCTTTTCCAGCGGAGCTGTCTTCCAAAAGAACGACTTCACGTACATAGACCGAATCGTAGACCCGTTCAGGAAGGAGAGGGCGGGACCGAAGGGGTACCCTCCAAACGCGATGTTCATGGCCCTCCTCCTGATGTACCTGAAGGAGCTCAGGAGCGTCCTGGGCCTGATAGGCTTCATGAGTTCGAACCCGGAGTGGCTCAGGACGCTGGGCCTGAAGAGGAGGGTCAACGGGGTCGAGGTCTACTCTGTGCCTGACAGGACCAGGTTCTACAGACTCGCCCGAAGGATCGGCATCGACGGGATGATGCGAATCATCTCCGTCATGGTGGTCAGGCTGATGCAGAGAGGGGTCAAAGCGAGGAGCGTCTCGTTGGATGCCATCATAATCTCAGCATGGTTCAAAGACTGCAGGATCAGGAATGACGAGCAGCATCTGAAGAGGTGCAGGCACGAGAAGACGAAGGACAGGGACGCGTCCTGGGGGTACGACCTCCATCGGGACAAGTACGTCTACGGCTACAAGATCCACGTGTTGCTGGACTCGAAGACAGCCCTCCCCATTGCGCTCACAGTCACAGCGTCGGGATACGGGGAGAACAGGACGGTGCCATGGTTCGTCTCGATGCTCCTGGTGCTGGGCGTCAGGGTGAGGAAGTTCTTCGCTGACATGGGGTACGACAGCAACCGGACCAGGCTCCTGATCGCCCAGAAGCTGAGGGCGACCCCGTTCATCTCCCTGCTGGCAAGGAACGCGAAGGGCTCCACCCCCGAGGAGAAGACCGAGGTCCTCCAGACCCAGGTGGAGGAGTTCTCCATCCTCCTCTCTGACGTCTTCAACACCGATGCTACGAACGCCCCGCGCCTGATGTTCGTCTTCAAGGGGGCTCTCTACTACCTCTACACCTTCACGGACGACCCGACGTTCTGGGAGCTGTACAACCTCCTGCTCGAGTTCACCAGGAAGAGCGCCGGCGAGATCACTGACCTGCTGGGGAGGAGTGACGTGGAGCCCGAGGTCATCCACGAGACCATCGAGGCGATCTCCAAGCTCCCCAAGGACGCCTTCATGCCATTCATCAACAGGAGGCGTCTCTTCTCTGTCGCTGGATTCAATGGGATACCTGTGGCACGCAATAAACGGTGCGACATACGGAATAGCCTATACCCTTCTTTTTGGAAGCGGCTCCTGGCTGCTCGCCTTCGGATGGGGCACCTTCGTCTGGTCCGTCATGATGGCGTCTATGCCAAAGATGATGCCGATGGTGAAGCTTTCCTATCCGAAGTTCATGGTCATACCCCTGATTGCACACTTGGCGATGGCCATGCCGATTAGCTATTTCGCCCTAAGCTATGTCACGCCCGGAGCGTCGGCGACGAGCCTGCTCGGAGCTTCGCTCAACCACAAACACAACCGTAGCAATCAAAATCCCACGGAAGATGCACTACCTCAATTGAACGCCTTCGCTATCAAGCTAAGGAAACTTGTGCATCTCTGGTTTCTCGCTAACTTCCTCTCCTTTGTGAACCTTCATGTGCTTGTAAGCTTTGGCGCAGCGCTCTGAGTTGAAGTAGTACCTGCCTCCGTCGATGTACTCCACGTACGGTTTGCCGACAATGGGAGTGTGGCAGAACTCGCACTTGAACTGGACCATCATGTAAGAATCCACCGTCGCCCCGTACTCCTCCTTCGCGGTCTTGGTTATGACGAGGCTCGAGTAGCCGGTAATCCACTTCACCTCCGAGAGCTTCTTCGAAACCAACTGTCCCAGTTCGTCCGGGTCCCTCGTTTCGACCTTGAGGACCAGAGAGTGAGCGCCCGTCGTCATGTAAGTCTCCCTTACCTCCTTCATCGAGTTCAGCTTGCTCACCGCTTCATCGATGCTTGTCGGATCCAGCTGTAGAAGGACGAGGCCCCTGACCTTCCCGAATATCTTGTCAGGGTCAACTATGAGGGTGAATTTTTTTATCACGCCCAACTCCGTCAGGCGATGAACCCTAGTTCTGACGGTAGGGAGGCTGACCCCATTCCCCGCACAGAATGGGTTGAGGAACCCCTTCCTCAGCGTTGCGCTAAATCGTGCTGAGAGTTAGATAGCCCGGCTAGGATTCGAACCTAGGTCGAAGGCTCCAAAGGCCTCCATCCTTGACCAACTAGACGACCGGGCTGCGGATGAACGCACGCCGCCGTGGTGATTTAGGCTTGTTTGGCAGCCTTCTCTATCTCCATTGCTATCTTGGGGACTGGATCCTCCATCGAATCCAACACCAGTCTCGCTCTCTTGGCCAATCTGATCTTAGACGGACCGGAAAGAAGGCGCCTGGCCTCTGAGAGCACACTCAGGACGGTGCTTGCCTTCACCAGGAGGCCGACCTTCGCGAGGTACCTGTCGGTATATAGCGGCCCCTGGAACGCTGAGATGGTCGGGACTCCCATCAGTGCAGCCTCTGCGTTCATCGTCCCACCCATCCCGATGAACAAGTCCGTGGCTGCCAGCAGGTCATGTCCTCCTACCACCTCCTCAGGAACAATGACCTTTGACCCGAACTTGCCCTTCACTTCTTCAACCTGATAGTCATACCTGCAGAGCGCAACTATGTTGGCATGAGGGTATCCCTCGACCAACGAAGCGAGCACCCTGTCAGACCACCCCAGGTCTGCCCCGGCGAGATATGGTGCGTCGCTCTCCTGCACTCTTACCGTGATTGTGTCCTTAGAACTGTCCAGCTGAGGGACCGGGCCTGGGATGGGGGGCCTCTTCAGCCAAGCCGCAGGGTCCAGCGCTCTGTAGGTTGTCACCTGGTCCTTCCGGACCCCGAAGTGAGCCCAAGCGCGGTAAGGTATGACCCAAGGACACATGAGGTGGTGGCTCAAAGGGAGGGAAAGCCTCCCCGCCACTTCTGAGTGAGGTGAGTCGTTCACCGCCAAGTGCCGAATCCCGAGCCCATAGGCGACCCTGGCGCACACGGCCGACGCTGTGGAGATGGCGACCTGTGGCCCAAACCGCTTGACCAATGGTATCATCTCCTCCTGGCGCCTGGTGGCCGCGAGAAGCTGTTCCTCTCTGCCCCTGTGCCCTCTCTCGCCTACGAAGGTCAGCTCTAGCCGCGCCCGGTCTGCTAGAGGAGCCACCTCCCTGTAATTGCGGGAAGTGACAATGACCTCGGCCCCTCTGGTCCTGAGCTCGTTGACGACAGGCCCGAAGAATAGGACCTGTTTCGGTGTCAGTACGTCGAACCAGACTCTCATCACGGGCCTCACGATTACCGACCAGGCTGGTGTATACTAATCCGTTTGCCTCTGTTTCAACGTAAGGCCTTCCTTTCAAAGTATAATACCGAACTGTTGCTTAGCCAATAGGAGCCTTTGCCCAAGATACAGGTGGCGATGTTCGGCCTCACCAGCGAGGCATACAGGCTGGCTGCCGACATCGGCGATAAGGCGCAGGTCACGATCGTCGACGAGACCCTTCAGATGGCAATGGAGCTGGAGCCGGGCTTCCTGAGGAAGAACCCAGCCTTGCAGGAAGTGATGGCAGACGAGCCTCTGCTCAGCCTTAAGCCGCTGGAGCAGGTCCTGGGAGAGGCGCAGGTGGTCTTCTTCACACCTAAATTGAGGCGGCCGTCAGAAGAGACCCTCATCGAAGCCGGCTCCAAGCTGCGGGACCTGGCGAAGTACCTCTCCAAGGGGGTCAGCCTCGTCAACGCGCTCCCTTCGGGCCCGGGAGGGAACTCTGAGAACATCATGCTCGTGGAGAAGCAGACCGGGCTCCAGGTAGGCTCTACGCTGACCTATGCGTACATGCCGCTGAGACCGAGGGAAAGCAAGCCGGCGGTGGTGGCGTTCGCCGGCGCCCAAGAGAAGGGACCACTGCAGAGCCTTGGTTACTCGCCGAGCTCCCAGAACGTCTTCTCCGCCGAGCTTGAATATGCGGTGACTGTGTTGGAGGCGGCCGTAGGCTCGGTGACGGAGATCGAGATGGCCAGGAAGGCGCGCGAGGCAAAGGTTTGGCTGCAGGGTTCTTCCGAGGTGTACTTGGATGAGTTCTCGAAGTACCTGTATGAGCTGAAGGCCATCCAAGCCAGCGAAGAAGCTGGCGAGTCGATTTCTTATTTGGCGGGGGCTGTATTGAAGAGCTTCGACAACTACATCAGGTACGTCGTGGATGAAACTAGGGAGGCGTTGAAAGAGAAACAATTGAAAGCAAGCCGGACGAAGATATCCTTGCTCTGGGCGCTTGACAGGTATGAGATGCGCGGAGAACGACTGCAGGTGGCAGAAAGCATCCAGCAGCGGCTCAGAGACTACGTGACAGACGTGGAGCTCGTGGCAGGGAGAACCAAGGGAGGGTCGGAGCTATTCGACCCGCTCAAGCACAACGTGGCCATAGTGTGCTCCAAGGACGACTTGGAGGCTCTGAAGTCGTGGAGGAAGAGCACGAGGGGTGGTGAGACCACCCTAATCTCAGCGACCCCAGCCTTGAAGAGGGAATGAACGACATAACCCTAAATCCTGTTCCCTTAAGGCGGCGAAACTGATGACCCGCATAGCGGTCGTCGGGACCGGGGGGTGGGGGAAGAACCACGTCAGGGTGCTGAACGAGCTGCAGTGCCTGGCCGCTGTGTGTGACACGAACCAAGAGAGGGCGGAGGCTTTCTCGAAGAAATACCACGTTCCCGCCTACGCATCGCTGCAGTTGATGCTTGATAAGGAAAAGCTGGACGGCGTCACGATATGCACCCCGGCTACGACCCACTTTCAGATAGCCAGCCAGGCGCTGGCCGCGGGGCTCAACACGTTCGTCGAAAAGCCGCTGTCCACCACGGTGAAGGACGGTGAGGGTCTGATTGACGCGGCGCGGAAGGCGGATAGGGCACTCACGGTGGGGTTCATCGAGCGCTTCAACCCGCCGATTACCGCCCTCAAGCGGATGATATCCGAGAAGGAGCTCGGAGACCCAATCCTCCTGGAGTTCCATAGGGAGAACAGGAGGGGGGCAGGGATCAGCGATGTGGGCATCGTGCATGACGCGTCTGTCCACGACATCGATACTGCCTGCTGGCTCTTCGGAGAGGTGCCGAAGGTCGTCTATTCGAGGGTAGGGTCCATGCGCGTCCCCCCGGAGCACGAAGACTTCGCGACAATCCTGATGGGGTTCTCCGGACAGAGGACGGCGTTCCTTGTAACCAACTGGATAACCCCTAACCGCGTGAGAACCCTGAGCGCCGTCTTCTCCGGAGGGGTGGTGGACGTAGACTTCGTGACACAGGAGACCAGAATCCACGAGGGCGAGGTTACCACCGTCCCCACGAGGCCAGTTCAGGAGCCACTTACGCTCGAGCTGAAAGAGTTCATCTCCGCGATTGAGGAGGAGAGGGAGCCCCTTGTCACAGGGAGAGACGGTCTCAACGTGCTTAGGGTGGCAAATGCTGTGCTGGCGTCGAGCGCGTCGGGGGCACCGATCTACCTTGGGTGAGAGCACGAAGGTAGTGAACTTCGTCTCCCCGGAAGCAAAGCTTGGGAGGAACGTGCGCGTGTGGCACTTCTCGTACGTCGGGAAGGGTTCTGAGATAGGGGACGATGTCAAGATCGGCTCCTTGGCTCATATAGACTACGACGTGAAGGTGGGGAGCGGGACGATGATCGAAGGAAGCGTGTACATCCCCCCAATGTCCAGGATAGGGAAGGGGGTGTTCATCGGCCCCGCAGCCGTCCTTACCAACGACCCGTACCCACCCAGCAAGAAGATGACCGGAGTGACCATCGAAGATGGAGCGGTCATCGGCGCCAGGGCGGTCATCAAGGCGGGGGTGACTGTGGGGAGGAGGGCAGTGGTGGCTATGGGGGCTGTGGTGACCAAGGACGTCCCTCCCGAGAAGGTGGTCATGGGGGTCCCGGCCAGGGTCGTATACAGCCGGAAGGAATTCGACGCTAAGATGAAGGCCTGGGAGCGCTCCTGACCCTGGTTCGCACGTAAAGCCTGGTCAAGCCGTCTAGGACGATGAACCAGAGAGCGCCCAAGGCAAAGATCAATAGCATCTTGAGCAGAGCGAGGGCCGTGTAGTCCGTGAGGGAGTGCGGGATGGGCCCGAGGGGGACGACGAAGGTGAAGAAGACGTATGTCTCCAGGATTATGAGCAGGAACGCCACGAGCTCTATCATATAGAGAGGGAAGAGCTTCAAGCTAGAACACCCAGGTCAGCACTGAAGTGGCCACCGAGAAGACACAAGCCACCGCGGTCAGCGCCACGATGCTCGTCACCAGTTCCACTTCGGTCATCGATGAGGTAAGGAGGACAAGTCGCACGAGGGTGTTCGGCGCGTCTTCCTCCATGGAGGCATGGAGCAGCCCGTCATCGCCGACATATGTCGGCCTTGCAATCTTCCTCCTCTCGACGAAGCCCCTGACACTGGAGAGGGTGTAGAAGGAGTTCAAAATCGCCGGGACGATGGCTATGATAGCGGCTATCTCGACCCCTCCCGTGACTGCGAGTCCCGCGAACGCCGCGCCGAACATGAGGCTACCGCTGTCCCCGTCGAAGGCCTTCGAGGGGTAGCGGTTGTAGAACAGGAAGGCGCCCGCGACCCCAACCAGGGGGAGGACGGAGGCCATCCTGGAGACAGAGAATCCGCTCTGGAAGAGTGTTCGGAGCATGACGCCGACCAGGAGCGCCAGCGAGGTCAGGAGAGCGAACCAAGATATTTCGCCGTTGAACGCATCCATCATGTTGAACGCGTTAGCCACCACCGGGAACGCGACCACCGCCAGGATGGTGTAGATGATGAAATGGGGGGCCGTGTCGCCGAGGATCGGGAAGTAGATATCGGCCCGGTAGAGCGTGGGCTGCAGGACGGCGAGGGAGACAAAGGCGAGGCCTGCGAAGAACAGAAGGAGCGGCTTTGTCTTCCCCCCCAGGACATATAGGTCGTCGAACAACCCGATTGCAAAGGCGACGCCAGCCCCCGCCGCCACGGCGACGGGGACGAGGGTCCTGAACCCTACAGCCACCGCTACTTCGCCTACGACCAGGCCCGCGAACAGGAGCGGACCAGCGGGCATGGGGACCTTGGTAGGCGGGTTCTTGTGGGCGTCCTCGGCTAAGTGCCCCATCCTGGTGAGAGCCCTGAGATACGACGGGAACAGCCCCACCAAGAGGAAGAAAGGCGCAGCGAACGCTAGGATGAGAAGACCGCCCTCAACCATCCATGGGACCAACGGCTGGGGCAGCCAAACTCTTTCTCATTAAACGGTTTCCGAAGCCCCTACGGACGCTACATTGTTAAATAATACTTACAAGCGACCAGCGATTCATATGAACATACACGATCTGCGCGACGGCATGAGGAGAGTCGACGCAGAAGGTGAGATTGTCGAGATGGCCGAGCCGAGGAACGTCAACCTGAGGACGGGGGGGGAGGCTAAGGTCGCCGACTGCATGCTGAAAGATGAGACAGGCCAGATCAAGCTCTCCCTCTGGGACGAACAGATAGACATGGTAAAGCAGGGCTCCAAGGTGAGGATCACCAACGGGTACACGAACAGCTTCCGTGGGGAACTGAGACTGAACGTAGGGCGCTACGGAAAGCTCGAAGTGATCGAAGCCTAAAGGTTCTAAAACGGCAGAGACCAGAAACCTCTGATTTGGGTACCGGCGGAGTCTTCCTAAGGAGGCTCAGAGCCGTGGTGGCTGACAGCCCCACTGGGTTCGTCTGGGTCGAAGACAGGTCCCTCGCTGGGTCTGGCTACCCGGCGTCCAGGGAGCAGGTAGGGTGGTTGACTAAGAGAGGAATCGGCAGCATACTCACGCTTACTGAGGAGCCGCTCCCAGTGAAGTGGACGTCAGGGTTCTCTTTGGACCTGGGCCACGTGCCGATGCATGACCACCTTCCTCCCAGCGCAGAGTCGCTGGCGAAAGCAGTGGAGTACATTTCAAGCCGCAGAGGAGAGGGAAGGGCTGTCCTGGTCCATTGCCTCGCAGGCGAGGGGAGGACCGGGTGCGTGCTGGCGGCGTATCTGATCCGAACTCGCCGCATGGGAGCCGATGAGGCCATGGCGACCCTGCGTTCTTTGAAGCGCGAGTTCGTCGAGCCAAAACAGGAAGGGGCGGTGCGTGGATTCGCGGCCCGAAAGGCACACGCGGACATGGCGGCGGGACCTTCCCATCTCTGAATCAGTCGTACGGCCCTTGCGCGGGGTCTAACCGCTCTGGTTGCCCAGAAAACGGACGACCCGCTTCATGAATGCTCCCCTCTCCTCCCAAAAGGCGAGGTGGGAGCTCTTCGGAAAGATGGTCAACTCAGAGCCTTTGATGAGTCTGTGGATCTCCTTGGCGACCAAAGGCGAGACCTCGTCATACCTCCCGCCGAGGACGAGAGTCGGAACCCTTATCGTACTGAGCTGGCTGGTGACGTCCCAGTAGCGGATATTGCCTATTATAGTGAACTCGTTCGGACCGTTCATCGTCCCGTACACAGGCTTGCTGATGTGTTCCATGGAATAGCTCACCTCGGCTGGCCAGGGGTCCAGTCGGCACAAGTGCTTCTTGTAATAGACCATCACAGCGTCGGCGTACTCTGGATTTTCATACTCCCCGATGGACTCGTACTTCGTCATAACCCCCTGGACCTCCTTTGGGAGCTTCTTCTTCATCCGCTGCATCTCGCTTATCGTCAAGGGGACGCTGTGTAGCCCCCCGACGGTAGTCAGCGTCGACATGTTCTGCTGATACTTCAGGGCGTAAGCTATCGCAAGCATCCCGCCCCAGCTGGAACCGATCAGGTGCGGCCGCCCCAGTTTCATCTTCCTGCGGAACTCCTCTACCTCCTCCACGTAGTGCTCCGGTACGAAGAGACCGGGGTCCTTCGGAACCTGCGACCGTCCGCAGCCTAGCTGGTCGTAGAGGGTCACCCTGTAACCATGCTTAGCGAGGTCGGCCAGGGGGAGCAGATAGTCATGGGTGGCGCCCGGGCCCCCGTGAAGGCCGAGGACTTCTCCCTTTGTGGGGTCGCCGAACTGTCTATAGTAGAGGTCGTATCCGAGGACCGAAGCGTGCCCTTCTCTGCGCTCCACCTCTATGGGCGGTCACGTGAATAGCTTAAACTTTGAGCGTCAGGGCCGAACCCCTTGTTTCCCAGTGACCAGGGGCCGGTCGCCAATGTGTCCTACCTCGTCGCCAGCTACAGAACGCAAGTTGAAAGGAGGAGGCATCGCCTCCTGAGTCAGGAGAAATCCCTGTGTCAACGGGGCTGATGAAGAGAGGGGAAGAACCCTGGCCCCTGATTCAGTCCGAGGTTGGTCACGGCGTGGGCCCACTTCTGAGCCGTAGTCATCGCCGCCACGATGACGAAGCCGGGCGTTGAAGCTGAAACGACACTCACTATGACCTAAAGAACAAGAAGAACGTGCGAGACCATTACTATCCGAGTCGGGCGCTGCATTGCGAGATTCTGGAAATCGTACGTGACGACTCCCAGAGAAGGGTATCGATATCTCGAAGATGGTCAAAAGAAGGAGGCCATGTTATTTGAGATTTCTTGGATTCTGACGTGGGATCTTGGTTGAGTGCGGGGGGAGGGATTCGAACCCTCGAACCCCTAAGGGATGGGAGCCTCAGTCCCACGCCGTTGACCATGCTGGGCGACCCCCGCACTGGCCTCGCCCCCGGCCGACGTTCTAAAAAGCATGCGAAGGGTTAAGGCAAGGACCTGGGCTCGCGCGAACTTGGATAGAGCGGGAAGCTGAGGGGGCGGCCGTCGCGGGGGTCAGATGCGTCTCTTGCGGTAATCGCTTCTCTTCAGCCAAAGTCCTCGGCACATGCCCTTACTGTGGGTCTATCCTGAGCTGCGAGTATGACTATGAAAGGGCCAAGGAGACGCTCACGCGTGAAAGCCTCAGGGGGAGGCGTAAGACCCTCTGGAGGTACAGAGAAGTCCGCCGTGATGTCGCACCGCAGAACATAGTGACCCTGGGTGAGGGGATGACCCCTGTCGTGAGACTGGAATCCGGCCCTCTCAAGGATGATGGCATCATCCCCACTGGTACCTTCAAGGCGAGGGGGATGGCCGTCGCGGTGTCGAAGGCGGAGGACCTCGGCCTGGCGAAGCTGGCCGTGCAGTCGGCAGGAAACGCCGGGGCCGCCCTAGCGTGTTATGCGGCCCTGGGAGGGCTGGCGGCCCGGGTCTTCATGCCTACCGAGACCCCCCAGTCGATATTGGAGTGCGCCTGGTACGGCGCTGAGGTGATTCTGGTGGACGGGAACATAGGAGACGCAGGGGCGAGGATGAGGACTAAGATGGACGGCTACTTCGACATGTCCACGCTCAAGGAGCCGTACAGGCTCGAGGGGAAGAAGACCATGGGCTACGAGATCGCAGAACAGACAGGCTTCGAGCTACCTGAGGCGATAGTCTACCCGACCGGGGGCGGGACAGGCCTTTTGGGCATGTGGAAAGCATTCGATGAGCTGGAGAACCTAGGCCTGATAGGGAGCGAGAGACCGACGATGTTCTCGGTGCAGTCAGAGGCGTGCGCCCCCATAGTAGACGCCTTCTCCCCCGGGAAAGAGACCCCCGATGCGGACTTCCCCGACGGCGTCACGGCTGCGGTAGGACTCCGAGTACCGAGGCCGTTTGCTGGAAGGCAGATGTTGTCAGTGCTGCGCGAGAGCAAGGGAGGGGCGGTAAGCGTTTCCGACCCCGAGATACTAGCGGGCATGAGAGCGCTCGCAGGCGAGGGAGTGCTCGCCTGCCCGGAGGGAGCGGCGTCCCTCGCGGCGCATCGCAAACTCCTCAGAGAAGGGAACATCGCCAAGGACGAGAAGGTCTTGCTTTACAACACAGGGACGGGTCAAGTACCTCGACCTCGTCCAGCGAGTCCCTGATTCGAGTCAAGGCTTTATTGCATGATAAGCAGGGCCGAACTCGAGCCAGCGTAGCTCAGCCTGGTAGAGCGTTCGCCTCGTAAGCGAAAGGTCGCGAGATCGATGCTCGCCGCTGGCTCGTCTACGCACATATCTTTCACCGGGTGACGGGCCAGTAACGGCACGGCGGCGTCTCCAAGAAACCCCAGGAGAGTCATGGTCGTCGCCGTCTGACGTCGTTGACGCAACCTAGCTTTGACGCAAGCCCCTTTGTTGAGACCGAGTGCTTGGGAGGATCAGGTTCGAGATGCATTCTATGCGGTCCCGAAGGAGAGCCCCAGCTGACAGAGCCACTTCCTGTACGCCACTGCTATCCTGTCTGACCTCAAGTGGAGCTCTGCCTGGAGGTCGAGCGGGAGCCGCTCCGGTCTTTGCGACTCCACCACGGGGATGTCCTGACTTGTAATCTCGTCCTGGCGAGCGGCTATGTCCTCTGCGGGGATGTCATGTCCATAGTCCATGGCGATCCAGAACCACGCAGTCGACTCGAACTCGCTGACTGGACAGACGGTGGCGAAGATCGAGAAGGTCCCTTCGACTGTCTCCTTCGAGAGGTACATGGTGAGGGGGCGCAGGACTCTGTAGGTGTAGTTGACGTCTTTCCCTACGCCGGTCCCGTCGGGGTCTGGTTGCCAGATTCTGACGTCGCGAGCGATGATGCCTTCTTCTGATGCTTGGACCTCGTAGTCCAGTATCTCCGCGTGGGCCCTCTCGCCAAGAATCCCCTCGTGAACGAATGGGAGGTGGGCTACATCGAGGAAGTTCTCAACCGCCCTCGGTCCGCTCGCGCTGTAATGGTAAGGCCCGCAGGGGACTTTCCTGAATGCCGAAGAACCCCATTCTTCGAAGTCAGGTATATCGCGCGCGGGCTCTCCGAGGCAGACCCAAATCAACCCGTAGCGTTCTGCACAGTGGTATGCCTTCACCCTCGCCTTCGGGGGGGGCTTCTGCTCGGGGTGGGCAGGAATCTTCACGCACTCGCCTGCCTGGTTGTAGGTCCATCCATGGTAGGCGCACTCTAGGAGGTCGCCATTGAGGCGGCCGAGGGAGAGCTTCGTCCCCCTGTGGATGCAGAGGTCCTGCCATGCTTTCACTACTCCGTGGACCCGCCAGGCGATTAAGTCCTCCCCGAGGAGCCTGAGAGGCAGGATTGAGGCCTCGCCGAGGTCCGAGGACCTGGCTACCGGGTGCCAGTCGTCAACCAGTACTGGGTCCTCTATCATAGCGTTCGGCTTACTCAGGCGGGAGTTCCTTGTAGTTGATGGATATGTCCATCCCTCTCTTCTTGTGGTACCAGCTCGACGTCAGGTAGATTAGGGCCCCGGCGACCAAGGTGCCTATCGAGTAGGCATAGGTGACGTTGTTGAGTCCAGTGAAGCCTGGATTGGCCAAGAACAGATAGGCGACATATCCGAAGACGAGGACGTTGAGGAACCCTGCCAGAGAAAGGAGCCCCTTTGACAGACCCGACTCTTTCCTTACGGCGTGTACTACGGCAGCCAGGCCCACGAACATGAAATAGACCATCGAGGCGATGATGGCCCCGAATATCCCGAATATGGTCCCGTAGTAGTATGCTGTGACTCCCACAAGGGCGATAGTGATGACCCAGTCGATCAGCATTGCGACCATCGGCGAACCGAACCTAGGGCTGACGTACGAGAGCCTGGACGGGAGGAACCTGTCAAGGGACTGAGCCAGCATGTACCTTGAGAATATTATTACGGCGTATGCAATCACAGCGAACTGGAGGGCCACCCACCCGAGCCCGATGACCCAGGCAACCCACGGGTTGTTTGCGATGCCCATCGCCATGGAAAAGAAGTTGGGCCCAATGGTCGACTGGTAGGCGTAGTCGTGGAAGAGGCCGTTTATGTATGGAAGCCCACCGACGTAATATAGAACAGCGAAGGTCGACGTCGCGAAGACAAATGTGATTATCGCAGAGACGGGGACATTCCACTTCAGGGCCCGTGACCCCTTCATCTCAGAAGCCACGGCTGGTCCTGCATTGAGCCACGGGTACACGAAGGCGAACATCACAGGCATTATGTAGAGCATGTTGCCGAAGTTCAGGTCAAAAGGCATGCCTGAGGACTGGTACGTAGAAGACACGGCGGTGTAGGAGCTCGTGCCGTTCAATGCGATGTTGTTCGCGCCAGCGTAAGGACCTGTACCGTTGGCATAGTTCACGAGGGCCGAGTGCCCTCCCACTAACAAGACGGCTATGGCGATGACCAGCGTGACGGCTCCGAATACCGCCAGGACGGTGACGAACTTGTAGCCCGCCTTGGGCTTGAGTATGTTCAGGGCTATGACTATGGTGAAGGCGAGACCACCTACGACGAACTGCCAAAAGCCAGCCCCGAAGAGTACCGTCCAAGAAGCGGTGGGGAAACCGTACGCGAATCCCATCTCTGCCCCCACCCCTCCGATTGAGTAGTCTAGGAGTATTACCACAAGTGCGATGAATGCCAAGGTCTCCATGGTATACCCCCAGAAGGAGAGTGTGCTGCCTGCGAACCCGCCGAAGTTCCTGGAGAGCCAGACGTAGTCCCCACCAGCCCTCGGATAGCGCCGGGACATCATGGTATAGATGACAATCTGAGGGATGGAGAGGCCGAATGCGATCATTGATGCGACCACCAAGTTCAGACCCGCCACGTTCGCGAAGAGGAGCGTGGCTGCTGAAGAGCCCGCGATTGTGGTGAGCAAAGGACCGACCGACATGTTGCTGAAGTTCAGGGCGATAGAGTCGATGAAAGAGACGTTCTTCACCAGGCCGGTGCTCTCCCTGACGAATACCGTCGGCTTCTTCTCGTCGGGCTGCGCGGCTCCCATTAGAACTTGACAAAAAGGCTACTGTATATAACTGAGTCTTAGCACATACTTGTGAATCATGCCGTAGCGTGTGAAAATCAGTATCCGATTTCGGAGCTGGGGCGGAGATGCCGCATCGACTTCACCCGGCCGCACCTCTTGCACCTGTAGAGGCCCCTCCCCCGAGGGTTGTAGTCCCTGGTGTCGACGACAGCTTCGTGCTCAGTCCTCGTCCCGCACCTTTCGCACCAGCGATACTCGGCCAAAGGCTCTGCCCTTGGAGCGTCCCCCTGCAAAAACCTTTAGCGGAAGTGGCGCAAATACCGCCCGTGATAGACATCGTCGTGGCAGGGCTCGTTCTCATCGCGGCGGGGGTGGTGATCGCCTTTGCCTCGTCCTTCTCGGGAGCTAGTGGAGAGGGAGGAGAGCTCAAGGGCGGCGCGGTGGTGATGATAGGTCCGATACCCCTGATCTTCGGGACAGATGCGAAGTGGACGGGCATCGCCATCGCCCTGGCAGTGGTCCTCATGCTGGTCTACATCCTAGGGGTGCTGCGGTGAAGTCCCTGCTCGCGGCAGGCCTGCTGTTATCTTTCGTCGGGTTTGCGCTAGTGCTCGTCGGGTCCCTGGTACAGGGCGGCTCGTCAGTAGGCGGGGCCGTGTTCATAGGCCCGTTCCCCATCGTGTTCGGGTCGGGGAGCGGGGGGTGGCAACTGGCCCTGACGTCACTTCTTGTCGGGGCGGTGATGGCGTGCCTCATGCTGCTCTGGGGATACCGCTTCTCAAGGACGAGGGGCGGCTGACCACGGGAAAAAGCATTAAATAGAAAGGTGCAAGCAAGGCGTCTATAGCATGCAACAGATACAACCCCTCGTCGTTATGACCCCGGTCGCCAGGCAGAAGCTTGGCGAGGTCCTGGAACAGGAGAAGGCCACCGATGCCTTCCTGAAGATCGAAGTCTATCAGGGAGGAGGATGCGCCTGCAGCGGAGGATACAGGTACGCTCTCAGCCTGGAGAAGCAGCCTGGGACCACCGACGTGGTGGAAGAGGTCGACGGGCTCAAGGTGATGGCAGCGAAGGGCGATGCAGAAGTGCTCAGAGGGTCGAAAATCGACTTCGTAGAAGGGTTCCAGAGGACCGGGTTCAAGATAGAGAATCCGAACGTCCCCGTTGGACAATCATGCGGCTGCGGCGGGCATTGATTCGGGTAAGCACTTAAGAGCATACAAGTTCCCTAATCCTCCAATGAAATATGTGGAGGGTTCGAAGAAGGTCTTTCTCAACACAGGCACGAGATTTCCGCGTGAGGTCATCTGGGCCGTGGGTGCGATCAAGCTCTCCGCGGCGAAGGCCAACGTGGAGCTGGGGCTCCTTGGGGGCGACTTGGGGAGGACCATACAGTCCAAAGCCAGGGAACTGATGGAAGGCGAGCACGACCAGGACGTGGTCGTGGATGTGTTTCAGACTGGCTCGGGCACAGGACTGAACATGAACGCCAACGAGGTCATAGCGGAGCTCGCTTCTGCCGAACTCGGGAAGAAGGTCCATCCGAATGACCATGTCAACATGAGCCAGTCATCTAACGACGTTGGGCCCACGGCGGTGAGGGTAGCGGCGGCAGTAGCCGTGAACAGCGACTTGATTCCGGCACTCAGGGGTATGAGTAGGAGCCTGGAGGCGCTGGCCAGGAAGACCGCGAAGGTGTACAAAGCTGGAAGGACACACCTCAGAGATGCCCTCCCCGTGACCATGGGCCAGGAGTTCGGTGCTTACTCAGACGAATTCTCCAGAGACACCGAACTGGTCCACGAGACCACGCGCTATCTCATGGAGCTACCCATCGGCGGGACCGCGGTAGGCACAGGGGTCAACGCGGACCCCAGGTTCGGGGGGATGGTGGCCGCAGAGATAGCGCGATTGTCAGGGCTCCCATTCAAGAGCGCCAGGAACAAGTTCAGGTCCACGCGGCTACTGACAGATATGTCCGCGCTGAGCGGGACCATGAGGACGGTGAGCATCGGACTCTACAGGCTCTGCCAAGATCTCAGGTTGATGTTCTCTGGGCCCCTGACCGGCCTGGGCGAAATCGACATACCGACCCAGGAAGAGGTCGCCGGGAGCAGCATCATGCCAGGGAAGACGAACCCGATAACGGTGGAAAGTGCCCTGCTGGCGTCAGCTGAGGTGGCAGGCCTGGATGGTGCGAACGCCATAGCCGCGTCCCTCGGCGAGTTCGAGCTCACCATGGGAGTGCCTCTAATGGGCTACAATGTGGTCCTCCAGGCGAAACTGCTCTCAGAAGCATTGCGGAAGGTCGCATCGATGGTAATCGACCACGTCGTTCCCATGAAGGCCAAGGCACTGGCCTACGCGGAGACGAGCCAAGCTCTAATCACGCTGGTCTCGCCGAACATAGGGTACGACAAAGCGTCGGCGCTGGGGAAGAAGATAGCCAAGGGAACCCCAATCAGGCCTGCGCTGAGGGACCTTGGCCTGAGCTCCAAGGAGGTAGACGCGATTCTCGACATGGAGAAACTGGTCAAGCCCGGCATACCAGCGAAGAAAATCTAGTTGGTTTTCAGCCGAAAACAGCGGTCTTCAGCGGCGGACCCTGACGCCAATCTTCTCCATGAGCTTCCCCAGCTCGGAGTCGTCCACAGCGTCCATCCTCAGGTACCGCAAGATCTCGTCTTCCTCCATCCCAACCCGCCTCGCTTCTGCGACCGTCGCTCTGTATGCTTCCAGCTCGGTGGGCCTCTCAACGTACTCGAAGGCTTGGTCATAGAGCTCCTTCCCCTCCAGGAACTGCCTGACGTGCACGAGCACATGGATGACGTCAAGATAGAGGAAGCCAGTCTTTGCTGAGACGAGATGTTTGGAGCCTATGCATATGGTCCCAGTGTCCCTGTCTAGCCAGAGTCCCGAGTCCCCCCGCTCCACCCTCATCTTCAGGTGCCGCAGGATTTTTGCCATCTGAGCTTTGGAACCGAAGACCTTTGAAAGGGCAGGAGAGGTCTCGAGGCCCGAGAAGACTTCCGAGAGCTTGTATTCCCCCACACCCGCGGTCCTCCTGACCCTAAATTCCTTCACTCTCACATATCCTGAGAGGTAAACGGGTAATCAAAAGTTCCGAACTCAAAAAGTCGTATTGTCGCGGTGAAGATTGATTCACACAAAAAGCCCACGAGGCGTCCAGGGGATATGCTTACTTTGTGCGCCCGAGGACTGATGAGGGGGAACTGAATTGATCGCCTCCCTGAGCGGCATCAGAGGCATTCTCAACCAGGACATAGTCCTGCCGGACGTCGCGAGGTTCGCCACCAACTTCGCCAAGGCCGCTGGCGCGAGCGAGTTCCTCCTAGCTAGGGACACGAGGAAGACAGGGCCTGCTATGTGCAAAGCTGTGGCTGCAGGCGTCATGTCCGTGGGCGGGACAGTGCTGGACTACGGGATAATCTCCACTCCCGCCCTGTTCAGAGAGAGCCGAGTGAGGAACGCTCCGGCCGTGATGGTCACCGCCTCGCACAACGAACCTGAGTTCAACGGCTTGAAATTCATCGCAGGGGGGTCCGGGATCGGAAAAGAGACGTTCGACAGGGTGTTGGGCAAAGGAGGCGCCCTAGGCAGGCAGTTCACCCTCGGGCGCCTGAGGGAGGGAGGGAGGCCCTGCTACGTCGACGACCTGGCCGAGAGGTATGGGGAAGGCTCGTGCGAAGGGGTGAAGGTCGCGGTCGACCTCGGCGGAGGGGCGGCCATATCGCACGCTGTCCCTCTCCTGCGACGCCTAGGTTGCCAGGTCTCTTCTCTCAACGATAGCTACTCGGTTTTCACTCGCACCGTGGATCCCGTGGCAGACGACCTCGCGCTCCTCCGGCGGACGGTGAAGGAGAAGGGTTGCGCAATAGGCCTGGCATTCGACTGCGACGGAGACAGGCTCGTCATAGTAGACTCGGCGGGGAGGAAGAAGTCCGGGGACTACATGCTTACCCTCGCGCTCCGGCGACTGGTCCTGGAGACTGGCGAGAGGAAGGTCGTTGTCTCGGTGGACACCACCCAGGCCGTGGACGACGTGGCGAGGGAGTCAGGCTGCAGCGTGTTCAGATCCAAGGTAGGGGAGGCGAATGTGGTCCAGATGATGAAAGAGAAGGGCGCCCGCCTAGGAGGAGAGGGAAGCAGCGGAGGGGTGATCGACGGTGACTTCAACAACTGCAGGGATTCCTTGCTGGCGGCCCTGGCAATCATAAAGGCCCTGAGGAAGGAGGGGGACGCCCTGTATGCGAGGGTCCCGGCTTACCACCAGAACCGAATCGCCCTCCGCATGCCGAAGCGGAAGGTCAAGAAAGCGCTCAGGGTTATGGCACGGATGTATGAGCACCCCGAACTTACGGATGGCCTGAAAGTCGTCATCCCGCGCAGGGGATGGGTCCTTGTGCGCCCGTCCGGGACCGAAGACGTGGTCAGGGTGTCCGCTGAAGCAACATCAGCCGCGAAGGCGGAGAACCTTACGAAAAGTTTCGCGGGGATGCTGAAGAGGCTGAGCAAATAGCATGACCGACGAGCTGGAGGTCATAGCAGCTATGGTAAAGGCCGCCGGGAAGCCCCCGAGCGGTTACACAGCCATAGGGGACGACGTCGCGATGGTCCCTCCTCGGCCGGGGAGAGTAGTCATGAAGACAGACATGCTTGTGGAGCACACGGATATGCCCCCAGGGATGACCTACAGGCAAGCAGCGAGGAAGGCCGTCGCGATGTGTGTCAGCGACTTCGCAGCCAAGGGCACGAGACCAGACGCGTTCATGGTGTCGCTCGGCCTCAGAAGTGGAGTAGGGAAAGGGGAAGTGGATGGACTGGCACGTGGCCTGAGGGACGCCGAAGAGAGGTGGGGCACCCATTTAATCGGGGGGGATACAAACGAGGCCGAGGAGCTTGTCATCGGTTGCTCTATGGTCGGCTTTGCGCATAAGGTGGTCGACAGGGCGGGGGCATCGCCAGGGGATGTGGCGGTGGTAACGGGTCAGTTCGGTCTCCCTCCCGCCGGGCTGAAGATCCTAATGGCGGGAGCGCGCGCAGAAGCTCACTTCGCTCAAAGAGCGAGGAAGAGCGTGCTCAGGCCCGATCCTGACATAGAAGTTGGGGTCGCCCTCGCGCCGTATCTGACCGCGTCAATGGATTCGAGCGACGGACTTGCTCGTAGCCTCCACACACTGGCCAAGGCGAGCGGTGTGGGTTTCGTGGTCGAGAGGCTCCCCGCTGCCGAAGGAGTTATGGAATTCGCCGCTGCGAACGCGCTGGACGCGGACAAATTAATACTCGAGGGAGGGGAAGAGTACGTGATAGTGGGGACAGTGAAGCCGACAGAGATCCGGGCAGCCTTGAAGGCTGCTAGGAAAGCCGGGGGGGAGCTGATTCCGTTAGGTAGGGCGACGGAGCGGAAGGGCGAGGTGGTGCGGTTGACGGAGGGAGGAGTCAAGGATATCAGAGATGGAGGGTGGACGCACTTACGCCGAAGCTGACTTTGTTACTTTCGCGAACCTCTTGACCAACTGGTCTGCGCCTTCCTGAGAGTCAGACTCGGCGAATATCCTCACAATCGGCTCTGTCCCGCTGGGCCTGACCAGGACCCAGGAATGGGCGCCGGTCCATATTTTGAGGCCGTCCAATTTCTCCGTCTCCCCTTGCGCTTGCTTCTCGACGGCCCTCATCACAGCATCCACCTTCTTGGGGACGACCTCGACCTTGGTCTTTGCTTGGAAGTACTTTGGGACGACGAAGGAGAGCACCTTGGAAAGCGACATGCCCTTCCTCGCGAGGCACTCGAGCATCAGAGCTGTAGTCATCCCGCCGTCGCGGACGGGGATGTGAGGCTGATAGATGCAGCCGCCGTTCTCCTCGAAACCGAAGACTGCGTTCCGCTCGATAATCGTCCGCGCTATCTCTACGGCCCCGACCTTTGTACGCAGCACCTTCGCCCCGTGCTTCTTCGCTACCGCCTCCACCGCTTGGCTGGAAGCGACTGAAGTGACAATGGTCCCGCCTGCGTGCCTGTCGAGCACAAAATCGGACACAAGGCAGCCGCTCTGGTCACCCCAGAGGACCCTTCCGTCTTCGTCGCAGAAGATGGACCTGTCGCCGTCTCCGTCGTAAGCGACCCCTAGGTCTGCCCCCGTGGCTTTCACAGCCGCCGATAGGTCGTTAAGGGTGTCGGGGGTTGGTTCAGGACCCCTCCCTGGGAAGCTCCCGTCGACCGTAGAGTTCAGGGTAATCACTTTGCACCCAAGGGACTCTACGATATAGGGGGCGGCGACAGACTGCGCCCCGTTGCCCAAGTCCATGACCACAGTGAACTTCCTAGCTGCGATATCCTTGGCGTTGACCTTGGAGAGTACTCCATTCTGGTAAGCTCTCACCACGGACCCCTCTTGCCTCGCCACGCCGATGGACTTCCAATCGGCCTTCGTCTGGGACTTCTCTGCGTAGATTTTCTCTATCCTCTGCTCGTCGAGCCTCGGAACCTCGACCCCGTCTGGGCCGGACACCTTCAGCCCATTGTACTGGGGCGGATTGTGGGAAGCTGTGACCATCACCCCTCCCCTGAAACCCATGGTCTTCACCGCATACTGGAGCGCAGGGGTGGGCACAAGCCCAGCCTCGGCTACGTCCCGCCCTGAGCTGAGGAGGCCGGAAGCAACAGCGTTCGTCAGGGCCGGCCCCGAAAGACGGCCATCCCTACCTAGCAGCACTTCGCCGGTACCGAAGTAGGTCCCGATGGCTTCGGCCAGACATATGGCGAAGTCGAGATCGTGAGATACGCCCGGCACGAACCGGATGCCGTTGGTTCCGAATAGCCGCTGCTCAGTTGCGACCAACGGCCGAAGAGGGGCGCCAGACATGGTAAAACCTTCCGATTCGCCTCCTAGCCAGGACAACGGTGACGGTGGCAAAGCTTATGTCGAAACCAGAAGCAGCGCCCTGTGGGCCCGTAGCGCAGATCCATGCTCGAGCGAAATACGGATAGCGCGGCAGAGGAGCTCGCCGATCCTTCTAAGCTGTAGGGAGCCTCAGGCTCGCAGAGGTCGTGGGTTCAAATCCCACCGGGCCCGCTTCGCCTTCGCGGCCCTTTCCCTATCCCCGCCTGGCCCTTGAACAAGCTGCACGACCCAGAGTGGGTCGAGTTCACTTCGGACGTTCGAACTGTCATTATGACCCATGGAGGATGGCGACTAAGGAGGGGTCGGAGGGAGCCGCAGCGCAGGATCGGGGATAGTCGCGGTTCTCCTTCTCTTGGGGAGTCGACTCGACCTCAGCGGCGTGTTCAGCCGAGGGGCTCATCGTAGAGTTCTATTTCGAAGGGGGAAGAATACCTACTCGCTTCCGAGACGTGCTACAAAACAGTAGGAGAATGACGTGTCGCGGAGCAGGAGGTATCTGAAGGTGTGGACGCCCCAGGAGGAGACGCAAGGAGGCTGGGAGCGCGCACAGCGTGCAATCTAGAAACCCAGGGCCAATATCGGTCTCGTCGTCCATCACTTCGCACTTACCCACCATGCACGTGAAAACGCCGACTCCTACTTCAACGCCATGTGCTGGGGCTGGGTTGAGCTCTAGCGCGGCTCCGTTCTTGTTGCTGTCACCGCTGCCGGAGGGGTAGGGGACCTGCGGCACGAAGGACTCGTGGATTTGGAGCCAAGACTACCCCGCGGATGTCCCGCATTCGCGAGAATCTGGATGCGTCGCGGCGGGATCGGACGATGACGCCTCCGGGCGCAGCTGCACTGGCTACCTTACCACGAATTCGAGGGAGGCAGCCGCGCCGTAGAGCTTGTTCTCGCCTTGCAGCCAGGCGACCGACTGTTTACCTTCCAAGACGTCGTCGGTGATCTCCAAGCCGCGGTGGGCAGGGAGACAGTGCATGACGACTGCCCCCTTGGGGGCAGACTTCATCAGCCCTGAGTTGACCTGGTACGACTTAAACGCCCTATGTCTCTCTTCCTCCTCCTTTTCTTCTCCCATGCTCACCCAGACGTCGGTGTAGACTACGTCCGCCGCCGCGACGGCGTATTTCGGGTCACGGACCACTTCGATGCTCCCGCCTGTCTTCTTGGCCAGCGACTTCGCCTTCTCTACGAGCGGGGCTTTAGGTTCGTAGCCTTCGGGAGAGGCGGCCAACACGTTCATCCCGGTGAGGGCCCCCGCCAGGAGCAACGAATTGCAGACGTTGTTCCCGTCCCCGACATAGGCTAGCGTGGTACCCCGGAGAGCCCCTTTGACTTCCTTGATGGTCAGCAGGTCGCTGACCGCCTGGGTGGGGTGCTCGGTGTCGCTCAGCGCGTTGATAACGGGCCTCCCTGAGCGCGCTGCAATCTCGACCAGGGTGTCTTGGGAGTAGACTCTCCCCACTATGACGTCGAGATAGCTTCCAAGTATCCTAGCGGTGTCCTTGACAGGCTCTCCGCGGCTGAGTTGGAGTTCGCTGGCAGAGAGGTAGACCGGCGCCCCCCCGAGCTTCAATGTGGCGACCTCAAAGCTCGTCCTTGTCCTCGTGGAAGGCTTCTCGAACAGGAGCCCTACGGCTGAGCCAGACAAGAGCCGGGACAGCCGCCTTGACTTTATCCGCTTCTTCAGTGCCCCTGAGCGGGCGACGATGAATTCCAGCTCTTCAGGCGAGAGGTCGGCGACCGAAAGCAGGTTCCTCGGCGTCGATGACCCCATGTGCCTCAGCCAGAAGCTGCCTCATAGATGAAGTTATACTGCACCCCACCATGCGTTCCATGGTTCCGCAAGGGCGCTCACCCCAGGCCCCGCGGCGGCCAAAGGAGACTCCTGCTCCGATTCCGCGCAGGTGCTCCAGTCACCGGCTGGTGGTTTCTTACGCGACCGAGCCTTGGCCATCTTGGAGGCGGCCCTCCGCGGCCAAGCCCCGTTCTTGCGCAAGGAGGGCCCTCTTCCTTCCGATCCCTAACCCGTAACCGCCCAGGCTCCCGTCCGTCCGTATCACCCTGTGGCAGGGTATTATCAGCGGGACAGGGTTGGACCCGCAGGCGTTCGCCACCGCCCTGACCGCCCGCGGCCGTCCTACCATCTCCGCTACCTCTTGATAGGACCGCGTCTCTCCGAGAGGGATGAGCCGCAGGGCTGTCCAGACCCTCATCTGGAAGTCGGTCCCCCGGATGTCCAAAGGGAACCTTGCCTCTTGGCCGCGAAGGTGCCGCTGAAGGGAGTCGAGATATTGCTTCGCATCTTTCGACCTCGTTATCTCGGCCCTGGGGAACTCGGCGACAAGTGCCTTCAGCAGCTCAGCATCGCTCCTGCCAGCCTTGACCGAGCATACGCCATAGCATGTGCTGGCCACGATGATGCGGCCGATGGGTGACATGCCTGTGGCGTAGCCGATGCGCGCCCCCGCGCCCCCTCTCCTGTACGTTGCGGGAGTCATGCCAAGTCTCCTGTGGGAGTCTTTGTACAGCCAGCTCTGCGCGGAGTAGCCCGTCCCTCTCAGGGCGTTGACCACGGGCTCGCCGTTAGCCAGCCTCGACCTGAGGACGCCAAGCCTGTACTCCTCGAGATACTCCCGGGGTGACATCCCCATCACCTCCGTGAAGGCCCTTAGTAGGTGGAAAGGGCTGGTGCAGAATATCTCGCCCAGTGTCGCCAGAGTGACCCGCGAAGTGGAGTTCTCCTTCAGATAGTCGCAGACCTGCTTCACAAGTTCGACCTTAGAGCGCCTCTTCGCAATTCCCCTCTGCAATCGCTCGGTCGCAGGAGCAGTTTTGGTAATAAGGCGTTTTGTCTGGTTCTTGCGGACCTAGGGCGGCGCCCTAGCTGACCCTGATGTTGGGGAGCACGCCGTGGACGAAATAGCCGAAGACGTAGAGGGCTGCTGTAGCGCCGAACAAGATAAGGAGAATCTCGGCGAAGTCTCTGAAGAACGTCTTCTGCTGGATCACCACGCTGTACCACGTCGTGACCGCCAATATCACCACGGCAAGGGTGAGGGAGGAAGACAGCGCAAATATCATGTTCCTCGTCAGGAAGTAAGGGGTCGCGAGCGTTATGGCGGTCAAGAAGTAGGACACCCCTGTGTAGACCGCGCTCAGCCGCGCCGACCCCTCGAAATCCCCCTGCTTCGCCTGTGCGAATGCGGCGGATGCCATTGCCAATGAAGCGGCGGCACCTGCTATCACCCCCGCGAGCCCGGCGATCTCGGTCTGGTCGTAGAACCCGAGAGATCCGGCGTGAATCCCTGATATCTCCACCAGAGAGTCGGCCAGGCCTAGCACGATGAACGAGATGTAGCGGACCGCTGAGCTCTCCACCTTCACCTCCAGTGCCTTTTCGTGGTCCTTCTCGTCTGCCACCACCCCGTCGAAGGCGGCCTTGTCCTCCTCTGGGATGAGGGACGCGACGCCCTGGTACGTCTTCACCACGTTCTCCTCGTGCCTGTCAAGGTACCGCGTCGCGAATGTGAGGCCCAGGAACCTCCTCAGAAAGAGGACCCAGTATAACTTCAGCTTGGCTAGTCTTGGCTCCTCTCCTGGGACGTATTTCCTCCAGAACTCGTAGTGCCTGTGCTCCGTGGCCGAGAGTGTCCTGAGGATCTCCGCGAATGGGCTGTCGCTGGACACTGTCTTCGAGAGCCTCTCGTAGAGGGTATAGTCGGACCACTCATCCGACATCCGGGCCCGAGCAACCTCCCTGAGCTCCTCCTTGCCGGATGCCATCAGTCCCTGCGGCCCTTGCAGGCGTATTTGAACCCTGAGCGTGCATGAGGCCCTGAACGCTCAAGCGTAGCCATTCAAGCGGGGTTCGGCCTGAGCACGCCCTGCAGCACATGGTGTCGGCGCGCCACATGAAGCGAGCCACATTTGGGACGAAGGCGCATCATCGCGCTCCCCTGTAGGACGGATGCACGCCACGCACGTGACCTGCCCCTCCGCGCGACCAAGACGGTCAAGACAGGTCGCTATGCCGGGTCACGGACTCGCGTCATCATGCTCCTCACTCCAAGAAGAGCGCAGGCTTAGCTGGGAGGGCGTCCTTCGCCTTGTTGGCAGGGTCGTGCGTCTGCTTGCCGTCCTTCTGGATTACCACCTCCACTCCCAGTTCCTTCGACATGAATTCGGAGGCCTCCGAAAGGGACCTGAACTCGTTGAAGTCCCTGCTCGAAGCGAGCTTCCCTAGGAGCTCATCCCCCAACTCGTAGAGCACCTTGAAGACCCTGTCTGGTTGGATTTTCAGGTTCGCGTACTTTTTCAACACCTGTCCGACGTTGCCCTTGTTCTGTTTTACAGAGGTCAGTTCAAGGAAGTACGCCTTCGCCTCGTCCGAGCACACGTAGACGTTCAGTTTTGACTTTGACCCCTTGACCACTTTCAGCACGTTCCGCGCGTCGTCCAGCACCCTGTCAAGGACAGCCTCGGCAAGCTCCGCGCTCTCGTCGATGGGGAAGTCCTCCAAAGAGGGCCAGTCAGCCTGGGACACCAGCCCCCTCCCGCCAAGCTCGTGGTTCATGTCTTCGGCCATGAATGGAGCGAAAGGACTCATCATCCTGACCCAGGCACTGAACACGTCCATGAGGGTCTGCCTCCTAGGCGATTTGGTACGCCGGAGATAGTGCCTGACGTCATTCCAGATGTCTAGGAATATTGTAGCAGCCGCGCGCCTCACCTTGAGCTCCTCCATCGCGACCGTACCCGTCGCTATCCTCCTGTGTAACGTGGAGATGAGCCAGGAGTCGAGCCCGTCCGCCTTCCTGTCCTTGGCTGACTTCAACGTCTTCTTTACGAAAGGGAGTATCGCCTCGACCTTTGCCTTGGCGTCCTCCGCCGCCCTGTCCCTCCAGTCGGCGTCGTCCATTCCGTCCGCGGTGAGCGCTAGGGCGAGTCTAAATCCGTCCGCGCCGTACTTCTCAAGGGCGCCCTTCCACGTGACGAAGTTGCCCATTGTCTTGCTCATCTTCTTCCCTTCGACTAGTATCATGCCGTTGATTCCGAAACCTTTCGGCCACTGCCGCTCTGGGAAGAGTGCTGCGTGGTGGAAGGCGTAGAAGGTTAGGTGGTTGGGGATGAGTTCCTTGGCGGAGTTGCGTAGGTCGACTGGGTACCAGTAGGAGAACTCCCCTCTGACCTCCTTGAGCGTTTTCTCCGTCGTCCCGGCCGCCTTCGCCAGGGAGGCAGGGACGCCTTTTCCGAAGAAGACGTAGTCGAGGACCTCGGGGGTAAGGCTCTCTGGGGCAAGCTTCTCCGCGTTGACGAACTTGCTGACGCAATAATAGGCCATGTATATCGTAGAGTCGCTGAGCGTTTCTACTATCCAGTCCCTATCCCATGGTATCTTGGTCCCCATCCCCGAACGTCTGGCGCATGGCCAATCGTTCAGCCACTCGATCGTCGAGTAGAACCCCTGCCTCGCGTCTTCAGGATAGACGGCGGCTTGCTCGACCACCCTCTTAGCCTGCGCCTTCCATTCAGGATTGGAGTAGTTCAAGAACCACTGGTTCTCGAGCATCTTCACGTAACACCTGGTCCCGCACCTGCATATCACCCTCTCAGGCAGCTCGTACATACTCCCCAGCCTCTCGGTCTTGGCCAGGAGCTCTGCCGCCTTCGTCTTTGCTTCGCTGACCGTGAGCCCCGCCATCGGGCCCGAAGCCTGGGTCAGCACTCCACCGTGGAACTCTGCACTATACACCTCCGCCGTGGCTTCCTCGAGGCGGCTGTCGGTGGAGTCCTTTATCCCAAACCTCTCGACCGCATCCCTCGCGGGGACCTCCGAGTACCCCTCTACCGTGAGTATTGGGATGGGAGCCAGCGTGCCGGCTATCTCCTTCACCTGCCTCCCCGCCTCGACCCTCCTCTCCTGGATGTCCCTAAGGGCCGTGAAATCGTATGGGGCGTGGGCAGGGACGCTGAAGACCACGCCGGTCCCCAGAGTGTCGTCCACGAACCTGGCCGGCAACACCGGGAGGGACTTCCCGGTAAGCGGGGCCATGGCGTACCGTCCGATTAGATCTGCGCCATTGAACGTGCGGACAGGGATGACGTCGTGCTTCTGCTCCGCCAGCCTCCCCAGGGCGCTCGAGCTCACTATCCACAGCTCGCCGTCTACTTTGGCTTCGCTGTATTCAGCGTCAGGGTTGACCCAGATATTAGTGGCTCCGTATATCGTCTCGGGACGGAGCGTGGCAGCGACCAGCGCCCACTCTCCGAAGTGGAACTTGATCAGGGTGAACTCCTGGGGGGAGACGCCCTCTCCCTCCATCCTGTCGTGGTCTCCTGTCGGGCTCTTGTCGTTGGGGCACCACGCCACAGGATGGGTCCCTTGGACAACATAACCGAGCTCGCGGAGGCGGAGATACTGCCACTCCACGAATTTTCTGAAGGCTGGGTCGATGGTCCTGAACTCCCGGCGCCAGTCTATCGAGAAGCCGGTGTCTTTCACCACCTCGCGACTTGCCTTGGTGTAGTACGCTGCCAGGTACTCAGGGTCGGTGAACTTCTCCACCTCCTTCGCAGAGACGCCATCCGCCTCGAAGGCCCGGCGGACCGCGGCGTCACCCTGCTTGAGCCTCTGGCTCATCCCTACGATTGTCTTGCCGGTCCAGTGCCAAGCCCATGGGAAGAGGACGTTGTACCCCTGAAGGCGCTTGAAGCGGGCGTAGAACTCGACCCTGGACGCGGTGAACGCAGTCCCCACATGGACCGCGGCGTTCATGTAGGGGAAGGGGAAGGTCACGAAGGCCTTTTTCTTACCCTGCACTGGGTCAGGTTCGAAGACACGCCTGTCTTTCCAGACCTTCAGCCAATACTTCTCTCGCGCAGACATGCCAGTCAACTCGTGGCTGAGGGGAGGATGCCCTGGGCGAGGGAAGAAGCTTCGTCTATCTTGCTCACGAGGGGACCGCCGCCTTGGGCAAAAGACTGCGACCCCCCGCCTGACCCGCCGAGGGCGGAGGCCAGCTTCCTGACGATTTCAACGGCGGAAAAGCCCGCCTTAGCGGCGGCCTGGCCGACGAAGCAGATTATGCGCGCAGACTTCCCGGTGGAGAACACCGTTATGTAGATCAGCGACGGCTCGGATGACACGCTCTTCTGTCCCTGAGCAATAATCTGTTCCTCGCCCAGAGGGGGGTTCTTTGAGACGTAAAGCTTTGCGTTGCCTACGCTCTTGGCCTCGGCGGCCACACCGGTAGAGGACAACTCGACTATGGTCTGCCCGAGGCTCTTCTCGCGGGCCCTAGACTCTTCGAGGTCTTTCAGGAGGCCTCTTGCCACCTTTGGGAGATTCTCCCTCTGGGTGTTCAGCACAGCCGAGAGCTCGCCTAGCTCAGAGTCCATCCTGTGCATGTATTCGATGGCCGCTTCTCCAGCTACGAATTCAAGCCTCTCGACCCCGTCCTGGACCCTTTCGGCCTTCGTGATCTTGATCAGCCCGACTTCGCCAGTGGCCCTCACGTGCGTCCCCCCGCACGCCTCTATATCCCACCCCCCTATGTCGACCACCCTGACGTCCTTGCCTGGAACGACGCCTCCCTGGTACAGCCTGAAGCCATACCTCTCCTCCGCTTCTTGCCGCGGCATGAACGTGCTCCTCACAGCCAGGTCCCGCCTGACGACTTCGTTGGCCAAGTCTTCGATCCGCTGCACCTCGGCCTCGGTCAGGCGCGAGAAGTGGGTGATGTCTAGCCTCCCGTAGTCTTCCTCCTTGAAGGCTGAGTGCTGCCAGACCCATGGCCCGAGCGCTTCCCTGGACGAGCCGTTGAGTATGTGAGTCGCGGTATGGATCTGGGTGACCCTCCGCCGTCTCCTCTGGTCTACGTGGCACTCCACCCTCGACCCTGCTTTGGGTGCCTTCCCCTCCACTTTGTGGATTACCACGTCTCCATACTTTTCAATGTCCGCGACCTTCGCCCCCCCAAGGGTTCCTCTGTCGGGCTCTTGACCCCCGCCTCTGGGGTAGAAGACCGTCCTGTCGAGGACGACGTATCCCCCCTGGAAGACCCTCAACACCTTCGCGGTGAAGTCAAGAGGGGCGCCCTCTTCGTAGTACCAGAGCCTAGTCGGCGGGAGCCTCCTGACGTCGAACTCTAGCTTCGGCTGCTCTATCTCACGGGTGAGGTGCCTGGCCTGGACTTTTTCGTAGAACCCCTCTGGCGGGCTCACCTTCGCGCCCGCCTCGACGAGCTGTTCCGGGGTGACCCCGTCAGAGTCGTACAGCTTCACAAGGTCATCGGCAGCCAGCTCTCTCCCGTTGGACGCGATAGAAGACACTATCTTTGTCACCCTCTCGGCTGAAGAGAGGAACCTGGACTCCTCGACCTCCAACACTTTCCTCACGTCGGAGTGGTGCTCTGTGAGCTCCGGGTACACCCCCCTGAGTTGATCAATGTGCCAGTCGACGAGTTCAGGGACGCTCAGCCTGAACTTGTAGTAATTGATGAAGTTCCTCGCTCGCCTGTAGATCATCCTCAGGTTGTACCCCCCACCAGAGTTGCTCGGGAGCATGCCGTCGGCGATGGCGAAGAGGAGCGACCTGGTATGGTCGGCGATTGCGTACATCGCCTCCAGGGCGCCGAACTGCTTTGTGAGTTGCGAGGCGTCCTTGCCCAGAGCCTTGGCGATCTTCACCCTCGCGTCGTCGAGGTTCTTGTACTCGTCCAAGTTGATCTCCCCCGCGAGCGCGGAATACCTCCTGAAGAGGCGCTCGTCGTACTCGACGGCGTTCTCCTCTCTCATCTTCTTCAGGACGGGGGCGAAGTACGAGTCATAGGCCGTCGGGGTGCCCTGGCTGAGCCAAGTGAGGCGCTCTAGCCCCGCCCCCATGTCTACGACCCCCTCCCTTAGCTGGACGTATTTCTCTGGGCTCCCTTCGAAGGCCGTGAAGACGGCGTTCCCGGTCTCAAGCCCCCTGACGTTGTACTGCAGCGAATAGCCGAAGGCCCCGTATCCCATCCAGACGTCCTCGTCGAAGGAAACATCCTCCTCGTTGATGCCGAAGACCTTCGTGAGGAGCTCGAAGTCGAGGTCGATTGTCCTGTCCTTCCAATACCCTTCCCTGTTCGCCAGGGCTGTCTGGCCGATCATGCAGAAGGAGGTGCCGTGCTTCCCGTTGACCCCGACGGTGGGGACGTCGTTGAACCTCAGGCACATCTGAGGGACGACGAGGGGGTTGGCTGGCAGGGCGAAGACAACCTTCCCCCCCTCCACCCTCTGAAAATCGATTATCGAGGCGACTGTGAAGTAGAGGTCTGGGCGCCATCGACTGACCACGGGGTATCGTTTTACAATGGCATGCCCATTCTTCTTGAAGAAGGCTTCGACGGCCTTCCATGTCTCGACGTAGCCGAGTCTCCTTGAGGTGGGCGGGTCACCGATGAAGGTATAAGGTGAGCATGGCTGGTCGTCGCACCTTGTCCTTTCTGGCTTGAGGGTCCAGAAGTGCTTGCCACAGCTCTCGCACTTTTTCCTGACATATCCCTTCCTTCTGAAGAGGTCTACGACGTAGTACTTCTTGTAGTCCGAGGAGAACTTGGCCTTCAGGACCTGCTTCTTTTCGTTCAAATGGGCTGCTCCACTGCCTTTTCACAAGTCCTCGCCCTGAAGTAGATAAACTTGGGACGCCTGGCGAGGGAAGGCTTAACGGGTAAGGTCGGGCCCTCCCGTCCGTGCCTGTCGGGATAACAATCAGGGAGGCGAGGGGGGACGAGATGGCTTTCGTCAAGCGCCTCTCAGTCGACGAGCTCCCAGACGAGCTGAGCGAGTGGGAGCGCCCCCAGGCTCAGGAGGCAAAGAAGTCGTTCGCCAGGGTCATGGACGCCCTCCTGAGGAAGAAGGGGACAGAAGTCTACGTGGCAGTGCTTGGGGGCGGACCTAAGATTGCAGGATACGTCTGGCTGGGTGTATCCGACAGGCCGTTCAGCGAGATGAAGGTCGGCTGGATATACGACATCCAGGTCGTCCCTTCAGAGAGGGGGAAGGGGGTCGGAGAGGCGCTGCTGAGGCACGCCCTGGAGGCTAGCAAGAGGAAGGGGTTCGTGGTCGCGGGGCTGATGGTCAGAGCCAACAACAAAGCAGCGTACTCGCTCTACGAGAAACTGGGATTCTACCCAGAATACGTAGTTATGAGCCGGAAAGAGCCCGGACCTATTTCGCCTTCAAACTCTTAAATACGGAACGTAGGTCGCCTGTCCACGAATTAAAATGGAGTACGTTTACGCAGCTCTCCTGCTTCACAAGCTGGGGAAGCCGGTCAACGAAGAGAACCTGACCAACGTGGTCAAGGCGACTGGGGCCGCCCCCGACTCCGTGAGGATCAAGGCGTTGGCTTCTGCCCTCAGCGAAGTGAACATCGACGAGGCCCTGAAGAACGCCGCGACAATGGCCGCTGCGCCTGCAGCAGCTACTGCAGCGCCTGGCGCTCCGGCGGCGAAGGCAGAAGAGAAGCCGAAGGAAGAGGAGAAGAAGGAAGAAGAGGCTCTACAGGGTCTCGCTTCGCTCTTCGGGTGAGCAAACCACACTTTTCGTGCCTCATATGCCCCGGCGGTAGCTGTGGCCGAGGGCAGACCGAGCATCAGGAAATGTGGCTGGCTCGGAGGAAGTCTGTTCGCCATCGCCTCCCTACCTAGCGCATTTCGATGTTGAGTGCCAGACGCCCGGAATGGCCCTTCAAGACTCGTGAAAGTTCGTCCGCCCGTGGGATCGGAGGGCAACCCATCGACCGTTCCTGGCGCGCATGGGCTACAGCAGCGCGAGCGGATGCCTATTGCAGGCCCTTTTCCCTGGCTTTCGTTTCCAGAGCCATCGCTTCGGCCTCTGCCCTTCCGAGTATCAGAGGAGCGGTCTCCTTGTCGAGGAGCCCTGCTTCAACCTGTAGGCTCAGAGCCTCCCTGTAGGCCCTCGAGAGGATGTCCGGGGCGGTCTCCTTCGTGACGTAGCCTATCACTATAGCCAGGCCCCTGGAAGAGGCGTGGGCGTCGACGAGGCTCTTCCTGTACTCCTCGAGGTCGATCGCGACCACTTCACCAGCGTAGATCAAACCGCTCTCGTAAGCGAGGGCGATCGCCAGGCCGGCCCGGATTGGTTTGATGTTCAGCTTGGAGAGGAGACTGGCAAGCTTGGGGGTAATCTCCCCGCCCTTCTTCACCGCCACCGAGTCCTTGTTGACCCATATGCTCCCTCCTTCGATCTTGGTCTGGATGCCAGCTTCCCTGAACTCGCTCAACACCGGGCCCGCTGGGAGGCTTGTATTCCCCGCCGGGACTACTATGTCCTCAGGGGCCTTGTCCCCGGCCCTGGCTGGAAGGTAGACCTTGTTCTTGTCGAGGGTGAGGAAGAGCTTGAACGGATCGTAGGTCGAGAAGATCAACGCGTTCTGTCCCGTAAGGTGCGAGAGGAGCTGGTCGGCGTTCTTGACCCCGGCCCTCTGCAACCCGCGTACAGCGAGCTTGTTCTTGACGACGAAGACCTCTGCATGCTGCCTCAGCGCCTTGCGCACGGCCATCAGCTGGCTCGCCCTCACCTTCGAGAGGCTGGTCACGGCGATCACAGGGTACTTCTGTGCGAGCGAGGCTACGCGCTCGACGGTCTCGACCTTCTTCGGGCTGTGTTTGTGGACCTGGACCGTCTCGCTCATTTACTCCACCGCCTGCTTCGCGGGCTTGCCCATGGTCGTCTTGACCATGACCGCCTTGATGTTCCTGTCGCCGTTCGGGAGCTTCTTGGTCACTGCGTTGACCACGGCCACAATGTTCTCTGCGAGGTCAGCCTCCGACAGCTTGCTGTCCCCTACCTTGGCCATCACACCCAGAGACCCCCTGCTCCTGACCCTGATCGCCGTCCTAGTCCTGTTGATCATGGCCTCGATGGGGGAGTTAGGCGGGACCGGGGACGGTATCTTCCCCTTGGGGCCGAGCGCCTGACCCAGGATCTTGCCGACCCTCGGCATCAGCGCTGTGTCTGCCAGGAAGAAGTCGTATGACCTGGCCAACTTCTTGGCACCCCTCTTGCTCCCTCCGTAGTTCTCTAGCTGGGCCGGCTCCATGACCAAGTTCGCCTTAGCGTTCTTCGCTCTGACCGCAAGGTCACCTGACCCTATGAAGCATACCTTGGCTTGTTTCGTGGTAGGATGGGGCAGGTAGACTATCTCGTTGATGTTCAGGTCGGTCTTCTTGGGGTCTACTTCCTTGAGCGAGATCAGTACTTCGACCGACTGGGTGAACTTCGTCTCTTTGGATTGGTCCTTACCCTTCTTGACCAGTTCTGCGAGCTGCTGATTCGAGAGCAAACACTATTCACGAGTTCCTTGCCGAGCCTTCAAACACCGGATAAAAGCCTTCTGCCCGTCACTGGAACTTAGAGTCCCACTTGCCTGCATCTATCTCTTTCATGAACTCCCTGGCGTCCTTCCCTTCGACTTTGACCCCCATGCTCACACAGCTCCCCACGACCTCCTTCACGGCGGACCTGACCGTGGCAGCGTAGGAGCCGGCTATCTTGCTCCTGGCGATGGCGACTACCTTGTCCATTGTCAGCTCCCCGACGAAGTCGACGTTGGGCTTCCCCGAGCCCTTGGGGATCCCCGACTCCTTGGCGACAAGTGCTGAGGTAGTGGGCGTACCGACGGAAATGACGAACTGCTTGGATTCCTTGTCGACCTCCACCTTGACGGGGACCCGCATCCCCTTGAAGTCGCCGGTCTGCTTGTTGATCTCGTTGACTATGCCGAGGACGTTCACCCCCAGCGGACCCAGCGCAGGGCCGAGGGGCGGTCCGGCACTCGCCTCGCCACCGGTTACCAGCACGTTGATGACCTGCTTTTCACCCATCTAGGATCACTTCTGCTCCGGCTTGGCCCTGGCCACGAGCTTAGCGTATGCGGCGTCGATGGTGATGGGCATGGCGAACGCCGTGTCCAGCAGCGAGACTGTGATCTCCTGCTTCTCCTTCTCCACTCGGGAGATTTTCGCCCGCATACCTTTGAACGGGCCGGCGACTATCTCGATGGTGTCTTCGGCGTTCAGCTCCGCCACCATGGACTTCGTGACCAAGAATTTCTCGATGTCTGAGTACTGCATCATCCCGGGAATCTTGCTCCTGACGTGCTTGAACCCTTGGATGCTCTCGTCAACCACCTGGCTGTTGGGAGCCTCGAAGAGGACGTATCCCTTCCAGGTATCGAGGGCCAGGACCGAGTAGATGGGCTTCCCCTTCTGGACCGCCCTGTTGGCCACGAAGGTAGCCACCGTCTTCTCCTGACCTCCGGTGGTCTTGACCGGGAATATGGAACTGTTCCTCTCTTGGTCGCTCAGAACCGACACGCTGAAAAAAGCCCGAGTTTCGTTGGCCTAATAACCTTTAGCCGAAGAAGATGGTCCCCACGAGCTTGATGAGGAACCCTATCGTCCCGACCACGGCGATCCCTAGCCCTACCAGTTTCAGATAGAGGGTGAACTCGTCCCTGTCGCTCTTGTGGGCGAGCCTGAATATGGCCGCGGACGACCTCAGGAAGTCGCGGAACCCCATGGTACAGGGAGTGGCGGTTCAGTTCGTCTTATATGTCTAATGGCCGCCGCTCCCTGCGCGTCTGCGGAGGTGTGCTCTATCGCCCCAGCGTTAATACCCCGCCACTCGGGTAGGCCGCCATGACCCCGCAGGGAGAGCCCGCCACGGTCATCCTGGCATCCACCACCGACCTGGCATCGAGGACGCTCGCTGCGGCCTTGGTCGAAGGCGAGGGGTTCGCGTCGACTGGCGTGAACTTCCTCGGAGAGCCGGTCTATCAGAAGGAGTCGTTCCTCCTTGCCCGGTTCGAGGGGATGATCGTCACCCCTCCAGACCTGGACGAATATTTCAACCCACAGGCGTACATATTCCTTTCGAGGCACAGCGCGGAGTCAGGCATCGCGTCCCTCACGGCCCACACGACGGGGAACTTCTCCGAGAAGACAGAGATTGGAGGAGTTGGGAGGGAGCTCGGAAGGGCGGACGCGTCGCTGCTCAAGAACTACCTGATCGCCCTCTGGGGCCATAGGGGGGAGGTGAGCGGGTACGAGATCACGATGGAAGCAACGCACCATGGGCCCACTTCTCTCCAGAAGCCGGTCCTCTTCGTCGAGCTCGGCTCGTCAGAGGAGCAGTGGGGGGACTCGAAGGCAGCGGGGGTGGTCGCGAAGTCGCTGATGGAGAGTCTCACCCACAAGCGGACATGGGACAGAATCGCGCTCGGCTTCGGCGGGACGCACTACCCCGAGAAGTTCACCAGGTTGCTTCTTGACGAGGACCTGGCGATCCCGTATGTCGCGCCTAAGTATGCGCTGGAGCACGTAGACGAGCAGATGGTGGGGCAGATGCTCCAAAGGTCCACCTCTGCCGTCAGGTATGCCGTCCTAGATTGGAAGGGGCTGGGACCCCACAAGGAGAAGATTGTGAGGCTCGCGAAGCAGTTCGGTCTGGAAGAGATAAGGGTCTGACAGTCAGGCGCTGCTCATGGAGACGAGCTGCCCTATGGCTTCCTTCGCCACCTCTATGCTGTCCAGATAGTCCTTGACGAGGACGACCTCCCCGTCGGTGTGGCTCGTCCCTGTAGCCCCCGGGCCGTAGGTCACGCAGGAGACCCCCTTCTTGCGGGCGAAGGTGTTCATGTCCCCGGTCCCGGTCTTCCTGACGAGGACGGGCTTCTTGCCGAGGCGGAGGATGACCGCCCTCTGGAAGGCCCTGACCAGTCTCGACCCTGGGTCCACTTCGTAGGCTTCCGTGGGGGGGCCAGGGAACACCTCCACCTCTACACCGTCCCTGGACCCCCCCACAATGGACCGGACGTCTCCCAGGACCTGAGCCGAAGGGAGCCCCGGGGGGACACGGATGTCGAAGGTCGCGTCGCAGAAGCGTGGGACCACGTTCTGATAGGAGCCGGCGCTCACAAGCGTTGGGGAAATTGACAGGGACCTGAAGTGGTCCACGTTCTGCTGCGCTGCCTCGTAGTCCCTGAGCCTCCCGAGTAGGGAGACGAACTCGTCAAAGGCGCTCCTGTGGGCCCAGGGCGACCCCGCGTGCCCCCCGAGGGTCCGGACGACTACCCGAAGGCTCACCCTGCCCCTGTATCCTATGGTAATCCTCTCTGCCCCGCTGGGCTCGCCGAACACCGCGTAGTCGTAGGTTGAGGCGCCCCTGGCGAGCTCCTCAACCCCTGCGCCGTCCCCTTCCTCTTCTGTGGCCCCGGCGAAGGTTATCCTTACCCCTGAGTCCGCGGCCCTGGCCCCCGCCAGGAGGAGGGCGCACAGAGGCGACTTGGCGTCGGCCGCCCCTCTGCCGTAGACGGAGTCCTCGGTCATCCTCACCGGGAGCCTCCCGGGGACGGTGTCCATGTGACCGCAGAGGAGGAGCCTAGGCTTGCCCCTTCCCAACTCTCCGACCACGTTCCCCGCCGCGTCTCTCCTCACCCTCGAGTATCCCAGACGCCGCATGCTGTCTGCGAGGAAGGCCGCCAGCTCTCCCTCCTCCTTCGTGGGGGAGTAAATCTTCACGGAGTCGACGAGGAGCTTGACCGCCTCGTCGTCAGGGCCGCTCATCTCTCGCTGACGGCCCACTGCTGGAAGGGTGGGGCGCACGGCGCGTCTCCCGTGTTCAGAACCGCCCCGCCTCCGCTTCGGTTATGACCCCGTCCAATACATCGAGCACCCTGGCCACCTGCGCATCCTCGACCACGAGAGGGGGGAGGAACCTGAAGGTGTCCCTCCCGGAGTATGCCGTGATGACCCCCCGGGCCTGCGCGGCCAGGAGCATAGAGTGTATGTCCACCCTAGTCTGCAGGGCTAGCATGAGCCCCAGTCCGCGCACCTCCCTGACGAGCCTATGGGCGGAAGATATCCTGGAGAGCCCCGACTTCAGCGCCTCCCCCTTCTCCCTCGCCCTGGCGGAGAGGTCGTTCCTGGCGATGAAGTCGAGGGTGGCCGAGCCAGCGGCGCAGGAGAGCGGATTACCGGCGAAGGTGCTGGTGTGCTCGCCCCCCTTCAGGCTTTCGGCGACCTCGCCGGTGGAGACGACGGCGCCTATAGGGAGCCCTCCACCGAGCCCCTTCGACACGGTCATTATGTCCGGGACGACCCCCCAGTGCTCGGAAGCCCACATCATCCCCGTCCTCCCCAGGCCAGACTGGATTTCGTCGAAGATCAGCAGGGCCCCGTTCCTGTTGCAGATCTCTCTCACCTCCTTGAAGTAGCCGTCAGGGGGGACGACGACACCGCTCTCCCCCTGGACTGGCTCGGCGATCACCGCCGCGGTGTCTCCGTCGACCATCGACTCCAGCGACTTCGCATCGCCGTAGTCAGCGAACACGAACCGGTCTAGGAGCGGGCCGAAAGGGTCCCTGTACTTTTTGTTCCACGTAGCCGAGAGGGAGCCGTAGGTCTTGCCGTGGAAGGCGCCTGTCATCGCCACCATCTTCTTCCTGGATGTGCGCCGCCTTGCTAACTTGATGGCCGCCTCCACCGACTCGGTCCCGGTGTTAGTGAGCAGCACCTTCTCCAACCCCTTCGGCGCGGCCTTCGCAAGCCGCTCCACGAAGCCGGCCCTGACGTCGTTGTAGTAAGAGCCGTGGCATGTAATCAGCCTTCCAGCCTGCTCCCGCACTGCGTCGACCACGAAGTCGTTGCAGTGGCCGACCAGGGCCACCCCGATCCCTGACATGAAGTCGATGTACTCCTTCCCCTCAGAGTCCCAGACGAGGGACCCCTTCCCCCTCGCCAGAGCCAACGGGAATTTGTTGAAGGCGTGGGCCTCATAGGAGTCTTCCAGGCCGCGGGTCCGCTCAGTCATGGCGCTATCACCGTGCACCCCTCGTGAGAGAGGGCCCTTGACAGGGGGGCGTCCTTGGTGCCAGAACAGATCACAGCCTCCTTGACTCCGCCCTTCACCGCCTCCACCGCGGCTATTACCTTCTTCTGCATGCCAAACCCTATCTTCGGGAGGGACGCCGAAGCCTCCACGGCGGAGAGACGCCTCACCAGCGACCCGTCGAGTCTGAGCCCATCCACGTCTGTCGCGAAGATCACCACGTCGGCCTTTGCCCCTGCTGCTATGGAACCCGCCGCCTTGTCTCCGTCTATGTTGAGCGGCTCCCCGTCCTCCCCCACAGCCACGGGCGAGACCACTGGGACGTATCCCGTGCCGAGGAGGAGGTCCAGGAGGGATGAGTTGATCCCCCTGACCCTTCCAGTGTATCCCCCCTCGATGGCCACCCTCCGGCCCCTCTCGTCCACGATCACCAGCTTCGTCTTCCGCGAGGCGGTGATCAACGCCCCGTCTTCCCCCGCAAGGGAGACGCCCTTCACCCCCGCCCTGAAGAGAGACTGCACCAACCGCTTGGCGAGGAGGCCGCTCATGACCATCTGGTAGATCTCAGCCGTCTCCCTGTCCGTGTACCTGCTTCTGATCCCGTCTGGAGAGACTACGAAACGTTGCTCCTTCCCGAGCCTGGTCGCGTACTCAGTCACCACGTCCCCCCCGCCGTGCACGAGGACGAGCTGGTGGGAGGAAGAGAGCGTCGCCGCGTCCTGGACCAGAGCCTCAGGGACGCCGGCTTTCATCAGGCTCCCGCCAATCTTCACGACCACCCTCAACACGCTACACCGGGTGGAGGGACGCCATCGCCAGCCCCGACGCCTCGTCCAATCCTAGCATGAGGTTCATCGACTGGACAGCGTTCCCCGCTGCCCCCTTGATCAGGTTGTCAGTGGCGCCCAGGGCGACTATCCTCCCTGTCCTCTCCTCCGTCTCGAATCCGACGTCGCAGAAGTTCGAGCCGATGACGAGTTTCGGGTCTGGGAGCCTGAAAGGACCATGCTTGTCCTTGACTATCCTGACGAAGCGGCACCCTGAGTAAGCTTCGCGGTACGCCTTCCATATGTCTATGGTATTCACTCTCCCTGACGCGAAGAGATGGGATGTGGTCAGGATACCCCTCACTATGTTCACCCCGTGGGCCGACATCGAGACCTTGATCCGGACGCCAGCGATAGCCGATAGGACCTGCTCTATCTCAGCGGCGTGCCTGTGCCCAGCCGGCTTGTAGGGCCTGACCACGTTGAACCTCTCCGAGAAGTGCGTCGCGAGGGAGGGCTTGCCTCCTGACCCGGACGAGCCGACCTTCGCGTCGACCACGATGTGTTCGGTGTCCACCCCCAGAGACTTCGTCCTGAGGAGCGGGGCGAGGGCGAGGATGGTGGTGATTGCGGTGCACCCGGGGGAGGCCACGAGCCTAGCACCCTTCACCTCCTCCCGGTTCAGCTCGGGAATCGATAGGACGAACTTCTCTAGGAGGTCTGGGCGAGGGTGTTCGTAGCCGTACCAGACTGGATATTGGGCGCTGTCCCCGAGCCTGAAGTCAGCGCTGAGGTCTACTATCCTGAGCCCCGCGTCTGCGAGCTGGGGTATCACCTTCGCCGACTCCCCGTGTGGGAGGGCCGCGAAAACGACGTCGGCCGAAGCCACGAGTTTGGATGGGTCGAATGAGACGAACTTCAGGTCGGTGACCCCTCTGAGGTTCGGGTGGACCCTGAAGACGTACTCCCCGGCATACCTCCTCGAAGTGGCGTATGCCACCTCGGCTTCGGGGTGCTGAAGGAGCAGGCGGAGCAGCTCCCCGCCTATGTACCCTGAACCTGCGAGCACGCCCACGCGGACCAAGGCTATCTCCTCGCCGATCCTGCAACGTAGCTGATCAGCCTCGAGGGGATGTCGAACCCCACGGCGGACTGGGCCCCCTTGAACTCGACGGTATTGTTGACTTCGTGAACAGTGTAGCCTGACTCAGGCTCCATGGCGTCGACCCCGAGTATGCCGCCACCCACTGCCTCGGCTGCCTTCAGGATGATCTCTGAGAGCTCGGCGTCGGGCTTGAACGCCTCTGATGTCGCGCCTCGGGCGACGTTGGTCCTCCACTCCCCTGGGGGGGCGACCCGGTGGACGCACGCGACGATGCTGTCGCCGGCAACGATCGCCCTGACATCCCTCGGCGGCCTGTTTACGTACTCCTGAAGGTAGTACATGTGCTGCTCCTGCGGGTTCGCGAGCTCCTCCTTGAACTCGATTAGCGAGTCCAGTGTTGCCCTGTCCCGGACCACGGTCACCATTCGCCCCCAGCTCCCGGTGAACGGCTTCAGCACCAGGGGGTAGCCGATGGTCTCTGCAGCCTGCTCAGCGGCCTCCGGGGTGAGGGCGAGGAGGGTGCGCGGCGTCGGGACGCCAGCGTTCGAAAGAGCGATGCTGGTGGCGAGCTTGTTGCTGCAGGTTTCGGCCACCGCATGGCTGTTGACGACTTGCATACCCGCCCCCTCCAAAACTCTGGTGAGAAGCGACGACCTGTAGTGGCTGATGCAGCGCTGGAGCACCACGTCCCCAAACTCCGGTCGCTTCTTCGGGACCTCGAAGACGAGCCCTTTGACGTCGACGAGCGACCCCCCGATGCCAGCTGCTTCGGCGGCTTCGCTGAGCGCCTTCTCCTCCCACCTGAGCCTGTCGAAGGTTATGGTGAGCTTCACTATTCTCCCCAGTCCTCTCCGACCTTCTCTGCCGGCTTGAGTACGGCACTGCCGTTGGACAGCTCAGCAACCTCGTATTCGGACGAGCAGTCCCTGCAAGAGACGAGCTCCCCGACTATGGCGTCGTCTGGGACGGTCAGCGCGGCTCCGCACTCGTTGCAACTCGTGTTCAATCTACTGATTTCACCTCCCGGGTCAGTCCATCCGTCGTAGCGCGCAACCTCCGCTCCGACGCCGTCAGCTCTGCCTTCAGCGTGGAGAGTGATGACCGCGTAGAGGTGATGACTGCTTCGCGCTGCCTGATCTCCCTCAGCATGGACCGGGGGTTGGCCCCGCCCTTGGTAGCGATCCTCTCGAGGAACCGTTGGGGGTCGAGGAGGCTCTCGATGGTCACCCGGTCCACTGAAACCTTCTTCCCCAAGTCTGCAGAGACGCGTGCGAGCCTAGACACCGCCACCTCCTGGAGGGGGCTCCCTGACTCCGCCGAGGCTCTCACGAGCTCGCCCACCATTGCGTGGGCCTGGCGGAAGGAAATTCCACGCTCGCTGACGAGATAGTTGGCGAGCCCCACCGCCGTCGAGCCGTCACCGGAGACCGCCGAGTTCAGGCGCCCCTTCATTAGCGAGGCAGACGCGACCATGCCTGCGAGGACGCTCAGGGACGCCGTCGCGTCGTCGATTCCACGCCAGAGATGAGGTGTGATCTCTTGGAGGTCGAGGTTGTAGGAATATGGGAGAGCTTTCAGGATGGCGCAGGCCGCGACCAGCCCCCCTATGACTGACCCTGCCTTGGCCCTGGCCATCTCAGCGGTCACTGCATTCTTCTTCTGGGGCATTATGCTGCTGGAGGCCGCGTAGGAATCGTCGAGCTCGATGAACCCGAACTCCGCGGAGCTCCAGAGGATCAGCTCTTCGGCAAGCCTGCTGGCGTCCAAGGCGGCGATGGCCGCGAAGGAGAGCGCTTCCACGGCGAAGTCCCTCGATGAGACCGCGTCCATGGAGTTTCTGACCAGGCCGGAAAAGCCGAGGAGCCCTGCGACGTACCTCCTGTCGAGCTTTACCGACGTCCCGGTCATGGCGGCAGACCCCATGGGGGAGAGGTTGACGCGCGTGTAGAGCTGGAGCGCCCTCTCAGCGTCGCGCTGGAAGGCGTCGAAGTGGGCGAAGAGGTGGTGCGCGAAGGTCGTCGGCTGGGCTCTCTGCAGATGGGTGTACCCTGGGACTAGGACAGCGCCGTGCTTCCTCGCCTGGCTCAGCAGGGCCGACTGGAGCCCTGCGACTGAGCTGACAAGGGCGATAATCGAGTCTCTTAGCTCCATCCGTATGGCGGTGGCGACCTGGTCGTTCCTGCTCTTCCCGTAGTTGATGAACCCTGCCGTTTCCACGCCGAGGGCGTCGACCGCAGCCTGTTCGAGCTGCTGGTGGAAGTCCTCTGCCTTGGCGCCTGGCAGTATCTCTGCGGAGGCCCCGGCAAGAAACTTCGCGCACCTCGCCCCGACCTTGCGGTCCACCTCCCCTGCCCTGACAAGGGCTACCATGTGGGCCAAGTTCACCAGGATGACCTTGCGGGCGATGCGCCCGTCGTCGGCCATCGAGGAGGTGAAGGCGAGGGCCTCGTCACTGGGCTTCCTTAGCCTTGGTCCTCTGATGTCCATTATCTTCTTTTTCCTCTGCTCGCGAGCTGAGCCCGGAGGCGACCCTAGACTGGAGCCCCCAGAGCTCTATGAAGCCAACAGCGCTCTTCTGGTCGAAGGTAGAGCCTCGGCCATAGGTGGAGAGCCCTATGTCGTAGATGGAGTATTCAGACGACCTGCCCACTACCCTGGCGGACCCCTTGTATAGCTTCAGTTTCACCGAACCCGTCACCCTGTGCTGGGTTGCGGCGATGAAGCGGTCCAGGGCCGGCCTGAGCGGCTCCAGCCAGAGCCCCGAGTAGACCAGCCATGCCCACTCCCTCTCCACTTGCGCCTTGAAAGCGAGCTCGTGGCGGGTCAGGACGAGCTTCTCCAGGTCCCTGTGGGCGTCTATGATGACCGACGCCGCTGGGCATTCGTAGACTTCGCGCGACTTTATCCCCACCAATCTGTCTTCGATGTGGTCTATCCTCCCGACGCCGTGCGAGCCTGCGAGCTCATTCACGTAGCTGACCAGCGCGAGGGGATCCATGGCCCTTCCGTCGACCCTCGTGGGGACCCCCTCCCTGAAGCCGAGCTCCAGGTACCCGGGCTCGTTCGGCGCTTCCTCGGGGGAGGCGGTCCATTCGAAGGCGTCCTCTGGCGGCTCTGTCCCGGGATTCTCGAGGGGTCCGCTTTCCACAGACCTTCCCCATATGTTCTGGTCGACGCTGAATATCGACTTCGATGGTTTGACCGGGAGCCCGCGCTCCTGGGCGTAGGCGATCTCCTCGTCCCTGCTCATGTTCCACTCGCGGACGGGGGCTATGACCTGCAGGGACGGGTTCATCGCCCTCACCGTAACGTCGATCCTCACCTGGTCGTTCCCCTTCCCCGTGCAGCCGTGGGCAACCGCGTCGGCGCCTTCCTTCTCGGCCACCTCGACGAGCTTCTTCGCGATGAGGGGCCGTCCCAGGGCGGTGCTGAGGGGGTACTTCCCTTCGTAGAGGGCGTTGGCCTTGATCGACGGGAAGACGTAGTCCCTGATGAATTCATCCTTGGCGTCTATGGTGTAATGATTCCTGGCGCCGATCTCTCTAGAGCGCTTCGCGACATCTGCCATATCGTCCCTCTGACCGAGATCGAGCGTGACAGTGACGACCTCGGCGTCGTACTTCTCCTGGAGCCACTTGACGGACACGGAGGTGTCAAGGCCTCCGGAGAACGCGAGAGCAACGGTTCGGCGCAAACTTCGTGACGGACGGCCTGAACAACGCTTTTATAGATTTTGGACAGGATAGCTTCGTTTTGGTCAAACATGACCAAAAATTGGTCAAAACGGCCTCTGTCATGAAAGCGGTCAGAGAAGAGGTGGACTCGGACCTCTCCGTCCAGGACGCCCTCGCGAGGGACTACGCGAACCTTAGCGCCCTCGCCAGGATGCTTGCCCCTAGGGTGGCGGCCAGGACCGGGAGGGGGGCGAAGGGGGTGAGCGAGGTGGGGGTCGCAACAGCCCTCAAGCGCCTCCGGGGTTCGTATTCGCCGGCCCCTCCGAAGGTGAGCAGGGTGCTCGCGGGGAGCGTAGTCAACGTAAGGACTCACGTCTCCAGGATATCCGTGGAGAAGACAAAGCGGACCCTTCAGGTCGTCGGCGTGCTGCTCTCAGGCAACCACGAGGATTTCATCCAGGTGTCGGAGTCGCTCTCGTCCATCACGCTAATCTTCGACCAGAGACTCCACCGGATGGTCAAGAAGGCGCTCGGGAACGCCGAGATACTTGACGAAGGGGAGGAGGGGGCGGCCATAACGGTCCACAGCCCCGAGGACATAGTCACCACGCCTGGGTGCGTCAGCGCGCTCTACAACCAGCTGTTCAGGAAGAAGGTGAACGTCGAGGATACGGTCAGTTGCTTCACCGACACCATCATGGTGGTAGGGATGAAAGACGCGAGTAGGGCCTTCGAGGCTATGACCGAGCTGGTGGGCGAAGAGCAGAGGAGGCTCGGCGAGGAGTGAGGTTGAACACTGGACCGCAGGGGAGGACGGGGGACCATGTCATTAAGGTCACGGTCTGCGAGATGCCCGACGAGAGGTCTGCGTTCGGGCTCTGGTGGGAGCGTCTCGGGGCGCACGCAAAGCACGAGGGGAGCGACCTAGCGCTCCTCCCCGAGATGCCGTTTTCCGGGTGGTTGTTCGCCGACCCGAAGTTCGGCCGAGCTGCGTGGGACGACTCAGTCGAAGCGCACAGGCGATGGATTGAGAGGATCCCCGAGCTCGGGGTGGCCATCGTCGCCGGGTCTAGGCCGGTTGAAGTCCGCGGGAGGAGGTTCAACGAAGGCTTCGTGCAGACCGCCGACGGGATGACAGGAGAGCACAGGAAGCGCAATCTCCCTGACCAGCCCGGCTTCTACGAAGCCTCATGGTACGTGCGTGGAGGTAAGAGGTTCTCCGTCTTTGAAGTACACGGCTGGAAGATCGGTTTCCTCATCTGTAGCGACCTCTGGTCGGTCTGGAACGCGAGAGCCTATGGGAAGCGTGGCGCTGATGCGATACTGGTCCCCAGGGCCACGGGGCTCGGCGTCGACAAGTGGCTCGCGGGCGGAAGGACAGCGGCGGTGGTGTCTGGCGCGTACTGCCTTTCATCGAACAGGTCGGGGGGAGTCGGCGACGCTAGGTTCGGGGGGATGGGGTGGGCCGTGGACCCTGATGGTGAGGTCCTCGGGATTACGACCCCCGACGAGCCGTTCGCGACCGTGGAGTTGGACATGAGGAAGGCGCGGAAGGCGAAGAAGACGTACCCAAGGGACGCATTCGGAGAAGACTAGCGCCCCATCAGAGAGTTCAGGAAAGCTTTGGCGTCGAAGGGGGAGAGGTCGTCGTATCCTTGGCCCACGCCAAGGAAGAGGACGGGCTTGCCCGTCGTGTAGACTATTGACAGGGCGGCCCCGCCCCTGACGTCTGCGTCAGCCTTTGTCAGGATCGCCCCGTCGAATCCGACGTGCCGGTTGAAGAGCGCGGCCTGGGAGACAGCGTCGTTCCCGGTCAGGGCGTCAGCCACGAAGATTCGGAAGTCAGGCTTGACCACCCTGGCTATCTTTGCCATCTCTTCCATCAGGTTCTGGTTCGTCTGCATCCTACCGGCCGTGTCTATCAGGAGGCAATCCACGTGGTGCGCTCTAGCGTAAAGGACGCCGTCGCGGCCTACCGCTGCCGGATCAGCTCCATAGCCCTGCGCGACGACCTTGAGTGAGAGCCTGTCTGCGTGCTCCGACAGCTGCTCGATGGCACCAGGCCGATGGGTGTCGCCGGCCGCGCAGACGACGGAAAGCCCGTTCTTCTTCAGGTAGTGGGCAAACTTGGCCACCGTCGTCGTCTTGCCGGTGCCGTTGATCCCCAGGAAGAGGATGACGTAGGGCTCGCCCGTCTTCGCCTTGTCTCTGACATTGGACACGATGTCGACGGTCCCTGCCCGTGCGAACGCTGACTCCAGGGAAGCGTTCAGCCGTTCCCCGACCACCTCCCCCGTGTCGACTGAGCGGTCTACCTTCGTCCCCTCCAGGGTCTTCTGCACCTCTGCGGTGAGGGCTTCGGCGACAGTCTGCGCCACGTCGCTCTCGATCAGCGAAATCTGGAAGTCGAAGATCACGCTGTCGAAGTCGCGACCGCTGAGCTGCTTTTCCCTTACGGCGCTGGTTATCGAGGAGAATGCCTGCTTCAGCCTGTCGAACAAGGAGCTACCCCTGCTGGCTGCGGGTCACGAGGCTGTTCAGCAAGTCCCTGTCCGAGTTCAGCCTCTGAGCTATCTCGTTCCTCTGGTTGACTATCGATACTAGCGTCTTCTCGATGTCTCTCCCCCTCTCCTCGAGAATCGCCACCGCCTCCTCCCTCGATTTCTCCACCACGACGTTGGCGCCTATGCTCACGAGTACCCGGTCAGTCTCAGGAGGGCTCGACCTGAGCATGATGCCTCCGCCTGCCTGGATGAGCACCTCGCCGGAGCTCTGGCCGGACAACCCCTTTATGGCGTCGAGGGCGGCCCGCCCTTCGAGCATCGCCCTCTCGAGCAGGTTCTGCCTCGCCGAGAGCTCGTTGTAGGTCCCCTCGAGGACCCTTATCTCGACGACCAGGGCGTTGACCGTGTCCTCGGCAGTGGAAAGCTCGCTCATCCCGGTTACACTTCAAACGCTCAGAGCGCGCGTTATAAACACGAGCTCCGGTCCGGTCGTCTGGCTCCCAGCGACGGCGTTATGCGAGTTGGCCACCAGGCCGGAGGAGACGAAGGGGACTCCGCTGTTGACGGAAGTAGGATAAGCGTCCACCCCCAGCACGGAACCTATTCTGGAGACTTCGGCTTCGTCCAGGCCAGGATACACCGCGGCTCCGCGGTTGGTCGCCACAGCCAGGGAGCCAACCTGGTAGTACTCGCCTATGGGGCCCTGGTGGACCTCTGTCCCAAGGACGTCCCTGACTTGGAGCAGAGCTCTTTGGTCCAGGACGGGGGAAGCCAAGGCTCTCTTGTCGTTGGCCACGACGAGGTTCCCCACCGCCGTGAGCTTCGACTCAAGCCGAGAGACGTTGAGTCCCGTCGCGGCCCTGATCTCCCTGATCTCGGCGTCTTCTGCCAGCCTAGACACAATGACCCCGTTCCCGTTCATGGTCGCGAGAGCCCCCAGCAGCCTGGACTCGCCGATCGACGTGGGGACGGCCGAGACATGGAGGCGTTCGCAGAGCTTGTCGGACTTCGTCTGCGCGAGTCCCTTGGGAACCAGCAGGAACCTATCGCTGGCCCGCATGAAGATCCCTATGTTGGGGCTCCGGTAGATGTCCATCAGGTAGAGACCCATCGGGTCACACTTGTTCTGACTCTGGGAGGCTGACCGTGACGACGCCGTCCTCGTCTCTCTCCATCTCGAGGGTGATGCGCCGAGGCGGGTGCTTGATCCCCCTTGCCCAGAGGAGTTCGTTGACCTCGGTGCCTATGCTGACCTGGCGCGCCTTCATGTGACGCGTCGCAAAGTCCCGGATGACCGCCACGGCCTTCTTCGCCCTCCTGTACGGAGGCGCCTCATAGACCACGCCCAGCGGTACGACATAGGTGCGGGTCAGCTCGTCCATCCTCTCTTCAGACATTCATGGTCACCTGAGCTTCAGCTTTCGCTGCCTCCAGTGTCTCCGCTTGGGGTTCGACCTTACTTTCCTGTTGGTCTTGACTATGACCCAGGTAGGCACAGACCGCGCCTGCCTCCCTGCTTTCATGATCCTGTTCTTCTTCGAGGTATCCTTTACCCTTGCCAACTCAGATCCTCCTTATCTTGATCTCCCGCTTCTTCTCTTGGAGGGCTCCGAGCATCTGCTTGACCTGCTCGTCGTCGACTGGTTTGCGGAGCTTTCCTGACGAAGCCAGCTGGATGACGTACTCTTCGACCGACCCTGCGAGGTCGGGCCTCACCATCTTCACGTTGGCCAGGCGCTGCCTAGCGTCGGACGTGAGGGCCATCCTCAGGGCCGCCTCCCTCATCATCTTCCGGTCCGCGGCTTCCTTGTCGGGCTGCTTCTGTTGCTCGGCCATGCCTAGGCGTACCTCTCGAGTCCCTTCTTCTCCTTGCTCAGCTCCAGTAACAGCCCGTTGCTGATCTTGTCTAGCGTAGCGCGTCCCTTGGAGGTGAGCACCCTCCCCTGGGGCGTCTTCGAGACCAGCTCCGCCTGTTCCAGCTGCTTCAGTATCAAGCGGATGGACGACCCGCCGGCGTCCCTGTGGTGCTTTGGGAAATAGTGCAGCGCTTTGCTCCCGCCGTAGGCGCGCTCCAGGTCGCTCAGCCCCACCGGGCCGTGGAGGTATACCTTGCGCAGCAAGGAGGCGGCCCTTGTGAACCACCAGTCGGGGCTGGCCGGGGGGCGCTCGGCGTGGGAGCCGGTCTTGACGAACCTCGCCCAGTCGGGCATCTGGACGGACGGGACCGACTTCATCTGCTCCGCTAGGGCGGAGATGAGCTTCCCTGACGGGACGTCGCGTGCGCTAACCATAACGTTTCACGTGGTGAAATTTTGAGCCTCGGCCTACAGTATTTAAGTTTCCTCGACCACTTTTCGGTTCAGGTGGCCGCAGTCGAGGCAGGTCACCCGGACCATGGTCGGCTTCCCATGGCCGAGGCGCACCCTGGCGTTGACCCCCGGGACGAGGAGGCCTTTGCACCCGCGGCAAGTGAAGGACCGGAGGTGCGGCTCCAGTCGGATGTTGAACTTGAGCTTCACCTTCCTGGCAAGGGCGGCTTGGGCCCGGGCCATGGCGGGGTCGGTGTGGGAGAGGTCGATGGCGGACTCGATGAGCATGCTCACCACGGTGGCCGCCTCCTCCTTCGCGCTTCGCCGCTTCACGCCCCCCAGGGAGAGCGGAAGGTCTTAACAGTACGCCCAAGAGCGCGGATGTGTTGCTTAGTTTCGTCCTTGCGGAGGCGGCGCTGGAGCTCGTCCCCAGAGAAATCTGGAGGCACCCGGCCGTGGCGTCAGATGCGAAGCGCAGGGGGAAGGAGCCGGGGAGGGTGCTCCTAGACAGGAGCTTCCACCACTCTGCGATGGCAAGGCTGAGCGAGCCGGGGAAGAGAGGGAGACCTGACCTAGTGCACGAGGCGTTGCTGAGCGTGACGGGGACGCCGCTTTACCTGGAAGGTGGGGTGAAGGTCTGGGTGCACACCTGCGGAGGGATGGCGGTAGAGATAGCAGAAAAGACCAGGGTCCCGAAGAACTACATCAGGTTCAGGGGGCTGATAGAGGAGGCGCTCGCAGGCGAATCAGAGGGTAGGCTGGTGCGGGTCAGGGTCGCGGGGATCAAGGAGCTGATCAGAGGTTTGCGACCAGAGAAGGTCTTCGGGTTGTCTGTCCTCGGGAGGAAGGGGACAGTTGAGTGGCTTGCGGCCGAGGTGGCAGCGCTGAAGGCCCCCGCGGTCGTGGTTGGAGGGTTCCCCAGAGGCCACTTCTCTGAAGAGACAATGGCGACGATAGACGAGTTGGTGAGGATCGACCCCACACCCCTGGAGGCGCATGTGGTGGCGGCGAGGGTGGTATATGAAATCGAGAAAGCCGAGGGGAGGTTCAACGATTAAAAACTCATGGTGGCGCTCGCCGGCCTGTGCGGTCGTCGTCCAGAGCGGGTCTCGGGGTCTTCGCACCCTGGCGCGCGGAGAGTCTGGTCCAGGACATCAGCCCTCCAAGCTGGTAACCCGGGTTCAAATCCCGGCGACCGCACAGTCTTCATAGCAGGGGTAGCGTCCGAAAGCACGGGCTGCACTGTTAATATTTTGTTAACAACCCTGTCTGCGACTGAGTTGGCTAGCTCTTCGACGACCTGCTTGTTTGTAATCACGCCCTCTGCCAACCCTCCCACCAGCTCTCCGAGGGTAGCGTAACCAAGCTGTGCTAACTTCTGGTTGAGGACTGCAAGCTGCTCTTCAGTCACCCGCACTCCTACGGTACGCCAGTTGGCCACTGACCACTACCACGGCGTTGCTCAGGATGCCACTTATAGCCCTGGGCACCCTGCTTCGAATGTAGATGCCACGTCAATCCATTGCTAGCTGACCGGGAATGTGGGCGTTTACTTAAATAGAGTATTCTAGAGCAATCTATTGACTTGCCTTTCTGCTCGAGCTGCGGCAGAAACTACGAAGGAAGTCCCGCCTTCTGCCCTAACTGCGGCAAGGCGCTGCCTGCTGTGGCCATATTGACGACTGCGCAGACCCCTGCGCCACCTCAACGACTCGCGCATACTTCGCACGCCGGCAGGAACGCCGGTATCCTGATAGTTTTGCTGCTCTTCTTCTTTGTAGTGCCGATTTTCCCATACACCTTCGCCTCTGGCTCGCTCCTCGGCGTCAACGTACAGTCAACTGGCGATATTTCACTGTCCTACATGCTTTTCCATTGTGGGATGGTGGTCAACCTGCAAGCCAGTGGGTCGTTCCTAGGCTACAGCGTTGCCAACTACAATGAAGGAAGTCCCGGATTTGTGTGTAATGGAAGTGGCTGAATGACCTCGTGTCGGTCTTTCAAACGGTGATGAAGTATGTTCGCATGACTCGCGCCTCATGTGTGAAGAAGAGGCACTCTAAGCAAGGAAAGGTGTTGCTCTCCATGGGTGCTATCGCAAGCCTACTACTGCTCCTTCCCATTACTACCATCACCGCGCAGAGCGCTAATTCCAATCTGATCATTCAAGGCGACGACCCACTGTTCAACTACACGTTCGACTTCTGTCATTATATCGGGCTCGGCTCTTGCAATGTGGGTGTTAGCCTGGACGAAGCCTACACTGAGCAGGTGCAGCTGACTACCACAGTAGACCATACTGTGCTAGAGCCCGGAACTACTGCGACCTTGACTGCTGATGCAAACCCGCAACAAGGCTCCGCGACCATCCGCTTTACCTTCACCCTGGGAAGCAAGTCTTATTCGGCGAGCACCTCGATTTCGACCCCCGGCGTAGGCGCGGCAACCCTCGGCAGCTTCTCGATACCCCTGAGCGTGATCCTTGCCCCTCTGGGCATATCCTCAATTCTACCTATCCCAGGCGACTTCGCCACCTCATTCGTTTACAATTCGATCCTCTACGACGCAGTCTCCTCCAATGACTTCACCGGCGGAGGGCAGCTACAATGGGCAAGCGCCGGAAGCGTTGTCCAAAGCCTTTCTTTCGATGGTACTCACCCAACTTCCACACTAGGGTTGGGGTCAATGGCAGACAGTCAAGATTGGCAGTTGTCGTTTGATTTGACGAATCTGCCCCTTGTCAACCAGGTGCATCTGTATTCGCAGACCATCACCTCAGAACAATTCGGGTCGAATTCCCCGACGCCCGTCACTTTCTACCATGTTATAGTCGAACAACCTTCCGAGGGGAGCATTGCGACCACCTACGGTTCCGCGTGGTACATCTCCGGCTATCAATTGAGCCTGAGCGCCACACCAACCAACTCCTACACTTTCCAATCTTGGAGTGCTAACGGCCAGACCGTTTCGACTTCGCCCACCTACGCATTTACTGTGGCAGGCCCAACTGACGTGACCGCTAATTTTGCCAAGTTGAGCGCTGTGGCTGGTGTCCAAGGCATAATTCAAAGCGCGACCGATTTCTTAGGTTCTGTGCAGGGCATTGTGTTCTTGTTGGTAGTGATTGCGATAATCGCAGGCGTAGCTGTGCGGCTCAGCAGGAAGTCACCGTAGATCGGATTGGGCGAGCATGATATTTGGCGCTAGGCGGGGGCAGTCGGGCGCAGCAGGAATCGCTGGAATCATCGTCCTGGTTATCGGAGCGTTCCTCTTTGTCGCTGGTATTATCCCCGCACTCTCACCAGGTGGTGCGGCGAACATTCCGTTGGTAGCAGCAGGGGCGATTGTAATGCTGGTCGGCGGCGCTATACTGAAGTTTGCTGACTGAAATGCAGGCTGCCGCTGCCGTATAACATATTATGCATCGCATACCACCTTCTTTGGGTGCAGCGCGTGACCAAAGACTTCACCTTCAGAGCGATGAATGAGGAATACAGGATGCTAGCAGCCATCCTTGGAGCTGGCTACGGTGGGACATGGAGAGCATCAAAGGCGATCAATAATGCCATTGATGCCACCCCAGAGAAGTGGCTGCAGCGAAAGCCAGTCTTGTTACACGTACAGCTTTCAGACAGCGCGGTGAGGAAGTTGAACAAGGTTGCTAAGAAGCACAAGCTCAGCGATGCTACATTGATCGAGAGAGCCCTTGACTGGCAGTACCGCAAGACCGCACTGAAGCTTGTGAAGAATATTGCCGCCAAGGCCGATGCGGTCATAGACAAGAAAGGAACGCCCATCGCTGTAGAAATGGACCTGGATATGTTGCAGCTGCTGAACGCTTTGCTGCCCTTCGCCCCCTTTGATTTCAGCATCAACAGGGGAGAGAAGCCGTACATGGTGGTCAAAGAAGGCTGGAGAACTCCTTACGAGCCTGACGACGTAGCAGCAAAGCAGTAAGCTGTCAGTGCCCACCGTATATGCTGCGGCAGGGTGGTGGGCGGTGGCTTCGGCTGCACACCCTATAGCACTATAGCAACGTTGCGCTAACGCAGCTCTGCCCACAAGCGTGTGCAGGGCTAGGTTGTACTGGCATCATGGGCAACTGGCTAAGTACCATCTTCGGCTATTGCTTGCCTGCACTCCGCGATGGTCTTCTACAGCAAGTCACGGTCAGTAACATACTCTTTGACAGCTTCGAACAGTGTGATAACATCTCTTGCTTTGTCGACAATGTACCAGTACTCCCGTGTCCCGGTCCGCCTTGAGCATCTCTTGGTTGGGACAATTCTGCCCTTGATCTTGAGATAGCGGTTAATCGTGTCAAAGAAGGCTTGGGCATCAATGTTACTTGAACGTGTGCCGAACCAGCCCGGAAGCCCTTTCTTCTTTCCTACTCTGCCGCGGTCCACAAATCCTGCAACAAGCCGAATGAATTTCTCTTCGTCTATGACCTCCCTATTCTCTACGCTTTGCTTCAGTACATTGTGCAAGTCAATGTGACGTCCTTGTAGGGTAGGCACAACTTTCCTTCGTACTGTCGGTTTCCCCATGCGGACATCCTACAGCCTCTCGTATTTAGAAACGCGGCAGTGTTCTGCCTTACATCTCTCGCGATGTAAACATGGTTTGCTGCACAGGGCCCAAGTGCTGTCCTATCGTTTGCTAGCCCGCAGGGGCCACGCTCTCAATTACCCACTGCCCCCTTCGCTTTCGTGCTAGGCATGGTCTAGCCTTGAAACAAGCTGCCCACTCCACCAACTGCTGCCTATCGCTCTCTGCAAAGTGCCCACCCCGCTTGACCTGCACTGCCAGCACTGTTACCCCATCGCTAGCTAGCATGTCAATGGGCGTGCGCGATGCAGCGCTCAAAATCACCTTCGTGTAGCCCTTCGCCCGCAGCAGGCCCCGCACGTGCTTCTCAGCTGCAACGCCTCGCTCGTAGGGCGAATTCAGCGCGCGTGCACCCTAAGCATAGTGGCGTGCGATGTATAACTGGTTATACGGCTTGGTCTTGTTGTTCTTATCTTCCGTCAGCTAGTCATGAACTCGGCAATCCATCTTTCAACCATGCCTCGGAGAGGGTTCTCCCCACTTACGGTCCCTGCATCGTCAACAATAACACTTCGATTGTTCAAGATGAGGGTTCCGCTGATGGAGTCGAAGCTCTTGACACCTTTCTTCATCAACAGGTATTTCGAGAAACCATCTCTGCTGAATGCCTTCTTGACGGGTTCGAGTTGTGCCACCCCTTGGGTCGCAACAATCACAGTTGGGGCATTTCTCGGAACCTTGATGTTGCTCCCACAGTACGTACACTTGACAAAATCAACCCAGGACAGCACTGCCCCTTTGTAGGGTGCCCCACAGTTAGGACATTTGATTGAATTTATCACGGGGCCAGCCGATTCTTTGAATGTTATTTTAGAATTCTTATATAAGCTGAAGCGGAAACGCCAGCGCGTAGTCCTGACTAAATGAGTCTGGTTCTTGGTAAGGATGAAAAGATAGTTCGAGACGAATCTAGTGTTTGGTATCATAGTGGCAGCAGTCGATATGGGAGCCCGATGTGGGGAAGGCTTCTGTTGACTAACAAGAGATTCGCTTTCGTCGAGCAAGCGAATATCCAATCTGGACCTTTCTTCGCGAAGAAGGTTGAGCTTCAGACCAAGGGAATCAAAATCAATCTTCCAATTGAGAAAGTAGTGGGGTCGGCAATGGAGAACCGGACAAGGAAGAAGGGAACACTGAACCAACCGGCGGGAATGTTTGGAAAGGAGACGTATAACGTGTTGATTGTATCGCTAGACACCGAGAATGGCGTTGACAATCCTGTCTTCGAGGTCAGAGACCCGGCTGGTTGGTCGGCTGCCATTCAGCAAGCAACCGGCGGCCAGGCAGTCTAGCGGGCCGTAGTCTTGGAACTGACGAGTGCCGAAGAAGCAGAAGAATTCGCGAAAGAGTGGCTCCAATCGAAGTACCGCAATAGGATAGCGAAGCTAAGATTCAGTCAAGTCATGTTGGAGTCAGGAGTATGGACGATTAGAGCAGAGTTGGAATTGAAGCAGGGGGTGCTGTCCACCATCAGACAAGATTTTGTCCTGAAAATTGACGGAACGTCTGGAAAAGTTCTGGGATATCGAGAGGGCTCTGCCGGGATATAGCACAGACCCTAGTGACCCTCTAATACTGCCACACGCCAGTCAAAGCCCGCCGCGTTAACTTGGATGTAGTAGTTGGCCCCGATAGTTAGCCCGTAGCAGTAGTCTGTGAAGCTGCCCTGATGCTGGCTCACGCCCCCATAGCACGTCTCGACAGACCCGCCCACCGGGTAGATTGCCCAGTACAGCAAAGTGTAGTTGGCCGGGGCGGTGGCGGTGACGTTGAGGCTGACTTACACGCTCGCCGTCGTTGCGGTGAAGGGCTGGCTGTTTGCCTTGCCCGTCCCGTTGTTCGCCACCAGGACCGCCCCCATGCTCAGCGTGGTGGCAGTCACGGTCTGCGTTGTGGTGGCAGTGGTTGTTTCTATCACTGTCCTACCGGCAGGGGCGTTCGACAGTCCGATGGCTACCTCTACGAAGAGAGCTATGACAACGGCCACCGCCCACACGAAGCTGCGCAACCACAAAGCAGGCTTCTCTTTTGTATTTAGCTCGTGGCATGTGTCCTTGACCCATACGTGACATGTGCTCGATTACGGAGATATGCGGCAGCTAAGCGTGCTCTACCTGTCAGCGGCTAGCATGGTCAAGAGATACAGGAACGTGAGCATCCCAGAGGATTTGTACGTTAAGCTGGAGAAGCTGGTCGAGTCAGAGAAGGCGGGGTACGTCAGCGTGTAGGATGCAGTGAAGGATGCTACTAGGGAGCCGGTGAGGAAGCACAAACTGCTACCGTTATGCTTCGAAGTCTCGCATCATCGCTAAAGGAACGGCATCCGTGAAGGCAGACTTGATTTCGTCAAACTTCGGAGAAAGCTCCTCCATTTGCTTAAGCTGCCCAATCATTCGTTTGAAAGACGTTAGCTCTGAATAGAACACCCTCGCCAATCCGCCGGCGATTGCGATGGCCAATCCATAGAACACGTTGAAAGCAGAGGCGATTGCGGCGACAGTAGCAAGCAAGAAGTTCGACATGCGGCGTGAGGACCGACTTGCGGTGTACTCTGTAAGCGCTTTCTGCGATTCATAGGCTACATCAATTCTACTCTTAAGATACTGAGCAAGTTCTTTGTTGCTTGCTCTTAACTTCACAAGCCCACCTTCGACGTACTCTTTTGCCGCCGTAACGGAATGGGTCCTCCACAGCTCCTTTTCTTCGTCGAGGAATTGGCTGACCACATGAACGCGTTCCGTCAACATGTTGTAGGCTGCAACAAAGCTCTCGTCTAGCTTCCTGAGCGCGATGCCAAGCTGTTTCTCAGCTGGATCAAGTGTGTCCTCGTACGTGTCAGCTTGCAGACGAGACAGGCATTGGTTGAAGAACCTCGCGTGTGCCTGCAGTACCCTCTCGTCAGTCCATCCTCTGATGACGTTGTGCTTAATCGGGGCTCTAAGATACGTGATGAACCAAACCCGATATGCCTGGACAGCGCTTTGGAACTTGGATTTGTCTCTGACAATGTCATAGTTCTTGTCTAGCAGCATGAAGCCGGTGTGTTTCGTGTTAGGAGGCGGTAGAAAGGTAGATGCATAGACGGCCAGGTAGTAGTCCGAGTCTTGAATCTGGCACGGCCAAACCTTGAGCTTCTCGTCGGGCTCTTGGTGGATTTGAGCCATTGATCGCGCTAACGGGGGAGCGTGGAAAGGCTTCCATTCGTAGTTAACAGCCCTGGCCAATCAGAGTATTCGAGGGCCAAGTTTGGTTTAAGTTTATGCCACCAGTTGACAAGTCTCTCGATTACCATCGCTGTCCAAGACTGGAAACATGCAGACTGTCCGCGAGTAGAACCTATCCGCCTGCTTCACCTTGGTCAGGTAGTGCATACCCCCCACAGACTTGCCCAATGAGCGACCCTGTACGAAGTCGCATACGCTTTCTGGCACGTTGTTCTCTATCAGAAAGTTGTACTGCCACTTGCGCAGGTACTTCGCGGGCAGCCCATGCCTGCTGAAGTAGACCTTGACGGTGTTGAGCTTGAGCGAGCACTGCCGCAGCTCCTCTACGAAGCCGGTGGGCAGGTAGCAGTACAGCACGCGCTTGGTACCCCTGTCCATGCTTAGAGGGTACTTGGCTACGCTACCCTCGACCATGAGCCTGCCCCTGTCGTAGATGCGAAGGAACTCCACCGCCTCTATGGGACGTATGCCTGAGTAGAGCATGACCTTGAAGCAGAGCTTGTACTCTGGATGGGAGAACCGCTTGTATGCTTCGACAACCTCTGACGTGACTGGCACGTAGTCGTCGGTCCCCGTCTTGGGCACTTTGACGACCTTGCGGTACCTGTGCAGGTCCTCTTCGCTGATGACGCTGAACTCTTCAATGTAGTTGAGGAGGTTGCGGATCGCAAGCGCTAGGCTGCGCTTGCCTGGCTTGGCGTTGTCCAGCAGCTCCTTGAGCTTGAACTGGTCTTCGATGAAAGGCGGGAAGTAGCGTTTGGCGTTGTACACCATCGCGTAGGCGTGCCGCTTGCCGTGCTTGTTCCACAGCCACGTGTGGAAGCGTTCTGCGTACTCGCCGTAGGGCAGTGGGGTGATACCGTTGCTTGGGATGTCAAACCTTCCATTCGCCCTCCAAGCTGGTAACCCGGGTTCAAATCCCGGCGACCGCATCCGTTTCACCTCTCTCTTGTCCCGTCTTGCACGTGGACGTGCGTCGACCTGCGAAAGCGGAAGCGACCTCGCTCAGTCGAGAGGCAGACAGGCAGAGAGAAGCTATAACGGGCGGCCGCAGGATAGAGCGACGTGCCGTTCCATCAGGTCGACATATCGCAGAAACCCGTGGTCTATCGTGAGGCTGTCGCCACGGGTCGGATCAAGCTCAAGCGGACCACGATCGAGCTGATAAGGAAGAAGAAGCTGGAGAAAGGGGACGCAGTCTCCCTCGCCGAGGTTGCTGCCATCTCCGGGTCCAAGAAGACCCCCGATTTGCTGGCGCTCTGCCATCCGCTAAGGATAGAGGAGGTCCAGCCGAGCGTGAAGCTCGGGGACGTCTGGGTGGAAGTCACCGTGAAAGTGGCAACTCATGAGAAGACCGGCGTTGAGATGGAGGCGTTGACCGCCGTCTCTGCAGCCCTGCTCAACATATGGGACGTGACAAAGGCCTATGAGAAGGACCCCGAGGGCCAGTACCCCGGGACTGCCATCGAGTCAATCAGGGTCGTGAGGAAGGTAAAGAGGGCCGCGTGAAAGAAGACAGAGACCCTGACGAACGCATCTTCTTCAGGACGTTCTGGCGACCCAACTGGTCAGTGATGGAGCGAGGCGGTCCCGTCCCTCATGACGTATGTCCGGTCGGCAAGCCTCCCGTCTTCTTCGTCTTGGCTGGTGAAGATTACGTCGATGCCCGAGTCTGATGCGAGCCCCCTGTAGGCGGAGACGAACCCTTCCTTATCGTGGAGGAGCGAGAACACCTCATCTACCAGGATGGCCTTGGGGGTCGAGAATAGCGCCGTCGCTAACGCCACCCTCCCCCTCATTCCGAGGCTGAGGCTCCTGACGGGCCCCCCGAAGTCTATGCCCAGCTCTGATTTCGCCTTCGTTATGGTATCTGGAGTTAGAGCTCTCCCTTTGAGCCTCGCGCCCCACCTGAGATGCTTTTCCACGTCAAGGTGAGGCAGGCATGAAGAAGGAGTCACCATGACTATGCCTCTGCGTTCTGTCGGGAGCCTGGTCACGTCCGCCCCGTCCACCCTGACGAAACCCTCGTACGGGAGGAATCCGGCCAAGGCCCTGAACAGAGAAGTCTTCCCCGACCCGTTCTTTCCAGCCACGCACGTGGTCCCGCTGCACTGGACGTCTGCTGACAGCCGGAAGGCGTCAAGATGCGCCTTCAGGTTCGCCTCTATCAACGGCGGGCCCTCCTGCCGAAGAAGTGCCCTGCCACAGCGATTGGCAGGGATACCAGAATCATAACCGCTGATGCGGTCACCGCTGCCTCCAGGCCCCCTGGGATGGCCCCGTTGAAGAGTTGGAAGATAGTGACCGAGGCCGGGCTCACGCCGTTGAAGGGGTACTGAAGCACGTAGAAGGCGATTATGGAGATAGAGCCGAACTCCCCCAGCGCCCTGCTCATCGCGACCAGTGAAGCGCTCGTCACCCCCCCAGTCGAGTCCGGAAGGACGACAGAGACGAGCGTCCTCAGCCTCGATGCGCCCAACCCCATGGCGTACTCTTCCACTGAGACATCCTTGGACTCGAAGTAAGGCTGGATGGATTTCACATAGATGGGTGCCGACATTATGACTAGCGCTATCACGAGGCCTAGGAGCGAGTCGAAGAAGTTGACCCCCAGGCGCAGAAGGAACTGGCCTGTGGGGGTGAGCGGGCTATCCAAGATGAGAAGGGCAACCCCTATGATGGGATGGGGGACCCCGACCGGGATATCCACGAGGGCCTCCAGAAAGGTGTCGCCAGACCTCGCCAGGTAGTAGGCTAGAGGGGTGAAGAGCCCGAAATCGACCAGAGCAGCTACGGCAGATGAGGCAAGGGAGAGCTCTATCGAGCGGAAGATGAGCGGGGCGAAGCCCTCTGGTGAACGGAGCGGGCCCAGCCCGTAGTAAAGTAGGACTAGGATGGGTACCAAGAGGAGAAAGACGACGATGAGAGAGAAGGCCCTGAGCCAGTTCATGCGGCCAGGATTCCTATGGGAGCGGACCAGCCTCGCTGAGGAGGCCTTGAGAGACCATTTGGGAGATGGCGCTCGGCGGTGCGACGTTGGTGTAGAGCTGGGCCGGGACGATGGGGAGGAGCCCGTAAGACGACAGTGTCTGAGCGTTCGCGACTACATACTGCACGAATCTGAGGGCAGACGCCTGATGCGCGCCGTTCAGAGGGACGGTGATGCTGAGCACGATAGCCGAGCCCGCCGTGGTGCCGGCGGAGTCCTGGTAAGAGAACTTCGAATAGAACGACCCCAGCGCGGGGTCGCCGAAGTTGACCTGAGGTTCCAGAGTGACGTACTGCAGGTGGTCTGTTATGGCCGCGGACTTGTAGATGAAGAGGAATTGGATCTGCCCTGATTGGAGAGGGGCGACGAGGGCGGCTGCGGAGGTCCCGGAGACGTTGCCTCCGTTCTTCGTCAACGGCGATGTGTACGCGCTTGTGTTCCCTCCCGAATAGAGGTAACCCGCAGCCTCCAGGGCGAGCCATCCTCTGAGGCCAGCGGGATCCGAGACCGGGTCGGAGATCCCGACCTTCACCCTCCCTGAAGCAAGTGCGCTGAAGAACGCGTTCCAATCGGAAGTGGCGTTCGTCTGTGCCGCTTTGTCCCCTTCTGAGACTATGGCTGGCGCGGTAGAGTTCGAGTATGCGAGGACCAGCTGGTCTGACGCGAACCCTACAGCCCAGCCTGGCGACTCGCTCTTGAGATACTCAGACCCTGTGGCGGAGAGCGCAACAGAGACGAAGATGTCGGCCGGGGCTCCCGCCGCTATCTCGCTGGCGACTGAGAACGACCCACCTGACTTCACAGGGGCCACGGGGATGCCGGTACTCTGCGAGAACGAGCTCAAGAGTGCCGAGGTCTCAATGGAGTACGCGTCGGCCGAGTACGATATCAATGGAGTAACGCTCCTCGGGCTTAGGAATAAGGCGTACGCCAAGCCTCCTACGACGACTAAAACGATCACCACCGACGCGACCACTATGATGGGACGGCGATTTGTCTCGACTTTGGACAAGCTGTTATGCAATCCATTGCATAACGCGTTTAAAAGCATTTCCAGGCCCAAGATTTAAGACAAGTTGGGGTTCCTACCGCTCTGTGACTCGCGGCGCAGAAGTGGAGCCGGTCCCGCACCTCTCCCTCCAGAGCGAAGAGGAGACGGTCATGGACGAGATAGACGCCATGCTCCTTCAGGTCATCGCAGAGAAGAACTCCTTGACCGATGCGGCCCGCGAGGTAGAGGTCTCCTACAGGAACGCTTGGGACAGGATAAGACGGATTGAGACGAGGTCAGGGAAGAAGATACTCGAGTCGAGCACCGGCGGCCCGGAGGGAGGCAGTTCGAAGCTGACGAAGGACGGCGAGGCGCTGCTCAAGGAGTTCCTGAGGGTCAGGGACTACCTGTCGTACGCGTTGGATGAAAGAGAAGCGGCGGGGAACGTGCGCTACAAACTCAGCGCTAGGAACGCCTTCGATGTGAAGATAACGAAGATTGAGACAGGAGAGATAACATGCCTCCTGAGGATGTCGTCAGTCTCGCCAGTCCGCCTGACGTCTATAATATCAAGGGACGCGGTCGAAGACCTCGGGCTCCGCGAGGGGGACATGGTCAAGGCGGTCGTAAAGGCGACCGAGGTGATGGTGGCCAAGGCAATCTCTCCACCCAAATCAGGGGCCAGGGCGGTCAGGCCGGGAGAGAGGAAGAGGCGTTCTGAGTAGCCTGCTCCCCTTTCCGTACGTTTAGGGAGGCTCTCCCTCCACTCGACACCGCCTGAATTTGTCCTCGACGATGCCAGAGCGTCTGGTGGATGGGTGGGTCGAGAAGGTGAGGGATAAAGCGGTCCAAAGCCTGATTCTCCTGGCAGAGCGTGGCCAACTCATAGGGACGGGTAGCGGGAGATGACCTACGCGTGGCGGGCTGGCTTCTTCACTGCATCCAGCATCCCCCGCGACGGTTAAATAGGAGCGACTTCTTCCTGCAACCTAACAGGAATTGATTGGGAGCATAACCGACTGGGGCATCCTGGCTGTCGTAGTCATCGTACTTTTCGGTGGCGCGAAGAAGATCCCTGAGCTGGCCCGCTCCATGGGCAAAGCGATGGGTGAGTTCAAGAAGGGGCAAGCAGAAATAGAAAAGGAAGTCGCTGATTTGAGGGCTTCGATTGACTCACCGACCCCTGCAAAGGGCATCACCCAGCAATCTGTGAAAGACGCCGTCCCTCAGGCGCACCAACCGGTGAACGAAGACAGGGAATACGCCCGGAGACGAATCACACAGCTAGAGGAAGAGCTGAAAGAGCTCAAAGAGAAGACCGGAGCATAACTCCTTAGGCAGCCTTTAGAGAGCCGAATAAAGGGCCACTCCCGGTGTCCTCGTAGCGGATGAGGTTGTCTATCGGGAATCCTGGGTCTGTCCAAAAAGAATTACCGTTCCTTGACCATATAGCGGAACTGGTTCGGAGGTTCCTCGTATCGCTGGCCGCCTTCTTCGTGCTCTTCATCCTCTTCTTCATCTTCAAGCCGGTCTGGGTAAAGGTGGGACCGATTGAGATTTTCTATCCATTTCCGGACCTGTTCCACAGCTTCACTACCGAGTTCTTCAACTTCGCGAAGGCGCAGCTCCTACCTTCCCATATGCTACTGATCAACCTGAACGCGTTCGACACGTTTGTCGCGATAATCTACACAGCCCTGGCGCTGGCCGCGATCTTTTCATCACCCATCTGGATCTATGAGACCGCGTCCTTCATCGGGCCGGCGCTCAAGCCCAGGGAGAAGAGGATCCTGAAGCTCATCCTTGTCCCTGCGACAGGCCTCTTCGCGGCCGGGGGGCTGTTTGCCTACAAGATCATCTTGCCTGTCATCTTCAAGTTCCTGTACTCCTTCACGCTGTCCACAGGGGTCGAACCCACGCTCGGCGTCGGGACATTCGTTTCCACCGTCATCGCGTACATTGTGGCGCTAGGCCTGTCCTTTGAAATCCCGATAATTATGGTTGCCATCAGCTATGTGGGGCTAGTCTCATACGAGACATGGCTGAAGAACTGGAGGTATGCGATCGTAGGCTCTTTCGTCCTGGCTTTGTTCATTTCCCCTGGGGCGACGGGAGGGATCATCGAGACCACCACCGCGCTGACGCTGTCAGCCCTCTACCTGGGTGGGGGGTTGGTATCCAGGACGCTGGCTCTGCGTAAGCGAGACCGCAGCGGCGAGGGGACTGGTCAAGCGGGTTCGCCTGCACCGTAGTGGGCGGCCGCTCCGCCCTGGTGGACGCTCGAACCGCATGGAGCCTTTTCGTGTTGCGACTGGCGCCGTTCATAGCTCGGGGACGTGGGCCGCGACGCGGAGTGCTGCCCCGACGAGCTTATACGGCTCCTTCCAAGTCATACGTCACTGTGACAGAGGAAGAAGACGTCGACGAGTCCAGGAGGAAGGTATTCGCGAAGTTCCTCCCTCACTTGGCTGTCACCGCGGTCGGAATGGGCCTCTTCTCGTCACCCGTCCGCCTGCTTTCTTCGGCCATGGACAGGTACAACAAGGCGACCGAAGAGACGACCAAGAAGGTGAACGACCTGATCCCCCTCCTACCCTGGCTGGAAAGGCTCCAGCTGAACGTTGAGGGACCGCGGACTATCTCGCTGGTGATGCGAAAAGAGGACATGGGCAGCGGCCTGGAGCAGTACCTGCTAGAGGCGTTCCGGGACGAGGGAGCAGCAGGGATGAAGCTCGTAGAGCCGCCTGGGAGTCGGGAGAAAAGTGAGTTCGACTACGCGCTCCGTCTGCCGGCGAAGAACGTCTACGCGAAGATTGTAGGGACGCTGACACAGGACGACAGAGCGCGATACTTGGAGGCCGCAATGCGACTTAACCCGTCAGAAGTATGGTTGCTGGTCGACGGTGGCGAGAGCGTAGACGAACTGATGGACCCGGTCTTTGTCAACGAGAACATGATACTCCGTGGGAGGCTCAAGTCAGTGACGACCACAGAGATGCTGTCAGGCTTCTTTGGGAAGGAGTTCGATGTAATGGTCGATCCTCAGGAAGACGGCTCGGACAAGGTCGTGCTCCATCTCAGGACCTGACGCAGGCGCGCCTGGGCTCATTTCGGACGTATGTAAAATGCCTATGCCGCAGAAGCTAAACGCTGGCAAGCGCCCATCCGACGACCGGCCTGCCCCCATCGGCCTCGTTGGTGTGGCAGCGCTCGGCTGCAAAGACCGAACGGCTCCATGAAAGTTAAAGACGAGCCAAAGAGCCGCAGATAGAGCGCATATGGTAGCCCCGATCTCTGAATATGTCCGCGTTGGACGCGCGCTCGACGACGTCCTCGCGCAGGTCGCCTGGAAGAGGCGCACGGAGACGGTCGAGGTAAGGGAGGCCTTCGGCAGGGTCTGTGCCGAGGACGTCAGGTCGCCGATCGACATGCCTCAATTCACAGTCTCGCGCATGGACGGATTCGCCGTCCGGAGCGCCGACACGACCCTAGCCACCGAAACGAACCAGATCAGACTGAAGGTCATCGCCAAGGTCGGGCTTGGAAAGAAGACAAAGGCGATTGTCGGACCCGGCGAAGCTGCCAGGGTGACCACCGGGTCCTTCGTGCCCGAAGGCACCGACGCCGTCGTTCCAGTTGAAGAAGCCTCGTCGCGTGGGACGAGCGTCGAGGTGCGGCGGGCCGCGACGAGTGGGGCCCACCACTTCCTGGCCGGCGCCGATGTAAAGAAGGGGAGCGTGGTGGTCAGGAGAGGGACTAGGATGAGGGCCCAAGATGTGGGCCTCGCCATCTCCCTAGGGATCAAGAGGGTCGAGGTCTACGGACGGCCCAGGGTGGCCATAATAGCCACCGGGAGCGAGCTCACCGACTCGGACTCAGGGGGGAAGACGCGGAACAGTCATGGCCCTTTCTTCGCCCTCCTCGCCGGGGCCCTCGGCTGCGAGGCGGTCAACCTCGGCATTGCGCGCGACAGGGAAGAAGAAATCTTGAGGAAGCTTAGAAAGGGTATCGCAGCCGCAGACTTGGTGCTCACCACTGGGGGGACGTCCGTCGGTCCCTTCGACCTCGTGGGGGGCGCGGTGAAGAGCCTGGGGCCTAGCGCGCTTCATCACGGCATCAGGATGGACCGCGGGAGGGTCACAGGGGTCGCGGTCATAGGAGGGAGGCCCGTGGTGATGATGCCTGGCCCAATCCAGGGAGCGCTAAACGCCTTCGTCCTCTTCGCCCTCCCGATCATCCAAGGCATCTCGATGGCAGGGGACGAGACAACCAGGGTGAAAGCGAAGCTGACCGAGAGATGGGAGGCGAGGCGGAGGTTCCAGGACTTCACGAAGGTGGTGTACCTGAGACTGACCGACAGCGGCAAAGAGGTGCAAGCCGAACCCCTCTCGGCCGAGACTGAATCGATGTCTTTGCTTGTCAGATCCACGGCCGTGACCGTGGTTCCGGAGGAAGTGCGCTCGATGGAGGCGGGTCAGGAAGTGGAAGCGCTGCTTCTTCCTGGTTTTTCATCCTCCCTCTGAGTGGAGCCTCGCCAGGAGCGGGCGCATCCTCCTGACGTCAGCCTCTACGTTGACGTCGAGAAGGACTCCGGGGTCGTCGACTGCCAGCTCCCGGGCAGATGCGATGTTCTTTCGGACCAATTCTCTCGCCCCCTGGTCTCCCCTGAGCCTGAGCAGGCGGGGAAAGAGCGCCTTGTCGAAGAACACCGGGTTTCCCCTGACCCCGCGGAACGTGGGGACCACCACGTCAGCTTTGGACTCCCTGCGTGCCTGGATCAGCGCGTCGATGGTGGGGGTCAACAGCGCAGGTTTGTCCCCCAGCCCGACCAACACCCCCTCCGTCCTCTCGTCGAGGTTTCGCAGCCCGACCCTGAGCGACGAACTCATCCCAGCGGAGGGTCTAGGGTTCAACACCACCCTGGCCCCAGCCGGGCAGTGCCAGTCCGCGCCGGGCCTTAGGACCACCACAACCTCCCCTACCTTGGAAGCTAGGAACGAGCCGACTGCGTAGTCCAGCATCGGCCTGCCCAGGAACAGGATTTCTTGTTTCGGCCGCCCCATCCTCCTAGAGAGTCCGGCGGCGAGTATCAGGCCGCTGATCAACGATGACCGAAGCTCCTCGTACTACTTCTGCGTTCCCCCGGCGGGGACTCGGGCCGTGATGGTATCCCTGGTGGGCGCCCGCTTTGCCAGCAAGAGACATATACGCCTGAGATTAAAAGACGTCCTGAGTTGAAGCAGTTCGAGTTCGCGCGTGTCGTGGCCGACCTGGTCGAGAAGGGGGAACCCTTTGCGGTCGCGACCGTAGTGAAGACCGTTGGATCGTCGCTAGGGAGGCCCGGGTTCAAGACGGTGATTTCGAAGAACGGCGATGTCCTTTATGGGTCTCTGGGAGGCGTGTGCCCCGAGGCCGCCCTCGCGGCCACAGCCAAGCAGACTTTAGAGAGCGGCCAGCCGAAGACGGTCACCGTCTTCTTGGAGGACACGGAGAAGTCGGTGGAGAGCGCCTTCCGCGAGAAAAGGGATGATGAGATACACGTGGAGACTAACTGCGGAGGGGAAATGCAGGTCTACGTGGAGCCATACCTTCCAAAGTAGAGGCTCATGCTGACAGGCCCGGGCGGCGGGGGAGTGTCGGCAACAGGTCCTACGCGTTCTGTCTTGGTCGAGCCCTCTTAAGGAAGGCGCTCAAAAAAACCTAGTCGGATCTGCCATTGTCTTAGCCGCATGGCAGCGCGGTGGAAGTGAGAGCGAACAGGTCATTTGCCTATCGGGACCCCCTCGACCCAGCGGTTCTTCCCTTTGATCCGCTCCCTCTTCCATAATGGCAAGGTCATCTTGATCCTGTCTATGGCGTACCTGCATGCCTCGAACGCCTCAGCCCGATGCTCCGAGGACACCGCGACGACGACGCTCACCTCGCCGACCTTAAGGAAGCCCGCCCTGTGGACCATGCTCACCCGCTTTACCGGCCACTTCTTCCTCACCTCGGCCTCGATCCGCTCGAGCCCCTTTTCGGCCATCTTCGAGTAGGCCTCGTATTCCATGGCGTCCACCCTGCCCACTTCGCTCTTCCTACGGACCGTCCCTACGAAGACAACGGTCCCCCCGGCGTCAATGTCGGCGACTTCGCTCATAATTTTTGCGGGGTCGACCTCTCGCCTTGTGATTTCCCTCCTTGAAGAAGGAGCCAATCTATCCACCCGCCACCGGCGGAAGTATCCCAATCTCGTCACCATCGGCCACGCGCGCGGTCGAGCTGACGACTTCCTGGTTTATGGAGAGCCTGATTGTAGCCTTCATCGGTCGCAGCTTCGGATAGTCCCTGAGCAGGCGGTCCAGGAGTTCCCCAGCCGAGGTTTCACCCTCGAGGTTCACCACCTCCCGTTTCTTGCCTACGGCGTCGCGCGCCCCGGCGAAGTAAAGAACGGTCACTCCTCCCAAAGTCTATCCTCCTATGGCATTCATGTTCCTCGGCTTCTCCCACCCCTCCTTGATCCATGGCATGTGCCCCACCCCCTCGGGCTTCTTTCTCACGACATCTCTCACGAATTTGGCCAGGTCCGCGTCAGTCCCGCTTCCTCTCAGGATGGGCTTCAGGTCGTAGTATTGCGTGTCGAACAGGCACGAAAGCAGCTTCCCGTCCGAAGTCAACCTAATCCTGTCGCAGTCGTCGCAGAACGGTTCACTCATTGGGGTTATCAGGCCGAGCTGACCTCCGTCGCTGCCGAAAGACCAGAGCGAGGCTGTCTTCCCTTTCTCCCGGCCTATGGGGGAGAGATCGAAGGAACCCTTCAGGACAGCGATTATGTCCTTCCCCGGCATTATCGCCTCAGGAGACCAGATCCCCAGCCCGTCCAGCGGCATGAACTCGATGAACCTTATCGACAGGCCCCTGGAGTGGGCATAATCGACCAGGTCGACGATTTCGTCGTCGTTGTAGCCTTTGATGGCGACCGAGTTGACCTTGACGGGGTCGAGCCCGACCCGGACCGCCTCATCGATGCCTTCCAGGACACGAGGGAGGGCGTCAATGCCAGAGATCTTACTGAACCTGTCTCTCTTCAGGCTATGGAGGCTCACGGTCACCCCGCGCAGCCCGGATTCTTTGAGCAGCCTTGCCTTCTGTTTAAGGAACCACCCGTTGGTCGTCATGTCGAGCGTCTCGATCGAGTCGAGCCTCGAGAGCTTCGCGACGAGGGTCTCCAGGTTCCTCCTAAGGAGCGGCTCCCCCCCTGTTATCCTGATTCCGTCTATCCCCAGCGACGAGAGGACACGCGCAGACCGCTCGAATTCGTCGAACGTCAGTTGGTCGGGCCCCGGCAACCACTTCACTTTGCCCTTGTCAGGCATACAGAAGAGGCAGGCGAAGTTGCACCTGTCAGTCACGGAAATCCTGAGCTTCTTCGCGATCCGGCCCTTGCCGTCGACCAGGCGGTCGGCCTCAGACGTCAGGAGTGTCAATCATGGGAAACGTCCAGGCGGTGCACAAAAACCTTGCTCAGCGTCGCCAAGCCATACTGGCGCGTTGTCCCGCCCTTTGGTGTGACGTCTGCGAGGAGAATGCTGCGGCAGAGGTGCCCTCACGTCAATACAGACCGTTCAGCTGCAGCCCCTTCTGCCCTATCTTATGCTGTAGTCTGGCCTGATTCTAAGGTAGACCATCCCATAGAACAGGGCAATCAGTACAGCCGCAGTCGGGCCGTGGAAGCTCCTAACGAAGGCCTCGAACCCGTAGGAGTTGAGCCCTATGAGCCCGAAGGGACCGATGGGCGAAATCGACCCGAGGAGGAAGAGCCCTAGAATCCCCTGGAATATGACGATTACGGCCAGCACCCAGTAGAGCACTTTCGCCTCCAAGAATCTGGCGCTGAACAGCCAATCCTTCACTGTCAGCCTCTTTGTGGCGATCCTTGCGACCTCGAGGACGACGATTGCTATCCCGGTCGCTATTAGGAGCGTAGCGAACGTGGAGTGCAGGTTGAGGGCGAACGGGAGCGTCCCGCCTGTTATGAACTTCAAGGGGGTGAATATCTCTGGCGAAGCAATCATAGTACCAGTGAGGTAAGACCCGCCTACTTCCAGCAGGAAGGCGATCTTCAACGCCATTTCAAGCCCTATCGTCTTGGTCACCGGAACCGGCTCGGCTGAAATCTTTCTTGGGACGAAGAACCTGACCACGTAGTGTATAGCCATGAGTATGACTGCGATCAGATAGATGTCGGCTTCAAAAGAAAACGGATACCTGTAGACCGCGGTCTCGAAGGACGTCGCAGGGAGAACTACTCCTTCATAGAACACTCCCAGTGCTAGGATGAAAAGTCCCGAGATTGTCAGCCTTGTTTTTACCCAGCGCATCTGAACCGCAGTTTGAACTGCACTAGAAGAGTTCATTCCGACCTAACACGTTAGGTAAGACGGCTATTAAATCATTTTGAGTACCAGAATCTTGTCGCTGCAGCTCTGACGCTTCGTCGAATTCCACTTGTTTTGATTCGGTCGCAGTCAGACCGCCTTTGGCTCGTATTGGTGCATGCAAAGGCGTTGTGAGTCGCCCGAGAGTTCGGTAGTGTTGGTAGGAATACACTGATGATACCCCTTCCTTATGATGGCGATGCAAGGTCTAAGAGATGGAGAGCGATTTCGCTTTCCCGTCGTAGGTGACTTTGAATTTGTCAAGGAACGACCTCCCTAGAACAATGTCATACGGCAACATAAGGGACGGCACCATCTCCAGGCAAACTGTGGTTACATCCTCAACCACAAGGGGCCCGATCGAAACTCGGGCCAACCTGATCAGGATTCCTCGCTCTATGCCTCTGAAGGATAACAGGTAGGGTGTCTTTTGTGGAAAGATTTCTCTCCATTCTCTGGCTCTGTTGGCGACATCAGAATATCCCAGATAGATAGCATCGTGGGCGAACATAAAGGAATGGGTAGAGTTGAAGTCAATCAACGCAGTCAACTCCCTAGCACGTTTACCCACCCCTTCAATTCGACATTTCACCAGCATGGGATCCTTCAGCGGGAACGTCAGTTTCTTGCTGCCAAACATTTAGCTCGCCATTGAAATCCTGAGCAATTTGTGCGCCCAATCAAGTGTAACTGAAGTGTGCTTCAAAAGGCTCTGACCGATTACCGCCTCGAAGCCTACTTGCTGAGGAAGGTCTACCGCGGCGAACTCCACTCGCTCGAAGGAGAGCCCACCTACTTCCACACTTCCGACTTCGAAAACTACAGTTCTATTGAAGCCACTCCCTGTAATCAGAGTCCGAGCGTTGGGTGGACCTACGGTCAAGTGCTGGAACGCCACCTCTGAGTGACCGAAGATGTATGCGTCTCCTTTTGGTATCACGCAGTATTCGTATACGGGGTTTACCAGGGCTCTATATTCTCGGACCTTAGAGTTAGTTCCCTTCACCCTGACAAAGACAGAAGGGAACCGTCCAAGTTCAACTTCTGTCAAAGTAGCAGCGGATAAGGCGTCTCACCTGTGTAGAATATGCAGACTTCTTCGTACTTGACCAGACCAGACCTTAATCGATATCTGTCTACGTCTTGAGCGACTATTTTCCCCTTCGTTGGTTGGGAATTACTGTCCCGGGCAGTTACCACAATTGCGACCCACCGATCCTTGTACTTCGCGGAAATCTCAGGGATCGTAAGCTCTTCTTGCTCGTTCCCACCCTGAAGATGCCCTACGCTCAAATCCCTCCACTCCAGATATGCAAAAATCGGTTCTTCATGGCACTCGAACCCTACAGTTTCGAGCCGTTACCGACCCTCACTAAGAGAACCTGGCCCGGCCTCGGTCACCAATGAGACAGCGCGCACCTAGCTGAGCAGGGTCAGGGCCTTGCTCACGGCTCCCTGCGCCAGGAACACCCTGAACGAGTTCCCTGTGCCTGTCGTGAGTGGAGTGGCCCCCTCCACTGCCTTCGCCGCTGCCTCTTGAATCGTGCTGGTGGTGAGGCTCTGCCCGACGAGGTAGGACTCCGCAGCCGCTGCCCTGTGCGGTGAGACATCGACACCTCCTAACACCACGCTTGCCTTGGAGATAGTGCTGCCATCGTAGGTCAACACTACCGCCGCGCTCGCGAGCGCGAAGTCGAACGACTGCCTGGCGCGGACCTTGTACCATGCGCTCTGCGTGTTGGCGGGAGGTGCTGGGACATGGATTTCTGTAATCATCTCGTTGTGCTGGAGGGAGTTCTCCTTCACCTTTCCTTCCACGATGGCTACTCCTGGCAGGAGCTGGCTGATGGGCATGTTAGTCGTGCCGTTCGGACCCTGAACGGTCACGTCTGCGTTGAGGGCAAAGTAAGCGACCGGAGTGTCGCCAGGGTTGACCGCGAAGGTGAGCCTGCCTCCGAAAATCGATTGGTAGTATCTGTTGTCGCCGAGGACACCGAAGCAGACGTTACCCCCGTTCTGCCAGCATGGGTAGTTGTTCCTTAGATACCAGCACCAGGTATCCTGAATCACGTCACCGGCTGCAGTCCCCTGGTTGCGGATTTGGGGCGCGGCCACAGTGTTTGCTGCCTGGCTAAGGACTGCGTAGTATTGGGCGACATTTGAGTCAGACCCGATGTCGGCGATAGGAGTCGTAGCTCCTATCCTCAACCCGTCTGAGGCGCTGTAGTTGATATAATTCAGTGGTAGACTGGATATGTCCACTACATATTGGGGCGTCTTGTACTTCACCCCGTTTTTCATCGTATAGAGGAGGTCCGTACCTCCTGCCATTATCCTCGCCTGGTCGCCGTATTGCGACAGCAGAGAGACCGCTTCCTCAGGCGTACTTGCCGTGAGGAGGCCGTATTTTGGTACTTCGTTGTTGCTACTCAATTTCCCACACCCTATGATGTCGTACTCGCCGTAGTGCTAGACCCCCCGCTCGTGTTCGAGTTCATCCACTGGATTGCCGCCACTACATCCTCGATACGGACGGGAGTCTTGTGGAATCTGTATCCGCCAAGAGCGTTGCTCAGGGCATTTATGTATGAGACATCTGCCGCGATTATAGTATTCTCTCCAATGCCGGTGGCACCATAGGGGCCGGTAGGGTCGATATTTTCGATAGGAATCACATTAGGCGTGTCTGGATTTTCCATTATGGTAGGAATTTGGTAGTCGTGATAGTTGGGGTTGAGCCAACTTCCAGATGTAGGATAGCCGGGCTTTACGGTGACGTTTTCGCTAGGGTCGACCAGCAGTTCTTCGAAGAACGCCGAACCAACCCCCATGACTGAGCCGCCCATCATCTGGTGGATGGCACCCTTGTAGAAGATGGTCCTCCCGAGTCCAAGAGCGAAGGCGTAGCTTAGTACATGTACTACCCCCGTTTCGACGTCCACTTCCACCTGCGCCATCCTTGCGCCGGTCGACCTGATTGCTACGTTGAACGGTATGTTCCACACTCCGAAGCCCTTTATCGAACTGGTGAGTAGCGCTGCTGCGTTGTTGAACGAAATGCTGTTCGAAGGGTTTGTAGTGTCATAGATTGTGTTGTTTCCAAATGCAAGGTTGTCTGGATTCGCTCCAAGTTGCTTCGCTACAATCGGGAACCATTGGTTCTTCAAGTCCTCGACAGCATACAGGAGCGAGTGGGAGTTGTGAGTTGTTTGACTTCCCGCTGTGACACTTGAGTTCGTGGTGTAGTTTGTGTCGGACTGTATTATTTTGACGTTAGCCAGCGAGGTAAGGCCGAGCGCCTCCGAGGCTAGGATTGGAAGAGTAGTGTTCCCCCCGGCTCCGTGGTCGGTCAGGCCCGAGAAGACAGTGACGGTCCCGTCAGGATCTACCTGAACCTGGGACGTGGATGGTGGGAAAGGAGCACCCTTCGCCGCGTTCTGGATACATACCCCCACGCCGACCCTCTTGGTCCCGTTGACGGAACTAGGGACGCCCCATCCTTTCCATAGGTTGTTCCAACCGAACGCCTGCATTACTGTTTGGAGTGCTTGTGGCTGCGCGATAGTTGAGTATGGTAACTTCGAGAAGGGGTCGGCCGCATTCGGGCCCTGTCTCATGTTTTTGAGTCTGAATTGAACCGGATCCATGTTCAGCCTGTGCGCCAACTCATCCATGGCTGATTCGAGAAGGAAGTGTCCCTGCTCCTCGCCTACACTTCTCATGGCTGAACCGTTCGAGTATGCATCCGTACTTACCGGGATGCTGTAGAAGCGCATGTTAGGACAGACGTAAGTGTTGTAGAAGTCCCCCACGGCGTCTGAACCCTGAGCACCACCTCGTCCCCCGACATTCGCTGTGCACACTGCGTCAATTGCAACGAGGGTGCCGTCGCTCATAGCACCGAGCCTGAAGCTCGCTGTGTATGGCCATCTGTTTGTTGTAGTACGTGCTTGCGTAAGTCTCGTATGGACGAACTTCACAGGTGCGCCCACCTTCTTTGCAAGGACTGCTGCAAGTATGTATTCTTCCCCGCTAACCTTGTTTCCCAGACCGTTTCCGAGGGCCCCTCCATCTTCGTAGCCACCCAGCGAGGTGCTGACCTCTACATCAGTAAGGGGAATCCCGAAGTAGCTCGCCAGCGAAGTCTGGACGAGCCACGCCCATTGCGTGGAAGCTCGAACAGTGAGCGTTCCTCCTGACCAATATGCAACAGCCCCTCTCGGCAGAATCTCATAGTGTTGCTGTACCGATGTAGTGTATGTGTCTTCGTACACGACATCTGCGCTTGCCAGCGCCGAGTCAACATCGCCTAGGTTTAGGCTTAGTGTTCCAGACGTAACAGCGCCGTTCTCACCTATTCCGCCGCCAGGCACATTGCCTCCTGGCCACAGTTGGGGTGCGTTCGCCTGAAGGGCATCTTGGGCGTGGAAGACATATGGGAGCTGTTCGTACTCTACTTGGATAAGGTTCAGAGCGTCGACCACCTCGTTGGCAGTAGGTGCAGCGACCGCTGCCACTGGCTGACCTGGATAAAGTACTTCGCTGCTGACAAGTGGTGGATAGGCCCTGTCGCCAGAACCAAACATGGCACCAACTGGAAGATCAGACTCGACCAGTGTGACATAACCAGCGGCTTGAGCCGCACTGACGTCTATGCTCTTCACGATAGCGTGGGGGTGGGGTGCAACTAAGAACCCGGCATACCACATGCTACTCTGCCCAATGTCACTTGGGCGTATGTCAGAGGTGTATTTCCTCTGACCAGTAATCTTCGCATACAAGTCGCGTCTGACTACGGACGGATTACCCACCAAATTGAATTTGGCATTGGGATTCAGGTTGTTCAGACCACTGCTCTGAGGTTGAGTACTGCTCATTACGCACTACCTCCCTGAAGATTCTGGGCTGCCGTTTGTATGCTTGCGATGATGCCAGCGTAGTTCCCACATCTGCAGATATTCCCGCTCATGGCTGTCTTGATTTCATCCACGGTGGGGTTAGGATTGTTGAGGAGGAGGGCGGTCGCAGACATAATCTGTCCGGGCTGACAACCGCTGCATTGCCCGCCGTCTTCCTGTACCCAAGCTAGCTGCAGCGCGTTGAGGACCTTGCTCTCGTTGCTATTGGGGATGTTGTAACCCTCGACGGTGATTATAGAGTGGCCCACTGCACGGAAAGCCGGGTAAGTGCATGACATGTGGGGTACGTCGTCAATCAGGACTGTACACCCTCCGCACTCGCCTCTGTTGCAAGGCCTCTTAGTACCTATCAGACCAAGATAGTCGCGAAGCACATTGTTCAGCATGTCTCTAGGCTCAACACCAACTTGGTAGTTGGTCCCGTTTATGTTCAGCGTCACAGTCTGGGAAGCAAATGGGTCCGAATTCGACGTCGCAGGGACGCTCGCAGTCGGAGTCTCAAGCACAGTGGTGGTGTTTCCAGCGCTTAGGGCGATCCCACCCAAACCAACGACGCCAGCGGAAATCGCGCTCGTCTTCAGGAACGTTCTCCTATTCATCTTCGAGTCCAATGGCGTAGACTCATTTTCTTCAGCACGGGATACCTCATTAGAACCCTCTTCTCCCATGCCTAACCCGTAAGGGTGGACGGGTATAAAGGGTTTGTTTGGATTGATGTCCCCCAGAACATACGAGGGGCCGGAGCCCCAGCGCGAAGGACTGGTTGAGGTTTCCTTGGTCGCCCCGGCAATTTCTCCACGTCATCGTTCGTTTGTCCTTCAAGCCGGGCATCGCCGAAACTTCTGTTGGCCCTTATGCGGAGTTACGCTGGTGCTCACAGAGGTTCGGTGCAACTATGGCACCAACCGTGGCGACGACCCCACGCATGGTAGCCAGATCTTCCTTCGATGCCCCTTCGAGGGGATTGAATTCTTCAGTCCAAGGGTCAGCAGGCGCCTACGACGCGCTCTGCTACGAGCATCCCTAGGTTGCCTACTACCCCATGCTCAACGGCGTCGAAGGATAGAAGAAAGCGGTGATAGCAGCCAAAGTCTTCCGCCTAAACTGTGGGTTCCCTCCACCCGGGCAGGGGGCAGATTGAATAATGCTCTTTCCGAGTGCGGCGACAGATGGTGGGGTACGCAGAGGCATTGGGCCTCGCGGCGGGCTTCCTAGTTGCATTGGGAATTGTTCCCCAGGTGGTCAAGGTATGGAGGTTGAAGGATGCGCATGAAATAAGCCTGACTTTCAATCTCCTTGTATTAGGAGGGACGGCGCTCTGGCTTGCCTACGGAATATCACTCGGTCTGATCTCCGTAATCGCCTGGAACGGCGCCAATCTAGTTCTGTATCTGCTCTTGCTCACGGTAAAGCTTCGGTATGGGATGGGCGAGAAGGAGCAGCACATCCATTCCTGAAGACCATGCACCAAAGTGTGGCGAAAGGGTTCATCGTGGAGTTCGGACAGGCGGCTCTTTGACGGGTTTCCTTGGGGCAGTCCTCTCGATGATCCTAGTCCTCAGCTGGTGCATCCCGTCCCCCCGCACCGCCGAGACCTTGACGGTGCTGTACTCCTTGAAGAGAGAATCTAGCTCCACCTTGGCCCTTGCCTTGGCATCCAAGAGGTCGACCTTGTTAAGGACGACAAGTATCTTCGACGGGTCCACTTCGAGTTCGTCCAATGTCTCCCTGCAACTTCTCAATTTGATCCCAATACTCTCGGTCGACTCGCTGGCGTCGATCATCAGGAGGACGAGGTCGGCGTAGCGGAGTTCGTCCAGCGTAGACCTGAATGACTCCACCAAGTATGTGGGGAGTCTAGAGATGAAACCGACGGTGTCCGACAGGAGGAGCCTCCTCTTCGACTTCGCGAAGTTGACCATGCGGGTGGTCGTGGAAAGTGTGGTGAACAGGTGAGGCGACATCTCCTTCGACTCTGAGGTGAACCTGTTGAAGAGAGTAGTCTTACCGCTGCTGGTGTAACCAGCCAGGGAGACAAAGGGGACACCGAGCTTCTTCCTCTCCGCTGTGTGGAGGTTCCTCACAGTCCTAGTCTTTTCGAGCTTCTCCTTGATGAAACCCATCTGCCGCTTCAGGGTCCTGAACTTCACGTCGACCTCGTATTCCCCCATCCCCATGAACCCGGCCTGCTCTCCCTTCTTCGAGTGTCGGACCTCGTCCCTGGCCCTTGGAATCTCGTATCGGAGCTCCGCCAACTGGACCTGAAGCTTAGCTTCGGTCGTTGTTGCCCTCTTGGCGAAGATGTTGAGTATGAGCCTCTCTCTATCGACCACGCGTGCGTGCGTCATGCGAGAAAGGTTGTTCGCCTGGGCAGACGTCACGCTTTCATCGATGATAATCGTGTCTGATTTCGTATCTGCAACAATCACTTCAAGTTCCTGCGCTTTCCCAGAGCCGACGCCGTATTCGGACCTGATTATGTCCCTCTGGGTGACCACCTTGCCGACTTGATACCCTCCGGCCTTCGCAAGCTCCATTATCTCGCGTTGTGCGAACTCGTCCTGGTAAGTGACCACCACGGCCCTGGTGCCAAAGTCGCTCAACTAGTGATCGGACGCACCGGAGCCGCCCCGTAAAACAGTTGCTCAGAGAGGTGGCGAGCCAACGTTGCCCTAGGCGCGGACCACAGCCGTCCCCATGCCATGGTCGCTATACTTTTGTTGGTATCCGCGGGAGATGCCCAGACCCACAATCACATCCAAGAGCAGGAGCAGCCAGTAGATCTTGCTCAGGTTCCTGACGAACGCCTCGGCAAAGGTCGGGTTCGAGCTGCGCCTGGAGACCACCTTCAGCCTGAAGAGCTTCTTCCCGATGCTCGCCCCGGACGACGCCTCCATCAGGGCATTGTAGACGACGAACACGACCCCCCAGAGGACTGCCACGCCCCCGAACACGACCCCGAAAAACGCGGCACCTCCCGTGAACATGGCTGGGATAGCGATGACCGCCGTGATTATGCCTAGGACTGCGTAGACGATGACATAATCGACTATCAAGGCTATCAAACGTTCGACCCAGTATTCCTGCGCCCTATGGTCCTTGGCGAGGGCGTCGATGCCGCTCATGGAGGAACCAGCTCCCTCGGCCCGGACGGCCGCCCCGCAGCTTGGGCAAAAAGTGGCTCCTTCAGGGAGCTCCTTCCCGCACTTGGCGCAATACAAGGGACCTTATGCACCGCCGCTTGTACCTGCTACATCCCATTTATGGGTTGACCCCCTAACCAACTAGAGGGCGAGGGTAAGGAGGAAAGAGGCAGCCACCGCGACCACCGGCGCGACCACCCAGAGCGAGACGGTCTCAGTAACGAGCCTCTTGTTGACTATTGCCACGTTTCTGCTGAGGGCGGCGCCCAGCATGCCTCCAATGAGGCACTGGGTTATGGAGACAGGGAGCGCCAGCTGAGTCCCGACCCAGACCAAGAGGGAGCTCGAGATAAAGGCTGAGAAGACTCCCTGAGGGCTGAGGGTGAGCATTCTGTCGCCCACCACCCCGCCCAAGGAGTTCTGCCCCAAGACCGCGACGCCCACTATGGCCGCGGCCGCGAGCAGGACGAAGACCTCAGTCTGCACCTCCAGGTCAGCGCTCGCGCCCAAGCTGCCGTAGAACATCCCGATGTTGTTTGCACCCAGGGTGTATGAAGCAGCGAAGGCGCTGACGAAAGACCCAGCCTTGTTGAGGACATCCACGCCCAGGATTCCCAAACCCGAAGTCAGCTTTCGCGCCAAGCTGTAAATCGCGTAAGTGAGTACGCCTGTCCCAAGCGGGGCGGCGAACCAGAAAACGACGACCTCCGAGGTCCTGTAACCGTTCAGGGCCAGCGTCGAGGCCAGGGTGGCCCCGATGAAGGCGCCCACCATCACCATGCTGAAGGATACGGGAAGGTCAAGAAGGGTCATGGTCACTGTGAGAATCAGCGAGACCACTATGGTCGCGGCTAATGCGGCAAATGGAGCGGACGGAGCCAGACCGACCAGGCTCCCGACCATCTTCGGCCCCTCCAGAACAGAACCCAGGAACAGTCCAACGACAGCCAGCGCGACTATAGTCCCACGGGAGAGTGTCCCCGACCCCCTCACATTCCCTATCAGCAAAGAACTGTTGTTCCAGCCGAAAACGAAGCTCAGAGCCGCGGCCAGCCCGACCAGTAGACTATCCATACCCCTTGGCCAGCAGGACGAGGATGACGTCCCCCGCGTCTTCTGCGTTGTCCGCGATGTCGTCAGCCACGAAAGTAAAATCACGTAGCTGGATGACAGTAAGGGGGTTCAATGATCCGGCCCTGCTGAACAGGTCTTTCAGGAAGGCGTCCTTGTGCGTGTCCGCATCTTCCTCGAAGTCCTCGACCTTCTGGATTACGCTCAGTGCATCCTTCCTCCCCACCTTGAGCGCCCTGACCAAGTCCCTGAGCGCGCTTACCGCAGACTTCAGGTCTGACAGGAAAAGGCGCATGCTCTCTGAGGCAAGGACTTCCCTAGCCTCACCTCCCAGCCTGGAATCCTGGGTGAGGAACCGGGCCGCGTCCTTCGCGCTGTCAGCGATGTCGTCTATCCTCTCCATAAGATTTAGGATGTCTTCCCTCACACCGCCGAAAAAGGCTCCCTCGGCCACGATCAGGCTCATCTCTCTGTGGGCTGCGTCTGCCTTCGTCTCTGCATCGAAGACCTTCCTCAAGTTTTCCTGGCCTGCTGCGATGTCTCCCCTGGAGAACGCGGTCACGCTCGATTGAAAGGACTCGACGCACCCCGTGACGACGTCGAGCAGTCCGAGCATCCCGTCGAAGATTTTCTGTTCTTTCTTCCCGGGAGAAAGGAAGCCAAGGTCCAAGGCCGCCCGGGGGCCAGAGAGTCGACGCTTTAACCTCCACCCCAGTGGCACGCTCCGTCACAATCAGTACTGCCGACTCTCGGATCGCGTGGCGGCGTTCTATCGCGCGCCCCCCTTGACACGAGAAAGACAGTCCTTCTGATGTCAAGAGGCTCTTCGAACTTACGTCCTCTTCGGCCAACAATCCCAAGGACGACCTATCGCGGCTCCTCGTAATCTCAAGGGAAAGTGAGCGTCGGACGACAACGGTCTGATCCGAAAGCCGAACCGGACACGTTCGTCCCCGGTGATTTTGGCAGACAAAGTTGCGAATCAGTTAAGATACAATACGACTCCGTATGACTCGGTCCGAGTAAGATGCCATGAGGATAGCGCAAAGTATTAAGTCACTCCACCGGCGGCACTTGTGTTGTGCCGCGGTAGCTCAGCCTGATTCCCGTTCGAAGGCCAGGGAGACCTCACAGCTCATCAGCATCCGGCTGAAGACCGGAGTGTCGTCGGCTCAAATCCGACCCGCGGCATCTTACCTCCAGATTATATGCCTCTAGCTGTTTGAACTCAATCCGGCGTTGGAATGATGCAAGAAGCGAACCAGACGTACCAGGAAAGGAATCAACAGCTGGTCGGCGAGTTCCTGAGCTCCCTTCCTTCCTTGTCCAAGCGTAGAGTTGACAAGTACAAGTACCGAATGGGCAAGATTTCCAGGAACCTCGGTAAGTCGTTCGACAGCGTGACGAGGGAGGAGCTTCGAAGGTATGTCGAAGAGATCAATAGATCCCCCGACTTCAAGGACTGGACGAAACAGGATTATCGGATATTCCTGAAGAAGTTCTTCAGATGGCTCCACGATAGCGAGTTTGTAGCCTGGATTAGGATCGGGAGGGTGAAGGTAAGCGTCAGTGTGGAGGACATACTTTCAGGCGCTGAGCTGGAGATGATCAGGCGGGCCTGCAACAACTTGAGAGACAAGGCCCTTATTGAAACGGCCTACGAGGGAGCGTTCAGGCCTCATGAATTGCTTGGACTAAAGAGGAGTAGTGTCGCGTTTGACGATTATGGGGCTAAGGTCTCGATCGAGAAAGGAAAGACCGGTCCCCGCAGCATCAGGGTGGTAAATGCCGCGTCATTGCTCGCTGAATGGATTGAACATCACCCACTGAAAGCGAAAGATGCGCCGCTGTGGGTAGACATGAGCAAAGACACCACATACCAGCCTCTCAAGTGGCTTGGGGTCAGTAAACTCGTGGGAAGGCTGGCCAGGAAGGCAGGAGTGGAGAAGCGCGTGAAGCCTTACCTCTTCCGGCATACCCGCCTGACCGAACTGAGCAATACCCTCACCGAGGCTCAGCTGTGCATGTTTGCCGGCTGGGAACAAGGTAGCGACATGCCGCGCAATTACGTTCATCTGTCTGGGAGGGACGTCGACGATGCCCTGCTCAGATTCTACGGACTGGTCAAGCCAAAGGTGAAGAGGGAGTTGAAGACGCCAAGGAAGTGTGTGAGGTGCGGGACTCTTTGTGGGTCTGACGCGGAGAGTTGCCACAAATGCGGGATGGCGCTGACGCTCCAAGCGGCGCTAAAGAAAGACGAAGAACTTGCGGAGATAAAACAGAAGCAGGACCGAATCCTGGAGCTTCTATTGAAAGGCGCCAGGGTGGACCCAGCATTGCTCGACGTACATAGTGAGGACCTCGTTCGACCAAGGCCCGCAATTAATGAGACGCCTGGCTGAAATAACTTCGGCCAGCCAATTCACTCCTTTTCGGAAATGTATCCTGTTGTGGGTACGAATCCCCAGGAGAGGATTACGGCCTATGAGTTAAATCCCAACGACGGTCAATCCGAGGAGTTTCGTATGTATTGTATTGTATGTACGTATTAGGAAAGTAAGAGGTAAGAGAGGTGTCAGAGGGCAGGCCAAAAGAATACAAGAGCCGCACCATCTTCACGGTTTCTGCGGAAGCGCAGGTTCTCATGGCCTTCAAAGAGATTGCGAAGAAGGAAGGTAAGCCATACGGAAGAATCCTTCAGGAACTGATGGTGGAATATGTCAAGAAGCATTTCAATGGGAACCCGGCCTTTGCGCTGGATCAATGGGTCAAAGCGCCTGACTTCATGTCTTTCCCCACCCTGGGAGAGAACCCTGACATGAAGTACCTGAGAGAGATTGACGACAAGAGTCTCCGAGTCGTCAGGGGCCAGGCAGAGGCTTGGGCTAGGAAAGCGAAGGAGGAAGAGAGGAGACGAGATCGTTTGTAGCCTTAGGTTTATCCAGAAAGACGACGAGTGCTGATTCGGCTGCTGCAGTTTTGTCCGCCAAAGATACCCTTAAAGAATCGATTCCCACCCGATACGTTAGGCTGGAAACGTTTTCCCGCGTGACCAGCAATGAGGCGGGTGGGACTACGACTCCGCATGCTGTGTCAGAGGCCACAGCAAGTTTGTCGCTGGTATAAGCAGAATCAACGTTGCAGGACTTGTCCCAGGGCGACGGAACTTAGTTTGTTCTCCATATCTGGTTATAACGATTGAACATGATCTGTTCTCCGCACAAACAGGAACAGCGAGGATCCTTCTGTCTGAACATTAGCTGACCCGCTAGAGGCGAGAAGAGGCTCATCGTAAAGTAGTTTGAAAGGCGATAGTCTTTCAGCTCTCTTACACGGTCTTTGATCAACTCACCTGCAAGGAGTATTCCGGGCATTGCCGAGACAAAAGAGACAGTTGCAGCAGCTGACGCGGTACCAATTTGAATTCTGAGCATTCCACAAATTTCCTTGGCATAGACCTCTTTGAATGGTAGACCCACAAAGCTTGACAGCCTCTTTGCATCGCCTCCTCTCTCCCTTGCGATTGTCTGTGCATGCCCCTCCGTGAATGTCCCATTAGTCGAAAGCACTCGATCTACCTCTTCTATAGGAATCCCCGTTTCCTCAGATACCTGTTCTCCGTAGCCAAGCTCTTGTTTGAAGAATAAGCATCCCAAGCAGGCACCGTTGACGAAGTCGTGCTTCGAAACAACAAACATCTGCTCGTGGGTAGCGCCGTGCAAAACTAAGCGAGGAAGATCGGATTGAATCTGTTCCCTAGCGTGATTATTATCAACGGTCGAGACAACCAAGTCAAACTTCGAAGAATTCGTTGTTTTCTTGTAGTCTTCGTATCTCGCAGAAATTGGACGAGTTAGAATCTTAGAAATTAAGAAATCCGAAGCGACGTCAACTTTCTGCTTTCCGATATCAGCATGACAAGCGATTAGGTACCTGTTTAGGTTTGATTCGTCAATTCTGTCATAATCGATGACAGTCAAATCGCCTTGCATTTCTTTTATGTATCCGAGTGTGAATATGAAACTACAGCCTACGGCCCCTGCTCCCACCAGAAGAGCATCCCCCATCTCGATTGTACTAGGCAATTCTGGATTGACAGGATTTCTGGAATTGACCGAGTAGTCCAAAGCAGAGAACAAGACGTGTTGTGTTCTCGTTCCGACAGTTCTATTGGTACTCCCTGATTTTCTAAGGATTTGTTTGAAGACCTCAGCACTGGCCAAGGCCGATGCAGCAAATGCACCAATCGGGTTACTGTCTTCAGTTATGTAATCCAAGACAGGCTCCTGGGTTAATTCAGCCAGCCATCCTTTGGAATTTATTGTAACTCCAAAGTCGGAGCTCAACTGCGAAGAACCTATGGCAACTAAGGCATCCAAGTTGTCGGATCCAAGAACCCTAGGAGACACTATCAAGGCAGGGTCTATGCTCTTAGCAAATTCTAGAAGGCTTGTTGCGAAGTCGTTTGACGCAGAATGAGGGACATCTATTCTCCTCGTGACTGGGACGACGTCAAGGAATATGCGACGTGCATACCGCGACACGTTATTCAGAACTGCCAGTCCCATCAACTGACCATTGCGGGAATTGGCTAACTTTTTGTCAAGAGAGATGGCGACGCCGAAGTCATCAAACTTGAAGATGCCCTTTGATCCCTCGGGCAAGAAGGTGCGCATGAAACGTTGAGTTCTATCGCTGATGCTCATCTTTAGCAGCTCCGACCACTCTGAAGCGTTGTCTTAACTCAAATGGGTCAAGCTCGCGCCAGCGACCGCCTCCTAGAGACTCATTGACACTGCAGTCAGTCAAAGTCGTATCGTCATAGAATTTGCTCTTCGCAAAATAGGGGATTACAATTGATATGAATCCTGACTTGTGACTAATTGGATAGGTGTCGTCGACGCTTGAATGGAACGCTTCGAATCCATGCGTGTGCAATTGCGCGAACAGGAACTCTCCTCGTGAGTAGACCTCGTTGCCTATCTCATACACGACTCTCAGATCAAGACCAGCATGCACACTGCGAAAACCAGACCTCTTGTAGGCCTTCGGGAAGATACAACTCCTGATTAGTGCATCTTTTCCCTTGACTACGACCCCTCCCCAGCACATGTATCCTTCATAGCGTTTCTTTCCATATCGTTTCAAGTATGTGAAACTCTCGTCCAGGACCCTCATCGAAATGAAGTATGTGCGTATTCGGTCCGGCCGGAGTGAGTTCTGTTTGCTCAAGCTGAATCACTTGTTCATCATAGTGACGAGCTCGGTCACAATCTTAGACAAGCTCACGTCACGAGTGGTGAATGGCGTCCCCTGGTGGTGTGAGTGGTATTCTCTAATGCCAGGAACGCAAATGAACGGAGGATTCTGAGACCGCTTAAAAGCCCGTTCACCATCGTTGGGCCAAAACTCGTTTCCCTCCGCAGAATGATTTGCTGGATTCACGAACACCACGCTAGGTGGGTTCAACGGATAACCACCGTCGCAGCGAAGGCGAATTGTGTATTTCTTCTCGTCCTTCTTGCTAGTTAAGGTCACAAAGACGTCCCAACCGTCTACACGCAGATCTTCTATCAGTAGGAATCCAGTGCATTGTTGTAGCAACTCAACTTGCGCTTGGAGAAAGGTCCTTGAAGCAACCTCATCCATCCATATCACCTAGGAACCATCGAGTCACAAACAATTCCCGGTTAGCCGAGTGGAGTCCTATCGGCTCTCTCCCTTCAGTTCCTTCCTCTGTACCCAATGTAAGCCCTCGTTCGGTCTGATCACGCAAATGTCAATTGGTCCACCAGTACCAGGGACGTCTCCAGGCGATAGCACTATTCCATCTGAAAACCGTTGCATATCGATTGTTGTTCGTATCAGAAATATTGCGAAATCTACGGCGTCCTGAAGTGTCAAGACATTGAATCTGACGACAGAATTCAATAGGTCAAGCTCCTTCACAAATTCAGGCTTGAACCAAGAAAGGGTTCCTATGCGAGGGTCGAATCCTTTGATGAGACGCGTAACAACATCAGTCTGGCCTTTCCAAGTTGCACCGAAATCATCTGGAGAACCGATTTCCACAACTGATGGGCCAGGTACCGCGCATTCGAACACACCCCGCGTTCCCTCCGTGTCGTAACCAGCTACTATGAAACCAACATTATCAGGTTTCTCCTCGGGATTAGATTTCGCCTGTTCCTGCCATTTTTCATCAACAGATTTGCCCAGTCCCTGCGCGATGTCCTTCACTGACACGCCTTCAAGACTCCCAATTGTCGCCTTGTATTGCTCAACTAGACTTAGGATGCTTCTGCCTGATAGTGCCGCCTGACCGTACGTTACTCCTCCTACTTTGGGGGAGAGATCAAAGACCTTCTGGGCGTTGTCGGTGGCCACTCTGAAGTTGCCCCTTTCGTTCGGATAGACCTGTCTGCTTTCTGATGCAAGCACAACCCCTTCTGGTACCCGAATGCAAGCAGCGATGGTCACCGCTACTCGACCAATGCCCATCCAACCTGGGCTTCGGTCCCCAGGAGGAGTGTGGAACCGTCTTTGACTCCTTCTTGTTCCAGGGTCTTGTTGTCGTCGAGTACACGACCTTCGTACAACAAATGGTAGGTGACGCCGGGGGCGGGCTGTATTCCGAAGTGCGCTAGCGCTCTTTGTACGACGCTTTTTACAGTCTCGTGAGTGTTGAATTTGTCAGTCCACGTTTCTCCCTCGACTGTCCGTATCGTTAGTGTAATCAATGGACCTGCTTCTGCGGGCTGGGACATGTCAGTCCTCCGTCCTCTCTAGTATCTGCTTGTATGCAGAATTGAGTTCGCACACCTGGTAGGTCCTGCCTGATACCTCAATCTTCGTGCAAGATACAATCCCCAGGTCCGTGGCGACGTTCAAGATCTTCTCGACAGTCCGCCTGTCCGATCCTATCTCTTCTGCGATTTTTGAGGGTGATGCTTTGGATTCCTTCCTCAGGAGTTCAACGACCTTGGGCAGCTTCTCAACCGACACGATTTCCACCTATCATGTGTCGTTTCGACACATATTGCGTATAAAAACCTTCTCATTTCGCTTCAAAGCTCAGATTTCTCTGTCCCTCCCACTAGAGTCTTCTTAGATCTCCAAGATTCACGGTTGCTTCCTCCAACCGCGAATAGGGGCCGTAAGATAGCCATACCATCGCTGCGATAATGACGATTGCTAAAGCGTCACCTAGGAGACCGATACTAATGGCGATACCTGTTGATGGGGCTGAGATGTGAAGGACCTCGAAAGTGATGCCTATTGCAGTAACTACTGCGCCAATCACGGTAGCTGCCAGTGTCGCGTTCTCTGACCACCGTTTAGCCGCAATCACCCGAAATTCATTCGGCCATTGTGTCACTGATAGAAATCCACGAATCCTGCTCGTTAGACGACTTAGGTTCCGTACAGATTCTAGAGGTAAGCCAAGGTTTGCGAACTCCGCGGCGATTCCTGTGAGCCTATCATAGGGAACAGGGGTTCCGAACGAACCGATGAATGATAATGCTGCATCCAATTCATCGAGGCCGTCGAGTTGGACTCGGCGCACGGAAAGTGTCTCAGCTAGTATGTGAACAGCGGATTGAAGGTAGTTCTTTCCCCTCAATTCGGCCCTCATGAAGGATGATCTCGCTACGTCGGCCATAGCTGCAACTCCCACTATGCTTGTCCCTGCTATCTTGCCAGGGAATGGGGTGAATCGACCATAGCCTTGCCCCATGAGCCTGCAAATTGAGTTGCGAACGACCAGCGAAAAGAAGTAGAGAAATGACAAGAGAGCAGCCAGCTGTAACGGGTCCCCGTACGAGGCGGGTTGGTGGAAGTAAGCGATTGAGGCGAATATGATGGTAAAGAGAATCTCTATCGACTCGAACAAAACCAAATAGTAGAAAGTCATATTGATTCCTAGCCAAACCTTGTGCCTGTTTCGGTTTAGCCTGAATGAAGCGAACCGAACGTCCGGTTGTGCTGGCCAAATCGCGTCAGCGAACAGAAAGAAGAATGCCCCTAATTCGGCCATGGATAGTACCGAGGAAACCGAAGAGGAGTTGTTTGAGACAACCGCATAGGCAAGCGCGCCGTAGATCACTGGCGGAGCAAACAGCGAAGTCGCCAGGACGACGAATGCGCCGACCCTCGCTGATCTTGGGGTATGCTGAGAAACGTAACCGGTTGCCTTTTCTAGGGGACGTGGAGGAGGTAGTCCCTGAATTTCTCTTAGTCTGCGCCATAACCGCGCCACGAGAACTAGCTCGACAAATACGAGAATTATCACAAGGAGAAGGAGACCCAGGATTCCATTGAATGTGAAATCCGAGATTCCATGGCCTAAGAATCTGTTTCCGTTGATATCCGTGAATTGAACAGGGAATGAAGAAGACGCTAGCCCGAAGATGGTTATCACCAGGAAGAAGAGAACAACTGCATTTACGACCGCGATAACCGCTGCGAATCGAGTTGGTCTCAAACCCCGTTTCTCAGAGCGGGACGTGTTAAGAATTTATTCGGCTCATTTCATCATTTAGTGTCTTCGAAGACACTTTCACGTCTCTCGACCCTTGTCCCGCTATCCCCCCGACTTGTAGTCTTGGAACCCGCCGCCCCTCTTGGTTCGCCTCGAAGAAATTTGAGAAGTGCCCCTTTTCAAATTCTGACCGTGGGGAGGAACAAGCCCGGAGGTCCTAGTATTCCATGATGGATTACGTGGAGGCGGAGGGGGTGTATGGTTGTTTGTTTGGTTGTTTGTTCCCTGCAAGACCCGGCCGTGGATTAGGTCCCGGAGGGAACGATTGTTGATTCTCTGTGGGAGGCTGGGCCGTTAAGTAGTTCCGTAGTATGTAAGAGAGTGTTCCTCCCGCAAAGACTACCTCAGATTCGCCTAGAAGGCAAGCTGTATTTCTTCGACGCTAACTTACATCAGCTGCGGAACACTGCAAATCCTCATGATTTCATCGATTTGTCCGTGGAGGAAGCCGGTGTAATTCAATTCATGGTTCATGCACGTCAGAATGTATGCGAGTTTTGACGATGGATCGGAAGTAACTCTCAGTTTCTTTGTTGATGAAATAGATGTAGCATCCTATCATGCCTCTGGTCATGAGAACCCTGTAGGCGTTCTTCACATACCTGACGAAGTTCTCCTTATCTCTCTTCACAGCTGCGTCGGCAGAGTTGTCCGGCATCCCTATCCATGTCTTCTTGGTTGGATCCCATGCCAAGTCATCTCCGAATATGACTCCAACGTAGTCGAACTCGAAGCCCTGAATGGTGTAGATGCTCCCCATCTGGCTTACACCGTTCGGATCGTAGGCCCACAGTGCAGCCCGGGGGATGCCGTGTGCCACCTTCGCCGCCTCGTTCTTCGCCTCCCATGTCATCTTGAAATCGCCGATCACGACGTCCTCTTTCAGGGTCCCGTCGGGGTTCGGATCGCTCCACGGCCAACAGAATCCAGCAACCATTCTTGCTGAGTTCTGCCTATGGGCATTTTTCGCCTTGATAGCGTCGTAGAGAGCCTGGGGACTATCGAATATCCTGAAGTCCATCTTCTCATTCTCCGTCAACATGAGATTGGCGGTCTCTCTGATTCCAAGTGCGTTGTCGAGCCAGTTGAGATATCCGTCAGAGCCGCTACATCTGAACTGGGTCTTTAGCTCGAATTCGAAGATCTCCGCCCCGAATCTGACCGCCGCCTTTCTGATGAGGTCTGAACTACCCTGTTCGTAGGGTCTTACCACCTGATAGTCATCGATGAAGAATACTGAAACTTTGGCTGCCTTGATCAGCTCGTCGACCTGAGGCTGGTTCGTCCTCTGAGCTTTAGGTGTGTACCTGCTCACGCTAGTCGCTCGGATTCTGTGTGCCTCGTCGCAAACAAGAACATCTAACGCGTTCTGCTCTGCTGTCGTGAAGCTATTGAAATATTTGAACATCGCAGCGGCCCTGGTCCCGACTATTTTACGCAGCGTGCTTGTGAACGCGGCCGAGCCTGTAGCGTGGAAGACAGTCTGCCCCCTCGAGAGTAACTCTGCGATTACATTGAGCGCGATGACAGACTTACCCGTGCCGGGGCCTCCTCTGACTAATATGACGGATTTTGACTTGGATTTCGAGGTCTTCTTTGCGCGGTCGAGTATGGCGTAGTAGGCGGCCAGCTGATCCTCCAGCAGATTGAAGACCTTCTGTCCCTTGATCATTGAAGAGGTGTGTTCCAATAGTTTCTTGGTTGGGCCAACCGGGGATGCGGAGAACCTGTTGAAGACCTCTAGCCCCCTTCCCGCAGACAACCTTGCTTTGAGGTAGGCGGCAAGTTGCGGTACGTCCTCTTTGGCAAACAGAGGGAAGTCCTTCATTACCGATTGGAACCTCGACCCGAAAAGGACGTCGGCGGTCCGGGAGTAGTTATGGCAGTAGCTTACTGCTGAGAGATTGACGGTGTTGTTTCCGAAGATCTCGACAAAGTCCTTCAGGTATGAATAGTAACCCTGAGCTTGATATGAGGGGTGAGCTTCGAACCTGTTCGCACCCCCAGTGAATGTCAGGACCTCGTTCTCGACGTCGCAGTCCTCGACCTTGGACCACTGCTTCAGTTCCATAATTACGGCGTTGGGACGCTCATCTGGCCCTTTGCCGAACAACAGGCAGTCAATTCGCTTGTTTGAGTAAGGTAGCTCATATTCCACAACGACCATGTTGTCCCTGAGCGACGCATATTCGATTATGTTCTTGACGAATTGAAGAGAATTGGTCCATGAAACGACTTCTTGCTGGCCTGCTAAGCGGTAGTAGTAAGTTTCGTAGGCATCCCTGAGCTTGTCCGCGAGCCTGTTTTCTAGAATGTCTTGAATAAACTCCTCAGAGGAGCCTGTATAGAGCTTCAAGGCGCGAACTCTGTATACTTCTTGTTGGAGCCCTTCGCTTTCTCTATCGGATACTTTCGCGCACTTTCTCTGATCTTCTCTTCTAGTGATGACGAAATGTCAATGTCGTAGCGCTGTGCAAGCCTAACCGTGAAGTAAACGATATCTGCTAACTCATCCCGGATGCTCTTTGATTGCAAATTATCCTTGAACATACGGTCTACTTCTCCGTCCGATTTGAAACGGAACATCTCGAGGAGTTCAGATGCCTCGGTCACTATGCCAATGGCCAAGTCCTTGGCATTGTGAAACTGATCCCAGTCTCGTTCCACGCTAAACTGTCGCGCCATCTCTTTCAGTTCGGCTATTCGAGTTTGGGTGTCGTCCAGGTGCCTCATCTCCTTGATGACCTGATTCTTTCAACAGGAATCTTTTCATCACTCAATGCGATCACTCTTCTCGAGATTGTGCCTTAGACAAAGCAGCTGGATATTGCTTGCATCGTACGAAGTCCCTCCTTTGGAATAAGGAATTATGTGATCAAAGTGAAGATTGTCTTTGGCGCCACATTTGGCACACTTTCCCCCATCTCTCTTCCAAACCTCTAGCTTTACTCCGGATGGAATGATCCTAGTCTGATCCAAATCCCTAGGATAGGCCGATAGTGCAGTTTGATCTTCCACTAACTTCAGTTTGAATTTGAAGACCTTCCTGCCGTTTGATTCCTCTAACCAGGCATCTAGGAGAGAGAACCGACCGTTATACACCCAAATGCTTGGCTTGATTTTCTCATAGACCTTAACAACCTCTGCCTCACGCATTCCATTCTTGTAGTCCACTGCAGCATTGAGGAACATCCCGTTCTGGGTAAGCCTCCCATCTGGATTCCTATCCACCTGGTCGACACCCCTGCGATCCTCTCCCCCGGGCGGTCTTGGGACATCGTGCCCCTCATAAATCAAAACCCTGCCCTCGTCTTCGACTTTGTCAACGTATGGAGCGTCCTTCCTACGGCTCATCAATATGACAGTGGACTTCTTCCTCAATCGATAATTCATTCCTCGCCTGAGACTTGTAGATTCCTGAGCACACATGTCGAAGTAAGAAATGATATCTCCAGCTCTGGGTGCTTGCGCCACGCCAGCCTGCCGACCCTTTCTTCCTATGAGTGTTATGTTTTAGGTCTTAACGTTCTTGACTTGGGGGAGACAAGGTTGTTTCGGGATTGTCCTCTTATGAAGTCATCCCAGGCCTCTGGCGATCTGTTTCAGTTCCGTAACCTCAAGTTCAGTGGCAATTTCGCTCACTTTGTCCCATTTGATGTACTTGCCGCGGTTCGCCATTAGTTGTCGCAAGTCTGCCACGTCCTGCGATCTGCCAGCTCTGTGTTTCGCTAGGACTAGGCCTTCAAGAGACATTACGCGTATCTCCTTCCTACCTATTTTGACAGGGACAGAGGTCCTCACAATCCAATCGACGGGTATCCTTCCAACATCTTTCGTATAGAAATCAGCTTGGATACCGCGAGGCGTGTACCAAGAGCTGCGTGATTCTCCCCGCTTTCTGTAACCCAGTTCCTTTAACCGTTCTTCATCTAACTGACCGGCAACAACGATATCGATGTCCCTAGTTCCTCGGAACTTCGTATAATGGTTTACCGCAAGTGCCCCAATGAAGACCGCGTTTCCTAGCTCTTCAGTAATGTTAACTGCTTCCTGCTCAAGGTTCATTGGAGGCTAGCTCTTCTTTCACCTTCAACACATCTTCTGATTTGAAGACTCCCTTGACTCTTGGATCCAGATGCTCACCGTGAAGCATCTCGATTGCGATAGCATCTAATGTGCTCCTTCCTCCATATGCGAGGCAATCCAAATACACGCGTTGGATCTCATTCTGAGGCGAGCCAACCTGTGGCAAAAGGACTACTCGCCCTCGTGTTCCTTCCCAGAATCCATGCTCTCGTAGTATCTCTGCCGCTGAGTCCAAGTTGTTTACGTAAACGAAAAGTGAATGTGGTTCTTGCAGTCTGGTCAGATCATACGCTCGGTAATCCAAAGTTACAATTCCGTGAAGTATTTCAGATGCTTTTTTGACATCGTTCTCGTTATATGAACGGCCAAAATATCGCGCGTGTTTTAGTGCGTTCAATGATGGGACCAAATGTTGCCAGATGTTGAAGGGCTGGAAGAGACTTGATCTTATCGTGAAATACCCTTCTTTTGCTGGTTCGGCGAATCCGATCTGGCGCAGCTCTGCCAGGGTTCTGTATGCAGTAGCACGAGATCCGGTAACTTGCAGTAATTCCTCTAGGCGATATATTGGCTTTTCTCCTATTGCTTGTATTACTGCGAGTTCCGCTTTTATCATTGCGTTCTATTGCTGTATTTGGAAGTATATATGTTTGTCTCATTGTTGAGACATAGATATATAATAAACAACAATCAAGCAATCAACCAGATCTCAACCAGATCGATAACATTGGTAGGACTCTTAGCAGGCCATGATTCATCTCGGACTCTTCGAGGATCCCGTCCAGTGCCCTATGACCGGAAAGTTCAAATGGAATCTTCCCATATCTTATGTTAAACCTGTACTGGATGACATACGGAATTTTACGCGCAGGTGTTAATCCGACCCGCGGCACACCAGAGGGTGGCCTTCGTGTCCATCCACTCGAAGGGTCTGAGCTAGGGCGTAGGAGCGTCTTCTTTGACCAGGCCAGCAGCCTTGAGCTCGTCCCAGAGTCCTCTGGGGATTTCCTTTGCCAATGCTGAGCTGTCTTCTTCTACTTCTTGGGGAGACCTACATCCTATGATGATTGATGTTATTCCCGTGTTTGCCAGCACGAACTGGAGAGCTGCGGCCCGCAGGTCGACCCCGAACCGGTCGCAGACCGCCTTGATCTTTCTAGCCTTTCCAAAGACCGCGGGCGGGGCTCGGGCGTAGTCGTATTTGGAGCCCTGAGACGGCCCAGAAGCTAGTATCCCACTGTTGAACACTCCTCCAGCTATCACCCCGATTCTGTTGTCCCTGCAGAAAGGAATGAAGTCTTCCTGCGCTCCTTGCTCCAGGAGGGTATACCTACCGGCAATTAGGAAGCAATCGAACTCCTCCCTCTTCGCAAGCTTTAGCGCTGTCTCATAGCTGTTCAGCCCCGCCCCGATTGCGCTGACTTCTCCTCTCTCCCTCATCTCGTTCAGAACGGGATAGGAGTGCTTCAGGGCCTCGTCTTCCCTGCCGTCGCAGTCATGGATGAAGAGAATGTCGAACCTGTCGACGCCCAGGCGCGCTCTGCTCCCCTTGAGGGACTTTCTTACCCCAGCCTCGCTGAAATCGAAGACCGCTGTCGTATCTGATGCTTCCGCCCAGTAGTGAACCGCCTTCTCCTTTCCATTTGTCGGCGTCAGCACCCTCCCTACTTTGGTCGACAGAGTATACTCGTCCCTTCTCCGTCCTCTGAGGGCAATCCCTATCCTCTCCTCGCTACTCCCGAACCCGTAAAACGGCGCCGTGTCTATGTGCCTCAGCCCGAGCTGTAACGCCCGCCCGACGGTGGCCAGGGCCTGCTCCTCGGAGACGGCGGTGTACAAGCCCCCAAGAGGGGCGCCCCCGAGCCCCACCCTGCTGATGTAAAGTCTGGTCTCGCCGACCCTCACCTTCTCCTGGAGCCTTTCCATAGGCGCGTCTCACACCCGGGTGCATATGTTCTTTCAGAACACTTTTACGTAGTCAGACGGCAATCGAGTCCATGCCGGGAGTCGAGGCTGCATTCGGGGCTGCGCTCCCCACTTACGCTGGAGACGCCACTGGAACCCCCGGGGCCGAGGAGTACTGGGGGCTGTATGACCTGACCTTGAACGACGACGTCACGTGGGAGAGGGTGGTTGGCTTCGCGAAGGATGCTGAATCACTTGGTTACGAGTCGCTCTGGTCACCGGACCACTTCATGCTAGGCAAAAATGGGATGACTTTCGAAGTGTGGACCACTCTGAGCGCCTTGTCACAGTTGACGTCGAAAGTGAAGCTTGGGACTTGGGTGGCGTGCAACAACTACAGGAACCCGACCCTGGTGGCCAAGATGGCGTCTTCCCTAGCGCTCATGTCAGGCAACAGGTTCATTCTCGGGTATGGCGCAGGCTGGTACCAGCTCGAATACGAAGCTCTAGGATTCGAATTCCCCCCTGCAGGCAAAAGAGTGGATATGCTGCAGGAAGGGATTGAAGTTATCCTAGGCCTGATGAACCGGGAAAAGTTCAGCTACAAAGGAGAGCATTACTCCGTGAATAACATGGTCAACAACCCCAAGCCTTCGAAAAAGGTGCCGCTGCTTATCGGCGGGTGGGGGAGGAGGGTGATAGCGCTCGCTGCGAAGTATGCCGACGAATGGGACATCGGGGCCGAACCATCCTACGGCCAGTATACGGAGAAGGTAAGGCTGCTGAAGGAAGGGCTCAAGAAGAACGGGAGAAAAGAAGACGAGGTCAAGCGAAGTATCCATGCCCATGTCCTTATCGCAGAGAACGAAGACAAGCTGAGAGAAAAGAAACGGCGGGTAATGAATGTCGTCGACGCTCTCGGTTCCAGCGTGGTTCAGCTCCCTTCGGCCGACTACAGGTTCAACATGGAGAAGACCATAATCGGGACGCCTTCCCAGGTGAGGGAGAGACTGAAGGGGTACGTGGAATTGGGGTGCCAGCGATTCGAACTGATGTTCATGGATTACCCGAAGTACCCGTCCCTCGAGCTGTTCGCCTCGACGGTCTTCTAGCCGCTGCGCTGCGTTACTTGACCCTGTACTTCTCGATGATTCTATCGTCGGGACTGATTCCAAGACCCGGCTTCTTTGGAGGGAGAAACTCGCCCTTCTCGTGTCTTATCGCCTCGCCAGCGAGACCGTCCCTGAACGGGTTCGGCCTGAGATGGTACTCTATCATCGGGGAGTTCATGGCCAGGGCGGCGTGGAGGCTTGCCACGAAACCTATCCCACCAGCTGAGTAGTGAGGAATGACGGGGAGCCCGTGGGCCCGCGCAAGCACGCCAATCCTGAGCATCTCCGTTATCCCTCCGTTCCAAGCGGCGTCGTTCTGCACGATATCCACCGCGTGTTTCTCGATGAAGTCTCTGTACTCGTACAGAGTATAGGCAGTCTCATACCCTGCCACGGGCACGTCTAGGGACCTAGCCAACTCGGCGCTAAGCTCAGGGTGGTCCGTTGGGATTGGCTCTTCGAAGAATTCGACGCCGAGCTTCTCCAGCTCTCTCCCCATCCTCAGCGCAGAATTGAAGTTGAACGTGTTGTTCGCGTCGACTGCGACGTGGATTTTGTCACCGAAGGCGTCCTTCACGCTCTTGATCCTCTTGACGTCCTGCGCGATTGGAAGGGCGCCGATCTTCATCTTCACGGTGTCGAAGCCTGCCCTGAGGTAGCTTCTCTCTTCCTCGACGAGTTTGGCGAGATCCTTGTCGCTCCTGTAGTAACCTCCTGTGACGTAGCCCTTCACCCTTCTGTCGGCCCCCCCAATCAGCTTGTAGACTGGGGCACCCAACTCCTTTCCTAAAAGATCCCAGAGAGCTATGTCAACCCCACTCATGGCGGATATCATCACCCCCCTCCTGCCAAGACGGAAGGTGGCCATGTACATCTTGTCCCAGAGATGTGTGATTGTGGACGACTCTTCCCCCTTGATCAGCGGGCCGAGCACCTTCTCCACCGAGACTGCTACGGGCTCGAGGCCTCCGTAGGACACGCATTCGCCGTACCCGACCTCCCCCTTGCTCGTCTCTACCTTGACAATTGCGATGTCCATCGGGTGCTCCGCTCCCCCCACTACAGCGAGGGCATCCCGCTCGTAGAATTCGGTGGTGGGCTGCCCGATCCTGATTGTTTCTACCTTGGATATATTCATCCGTGCCACGACTTCCAAATCTGGTTTATAGCATTTCGTAGGCGTTCCAGGGGCGCGCGTTTATTCGGCCTTGACTGGATTCGTCAGGGTCCCAATCCTGTCGATGGACGTCTCCACGATGTCTCCGTCCTTCAGATATGGTGCGCCGGTAAAGGCTGCTACTCCCGCTGGGGTCCCGGTTGATATTATGTCCCCTGGCAACAAGGTAAGGCCTGATGACAGATATTCTATCAACTCTGCCACGGAGAATATCATGTCTTCTGTGCTCGCGCTCTGCCTTTCTGCGCCGTTGACGCGCAGGGAAAGCCGTAGGCCTTGGGGGTCGGGGATTTCATCTGTGGTAACCAACCAGGGTCCGAGCGGGAAGGCAGCGTCGAGGGCCTTGCCCTTCACCCAGTTTTGCCCGAGCGTGTTCGTCTTCTCGGGCCACCCCTGCGGGAACTGTAGGTCTCGAAAACTCACGTCGTTGGCCACTGTGAACCCCGCGACGTACGAAAGCGAGTCGGCCTTCGAGGCGTACCTGCACTTTCTCCCCATAACAACGGCCAGCTCAGCCTCCCAATCCACCTCCTTCGAAACTCTGGGAACCAAGATAGGATCCCCCTGGCCGATTATGCAGCTGCTAAATTTGGTAAAGAAGTACGGCTCTGCGGGGCGCGTAGCGTTTTGTTCAGCGCCATGGGACTTGTAGTTGACGGCTGCGAGGAGAATCTTATCTGGCCTAAGTATCGGAGGCCTGACTCTCACCTCATTCATTTCCTCTGGATGACTCGCTGTGGAAATCCTTGCGAGTTCCCGAGGGCCTCGCTGAATCAGTTCCTCGACGTTAGCCGAATGAGCTATCCTGAAAATCTGCCCATCCACGAGCACCCCTACGCGCATGGCGCCACCGACCTCGTAGTTCAGAATTTTCACTTGACTCTAAGCGGGGGAGAGATTGGTGGCGGGATTAACTTTTCGCGAACCTCAAGATAGGTTCAAGCCGACTGCGGCGGTCTGTCGACGGGGCCTATTGCAGTTCTCTGAATGACTTCCTGAATCGCTTGCGAAGCCTGAGAAGGTCGTCCATCTGGCTGTTCATGCTACGACGGTGCCACATAAGGGCCTCGCTCAGGATCCAGGAGTCTTCGTCGTCGGCGGGTAGTGAGCTCATCGCATGGTCGAACCTCCCCATGTTCTCCTTTAGTGAAGCTATGCACTTTGCGAGCGTCCTCTCTATCATGTGCGCCCTGACTTCGGTCCTTTCGTATGCCGATAGCCCACGGCGCCACGCCCCCGGACCATAATCATTATCTTCCACAGTTAGCTTCCTGACTAGTCTTCTTACCTCGCTCCTCTTGCTCAACCCAGCCCTTGCGATCAATTCGACTAGCTCCTCTCTCTGCCCGTTGTCGAGTGGGATGAGCTCCTGAGCCACCCCCACCTTTGCGCCGCGCAAAAGTAGCCCGTCCCGCACCTCCTTAGGGAGGTCTAACAATGCGATTCTCCGGCTGATGTATGAAGGACTCTTGTCAATCCTCCTGGCAAGCTCCGAGGCGCTGCCATAACCAAACCTTTCAACGTACTTCCTGAACGCCAGCCCCTCTTCTACAGGGTTGAGCGTCTTCCTGTGGATGTTCTCTGTCAGTGATACTTCGTATGACTCCCTGTCATCCAAGTCGACGACGTGGCAGAGTATTCGGGAAATCTTCAGGGAACGGCACGCTTCAAGCCTTCGGTTCCCCGCAACGACCTCGAACACGTCTCCAGAGGGTCTAACCACAATCGGCTCGAGCAATCCCTTCTCCATAATGGATGCGGTAAGTTCCATCATGGAACCATTGTCTAACCTCAGCGGAGATTTTGACTGGCGGATTCTTTTGGTCTCGATATCTTCCAAGTACCCCGAAAGAAAGGCAGAGCCTAGCGACTGATGGTTACCCATCGTTCGCGCACCAGCTGTGGACATCTTACAACCATATTTAGACATTGCTTGAAATCGTGTCACGATTCGGTCGAATCACTTTACGGCCTGGAAGACGACTTCGGAAACATATATCCGCGCCCACGGTCTAGGTAGCTAAGAAGAGTTGCCGAAGGTATCGACACACTCCAGCCATGAAAGAGCCCCGATGAAGAGACGAAATCGTGGGCTAGACCCCAAAGACAGACTCCTTTTGGGGGTCCTCCAGAACGACGGGGAGCAGTCTCTGTCTACAATCGGGAAACAGTTGGGGCTCTCGAAGATGGCTGTCTCCTATAGAATAAGACGCCTCAAGGGCGAGGGGATTCTGGATGGATCGCACTATAGGATAAATCCCAAAGGCGTAGGGCAAGACTATCTGGTCGTGAGCCAAGCGAGGTGCGAAGGATCTGGTCCGGAGCAGAAGAAGATTGCCGCCCAAATCGCTGGCATCCCGGGAGTCCAGAGCGTTTACCTTACGTTCGGGCCGTATGACATACTCTTCATTGCTAGGAGAAGCGATATGGAGTCTGCGAGGGACCTGCTATACGAAGTTACGCGGATTGAGGGGGTCGTGAATACGCAGACTATAATCCCCCACACGGTGATAAAGGAGACTTTGGACGTCTGCCTGGAGGCATGACAGTACCGGACGTCTCCTGCGCTCACAGACTTACAGTTATTGGAATGTTGTGGGGATTCAGTACCACGTAGAGACTCGCGTTCGCGTCTTGGAGGACCGCGTAAGAAGACAGGGTGTATGCCCCAGGCGGAGCCATATAGCTGCTGGCGTTGGTGGGCACTATCAAGCCATCCCACTCCAGGTTCGTCGACCAGACTTCGCCAGGTTGGAGCTGCACTGTATACTGGCTCGCATTTCGAGTGAACGTTATTGGCGCTCTAAACGCGACAACCTGTTTCCCTGTCGAATTATAGAAGACCATGCTGAACTGCCCTCCGAAGAGATAGTACGGTGTGGAAAGGGTGTAGGAGTTGTCGGTCAATGCGTAGTGGATGGTGAGATTCGTCCCCTGTGTTACCACCGTTGAGTTGTATGACACTATCAGGGTGAATCCCTGGGCGCTGTCCTGAACGGAGTAGACCCACTTCGACGGAGCTATGGAGAATGAAACCGCAGAGAAAGACGAGGCAAGGAGTGTGCCCAACAGAAACACCGCGATAGCCCCCGGAGTTGAGACGATGCCCCGCCCTTTTCTCCCCCATACCGCCAAGAGGGTCGAGATACCCAGCACAAACACCGAGACGTAGCCTAACGAGTATGAGCCTACACCTATCCCATATGGAGAAGGCTTCAGAGACTCCACCAGGGAAATGGAGTCAGGGACCACCGCGAAGCGGATCAGTATTGCAAAGAGGAAAAGCGCGAGGGCATACGCCCCCAGAATGACAGCGGCAAAGTTGATTGGCGTCCTGTTCGTCCCCCGGGAGCGGAGTTTCATCTTTCTGGCCGTTTCTCCTCGATGCTGAGATAAATGCTATCCCCTGCTTGCTGGGGATGAAGATTATAGTGTCGCAATCCTTTAAATATTCTCGAGTGGTGTTATGCTGGTGAAAATTGGATAGCCGTAGAGCTATCGGTAAAACAGTCACAGTCGGAATCCTTGTCATAATCATCATTGTTGCAGCGTCGGGTGTTTACCTGTACGCCACCTCCAGTTCCGCGAAGACAACTGCGACGACGACAACGACGACAAGTTCGTCCACGGCAACCCAGACCTCCACTAGCTTCACCGGGACCTACCCTTCGGTGGCAAATGTTCCTGAAGCGATGATACAAGCGTTTTACCCATCCACCCCAATCACAATAAATGAATATGCGTGGAGTGGGTACCCGTTACCCCAAGCAGTCCAGGACTTCGAGGCAGCCTTCCCCAACATCCACGTGGCGCAGTCTCCGAACCAAGATGTCTCGGGGCTTCTGAGCGCCCTCGAGACACATCAGTATGTCTATGACGCATTCAGGATACAGTACTTCCAGCTTCCTCAGGAAGTGGCCACGGGCGAGGTGATGAATATCGCACCTTGGTTCAACGAGTACTTATCCAGCCTCAACTCTGAGATTTCTCCGTCCGCGCTGAACCTCGTCTCGGCAGGGCAGAAGAACGCAGTCTACTGTGTCCCTGAGGACTTCGGTCCAGTTGCTTTCGCCTACAGGGAAGACATCTTCACCAAATATGGCCTGACAGTGCCCAGCACGTGGGCACAGTTCCAAGCTGACGCGGTGAAGCTTCACTCGGAGAACAGTTCGATAACGATGACCGTGTTCCCCCCCAACGAGCCATCAGCAGACCTGATGGGCCTCTTCTGGGCAGCAGGTGGCAACATGATCACCCCTGTGAACAGCACGGCCTACAACGTTGTCATCAACAGCACCACCAACCTCAATGTGATTAACTACTGGGGGAACATGATCAAAGCTGGAGAAGTCCAGGCCATCAACATGTACACGCCACAGTTCAATCAAGAACTAGCTGGTTCTGAGATAGCCTCGTTCGTCACCGCGGCGGCGTGGTATCCGCGTTATGTCATCCAGGCAACCGCCCCCAACGAGGCTGGTCTCTGGCGTATCTCGAATATGCCTCAGAACTCGACGTCGAGTTTCACGACCGGCGTGGTAGGCGGGAGCTGTCTTGGGGTGGCAGCGAATGCCAAATACCCAGGTCCAGCGTTCATGTTCGACTACTTCACGACCCAGACTCCTCAGGTCCTACCGTACATGTGGACCCAGGGAGGCCAATGGACTTCCAACACCCACTACCTGCAGTCTCTCAATTACCCCAACGGCACATCTGTCTTCCTAGGGAACAATTCGTACTTTGGCGGCGAGAACATCGGTCTTGTCTACCTGAAAGCACAAGAGAGCGCAGGAACCCAGTGGACCTGGAGCCCGTATCAAATCACCCTCCAAGAAATCCTGCAGGAGCAACTGACGGAGGCCGCAGCCGGACAGATCACCTTCGCACAGGCTCTACAGAACACAGAGACAATCATGATCTCCTACGTACAGTCCAACGGTGGCATAGTGGTCGGAGTCGGCCACTAAGCCGGACACCACAACCAACACCACGTCTGACTGTAGAGGCAGAGAGTGAGAGGGCTTGGCGAAGCTCGCTCACCTCCTACTCTTTCTTCTCCCGTTCTTCTCTCTGTTTCTGATTTTCCTCATCGTCCCAGTGCTATACACCCTGGGGCTGTCGTTCTTCAATGCCCCCCCGGCTGCCAAGAGCCTGTTTACGAACTATGTGGGCGCGGCGCAGTACAGCAGAGCAATTACTGACGGCACTTTCTGGCAGGGGTACGAAAGCATGCTGTACCTCACCCTACTCTGGGTCCCGATAATGCTCGTTGGGGCGTTCCTGATAGCCCTCTTCTTGGATTCCAGGAGGGGGAAGCTCGGTGCCCTTGGGAAGGTGATTGTCTTCCTGCCCTACGGTGTCCCTACGGTCATAGGAACACTGATGTGGGGGTACATGTACACCGCCGGAGGACCCATCTACAGCTTCCTGTCGCTTCTCGGCCTGAGTCCGAACCTACTTGCCCCGAACGACATAATCTATGCGATGCTGAACATAATAGTGTGGGAGTGGCTGGGATACAACGTTGTAATCCTTCTCGCAGGTCTCAACTCGATCCCGAACACACTCTACGACGCGGCGAGGCTGGACGGCGCTTCAGGCTGGCAGATTACCCGGCGCGTCAAGATTCCAATGTTGAAGAAGTACTTCGCCTTCATCATAATGCTAACCATCATAGGAGACCAACTTCTCTTCAACGAGCCGTTCACTCTCTCTAACCTCAGTAGCGTACCGTTCGGATTCACCCCTAACTTGTACATATACCACGTGACCTACTTCCTTGAAGAGTTCAACTACGCAGGCGCGATTGCGTTTATCCTTATCGCCATCTCCTTAGTCGTCGCGGTGGTTGGCGTCCGCTACTTCTGGTCGGAGAATTGAATTGAGGAAATCAATCTCCAACACCTTCACCATCGTAATCGTTGCCGCACTGGCGGTCTACTTCCTCCTCCCTGTCTGGTGGGCGGTAGTGGCGAGCACCAAACTCTATAGCGTCGCCTTCTCTGGAAGCCCAATCTGGTTCAACAATCCCACCCTCTTCAACTTCATTTACGCGTTCACGAAATCGAGTCTCCTGCTCTGGCTCGGCAACAGCCTAATTGAAGCCGGGTCTGCGGGTGTGATTGGGGCGCTGGTCGCGGCCATGGCGGGGTTCGCCCTCGGCAAGTACACGTTTAGAGGGAAGAGGTTCCTTACTCTCGCCGTAGCCATAGGTTTGATGATTCCCAGCACCGCCATCGCATTTCCCACGTTCGTGCTGGAGCAGCAGATTGGACTAGTCAACACCTACGAGGGAGTGATCTTTCCTACCGCAGTTAGTGCCTTTGGGACGTACTTCATGACGATTTATGCTCAAGAGACCATTCCAAAGGACGTGCTGGATGCGGCTAGAATCGACGGCGCATCAGAGTGGAAGGTCTTCACTTCGATAGCCCTCCGCTATTTCAGGCCAGCATTGGTAACTATTTTCATCATCATCTTCGCAGGGACTTGGAACAACTATCTCCTCCCTCTGTTCGTCCTCAGAGATGCCACGCTCTACATGCTCCCGCAAGGCCTCGCAAGTGTCCTAATCAACGGGAGCACCTTCCCGAACCTGCAATACGCAATCCAGCTCTCAGGGACGGTTGTAACCATCATGCTGATGATAGGCCTGTTCGTCGGCCTAGAGAAGTACATTGAGGCGGGTCTCGGACTGGGCGCCGTCAGGGGCTGAACGGGCTCAGCCGATTCTCCGCCCAGACTCCACGTCAAACATGTGCAACTTCCCTTCGGCGATGGATATCCCTCCCTTTGCCCCGATTACGGACTTGAATCCCGCGGGCATCACGACCTTCACAAAGTCTTCACCCACCTTCAGAGTGATAAGAACATGCGTACCGGACGGCTCTTCGACATAGACTTCGGCCTGGATGCCCTGTGAAGCGCCGACAGAGAAAGTTGCGTCCTCGGGCCGAAAGCCTATCCTCACGCTGTCCCCTTCGAATGAAGCAGTTGCCCTCCTGGCCTCCTCTCTCTCAAGCACCACCACACCTCCCTTTCCATCATTCAATTCCACCCTGTCGGGCCTAGACAGGCGGGCGTCAAGCACGTTCATCGGCGGCGAGCCCATGAACTGGGCGACAGTCACGTTCACCGGAACTTCGTAGATCTGATTAGGGTTCCCCACTTGCAGGAGATCACCCTTGCTCATCACAGCAATCCGGTCTGACAATGCCATCGCCTCAGCCTGGTCGTGGGTGACGAAAATCGTGGTTATCCCGAGCTCCCTCTGCAGCCTCTTGACCTCAGATCGCGTCTGCACTCTCAGCGTGGCGTCGAGGTTTGAGAATGGCTCGTCCATCAGAAAGAGCTTCGGGTCCCGGATCAACGCTCTTCCTATGGCGACCCGCTGTTGCTCCCCGCCGCTCAGCTGCTTCGGTTTCCTCGACAGCAGCCCTGAAATGTGGAGTAAATCAGCTACCTCGTTCAACTTCCGCTCTACCTTGTCCTTTGGAACTTTGTGTAGTCTAAGAGGGAACGTGATGTTGTCCCTCACGCTCATAAAAGGGTAAAGGGCATAGTTTTGAAAGACCATGGCGATGTCCCGCTCTTGGGGGGGGACGTCGTTCATTACGCGCCCTTCGATGATTATCTTCCCGCTATCTACACTTTCTAGGCCCGCGATGCACCTGAGAGTGGTCGTCTTCCCGCACCCTGAAGGTCCTAGTAGCGTCAGAAACTCTCTTTCCCCGACTTCAAGGTTCAGATTGTTGATTATTTTGACGGGTCCGTACGACTTCTCGACGTTCTCGAGGACGACCCTGACCAAGAATTTTTTGTGCCGTTCTGAACATTATAAGGGTTAAGAGAGGACTCGTCAGGCTCGCTTAAATCTCTGAGGCCTAAGGACTAGCGCACGAGAGCCAGGCGGTTCGGTAAAGACGACCAGATTGGGGCAATGAACCTGCAGACCTCGAAGAGTGTTGTCACGGCCCTGAGGCTCGCCAGAAGCGGGCGTATCTTCAGCCTCAGTCACGTCCTTGAGGAAGGGATGCCTGTCAACTGGTTCCATCAGGACTTCATCTACTCGACCTATCGCAGCGCCCCCGAAATGCTTGAATACTTCTCACGCTCCTTCCCGAACACCAACAGGATAGCATTCACTAACCTGCGCATGGAGATGTCCGACCACACAGGGACGCATATTGACGGGCTCAATCATGCAGCGATAGGGAACAGATTCTACAATGGAGTAGATACGAGGAGAGTCACTACAACGCGTGGGACGAAGAAACTCGGCATGGAGACCATGCCCCCCCTCATATCTCGAGGGGTGCTGATAGACATGACATTGAACCACGAGTACAATGAAAGGGAGGTTATAACATTGGATGACTGCCGCAGCGTGCTAGCTCAGGAGGGACTCTCAGTGAAGTCAGGGGACACCGTACTAATCTACACTGGATGGGAGCGGTTCTGGAAGGCTGACAACCAGAAGTATCTATCTACGATGCCCGGAATCGGGGCCGAAGCTGCGAGGTGGTTGGCAAGAGCGAGGGTTGTGGCAGTAGGGAGCGACACCCAGAGTGTCGAAGTCGAGCCCAATGAAGATCCTTCCGAGGACGGGGTGGTGCACCAGATATTGATAACAGAAAATGGTGTGCACCTGTTGGAGAATCTGAAGCTGAGCACTCTCGCCAAGGCTAAGGCGTATGAGTTCTTGTTCGTCTGCCTGCCCCTGAAGATCAGGGGCGGGACGGGTTCTCCGATTCATCCGGTCGCGGTCATCTAGAAGGTGAACAAGGCGAGGGACTTCGGGTTGTACACAGAGTGAAAAGAGCCCAGGCGCATCAGGCCGGGGGCGACATCTATGGACTCCGCATCTACGATTGAGGCGCGAGGGGCGGCTCAGCCTGGCTTGGGCATAAGTGGAACCGGTTTAGAGAAACGAAACGTAAGTCAAGACTTCATGTGTCCCCACAGCAGCTGCAAGAGCATTCTGCTCCGCGTTTGATGAGGGGAAGACATCGCGGGCAGCTCTGGACGTCCCAGATGCCGGACCAGCCAGGCAAGAGTGAGTTCAGGCTCGCCTGACAGATGTAATCCTGAAGCTGCACGTCGGAAACGTAAGTCTTGGAACACGGATGGCCATGACGGAGTTCGCTGTATGGGAGGACTCGGGAATCGAGGTGAGATGCGAAGTCTAACATGGCGGACCGCAGAGTCCTGTCTGGAAACGTCCGGTGCTAGGCTCCAGGCGCCATCCCTGCTTTCTCTCTCTCGAACCTTACCATGTCTTCTAGTGCTGACTTGAGCTTAAACCTCGGCCTGAATCCTAGTCGGTCGTACAACCTTGTGCAGTCAACGTCCAGTCCATTTGGCCCCGCGACAGCAGCCGACACCGACGTGGGTGAGCCCAGCTCCTTCACCTGGAAGCTCCGGCCTGGAAGGATGTCGGAGAGCGACTCAATCACGTCCCTGTGGTTGAACGGGAAGTCGATGCCCAAGTTATACAGATAGTCTTTACTACGAGGGAGCGCCGATACGAAAGAGAAACAGTAGCCGACGTCCTTCACGTACATCCACCTTAGCTTCCCCTCCCTGTATGAAAAGTCCGCAGGGAACGGTGCGTCTTGTCCTAGAGCAGCCCTTCTGATGAAGTCATTGAACTGCCCAGTGTACCCCCAGTACCTTCCTGGTCCCCAGGCAGCTGTTATACGCATGCAGGTGACGTCCATCCCATAAGATTCACGGTAGTACCTCCCCATCAGCTCGTCTGTGATCTTAGAAGTGGAATAAGGATCGGGGGGAGGGTTAGGGATGTCATCCTCGTCGACGATGCCGATGCGCTTCGAGCTGACGGAGCCGTACACGGACACAGAGCTAGCGAACACCACCTTCTTGATGTCTAGAAGCCTCGCCGCTTCCAACACGTTGTTAGTCCCTATGATATTGACATGATAGGCCCTCGCCGGATGCTTCATGGAGTCGAGAAGTACTAGTGCCGCGAGGTGAATGATGTGGTCCACCGAATTCTCTTTTATCGCGTGCATCAGATAGTTGAAGTCGGTCACGTCTGCTGCCTCTACGGTCAGACGACCGGCCAGCTTCCCGACGTTGTCCATGTTGGGTTTGAAGTCGTAGCAGACCACCTTGTGACCGGCGTTCATCAGTTCCTCACAGAGAAATGCCCCAATCTGTCCTGTACCGCCCGTCACAAGAAAGCTGCCCATCGTCTGACTGCTGTTGCGGGAGCTTAATACGCTCTTGTATGTTCCATAGTGGTCAAGGAATACAGAAATACGCTGTGTAGGAGAAACCTAACATGACAGATTACCAGGAACTAGCCAACAAATATATCACCGGGAGCGCTGAACAGATTGAAGATGCAGACCCTGCCGATGCCTCGCACATATTAGCGAAGATCAGGCTCTTCTCAAAGACGGACGCGGAAGCAGCGGTCGAGAGCGCCCGTTCCAAGGTCGAACATTGGTCGTCTACCCCGGGGCCGAAGCGGGGCGCAATCCTGCTGAAAGCGGGGGAAGTCATGGAGTCGCTAGTCGAGGAGTTGTCCGAGTTGATGACGCTGGAGGAGGGCAAGACACTGGCAGACAGCATGGCCGAGGTCTCGAGGAGCTGCGCTCTCTTCAAGTTCTACGGGGCCATGGCCTATAAGCACGGTGGGATCACGCTACCTTCGGCCGAACCGAGGACGAGGATAATGACATTTAGGGAGCCGGTCGGCGTCGTGGCTGTGATAACCCCATGGAACTTCCCCTCGTCGATTCCCGCGTGGAAGATCGCGCCAGCGCTCGCGGCAGGGGACTCACTTGTGTTCAAGCCTGCCACGAAGACCCCCCTGATGGCAGCCAAGATCGCTGAAGTGCTCGATGCAGTAGGCCTCCCGAAGGGTGTACTGAACCTGGTGGTCGGTCGAGGTGGAGAAGTCGGGGATGTCATCGTGGCTCACGAGGACGTCGCCGCGGTATCACTGACGGGCTCGACGGGAGTAGGGACGCGGGTGGGACAGCGATTGGCCTCGAAGAGGACGATGACAAGGGTACAACTTGAACTTGGAGGGAAAAACGCTCTCTACGTGGACTCTGAAGCAGACCTTGCGCTTGGGGCCGACCTGGCCGTTCGGGGCGCGTTCGGGCTCACCGGCCAATCTTGCACCGCAACGAGCAGGCTGATAGTCCACGCGAGCGTTGAAGACGGGTTCAAGGCCCGTTTGCTGGAGAGACTGAAGACATGGAAGGTCGGGCCGGGGACCCAGCCCGGCGTGAACATGGGCCCGGTGGTTGACCAGGACCAGTATCGAAAGGACGTGGACTACATCCGCGCGGGAGAGGATGAAGGTGGGAAGCTATTACATGGTGGAGCTGGAAAGTCTCAAGGCCTCTTCCTTGAGCCCACGGTGTTCGACGACGTCACACCAGGGATGAAGATTTTCGATGAGGAGATATTCGGCCCGATCCTTTCGTTGACCTCTGCCGACACGATCGAAGGCGCGATCGACCTCGTCAACTCGGTCGAGTACGGCCACACGGCGGGGATCGTCTCAAAGGACTTCAACCACATCAACTCCTTCATCGACGGTGTCCAGACGGGTGTGATCAAAGTCAACAAGCCGACGGTGGGGCTCGAGCTCCAGGCTCCTTTCGGCGGCTTCAAGAAATCAGGGGCTGGGACCTGGAAGGAGTTGGGAGAGGAGGGGCTCGAATTCTACAGTCGGGAGAAGACAGTCTATCTTGGCTATTGAAGAAGCTGCTTCACAGGGTTCCGGAGCGTTCCGATCTTCTCGATTTCTATCTCTACTATGTCCCCATCATGAAGGGTAAAGGAATCTGGGGGGACGATGGAGGTCCCGGTCATGAGGACCGTGAGGGTTCCGATGAGGTTGTCCTTCCTGAGATATCTCACGAGCTCGGCGACCTTTCGTTTCATCTGAGATGTATTCACTTCGCCTCTAAAGATCTCCCTCCCCTTGCGTTCGATGCCCATGGTTATTCTGAGCGAGTGAGGGTCGGGAATCTCCTCAGTGGTGGCGATAACTGGGCCGATGGACGCCGATCCTTTGTAGACCTTGGCCTGAGGAAGGTAGAGGGGGTTCTCGCCTTCAATGTCCCTCGAAGAGACATCGTTGCCGACAGTGTATCCGATAGTCCTGAACTTGCTGTCGAGGACTACGCATAGTTCAGGCTCCGGCACGGTCCACCTACTGTCGCTCCTTATGCTGACAGGCTCTCCTGGCCCAACGCACCTGAGGCCACTGTCTTTCACGAAGAGTTCGGGTCTTTCTGCTGAGTAGACGTAATCGTAGAGCCCCTTCATCTTGGTCTCTGACTCTCTCGCCTCCCTGCTTCGCATATAGGTCACCCCAGCAGCCCAGATCTCCCTCGGCATGAACGGCGCGCGCAACCTGCCGTAGTGGAGCCTCATCTTCTTGGACTTGGCCATTGCGTCCCGGATTGCAGACGTTAACCGGGCAGGCGAACCCGCATCGGCATAAGCTGTCGCCCAGTCCGAGAACATGGCAGGATCCACGGACGTAAGGTCGTAACAGCCACCATCCTCCAAGACCCCAATCCGACGTCGAGGTCCAGACGTGAAACTGCAGAGTTTCAACTTTGGACTTCTTAACCAGTAGCATCATGTTTAGTAAACGTTCTCCTTGGATGGATTCGTCGACGTTTACCTGAAGAAATAATAGGAATGCGAAATCAACTACAGGTTGGCGAAGGTCACAGTGTTGCCTCCAACTGAATTGTTCTTCCAGGCGGTGAGGTCATTGAATGCCGAAGCGGTATACGCTGCGACGGAGAAGGAGACGTCCGCGCTGGTCAAAGACGTGGTCCTCAGATCAGGAGCCTTGTCTGTGGCGGTTGGGGGAATCCCGAATCCCGTAAGAGAATCTGTCCTATCCGCTTTGGTCGGTGTGAAGGTAGTGGAGCCAGAAAGAATGGGAAACCGTGACGCGAAGGAGGCCCTGTCAGGGTCGGACTTGGGCATCACTTGGGCGAAGAACGGCATTGTAAAAGAGGGAGCGCTCCTCGAGGTCACGTGGGACGACGCCGTGAAGTTAACGTCCTGCCTTCCGATGTCCCACCTGGCTTTGCTTTCAGAGAAGAGCCTGCTCCCAGACTTCGCAGCTGGAATGAGAGAAGCTGGGAGGATGGTGGCGGCGAGCCCGCTCCCGAAGCCTACCGTCTCCTTCATCGCAGGCCCGAGCAAGACTGCGGACATAGAAAGCAGGTTATTGTATGGAGTGCATGGGCCCCACTCTCTGACGGTTGGGGTGCTAGGATGGATATGAACGCCAGGAAGGAGTTGGCACAAAGGATCAGGTCATCGCTGACGACCGAAGGTCTAACCATGAAGATGTGGGGATCGACCAGCAGGGCCAGGCAAAACAGGATCGAGGGAATTCAAAGGCAGCATGTCGATGTACGTCAGATCAAGCGCGACATCAGCATGATTAAGAGCGTGAACGTCGGAAACCAGGACCTCCGGGAAAGGTTCGCGGCCCAGGTCAGAGCCAACGGCGGGAAGATATTCTTCGCGAAGAACGGCGCGGCCGTAATAGATTATGTGGCAAACCTTGCTAAGGAGCACGAGGCCAAGCTCTTGGCGAAATCCAAGTCCATCACATCCGAAGAGATAGAGTTTGACCATGAGTTGGAGAAGAGGGGGGTGACCTGCATCGAAACCGACCTTGGTGAGCTCATTGTACAAATGGCTCACGAAAGGCCTGTCCATCTCGTGATGCCCGCTGCCCACAAGTCGGTGGCCGATGTCGCAAAACTTGTCTCTGAAAGGCTCGGGAAGGAGGTGCCAGCAGAACCAGACACAATCCTGAGGGAAGTAAGATCCTACCTCAGACCTATCTTCCTTTCTGCCAAGATTGGCATGACAGGAGCCAACGCCGGCATCGCTGATACAGGGACCGTTGTGATTCAGACAAACGAAGGGAACGGGAGACTGGTGTCTGGAGCTCCGGAGGTGCACGTCGTGCTGATTGGAAGCGAGAAGATTGTGTCTAGCTGGGAGGATGCCGCAAAGGTGATCAGCGCTGCGGCCATAAGCGCGACCGGACAGCCTATCACGGTATATGTCTCTGGATTTTCGAGCCGTTCACCACTAGGGGGAGAAGAGACGGGAAGAGAGCTCCACGTAATAGTGCTGGATAATGGCAGGTCGAAGATGGAGACTGACAGCAGATACTCTGACGCGCTTGACTGCATCAGGTGCGGTGCCTGCATGAACGCATGCCCGACCTATTCGGTCTTAGGTGGTCACACATTCGGGTACATCTACCCCGGGCCTATCGGCATACCTTGGACATCCAACATCCATGGGATAAAGAAGGCGGATTACGCAGATCTCTGTATCTCGTGCGGGCTCTGCAAGGAGGTCTGCCCGGCGGACATAGACATACCAATGATGATTTCAGAAGTCAAGCAGCAAAGAGTAGATCTGGTCGGCCAGCCTGTTGTGAATAGGTTCTTCGCTGGCTCGGAGAAGGTCGCGAAACTTGCAAGCGCTACCGCTCCGCTTTCGAACTGGGCGATGAGGCGGAAGGCCACTAGGTACTTCATGGAGAAGGCTTTCGGCGTCGATAGGAGGAGGACGCTCCCAAATTTCTCCAGGAATAGGCTTAGGCCGAGACTCAAAGAGGCAGCGACTCACAGCGGGAAGGCGGGAAAGCTCGTATACTTCCCCGATGTTTACGCCGACTACAACGACCCCGACCTAGGTATCAAGGCGATAAACATCCTTGCGGAACTAGGGTACAGAGTAGAGGTCCCCGACCTGGAGTGGAGCGGAATGCCGTACATATCCTACGGCGAAGTTAGGAAGGCTGCAGCGGTAGCCGAACGGAATTTGAAGGTCCTGTCAAGGTACGTAGACGACGGGTATGAGGTAATAGCCACCGAACCAACGGCGACGTATATGCTGCGAGATGTGTACCTGAAGCTGGTCCCGGGCGATCAGGCGCGCAAAGTAGCGGAGCATAGCTTTCCGTTCTTTGAGTTCATAGAACCGAAACTCGGAGCGCTCCGTTTGAGAGCCAGCATGGGCGTAAGTGGAGTGGTGGGCTTCCATATTCCCTGTCATGACAGGGCGCTGTCGAACGGAAAGCCAGCGGTGAGATTCTTAGAAGAGGCAGGTTACAAGGTCAAGATAGTTGAAACGGGCACCTGCTGCGGGATGGGAGGTACATTCGGGATGAAAGCAGGGACTTTAGGCTACGACCTATCTGTGGCGGTCGGCGCTCCACTGTTCGAACTCTTCAGGAAGAGCGGTTGTGAGGTGGCTTGCACAGAAAGCAGTGTGTGCTCCGCTCAGATAGAAGACGGTACCGGATTGAGGGTTGTCCACCCTCTCCATTTGGTGGAACTCGCGTGAAGTGCTACCCCCGGCATAGAAAAAGTGATGCGCTGAGGTACAGGCGTGCCAACAGACAGTATGCCCCGATTCCTGAGGCGGATATATGGCGCTTCGTCGCCTCGAAGGAGAAACTGTACGTCGCCTTTTCCATGGAGAGCGGCTACCCTCACGTCACCCCGATGTGGTTCTGCATTCTGGACGGAAAACTCTATCTCAGAACACATGACTACAAAGTGAAGGCGAAGCTGGCAGGTTCGGGGAAAGCGTGCTGTACTCTGGATGAGGGGAGCAGGTACGTGGAACTCCGAGGGGTCGTAATATGGGGACAGACCAGGGTGGTGAAAGGAGGAGAGCTGGTCGAGAGGATAGAGAAGGCGATGAGGACGAAGTACAGAGACAAACAGTGGAGAGCGTCGGAGATGCCTGAGTGGTGGGTGAGAGAAAGGAGAGCAGAAAAGAGAGCCTATGTAGAAATCGTCCCGGTTAGAATCTCTTCTTGGGACAACCATAGAGTCTGCACTAGCCCTGCGTTGGCTGGACGAGTCGCGGCTCCTATCAGACCAGTGGCATCTTCAAATCTGCGGCCCATGTGAGAAGCGAATAGGATTTTCAAAACAGAAGGGTGCGGTCGACTAAAGTCGACCGAACAACTTGTTCCGCGGTGGTGCCGCCGACTAGCTCGGGGGTGCGGCGGATTCCGACGCTGATCCTGCTGAACCTTCTACGACCTGTCCAGACGCGAACCTCTCGGAGACCTGGGTGACCTTTATCCTCACATTCTGGCCGACCTTAGTGCCAGGGACAAAGACGATGAACCCCTCGACTTTGGCAATGCCTTCTCCCCGCCTGCTGGTGTCGGAGATGCTGACGTTGTACTCCTTCCCGACCTCAACCGGCTTCTTGAAGGACCCGGAACCTCTTCCGAAACCTCCCCTATTGCCATATCCTCGTTGACCGAAACTCAATAGAAATCACCTGTCCTACCGTTATTCCGCCCGATGAGGGAGCGCCGACGGCCACCCTATTAAATGCCACGAATGGCGATGTTGCATAGGAACCGACCGAGCCCGAAGACCATGGACCACGAACCCTGACCCGTCGCCAACCCCGTGGCGGAGGAGGCCTACACGGGAGTGCTCAAGGCCACGACTCGGCAACCACTAGGGTTCTTTGAAACAGCTGGGCTGGCAGGCTCAAACTGCTAGCGTCGTCGGGAACGCCTACGGAGGGACTCTTGGTTGCTCATCTGAGCGCAGACTGGACATGAGAGGTTGGAGGACGCCCCATCTGGCTGAAGCCTGATTCGGTGGGTCACGCAAATCTCAGGCTGGGTTTGGCTCACAGAGATTATCATATCAGGGCCCTATTAAACATCAATCCAAACCCTATTAGCATGGCCTTGGCGGCGAGTGGCGACTTGGCGAGCGGGGCCCGGGATGACAGGCTAGCTGAAATCTTCACCGCTTTCAACGAGGCGTGGATGAAATACTGGGCGTCTTATACGAAGCTTCAGGACCAGTTATACGACAGCCTGCGCGCAGGGCGAGAAGTTTCCTGGCTTGCCGCGACCGACCAGGAGAAGCTACGGGAGGTCAATCAGGTGCAGCGGGACCTTTTTTCGGAGATGCCAAGGCGGCTGGACTACGCGCCACTGGGGAACATAACGCATGACATGGGGAGCGCACCGAGCAAGATCGCCGATCTCTTGGAAGCCCTCTCGAAGGAAGAAGAAGGGTGCAGGGACTTGGAAGCCGCAATCTCCGTGATGAAGGAGAAGGTGGACGCCATGAGAAAAATCATGCTCGCCGAAGGGCACTGACTCATCTATTGGAGACCTAACGCCGAGATCCGAATCTGTGGTACTTACACGATTGCGGGCGTTCTCCGCAGCAAGCCGCTCACCTGTTCGTTCTCGACGAGCCCTGACCAAAGGAGACCCGAAAGCCCCATCGTTACGCCGCAGCTAAGAGGCAAGGTCATGACCACCAGCGCGGCGGGGATGGAGGCGATCTGAGCCATGTTCACCGAGAGCTGGCTCGCCGTGGAGAGCAGGTACAACGGATAGAAAGACGCCGGGACCAATAGCCCTATGAGGAAGCCGAGCGAAAGGGCAACTTCTTGTCAGCGCGAGCGGCAGCACCGCGACCACGCCAACCCGGATATTGGGCGCTAACAGATTGAAGGCATATGCCAAGAGCAGAGCCAGGACGGCGCCTGCGTAGGGTGCGTACCTATTCATAGTGAATCGTGACCTCGGTTCTCTGCGTAGCCATGTTGTAGTACTCCTGGTCGATTCAGAATCCAAACAGGCTCGAGAAATTTGTGCTGAGGGCGTTCTCGCTAGGCCCTCCAGTGATTACGCCCGTAGAACTGCCCCGTCCCCGGCGACGACACTTCCCGCGGGGACGAGCCCACAGTCACACATGGATCTGGAACCTGCAGCATCCGGACTGACCCGACGCTCACCGTGTGGTCATCACCCAGATGGGCGTCGGCGCGATGGAAAGCGCGCCTGGCCCGGTCATGCTGGATATCTGAAGCTGGTGGACCTTCGCAGGTCCAGCCGCCCACTTGCCCGAGCTTGTTCGTCAGAAGCGCGACCTCGACCTAGAAAGCCGAGTCAGTGGAAGAAGCCGAGGCGTTGTCGTCGCCGCATCCATGTCTTGTCGCTGGAGTAGCCTCCTTCAAACCGCGGTATTGGAATCCGATGCGGGACTCCAAGGCCCCTCGGCTCCAGCCTCATCGGGAACGATTCTCGTTCGGAGCACCCGTCATCGATTTCCTCGGCGGGCGCTCTGGACCCCTGGGGCGCAATGCATACCTAGCCGTTCCGCCACGACCCGGCGATGCTCGTCAGACAGATCGCCGTAGGGACCATGAAGAACTTCGCGTACCTACTCGCCGACAGGCAGGGGGGAGAGGGGCTGGTGGTCGACTCTGGGTGGGAGATCGACCCCATAGTCGACGCGGCGGAGGAGACCGATGTCAAAGTCAAGTTCGCCGTCGCCACCCACAGGCACTCTGACCACACTTCTTCGCTTAGGGAACTAGCCAACTCGCTCGGAGCCAAGGTCGTGGCGCACAGGCGCTCCCCCGTCGACCACGACCTCTCCGTGGACGATGGCGATGTGCTTCAGCTCGGGGATGCCCAAGTCAGGGTCATCTATACCCCGGGACACACCGAAGACAGCATCTGCCTCTATGACGGCGAGAGCCTCTTCACCGGAGACACCCTGTTCATCGGAAACTGCGGGAGGACTGACCTCCCTGGGGGCTCCCCGAGGGAGTTGTTCAGGAGCCTGCACGACGTCATACTGAAGCTTCCGCCAGCAACCATAGTCTATCCAGGTCACGACTACGGTGACGCCCCGTCCAGGCAGCTCGGAGAGGAGATCCTGTCCAACCCGGTCCTCTCCGCGAGGGACTACGACGAGTTCCTCGGCGTGCCTTAGACCCCCGCCACCGTTCCCAGTTCGAGTCAACCCCTTCTACTCCCCCAGGTACTGAGCGACATGGAGGAGCGCGATCCGCTTGGGCCCCTATCCTGACTGCTTCGATGGCGTCCCTCCTGCTGCATTACGTCAATTAGAAAGCCGCCCGAAGGGCGCCTGACGACCAAAGCCGATATCGGCGCGAACGTGACGGGAGCGGATGCGATCAGAAGGCGCGGCGCCGACGTGCTTCAATGGGGTCCAGGTGGGGGAAGGGTTAAGTCTCGGCCGGCTCGTTTGTAACCAGATTTCTCGTGGATAAGGTGAGTGGAACGGCTCCTCCCCTTAGGAATGCGCCACCTGAAGCCGTGCCGGCGGAGGGGGAAGTAGCTCTGTTCTCATGGGACAGGTGGGGGATTGGTTCGCTCTTCATGATCGGAGCGTTCCTTGGAGTCGGAGTGGTACTGCTCGTCCGCTGGATGATCACTCGTGGGTTCTACTCGCTCTCCTTGTCCCTGCTGTTGTTTATCGGCGCCGGCGTCTTCTTCGTAGTCAAAGCGTCCGAGTCGATAGAGCGTGTCCAGTTCAGGGGCTACGACCCGGTCGGCAAGGAGGGGGTCGTCACTGCGAGGACCAAGGATGGGAGGGCGTTCTCGGTGAGGGTGGACGGCCTTGAGTGGTCAGCGAAGTGCAAGAAGGACCTCGCTGTCGGGGACGAAGTGGTGGTTGTAAGCAAAGATGGGTTGCACTTGGCGGTAGAGAGGAAGAGCCGTCTCGCCCAGAGATGAGCGTTGCGCCTTCATTGCAAGCCAGGGGCTCGTGAAACCATACGACCAGAGAAGGAGCACATGAAGGCGCGGCCGACCAGCCCGATTATAAGAACGTCGCTTCGGCCGACGTCCTGAAGTCCCTTGACACAGACCCAGCCACCGGGCTCAAGGAGGAGGCGGCTGAGAGGAGGCTGTCGGAGTTCGGTCCCAACGAGGTCCCTGAGAAGACGGAAGGATCCGCGGTCCGCCTCGGGAGGAAGTTCTGGGGGTTCACTGCGTGGATGCTCGAGTTCACGCTTGCGTTCTCCCTTTTCCTAAAGGACTACTTCGACGTCGCGGTTATTGCAGCGCTGCTGGGGGTCAATGCCGCGGTCGGCTTCTTCCAGGAGCAGAAGGCGTCAGGGGCCGTGCAGGCTCTCAAGCAGCGCCTTCAGGTCAGCGCCAGGGTCCTGAGAAACGGGAGCTGGCGGGGGGTTCTGGCGAGGGCGCTCGTCCCCGGAGACATCGTGAGGGTCAGGGCAGGGGACTTCGTCCCGGCCGACCTGAAGGTGATAGAAGCCGCCGAGCTCAGCGTGGACCAGTCTGCCCTGACCGGCGAGTCCATGGCGGTCGAGAGAAAGGAAGGGGGCATCCTCTACTCCGGGTCGATTGTCAGGGCGGGGGAAACAAACGCCGTCGTGGTCGCGACGGGCCCCAGGACCTACTTCGGCAGGACGACTCAGCTCCTCCAGGAAGCCAGGCCGAAGCTCCACATGGAGGAGATCACATCGAGGGTGGTGAGATATCTGCTGGCGATGGTGGGCGTACTGATAGCCCTCGTGGTCGGGGTTTCTTACACGCGTGGGACCGAGCTGTTGCAGGTGATCCCCCTTGCACTGGTGCTCGTCGTCTTCGCGGTCCCGGTCGCCCTCCCGGCCATGTTCACTGTGAGCATGGCGTTCGGCTCCCTGGAGCTAGCCAGGGAAGGGGTCCTCGTCACCAGGTTGAGCGCGTCCGAGGACGCGGCGTCCATGGACATCCTCTGCGTCGACAAGACAGGGACCATAACGGAAAACCGCATCTCGGTCGCAGAGGTGGTCCCTGCGAGCGGGTTCGACGAGAGCTCCACCCTGCTCTATGGAGCGCTGGCATCCCAGGAGGCGAACCAGGACCCGATCGACCTCGCCTTCCTCGCCGCGGCCAGGGACAGGCGGCTGGACCTCGCTGCGTACACGAAGGAGAGGTTCATCCCATTCGACCCTGCTACGAGGAGGACCGAAGCTGTAGTCTCGTCAGGGAAGAAGAGGGTCAGGGCGATGAAGGGGGCTGTCGAGGTCGTCGCGCGCCTGTGCGGCCGCGATGTGAAGTCGACCGGTCTCGAAGGGAAGTTGACGGACCTGGCATCCAAGGGCTACAGGGCTCTGGGGGTGGCGATGTCTGAGGACGGCCACGCAATGCGGTTCTGCGGCATTGTGGCCTTGTACGACGCGCCGCGGCCCGACTCGAGGGACTTCATCGGCCACTTGAAGGGACTTGGCGTATCAGTCAAGATGCTGACCGGGGACGCACTCCCAGTCGCCAGGGACATCTCGCGACAGGTAGGCCTAGGCGACTTGGTTGTCCGTGCCACAGACCTGAGGAAAGTGATCGAAGTCAGGCCGAAGTCCGCGGCCGAGCTTGCAGGGAACAGCGACGGCTTCGCGGAGGTCTACCCCGAGGACAAGTACGTTATCGTGAAGAGCCTCCAGGCCGGCGGCCACGTCACAGGCATGACAGGGGACGGGGTGAACGACGCGCCCGCCCTCAAGCAGGCAGAGGTCGGGATAGCCGTCAGCAACGCCACCGACGTGGCGAAGGGAGCCGCGAGCGCCGTCTTGACCGAGCCAGGGCTGTCGAACATCGTCTCTCTAGTCCAAGTCGGGAGGATGATCTACCAGAGGATAGTCACGTGGATCCTGAACAAGGTCGTCAAGACGTTCGAGGTCGCGGTGTTCGTCGCCCTGGCGTTCCTCATCACCGGGTACTACGTCGTTTCGGCCCTAGACATTCTCCTCCTGCTGTTCCTCGTCGATTTCGTGACGATATCGCTTTCCACAGACAGGGTGAGGTGGTCGAGGCAACCCGAGAAGTGGAACGTTTCAGGGCTAGTGGGGGTGAGCGCTCTCCTCGGGGTCTTCACCGTGGCCGAGCTCTTCGGGCTCCTGTACCTTGGGCTGAATTACCTCGGCCTGGCAGGCGAACCCGCTGTCCTGCAGACATTCGTCTTCACCGCCCTGTTCTACCTTGGGATGTTCACGCTCGTTATAGTGAGGGAGAGGGGTCCCTTCTGGAGGTCCGCCCCGAGCAGGGCCCTGATCGGGACGATCCTAGTGGACATGGTCGTAGTCGCGGGGCTGGTCACCGTGGGCCTCCCGGGGATGGCGCCGATCCCGCCGTACTACGTGGGGATGGTGTTTGGGTACTCCCTGGCGCTTTCCCTGGTGATAAACGACAGAGCGAAGCTCTTCCTCATGAGAAGGTTCGGCATAATGGGGTGAAGATAGGTTCAATTCAGCCAGGAGGCCTGGCCATGGCCTTGTTCTCGGGGAAGAGGGTGCAACTGGTCCACGATTCTGTGACAGACCCTTCTTTGAACATGACCCGCGAAGACGGGCTCTTCAGGCTCGTCGAGAGCTCGGCGAACATAGAGGCGGTGAGGTTCTGGACGAACTCTGAGTGCCTCGTTAGAGGGAAGGTGAGGACCGCACGCTACGGGTGGTACCATGAGGAGGTAGCGGAGGCGCTTGGGGTGACGGTGGTCCAGAGAGAGACTGGCGGGGGGGTGGTCTACCACGACCCGGGGAACCTCAATTGGAGCATCTTCGCCCGGTCGGCGGGTGGATTCCAATCCCCGACGAAGCTGTTCAGCCAGGCTTCGCGTTACATGGTAGAGGCGCTGGGACGGCTGGGGGTAAGGGCCGAGTTCTCCCCCCCGAACAGGATAGACGTCGAAGGCTGCAAGGTATCGGGACTGGCGGCGAAGTCGACCGCCAAGGCCGTACTTGTCCATGGGACTCTCCTCCTTGCCTCGGACCTGGAGAAGCTGAACAGGCTCTGCATCCCGCCTGACGGGTGTCCTCCCGTCGCGAACCTCAGCAGGTGGGTCGAGGGGATTCACGCGCCCGCGGTGGTGGCCTCCTTCGGAGAAGCGTTGAAGGCGTCGGGGCTCGTGGTGCTTACGTAGTGCTTGCGGGCGCCTGACCGTCAAAGATTTACAAAGCGAATTCGGGGGAGATTGCCCAGATTGAGCCAGGCGGCGGTTGCCTCGGGCGGGGGCTGGCTCACCAGGGACGTGCTGTTGCTCTCCTTGTCGGCGTGCTTCGCCGACATGGGCTATCAGGCGGTGACCGCAGTCTTCCCCCTCATCATTGTCATAGATCTTCGCGAGCCGGCTTACATCTACGGGTTGCTTCTCGCGCTCAGCTTCGGCGTGGGCTCCCTCTTCTCCCTCGTCGGGGGGAAGCTTGGGGACACTCACGGAAAGAAAAGCGTCTCGCTCGCGGGGAATCTGCTGATACCGCTGATGTCCATCAGTGTGCTCTTCCCGAACATAGTGCTCATGGGAGCCCTCTTCGTGTTCGGATGGTGGGCCAGGTACTTCCGCACGCCCACTAGGAGGGCGTGGCTTGTGGAGGTTTCAGACCCTGCCCACAGGTCCAAGGTCTTCGGGTTCCTGCACGCCCTGGACGTGGGAGGAGGGATGATCGCGGTGGCCTACTCGATAGTCCTCGTCCTCCTAGGGGCGCCCCTTGAAGACATCGTCCTCGTGACAGCGATTCCGATTTTAGTCTCCAGCCTTGCCCTGGCCCTCGCGAGGACTGCCCCCCACCCCGCGTTCTTGACCGCGAACGCGGAGGCCGCCAAGGAGGCGCCACAGAGCGCCGGGCGTCAGGAGCGTGAGAACAGGTTCATCTTCAGGTGGCTGCTCGTCTCGGCCACCCTGTTTGGGTTCAGCTACTATGCGTTGGGGTTCCCCATAGTGACTGTGGCGCAGTCGCAGGGGAGCGCGACGTTCGGAATCCTCACATTCGGCATATATCTCGGGGTGTCAGCGGGCGCGGGATACCTCCTGGGCTCGGTCCGGTCACGCAGGCCGTTCAGGACACTCTGGACCCTCGGATACCTCCTTGCCGCCATGTCGTCGCTTGTCATCGGGGCGTCCTACGCCTTGCACCTCGGCCTCGGGGTGTACTACCTCGGTGCCGCGGGCCTGGGCTTCGCGACCGGCTCCGTGGAGACATTCGAGCCCGTCCTGACATCAACGCTATCGAAGGCGGGGAAACTTTCGAGCGGACTAGGGTGGCTCAGCTCGAGCAGGGCCCTCGGCCTCTTCACCTCCAACTTGGTGATGGGGATGATCTTCACCTTCAGCCAATTTGGGTCTTACGCATACGCCGCTGCCTTGGCGGTTTGCGCAGCGGTCATCCTCCTTGCCGTGGAGCTGAAGACAAAGATCTGCTAGCGGCCTCGCCGGCGCGCACCGGCAGTCGCTTTATCCACCCGCATCCGCGACCTGGGGCCCATGAAAGCGGCTGTAGTTACTGACGATTTGCGGACCGTCTCGCCCCACTTCGGCATGGCCAGGCACTTCCTAGTCTACGAAATCTTAGAGGGAGAGGTGAAAGGGAAGGAGGCCAGGGACAAGGCGGCGCATGCCAGAGGAGCGCACCTCCACATAGGAGGAGAGGAGTCAGGGTTCCATGATTCAGTCCTCTCGGCCATAGCCGACTGCGAAGTCGTCATCTCTGGCGGGATGGGGAGACCGATGTTCGAATCAATCAGGACCGCCGGAATCAAGGCGTATGTGACCCGGATTCGCACCGCGGACGAAGCGGTGAAGGCGCTGGCCAAAGGAACCCTCGACAACAGTCTAGAGTTGTTCCACGAAGCGTGACCCCTAAATCTCGCGAGGTGGCGAGCGAGGCGAGAAAGGATGTCTGAACCTGGGCCGAGGGTCAAGGTGAAGCTCATCAGGGGGTATCAGTTCAAGGTGACCTTCCCTGGGGTCAAAGGAGAAGGGTTCGCCATGGACGAGCCTGAACCACTCGGTGGGCTGGACGGCCCGAATGCGTCGCGGGTCCTGGCGGCGTCGATAGCCAATTGCCTCAGCGCGTCCCTCCTCTTCTGCCTGAGCAAGTCGAGGGTCGCGGTGGAGGACATCGAGACAGAAGCCGAACCGACGGTGGAACGGAACCAAGAGGGGTACTGGAGGGTCAAGAAGGTGGACGTCTCCATCAAGGTGAAGCTCCGCGAGCATTCTGACAAAGAGAGGACGGACAGGTGCCTCCAGATATTCGAAAACTACTGCGTGGTGACAGGGGCAGTAAGGAAGGGGATCGGGGTAGACGTTTCAGTGAACGTAGACTGAAAGACCGACCCCGCGGACTCCAGTAGGCTGCTTTTTTTGCCTCGGTCCAGACCCACGTGGCGGAGTTGCACGGGCGCAGAGGGATCAAGAGCTTCTTCGAACCGAAGAGCATAGCTGTGGCGGGGGTATCCGCTGACCCGGATAAGATGGGCTCGATAGTCTTCGCGAATCTGCTGGCCAGCGGGGAAAAGGGGGTGCTGAAGGCTCGAGTCTACGCGCTCAACCCTTTCCACGCGTCGGTCGCTGGACAGAAGGCATACCGTTCGATATCGGCCCTTCCGGAAGTCCCCGAACTGATCGTGGTCGCAGTCCCGGAGTCTCAGACCATGGAGGTGGTCGAAGCGGCCGCGGCGGCGGGAACAAGGGCCGCGATAATCATCACCAGCGGCTACGCCGAGGTGGGGAGAAAAGACATCGAGAAGAAGATCGCCGAGGTCGCAGAGCGCTCCGGCATGAGGGTGCTCGGCCCCAACACCATAGGGGTCGTCGACACGACGACGGGGGTCGACACCCTTTTCCTACGGCCCACGAAGAGTCTCCCCGACGGCAGTGAAATAGCTTCGACGCTCAAGCCGACCCCCGGCGGCGTCGTCATGATCACCCAGAGCGGGCACCTCGGGCAGGCGATTGTGGAAGAGCTTACCGACAACGGAGTGGGGATAAGGGCCCTGGTAGGTACCGGGAACCAGGCAGACGTCTCAGTTGAAGAAGTGATAGAATATTTCTCTGATGACCCTCGGACGACGGTCATCGCCCTGTACCTTGAAGGCTTGAGGGATGGGAGGGAATTCCTAGAGGTCGCCCGCAGGGCGACAAGGAGGAAGCCCCTGGTGGTCTTCAAGGCCGGGAAGACCGCGGGCGGTGCGAGGGCGGCCCTGACGCACACGGCCTCGCTCGTGGGAGACTATTCTGTGTACCAGGCGGTGTTCAGGCAGGCGGGGGCGGTCGAGGCCTCGAATCTCCAGGAGCTTTCTGACTTCTCCATCTCGCTCTCTATGCTCCCGAGGCCGGCGGGGAACAGGCTCGTAGTGGTGACCAACGCAGGCGGGGTCGGAACGGTGGCCACTGACGAAGCCATCAGGTCGGGTCTCAGGGGGGACAGGCTCAGTCCGAGTAGCATGGACAAGCTCCGGAAGAAGCTTGGAGGTCCAGGGTTCATCTCCAACGCTTCCCTGGGGAACCCGGTAGACTTAACCGCGTCCGCGGGGACTCAGGACTTTGTCAGGGCAGTCGAGGAAGTCACGGCGCTGCCCGAGTGCGACATGATACTCGCGCTCCCTACACATCAGGCCCCTGCAATCGGACCGGACGTCGCGGAAGGGCTCATCGAGGTGGTCAGGAGGTCTGGTAAGACGACCTGCATGTGCGTGGTCGGCAAGTCTGAGCTCGCCGAGCGCATGCACAAGGAATTCGTGGAGAACGGCGTTCCGAGCTTCCCGACGCCAGAGAGGGCTGTGAGGGCCCTTGCCGCTGCGTGGCAACGCGCCGAGCTGCTCGGGGCGCCATCTGCTCCGCAGGCGACAGTACCCGCCATGCGTTCGGATGCTTGGAAGGAAGGGCCGCTAAGGCGCGAAGAGCTGGCGGACCTGCTGAAGGTGTATGGGATCAGAGAGCCGCGGTCGGTCGTGGCGCGGAAAGAGGAGGACGCGACGAGGGTGCGCGGGTTGAAGTTCCCAGTCGCGTGCAAGCTCCTTTCTCGTGGCCTCTCCCACAAGACGGACGCGGGCGGGGTCGTGCTTGGGGTTGAGAGCGCAGAGGAGGCCGGGAAGGCGGTCACGCGGCTCAGGACTCTCGCGAGCAGGAAGGGGATCGATTTCGAAGGGGTGCTCCTGCAGGAGATGGTCGAGGGCGGGGTCGAGATTATACTTGGTGGGAAGAGAGACTCGACATTCGGGCCAGTGGTCGTCGTAGGGCTTGGGGGGACGAATGCGGAGCTGATTCACGAGGTGGCGATGGCAGTCGCGCCTGTATCCCCCGCGTGGGCGGAGGCGATGCTGAGGAGCACCCGTCTCTGGACGGCAATGCATGGCTTCAGGGGAGGCCCAAAGGTTTCTGCGTCCGGGCTCGGGAGGATCGTGTCTGACTTCTCGAGGATGTTGGTCGAGCATCCGTCGCTGGGACAGGTCGAAGTGAACCCTCTCATAGCTCAAGGGACGAGGTTCTTCGCTGTGGACGCGAGGGGCGCGGTCCTCCCTCAATGGTGAGCCGCCGACCGGCACCAGGATTGCCTACTGGAGGTCCGACAGCCTCGCGGCCGCCAGGGGGACCTCCATCTCGTCCTTGGTGAGCCCTCCGTGGTGGCCTCGTAGGTCCAATGCGTTCCCCTTAGCGTACTTGTACCACACCGTCTTGTTGCAGTGGGGGAGGATCATCAGGTTGCCTACCCGGCTGCGGAACCTCCTGCTCGGACTGTTGATGCCGAAGAGGCCTTCGCGGATCGCTTCCTCGGTCTCCAGGACGGTGGCGACCCCGTCCAGCTTCTCCTGGAGATACGACTTCGTCTTGTCGACCGTGTCATCCTCTACCGCCAGGTATGCGTCCCTCGCACTCCCCCAGGGAGGGATGGGGTTTCCCCTCGGGTCCTTCCGAAGATTCTTGTTCAGAACCCCCCAGCGGTTCATATACAGCGTCTTCTCCGGTTCGATGGTCAGCTGGCCGTGGTCTGCAGTCAGGATGACAATGGTTCGCTTCGCTGCACCCCTGTCGAGCCTGTCAAGGAAGCCCTCTTGGAGGGCGTGGGAAATCAGCGACGTCTCGACGCGGGCTTCGTCCGTCCTCGGCCCGTAGATGTGTTCGATGGTGTCGACATAGCTCCAGTAGACATAGACGAAGTTCCTCCCTCGCGCACCCTCGATGTGTCGTCTCAGAGAGACTCCGAGGTCTGAAGCCGTGACATAGGGGGTCACGGCGCACCCGTCCCTCGAGGCCTTGGAGTAGACCGTGTTGGCAAGGCTCCTCCCTATGAACGACATGCAGCCGACACCTGCCTCCTTCAGCTGCCTGAAGATCGTGGTGCCGTCGACCAGCGCCCTCCCCGGCAGAATCCCCTTCAGAGTGTCCCTACCGTGGTCCCCGACCCTGGTAAACGGGAGGGTAACAACTATCTCCCCGACCTCCTTCATGTAGACGAACCACTCGGGGAGGCCGTGTTCCTGGGGGGTCAGCCCGGTGCTGACAGATGTGAGGGCTGCGGCGGTGGTAGAAGGGAAGACGGTGGTTATCGGCATGACGCTCCCCTTCCTTGAAAGCGCGCCGAAGAAGCCCGTCTCGGGCTTCCTCTGCCATTCGTTCATCCCTAGCCCGTCACAGAGGACCAGAATCACGTTCTCCACGCCTGATGTCTCGACGCTCCCGAGGGCGTCCGGCGGGAGGGCGGGTCTCCCTGGGCGCTGGCCCAAGATTGACACGGCGGTGGAAGGGACGTTCGAGAGGCAGTATCCAGTGTAGTCCGGCTTGACCGATCCAGGCGGGAGCAACGTTGGAGGGTCACCCTCACGTCAGATATGCGTTGCGAGGTGAGGAGGGAGACTGATGAATCAGGACGCCTGATCAGGGCACCGCAGGATTTTTACATGGCTTCCCCTAACGGGTTAGTATGCTCAAAGTAGGAGACAAAGCGCCGAAGTTCGCGCTCTACGACACAGACCTGAAGCTTAGGGAGTTGAAAGATTTCCTGGACGAAGGCCAAAGGACCATCTTGGCGTTCTATCCAGGGGCATTCACCGGCGTCTGCACCAAGGAGATGTGCGAGTTCAGGGACATGCATGGAGAGCTCCAGAAGATGAAGGCTAAGACTGTGGGGATTTCAGTAGACCCGCCCTTCGCTAACAAGGCCTTCGCGGAGAAGTACGGGCTGACGTTCCCTCTCCTGAGCGACTTCAAACGTGAAGCCATCAGGGACTACGACGTCGTATGGAAGGACCTGGGCGGGATGAGCGGATACGACGGCGCCAACCGTGCGGTCTTCGTCGTAGACGGGTCTGGCAGGATAGTGTACAGCTGGGTCGGCGAGAACCCAGGGAAATATCCTGACTTCGGCGCGATAAGGAAGTCGCTCTAGCGCAGCCGCATCAGACCCTGGCCGCGCTTCACCGTTTCACCTTCGTTCACGAGGATTTCGGCCACCTCGCCGTCGCGATCTGCCCTGACCGCGACCTCCATCTTCATCGATTCTATCATCACCAATGGGTCGCCGGCCTTCACCCGCTCTCCTTCCTTTACGAGGGCCCCGGTTACCCTCCCTGGCATGGGGGCCGCTACGACGCCCGCCTGCTTGTGAAGAGGTAGAAGGTCTGAGGACCTCTGCTCCATGACAGTCGCCCATGCCCGATATACCAGGCGCTCCCCGCTGATCACAAGGACCACGCGCTGGGGGGCGACATCCACGACGGTCACCTGGACTGGCTTGTCTGAGAACTCGGCGATGAATGAAGCCGGCTCGGTGCCATGTTTCAGCCTCAGTGTGTACCTGCGGCCGGCGACTGACGCCTCGTAGTCATCCCCAGACCGGACGATATCGACCGCGTACTTGGCGTCGTCACCGCTCAAGTCATAACGCGTCATAGTGCCTCTCCTTCTGTGACATCCGACGCTGTGCGGAACGGTGTTCTTGGCGCCTGGGTCCGCTGTGGCCCGCACCCGATTCCAACAGTACGGCGGCTATCACCGCTCCCTTCGTGGCCAGGTCCGCCCGCTCGACCGCAGCCTGCTCGGAGAAAGCCTCCAGTATCCTGTTCTCCTGGAGGAACTCGACGCTAAGGTTCCATCTAGCGAACCCCTCGTGCGCGAGGATGAACCTCTGGAGGGGTATCGTCGTCTTGGGGCCCTCTATCTCGAACTCCGAAAGGGCGAGCGACATCCTCCTCCTGGCGTCCTCCAAGTCGGCCCCCCGAACCACGAGCTTAGCCAACAGCGAGTCGTAGTATTCCGGGACTATGTATCCCGGGTAGAGGGCTGTGTCGATTCTGACCCCGGCTCCCCCTGGGAAGAACAGCCTCTCGACCTTGCCGCTGGACGGGGCGAAGCCAGCGGTCGGGTCCTCGGCGTTTATCCTGCACTGAATCGCTGCCCCCTTGAGCTCGACGTCGTCCTGCCCATAGTCGATTCCCTCCCCGGCAGCTATCTCCAGCTGTTCCTTGACCAGGTCGACGCCCGCTCTCATCTCGGTTATGGGGTGCTCCACCTGCAGGCGGGAGTTGACCTCGATGAAATAGAAGTTCTGGTCAGCGTCCATTAGGAACTCAACTGTCCCCACGTTCTCGTACCCCAGCGCCTTCGCGAGCGTCACCGCGTGCTCCGCCACGCGCATCCGCGCCAGCTCGTCGAGCCCCGGGGCGGGGGTGATCTCGAGCAGCTTCTGGTGCCTCCTCTGTATGCTGCACTCCCTTTCGCCGAGATGGATGACCTTCCCCCTCCCGTCGGAGACTATCTGCACTTCGATGTGACGGGCTGGCTTCACCAGTTTTTCTACGAAGAGCCCCGTCTTCCCCAGGGAGCGTTTCATCTCTGTCGTGGCAAGCCTGAAGGCCTGCACGAGCTGCCTGTCGTCTGATGCCTCTCTAATCCCCCTCCCCCCTCCACCAAAGGCTGCCTTGAGTAGGACAGGATACCCAATCTCCCGCGCGGCATCCAGAGCTCCTTCAAGGGTGTAGAAGACAGACCCGCCCCCTTCGATGACGGGTATCCCGGCCCCCTTCGCTATCCTCTTACAGTCTACCTTATTCCCGGCTATTACTAGAGTCCTCGCTTTCGGGCCAACGAACTTGATGCCCGCCTGTCGGCACTTCTCTGCGAGGTTCCAGTTCTCGGAGACGAAGCCATACCCTGGATGGAGGGCGTCGACGCCGGCTTCTGCGGCGGCCTGGACTAGCTTGTCTATGTTCAGGTAGCTGTCTCCAGGGTCTGCGGAGCCTATGCGGAGGGCTCTGTCGGCGAGCTTTACGTGGAGAGCCTCGGCATCAACGTCCGAGTAGACGGCAACGGTCTTCACCCCGAGGAGCTTGCAAGTCCTGATTATCCGGACCGCTATCTCCCCTCGGTTGGCTATGAGCACGTTGTCGAACAACTGGCGTCACAGCTGGATGTTGCCGTGCTTCTTGGGGGGCCTGAATTCGCTCTTATTTGCCAGGGACTCGAAGGCTGAGACGAGCTTGGGCCTCGACATAGAAGGGGCGACCACTTCGTCGATGATCCCCCTGCTCGCTGCCACGTAGGGGTTGGCGAATTTCGCCCTATATTCCGAGACCAACTGCTTCCTGAGGGCGGCGGGGTCAGGCGAAGCCTCAATCTCTTTCCTGTATATGATGTTGGTAGCCCCCTCCGGACCCATCACAGCGATCTCTGCTCCCGGCCAGGCGTAATTGACGTCGGCCCTGCTGTACTTCGAGCCCATGGCGCAGTATGCGCCGCCGTAGGCCTTCTTCACGATCAGAGTCACCTTAGGGACGGTCGCCTCGCAGTAGGCATACAGCAGCTTGCAGCCGTGGCGTATCAGTCCCCTCTGCTCCTGATCGGTGCCCGGCATGTAGCCGGGGACGTCTACGAGGGTAAGGATTGGGATGTTGAACGCGTCACAAAACCGCACGAACCTCGCGGCTTTGTCTGAGCTATCCACGTCGAGTGCGCCCCCGAGGACCTGGGGTTGGTTCGCCACGATCCCGATACTGTTGCCTGCGACCCGCCCGAATCCGATCATGATGTTTTGGGCCCACCCGGCCTGCACCTCCAAAAAACTGCCATCGTCCACGAGCCTCTCGACTATCTTCCTGATGTCGTAGGCGACGTACGGTTCGACTGGAGCCAGCGAGTCCATCTCTGGGTCCGCATCCACAGGTCCCTTCCACTCGGCCGCGGGTGGGGTTTCCGTGTTGTTCTGGGGGAGATAGGAGAGGAGGGACCTGATGGACTTCAGGCATGCGCTCTCGCTTTCATACATGAAATGAGCTACGCCGCTCTGAGTGGCGTGTATCATGGCTCCTCCCAGGTCCTCGAAGGTCACGGTCTCCCCTAGAGCGGCCTTCACCACGTCGGGCCCGGTCACGAACATCTGGCTAGTCCCCTTGACCATGAAGATGAAGTCTGTCATCGCAGGGGAGTAGACAGCGGCGCCGGCGCAGGGTCCCAGTACTGCGCTGATTTGAGGTATGACGCCAGAAGCCAGCGTGTTCCTGAAGAACAATTCGCTCACCCCCGCAAGGCTGGAGACCCCCTCCTGGATTCGCGCCCCCCCTGAGTCGTTCAGGCCTATTACCGGCGCGCCGTTCTTCAAGGCTAGATCCATGACCTTAGATACTTTCTTCATGAGCGCCTCACCCAGGGAGCCGCCGAAGACTGTGAAGTCGTGGGCGTAGACGTAGACGAGCCTTCCGTCTATCTTCCCGTATCCTGTCACGACCCCGTCGCCAAGGGGGTGCGACCTGTCCATGCCGAGGTCAGCGGACCTGTGGGTGACAAATTTGTCGAACTCGTTGAACGTCCCTTGGTCGAGGAGAAGGTCGATTCTCTCGCGCGCTGTCATCTTCCCCTTCTTGTGCTGGTCATCGATCCTCTGCTGGCCGCCGCCGAGTTCTGCGGCCCTGTTCATCTCGTCGAGGTTTCTTTCGGCCCCACTCAATTCTACCAGTCTTCAGTTCGGCCGTTAAAAGCATGGGGTCAGTAAGACGCGAGAAACAGGTTTCCATAGTCTATTGTCGAACCGCTAGAATCTCTCCCGAAGCCGCTCGAGGTCCTCAGCGCTGACGGCTACGGTCTCCCCTTCGAGAGAGACAACCAAGTTTCCTTCGGCATCGATGCCTTCCGCTACGCATGAAAACTGGTTTTCGCCTGTTTTCAACTTGATTGAGACCTCCTTGCCTATGGTCCCGACTTTGCTCGACCAGTCCTCCTTCATGTCCTCGCCTGATTGCCAGCGCTCGTACGACGCTGAGAACGAGTTGAGGATCGAATGCATGACGTTAGGGATTTCGACCTCCTTCCCCAACTCTTGGGCGATGCTCGTCGATTCTGTCTCCAGATCACGACCCCCGGAGGGAAGCGCGTTACAGTTGACCCCCACTCCGACTACGACCCAGTCGACCTCAGCCCCGCGTGAGGCTGCCTCGGCTATCGCTCCGCCAAGTTTTCGTCCCCTCATCGTTATGTCGTTCGGCCACCTGATCGTCGGCGCGAGCCCTGTCGCATCTTTGATTCCATCGACGGCAGCGGCCGCTGCGATTAACGAGGTAAGTTCTGGCCGGCGGAGGCACCCGGGACGTAAGATGAACGACATGTAGAGCCCTCCGACAGGGGAGACCCACGTCCTCCCCATGCGGCCGGTCCCCGAGGCCTGGGCGGATGCGATGATGGTCGTGCCTTCGGGCGCCCCCAATGCAGCTCGCTCCCTAGCCACCTGTTGTGTCGAGCCCACCGAGTCGAACTCGATAAACGACCAGCGAATCATTGTTTGTAGTCCCAGGACCACTCCGTTATCCCCTTTGCCCTGGAGGAGAGAGAACGACTTAAGACATAAAGGCGGTCAGGAGTCCTGCCGTACCTAGTGGCCCTGGTGGTGCAGCTTGGTTAGCATTGGAGGCTGTGGACCTCTCGATCGTGGGTTCAAATCCCACCCAGGGCCCCTATATCTGGGCTCAAGTATTTCGCCGTAATCTTCTGACCATCGGGAGCCAGATGGTGTTGGCTACACGATAGCCCGGAGCCCTGATGACGTTGAGAAGTCTCTCGTGGAGGCTGCGCGACATCCCGGCACGCCACGGTTCGAGCTTCCTTAGCGCGGCCATCCGCTGCTGTCAACCCTCACGGCGTCGTCAGATGATTGTGGCGAAATTTGTGCATGTGTCTGGACGATTCATGGGACGCACGTAGGCGCATATGACGGAGTTACACCGCAATAGGTCCACGCATAGACCGACCCATTGTAGGCTGGCAAGTTGTCTGCCCCGACCTGGGCCACCTGCCATGATGCTGTGCTGTTGTAAGTCCAGAGGAACCAATACATGCTGTTGGAGTTCGAGACGCCGTCTATCCCCGATACTAGGTGTTCCTGATATTCTGGATACCACTGAGCCTGGAGGTTCCCGTTGCTAACCAAGACCGTGGTCACATACATATTCCATCCAGGTTGAACTTGCGTCCCATTGTACCAGTGCTGAGTTCCGTTCCCGAAGTCGATCAAGACGTCCACCCTGTAGAATGAACTCTTTGCTGGTGAGAGACTGAGATATTCGCTCCATAGCTGGGAGAGTTCGGTGCTCGCTTGCGCGTATATCGGGAGTGACGTGTTTACTACGGCAACTGCCCCCACCAGCAGAGAAAGCGTCTTATTGATCAGAGAAAGGGATGAGTTGTAGTTAGAGGCCAGCTGGTTGTACTGGTTGGTTGCGGTGACAAGCTCGCTAACATAGTTATCCTTGGACTGGCGGACCTGATTGTATTCATAATAGTAATACGCGCTCGCCGTTACGCTGACTATCAGCAATGCGACCAAAACTAGGGCCACGCCATAGGTGGGTTTCGAATTGGCGGTCAACGGTAGATTGGATGGTTTATCCATCCAATATTAAATGTTATCGACGTGAATCCCACGGCCATCTCGTCAACCCCGGGAGAGCATGGGATGACAAGTGACAATCAGTCCTTGAAACAGCACTTATTCTGGGTCCATGCATGAAATAGGGTAAAATATGACAAGCCCCGTGGAGTATCAGTTGTCAGTTCTCGCTTCTGTCTTGAAGGCCGATCGCTCGAGGGCTCCCGGGCCTGTACCTACGTACACTTCTGCGCACGTCCTGCTGGTGCTGCTTACGATCGGGGATTCTGGGGCGATTGGCAGGCAGGCGCTTTCGACTGAGGCTGGCCTGGGGGAGGGAGCGATAAGGACCGTGATAAAATGGCTCAGGGCTGATGAATACATTACGGTCAACGCAAGCGGGTGTCGACTGACTCCAAAGGGAAAGCACGCTTACGCCGAACTGAAGAGGCTGATTCCGAAGACGTTGGTGCTTCCGCGGACGACGCTGACCGTAGGTGAGGTACAGGTAGCGGCTCTCATAAAGGGAAAGTCCGACCAGGTGAGAAGCGGAATAGAGCAACGAGACTCTGCGATAAAGGCGGGCGCGTCGGGGGCCACCACGTATCTCTTCAGAAGGTCGAGGTTCGAAGTCCCTGGCTCCCCAGGAGACGCAGAGAAGTTGTTCCCTACTGAGGCTTGGAAAAAACTCAAGACTGGGCTTGAGCCCGAGGAGGGTGACGTGGTGATAGTCTGTGGTTCAGGAGAGAAGCATGTCTCCCTAATAGGCGTGCTCAGTGCCGCTCTAACCTTGCTAGGCTAGGCACGTAACCGGTTAAGACAAGAACGATTAGTCCCCTGGGCGCATAACTGCATCGACCGCCATTGAGGGATTCGTCATTGAGCCCCAACATCAGCTTCCTCGGTCAAAAGCGAGGAGTCCGCACGTGGAGCGCCTGACTTCTTTGGATCTTTCTTCCTGACCGCTGGTCGACCCTAGCAATGAGCGTAGTAATTTGCAGCCTTTTATGTTTGGCTGGATGAACCATCCAGCCTTGGAGATAATCCGGTTGCGGGGCACGCAGAAGGTGGCAATGGTGTCCCTGCTTTCCGCCCTCGCCATAGCCACCGACTACGCCATGCTACCACTGGCGAACATCAAATTGATGGACACTGTAGTATTCGTGTCTGGACTTGTATTTGGGATGGGGGTAGGAGCCTCTGTAGGCGGTCTCACGTGGCTGGTGTACGGCTCAGTTAACCCGTTGGGCTCCGATAGCGGGCTGTTGCTGATCATTCTCATAATGTCAGAGATGGTTTACGCGTTCTTAGGGTCCATAGCTCGGAGATCGTTTAGTGAAGGCATGGGCACCCCCACAAAGAGCGTATACTGGGGATGTCTCGGTCTGATTGGCGCATTCTTCTACGATCTGGTCACGATAATGGTGCCAACCATGTTAGCTGGAGCGTCAATCAGAGTCGCGGCAGCATCTCTTGTCCTTGCGGTGCCGTTCATGCTCGCGCATGAAGTCAGCGATTTTGTGTTTTTTGCGACGGTCGGACCACTTCTCGTCAGCACTATACTTAAAGTGGTCAAACCGCGGATATCCAAACGATCAACAGTCATGTTGCCAAACGACCATACCCACCACGTGGGAAGGGGCGCAAGCAGTTCGTGAGCATCTGTCGGACATACTACGCCTGAGGAGAAGCAGCGCGTCTTGGTGACAGGTTTCCAGTCGAACAAGAGCAGGGAGCACCAGGTTGTGCGGGACATAGAGACCGAGCACTGTAATCCTTCGGTTTCATGAGCGCGGAGCCGAGGGTGCTTTGAGCGGACTCCGGCGTCGAAGCCGCCTACCAACATCCTCAAAGCACAGGGAGGGATCACCACGACGATGGAAGCCACGGCAAGGTTGGGCGAAGTATCACTCGGACCAGACTTCCCCGTCCGTATCATGGCCGCCGTTAATCTGAGCCCCGAGTCGTTCTACAAAGGTTCGGTCGCTAAGAACGCCCGAGAGACCGCTTCTATTGCTATGAAGGCCGTCGACGCCGGTGCAGACATCGTAGACATCGGCGCCATGTCGACCGCCCCTTATCTGCGCAACGAAGTCTCTGAGGAAGTCGAATCGACCCGCGTAGCGGAGGCGCTGCGGGCGACGGCGGGGATAGGAGTCACGATTTCAGTAGACACTGTCCGTGCCTCAGTAGCCGCCTTGGCCCTCGATCGCGGCGCGTTGGTCATAAACGACGTGTCAGGGCTCAAAAACGATCCGAAGATGGCTGACGTCATCAAAGAGCGTGGCGCTTCCGTCATCGCTATGGCGCGTTCGACGGAGCCGTCCCGACTGGGACCGATTCCCAGGGTTCGTCAAGCGCTGGGTGAGACTATGAGAATTGCAAGGAAGGCAGGGATAGATGATAGGCTCGTCGTGTTGGACCCGGGCATAGGCTTCTTCAGGGAAGAAGGGAACGGGAAGGCATACTCCCGTCAGGACGTCGTGCCCTGGTACCAGTGGGATTGTGAAGTGCTTGCAAACCTGAGGCAATTGGAGTCACTACACAGGCCTCTGTGCGTCGGGCTGTCAAGGAAGTCCTTTCTTGGGAAGATCCTGAAACTGGAGAGCCCTGACGACAGGCTTTGGGGGTCCCTGGCTGCCACGGCCATAGCCGTAAACAACGGAGCACGAGTGATAAGAACCCATGATGTAAAGGAGACAGGTCACGCTGTCAGGGTCTCTGAGGCGATAATGAAGAGGCGAGGTCGAAATCGGACCTCTTGAGAACCTGTTTGGAAGTCTCCAATTCATCTATGAGCCGTGATACGCTCTTACCCAAGACAGGATGAACCAGGTCGGGCCGTACCTCCCTGAGGGGGACTAGGACGAAGGGCCTCTCTGTAATCTTGGGATGAGGTACCTCGAGCCCTGGCTCGGAGATGACCTCGTCGCCATAGAACAGGATGTCCAAATCGATGATTCTTGGACCATATTTCACCGTACGTTGCCTCCCCATTTCGGCCTCGGCTGTCTGTAACTCGCAGAGCAGCGCTCGAGGTGTCAAATCAGTCTCGATGACGACGACGCAATTGAGGAACGGGCGTTGATTCTCGTAATACATCGGCTCAGTCTCGTATACGGATGACATCCTGGCCAGTTTTGCCTTCCGACCAATCATACCGACTGCTCTCCGGAGATTGCCTTCCCTATCTCCGACGTTGGTCCCAAGCGCTATGATTGCTTCGGCCATTTACGCTTACGAACTCCTCTCAATTTTCACCCCGATTGAGGGTTCGCTTGAATACTTCGCCTTGCGCGCCTTCACTGTGACTTTTTCCACCCGGTCGACCTTAAGCGCAAGCGCGGCGATTCCTTCTGCAAGACCCTCCAACAGCTTGAACTCTCTCTCCGACGCAAACTGCGATATTCTGCGCAGCATATCTTTGTAGTCGAGCGTGTCGCCGAGGTTGTCGCTTGTCCCTGCCGGCTTGAGGTTGATTGCGAGGGTAATGTCCATCAGGATTTCCTGCGGAAGCAACCTTTCTTCGTCTGTCACGCCGACCCTGCACTTGAGACGGAGATTATCGATGAAGATCCTGTCGCCCAACGACGCCGTGCTCGAGAGCCCCGTCACTAAAAGCCCTTCGACCTGGGGGATGGCGAGTAACCCGCATGCGAAGTGCGCATACCACGCAACACCTACGGTCATCCCTTCACGACTCTGGTTGGAGAAACGCTGCAGGTGGTGCAGAGCTTCGAACCTCTGTAGGGCAGATAGCATGTCTGGTGCGAGGGCGAACGTAAACGCTGACGCGCAAGGCCTCGGTTTGTAGGAATGTCGAGGCCTATTTCATTGTTGTAGCATCAAGTCCTTCTCAGAGCGGGAGGGCGCCTCCCCTATGTTGCTCACAACATATATTCGACGACGCGCCTGCATTCGGACGCTAGCAGGCAGGGGAGCTTGCGATACTCAAGCACAGCCTTAGCATCCAGAGGCTGCCCCCCCATATCTAAGTCAAGCATTGGAGGTGTGACGCACGCTCCTTAACGTCGAACAGCCAACTTGCCAGTCACGTCCCCTTGTAGCAGAAGTACGGATACCCCCCGTTCACCATCCCCACCGCCATTTCGACTATCCTTTCAGACACCTCCTTCCACTTCGAATCCCAGTCAATCCCGTCAACCACGAGCTCTTTCTCGTCCCCACTCCTCGAAGGGACTTGCTTCCAGAGCGCCCGGCCCTGGAACGGCTTCACGATGCGAACTTGCCACTTGTCGCACTTCGCGGCCCTGCCTTCTGACCTGAAGTAATGGCATGAGGTGCAGAACCTGGACAGCCAGATTATCTCCTTGGTCCGCTTAACTGATTTGCCTATTTCCTCGAGGAGGCGCTCAGACTCCCTGCGTATCATGTCTGCGAGCTCCTTCTGCCCTTGCTCGGTGTTGGTGTAGTACTCGGGATCCCTGGATAGCGCCAGCCACCAGCTTACGTATTCCTCCGCTTCCTCGCTCAAGGTGACGATATGCCTCGTTCCCCGCTACTAAAACCGCTCGGCCGCCCCACTGCCTCAAGGAACGGATAAATAGAGAAAGGGACCGAAACTAACGGTCTGACACGCAGCGTGCTACGACGGGCGATCTGGACTGGCCTGAAAGGCCGGGATGATGACTTCATTGCTGCGTGTCGGCCAATCACGCGACCTTCGAGATGCGAGAAAGTCGGGCTGGGGAGTCATCCCTGTTGAGTTTCATGTAGAACTTGTTCAAGCGCTCGATTGTGGCAGATACTGTGGTGAATTCTACGCCAGCCTCCTTCATCACTACCAGCGCTCTGGTCCCGTCTCCCAGCTTTGCATCCACTGCCCTGACGCAGTCCTCCAGCAAGAACACCCTGAATCCAGCACGGCGGGCGTCCAGGGCGCTCTCCTTGACGCAGTAATCGGTGGTCAGACCCCCTATGTACATCTCGTCGACCCCCAGTCTTTTCATCGCTCCTTCCAGGCCGGTCCCCTCGAAGCCGGAGTAGGCGTCCTTTAGAGGGTCGTCCCCCTTTCTGAAGATGGTAGCCCCAGCGGGGACCCTGAGGTCGGGGTGGAGCTTTGCTCCATCGGTCCCTTGGACACAGTGCCTCGGCCAGACGCCGCCCTGGCTTTGGAAGGAGACGTGGTCGGGCGGGTGATAGTCCATGGTGAAGAATGTCGGCAACCCGAACTTTGCGAAGGTCCCGATGACGGCGTTGAGCCGCGGGACTACCTTGTCACCCCCCTCGACAGCGAGAGCACCCCCCGGGCAGAAGTCAACCTGGACGTCGACCACCACTAACGCAGGGTGCAACTGCGTTATCTCCAGACGATGGCAGGGGTCGCCCCGCCGAGTTGGTCCAGGTCATCCCTGATTCTTGCTCTGATAGCTTCGATGCCTCGGAAGCTTTCCACAGGCTTCCCGTCCTTCAGGAACTGCCTCAGCATGGGAGTCGACCCTCTAGGCCTTGGCGAGCCCTCCAGCGCCACGGTGTCCTTGAAGCCCGCGGCCCTGTAGACCACCTTTCGCCCTCCCAGCCCGCCCCTCTTCGCCCTGAACTCCTTCTTCTTTCCCACCTCGACCTCAACTATCTTCGCGCTCAAATCGATGACTGGAGGATAGGCGACCGCCGTCCCTACACCGTAGCCGTCGACTATGGGATTGAGCTTGACTATCGCTTCTTCGTCAAGTCTCCCGGAAGCTATGATCTTAACGTCATTCCCCCCGCGTATGTCCAGCTCCCAGCGGACCTCTTGGGCAATCTTGGTGAAGTCCCCACGCCTCGACGCCGGGGTGTCCAGCCTTACCCCCCAGAGCTTAGGTCCGAGGACCTCGAAGGCCTTGATGGACTCTGCCTTCTCGTCCCAGAAAGTGTCGACGAGCGCGACGCGGGGTATGCTCCTTGGTATTGTTTCGTCAAAGAGGCGCCAGGCCTTCTCCTGGCTCCCCAGTATCTGGACGAGGGCGTGTGGCATCGTCCCGGACGGCTCGAGGCCCAGAAGTTTTGCCCCCAAGACGTTTGAGACGCCGTCGAAACCAGCGACATAGCACGCCCGCTCGACCAAAGGAGCCAGGGCCGGGTGCACCCTCCTGGTGCCGAAGCTGAGGAGGAGCTTCGAGCCCGCGGCCTGCCTGAACTTCGCGGCCTTCGTCGATATGCTGGTAGACGAAGAGAGGAGGCCGAGCAGTGGGGTCTCGTACTCTACGAAGTCAGAGTACTTCCCCTCGATGATGAGTAGCGGTTCATAGATGGCCGTGCTTTTGTCCGCCAAGAAGACAGACCCCTCGTCGAAGGCCCAGACGTCCACCGGAAGCCCTTCCAGCAACTTGACAGCCTCATAGACACCGGTGAGGACCCCCCAGTTGTCGGGGTAGGGGACGTCCCGTGCGAAGACCTCCATGACCACCCGTGAATCGACGTTGTTCCGCCTGAGGACCTTCTTCGTATGAAGGAAGTAGGCGTCGGTGGTCGCGGCAGTCCTGATCTCTTTCTCCGTGGCCATCCAGAAGAGCCGGTCGTCCAGGTCGGTGCGTGGCATCGGGACTTGGGAAAGGACCGGCCCGCAAAAGGGTTTCCCTTGGTCGCGGGGTGGAGAAGGGCGACTAACCCTTAAACGCGGAAGACGTCAGGGCGGGAGCCGGTGGGCCGGTAGTTCAGCGGTACGAACGTCCGCCTCGCACGCGGAAGAACCCCAAAAGGGCTCCAAGGTCGGGGGTTCAATTCCCCCCCGGTCCACCTTTAGCGAACTGATTCGTTTGGGTTCGTGAAGAAAGTAGTTGCCATGAAGGGGGCAGGCGGCGACGCCTCGGCGTTTGTCACCAAACGTCTAATCAGGCGGCTTAGCTTCGTTGTAGGCAGGTATCGGCTCAAGAGGCTCTGTCTCATAAAGCCCGAGCTGCTTGCCCAAGTCGGCCCTCAGCCCCTTGTACCTGTTCCTCACGGTGACCTCGGTGACGCCGGAAGCCTCTGCTATCTCCTTCTGCGTCTTTACCTCCCCCTCCATCACCCCTGCAAGGTAGAGTGCTGCTGCCGCCAGCCCCATCGGGGACTTTCCTGCGGAGATCTCCCTCTCCTCGGTTATCCTCACTATCTCGATGGCTTTGCGAGCGACCTTCTCTGACAGCCCTACCTTAGAGGCTATCCTGCTGACATTCCTGGCCGCGTCGGCAACGGGCATTGTCAAGTCCATCTCTCTCAGCAGAATCCGGTAGTCCCTGGCTACAGACTTTTTCTGTAGGTTGTTGGCCGCCGCGATGTCCTTGAGGGTCCTGGGAGTCTCGGTGTCCCTCATGGCCGCATAGAGCGCTGCTGCGGCAATCCCGATTATGGAGCGCCCTCTGAGGAGCCCCCTATCGAGCGCCTTCCTGTAGATGTAGGCCGCCCTCTCACTCACCGCTTGGGACGTGCCGAGCTTGTCAGCCATCTTCTCCAGCTCGCGCAGAGCGATGCTGAGGTTCTTCTCCTGGGCCCCGAAGGCCGGAGAACGGTTGTCCCACCTCCTGAGCCGGTCGATGGTGGTCCGCATAGGCGAAGCGAAGGACCTGCCTGAGGCGTCCCGGTTCGAGCTGCCAATCATGGTGGAGAGGCCCATGTCCCTGTACGTGATGGACGTCGGGGCGCCAACACGGGCCCTGTCCTGACCTTTCTCGTCGCCGAAAGAGCGCCACTCCGGCCCTTGATCGACGGACTTCTCGGTTATGACGAATCCGCAGTTGCCGCATGTAAGCTCACCGGTATTGACGTCCTCGACCAGCAACCTCTTGCCACAATGAGGGCACCTGTCAGAGACTTGGAGCGCCGAAGTTCTAGAATATCTCATGGAATCACTATACAACCAGAAGATGGCATCCATATATAAGCATGGTAGTATTTTCGTAGTTAGTTACCACTCCTGAGTTTACCAATTCAAGGCGGGGCCATGGCATGCCACATCATCCAGTTCACTTTGGCGGAGCGTGGCCCTGGAGAATGGGTAGACGTATTACCAGGTTGGGCTTTCGATAGGCTGATGGGCGGGAGGGAGAAGGGGGTGGCGGCAATCGTAGGCCTCCTAGCTTTGACTCTCTCTGGGAGGATGACCGTGAGTCTGGGGGAAGGGCCCATGATTACAATTGACGCGGACAGTAGGGTGATAGATTTGGAGGCAAGCGGAATAGAAGAGGCAGGAATCCACCTCTCTGACTTCATAAGGCTGCGGCAGGGGCCGAGGGGCGCCTTCGAAGAGTCCGTACAGATGATAGGGACCCTCTCGCGCCTGGGCTGGAAACTGAACCTCTACGCCCATGGGGACAGGGTGCTCAGCGCGGGCAGCGGCGTGTCTAGGCTGACAGGGCGCATCAATGTGAATCCGCTGGAGCTGAGGAAGTTGAGGGAACTGATAGAGGCTAAGCGCTGACTAAGGTTTTGACATCAAGGCGACGTTTTTCGAGGCCGACGCCTTCTTCTCGTCTTCGGTGATGTCCCTTATGTGAGCGGTGAGCGTCACAAGTCCTGTGCACTCTAAGCTCATACCGATGCTCGGCAGCCTTATGCTCATCCCTTGGAGGTTGATGTCCAGTTGAGAGTGTTTGTCTGACAGTGCGCCCAAGATCCCTTCGAAGATAGTCTTTGCTTCTGCTACGCCTTCCAATTGTGTCATGAAGACGCCAGGAACATCCTTGATATTTACGGGTTATCGAAAGGTGGCGTGCTTCGAGGCGCGGGCATGCCCTCGCCCGAAGAACCTGATCCCTACCGGTTCTTTCTCCTAGTACTAGTTCAGGGCATAGTAAGTGACGGTCAGAGCGAGAACCATAACCACCCCCGAAGGCAAGCGTTTCTTGAGGCGCCCCGGCCGCGGCGGTCCCGCCCAGGTCGAATATACCAGCCCCGATGATGGCGTCGACCGACGGCTGTGGCAAGGCCAGGCGGATGCTCTTAGCGCCTTCCTTTATGACCTCCTTCCGCGGCTGGCTTCCGGTCCGATTTAGACAGGACATGGGTCACCAGTCACTGCAGTCGTACTGGCGAAGGGCCGCCACCACTAGGCACAACGTAGAGTGAGATTTCGTCTTCCGAATCCCTCGATATCGGGTCCCAGCCGTCGAATATCCAGACGTATGATACTACCCTGGCCCCTGGCTTTAGCTCCGAAAGGAGCTTCGCCTTCAGCCTCCGATTAGCCCCTCGCGATAGGAAGAGCGTGACCACCGTCGCCTCGCTAAGGTCTGCATTGAAGAAGTTCCCCCAGACCACCTTCACCTGCCCCTTGAGCCTGTGGACGCCCACCGCGGACCTAGAAAGAAGCACGCGGATCGGGTCAGCCTCTACCCCGACGGCACGGGCATGGTAGGTCTTCGCTGCCTCTATTATGATTCTCCCGTCTCCTGAGCCGAGGTCGTACACGACATCAGACGGTCCTGTGCCGCACATTTCGAGCATCTTCCTCACCTTTCGCCTCGAGGTGGGTTGCCAACCCGCGCCGATGGATGCAGACCACAAGAGGAACACTCCCAAAGCCAGCACCGTCGCGATGAGCGCCCACCCCAGGATGGAGGCCAATCTGGTCCGTTGGAGGTACGCTTGACATAAGGTTGCTTCAAGCGGCGCTACAGGAGGCAGGTCAGCTTCAGCTGTTCGATGCCCTTTTCACGAGCTGCGTTCCGCAGACAGGGCACGCAGTGAGCTTCGGGTTGGCGTATGTCTTGCCGCAACCCCTGCAGTACATCTTCCAACTGATGTTTTTCCACTCGCCTCCCTTAAGTGAAGTCGGAGCCAGAGGGATGGAGAGGGCTTCGGCGACGTTGCGGACTGCGAAGTCGTCGGAGACGAGGCTCACACCGCCGTCACCCTGCTTCAGGTCTAGACCCAGGGCAAGGAGAGAGAGGTCGGTCTGGGATAGGGCCCGGATGTCTCCCGTCTTGACGGCCATCGCCTTCACCCGGCCGAGGGACTCCTGTGAAGGTTCAGTGACCTGCACCCTGGTGTGGATGAGGGAAGACCCGACACTGTGGTGCTTCACCTCTTCGAGGACCAAGTAGGTAGTGAAATACCGCCCGTTCCCCTGGTATGGTATCCCTGCATAGAAGGCTGTGGAGTCGAGGATATATGCCGGGTCAGACAATTGGGAGTGCCTTCAAAGAATCAAACTTGCCCTAGAGATGTATGCTCGTCAGTCTTTGGCGTCGTCAATCGTTCGTGCGATGGGTCCACCCGGTGAGACATTTATTTAGCTTCCCTCGCGAGGCAGGTCCGCTTATCCTTGAGCAGACCAGCTGAGCTTGGCAGCGTGAAGGAAGGGAGCTACATCATAATCGACGGAGAGCCGTGCAAGGTCGTGAGCCGCGAGCATTTCAAACCAGGGAAGCACGGGAGCGCCAAGGTGCGGCTGGTTGCCATCTCCCTGTTCACCGGATCGAAGAAGAGCTACGTCTCTCCGGCCGAGTCAAGGGTCGACATACCGATGATTGACAAGAGGTCCGGTCAGGTCACCACCATCATGGACAACACGGTACAGATCATGGACCTCCAAACGTTCGAGGTCATTGAGACAGCTAAGCCCAGCGCGGAGGAGATGGCCGAGCTTAACGGGCCCCTCTCGCCGGGCGTAGAAGTCGAATACTGGTCGATGCTGGGCCGGAACAGGATAATGCGGGTAAAGGGCGGCAGCTGAATCCCGACGCCCTCGTAGCTAGCCGAACAAACGTTCAAGTCTGCAAGTTTGATTTGGGACGGGCAGGTTTCGCGAAGACGATTATGCCTCAATACCCACAGCACCCTTCGGTTTGGGTACTTGTGGCTAACTCGTCCACGCAGACGGTCGACCTCCTCGGCGACCTTCGATGAGAGCTTCCAGCAGTACGCCCTGCTTGAAGCATCGACTTTTACTGGAGCGGTGGCAGCCCATGGATAGGCGATAGCTAGGACAACCATTGGTCGTCTAGGCAGCCCTTGCAGCGTCGACAGCCGTCTTGACCGCGGGCCCCTGATAGCAGTTGCGTCGATGTGCCCGGCTATATCCACGCTAGGTCGCAGAAACCGTGTCTGCCAGGGCCCTATTCTTCGCTCGTAGAAGGTGGTTCTCTGGGTTCTCCCCCGGATTCCCTCTCGGGCGCAAAACACTCGGTCGCGCTCAACACTCTCTCACCTCAAAATAGAACGAAGGACAACACGAACCACCGCCGACCATGGTCAACACAGGAGACGAGACATGCTCTTAGAGGACCGCCATCAGTTCTCAAGCACGAGACCAGTCTACCTTAGATAGGGGTGCGGGAGGGCAGCCCCAGAAGGATGCAGGCGTCCAGATTGGTGGTGGTGGCGATACTGATTGGAGCCATAGCTTTCGGGCTCGTTGTTGGGTACCTCGGGTACAACAGCGCCCTCTTCCCGACGAAACAGGTCCCGTTCGGGAACTACGCCTCTGTGGTTTCAACGTCTTTCAACGGGACGGAATTGGCATTCAACGTTCGCTGGAACAATGCGAGCGCCCTCCCCCTCAAAGTACAGCTCACCTCGACCACATCCACCCAGGCAGATTCCCCGGTGTGCGTGGCTGGATTATCCTCGGTGACGAGCGGGCAGGTTATTTTCTTCCCGTTCGCGGTGAGCCCTCCGTCAGGGACTCTCGTCAACGTAGACTTTTCCATCGCAGTCAAGGATTTGGCCACCGGAAATCAGTTCACCATCATCTACAATCTGAACACCATAACAGCGGACAACGCGACGATCACCCCCATCGGCCCAATATGCGAGCTCCCGCCAGGGACGAGCGGCTGAGCGGGTCGACCAGCCTGAGACGTGGCGGCTAGAGGTGCCCGGCGTCGTCAACTGACGGCTGGCATGCCTCAGAAATCCTATGCAGAAGACATGCTCTGAATGTGAGCGCAAATTGGAGACCACACAGAGTAAGCTGCAGGCCCAAGATTTTAAATGCGGGCGATTGGAGTTCGTTTCCAAGCTCAGTCGGCTTGTCGGAGAGGTTGCGGTGCGCAGACGGCTTACGAGGACCACACGCACGGTTACCATTGTCGCGATGTGAGACCAGAAGGAAACGGACCTCCGCTCTCCTGAGAGCGAGCCTGAAGGTATCGACCCAGCGAGGGCTGTCCTACTTCCGTAGGATTTCGGCGTATCGCCATCCCCACATGCACGCTCCGGAGGCTTTCTGAAAGTGCAAGCGATTGTCGGACTCCTATGGGTTGCGGCAGTTTCGATGGCTGCCGTGACCGCCCTGCTGGTGAAGAGAGCGTCGAAGGTGGCGACGATTTACGACGCGGCGGTAGTGTTGTTCCTCCTGGCCATGATGGTCTCTATGCTCGTGAGCGCGGTGTACTATCTGTACGTTCCGAGCATCACCAGTCTGTTCATCATCTTCGCGGCAAACATGGTCTCCATGAGCATCCTAGCGATCCCCATAGTCGCCTCGCTCATGTACGGAGGCAAGAAGTTGGAGGACTTCGGGGGCATCCGATGGTTGACCATGGCCGGGGCCTTCAGGTCGTCCGCGGTTGCGCTGGTGGTCATCGCTGAAGTCTTCATGGGTTGGGCCTTCGCCCTCGCGTCCGGCGCTATACCTACTATCGAAGGCGGTGCAGGGATCTATTCGGCCTTGGTCTGGTCGATTGGCTCTTACTGGTTCGTCTTCACCATGGCCGGAGAGATGGCAGTCACAGTGTACTTCCTGAGGGACAGGCTCCAGAGCTCGGTATGGCCTGTCGTCGGAGCGCAGGTGCTAATCATGCTATTCTCGCCGACCGCAATCGACTCCTATGGATGGGCGCGATATGCAACCCTCGCTGGCAGTTCGGTCATGATCGTGCTCTTCATCTACATCTTCGAATTGCTGTACAAGAACCGCAGCCTAGACCGAAGGACGTCGAACTACCTCGTCTCGATTTTGATGGCGTACGGAATAATGATGGCCGGAATCTTCTCATGGGTGCTCTTCGGGAATGAAGAAGTCTTCGCGCTGTCTCTGATTGTGGAGATGGTCGTATACTTCTCCACTATCATTCGAAATAAAGAGGAGAGCGCGGAGAAGCTCGAGAGCTGGCAGTCCAAGCCTCTGTGGGTATTCGCCGTCCTCAGTTTCCTTTTCGTCGCTGAGTTCTTCATGGGTGGAGTCATCGATGTGTATGCCTACGGGACGACATTCTTCACAAATCTCCATCTTGCCCCCGTCGCGGGTTACGTCCCAGGGGCTATCGCCGCCGCGGCCTACGACTTCGTCGTATACTTCTCCGCGGTCACTGCGTCCGCCTGGTACCTCATCATGATGGGGGTAGAGATGGGCGCTCTGGTGCTCTTCAGGATAAGGTACGCACGTGAGTTAGAGACCAAGGTCAGGCTTGTGATGGTCATTGCAGCGTATGCAACCTACGCTGTCTTCCTCCCCTACTTCGTGTTCCCCACGACTGCCCGGTACGTGCCGTGGGTGGGGTGGAGCATGGGGGTCGGGACCGCCGGTGCGTTCGCCCCCGCGGTCGCGCTCGCCCTTCTGGCCACCTACTTCGTGAGCGGGCTCCTTTCTTTCTTCTTCGGGAGCAGGAATGTCTGTTCGGTCTTCTGCACTGCGGCGCTCATGTATCAGGGGACGACAATAGACGCTATGAGTTCGTTCAACCGGACGTCGAAAATAGGCCGCAAGTTCCTCACCAGCAAGCTCTCTGCAACCTACAAGTGGGTGGTGTCGCTCGTATGGCTGTCGTTGGTGGTCGCGGCCGCCCTCTCCTACCTGAACTCAGTCGGAGTGATAGATGTAACCATATTCGGGACTGACACTAGCTTCTTCATGTATAGCTTCTACTTTAGTTTCCTCTGGTACATAGTCTGGATACTCATCCCCTTCATGGGGACCTACGCGTGCGCTACGACAGGGCTGTGTGGGTGGGGTTCGTTCAATCATTTGGTGTCGAGGTTCGGATTGTTCAGGCTGAAGGTTAAAGACAGCGACACATGCGTCACCTGCGCCACCAAGGACTGCGCCAAGGTGTGCCCCGTGGGGATAACAGACCAGCCCGGAACGTTCATCGCCACAGGACAGCTCAAGAGTATGAAATGCATAGGGGTAGGAGACTGCGTAACCGCGTGCCCATATCAGAACATATACTTCTACGACATAAGAGGGTGGCTCAGGGAGAGGCTCCGCGGGTCCAAGCCAGCCGCGGCCAAGGGGGCCCTGCTACCTGTGGTGCGGTCGCGCCTGTTACGTGACGCCGGACAAGAAGCGGTTGGGGCTTGAGGATTGCGACAAGTGGAATTGCGATGCACCAGCGTCCCAAGGTGACACAACGCTGACTTAGAATAGGAAAGACAGGTTCTCGGCTCCTCTATGGATTCAGAAGCGACCAGCCTCTTTCGTGGTGCGCCTTTGCGATAAAGCGAGGTTCGTTCCCGCTTTGCATCTGTTCAGAATAGTGAATGAAAGAGCGCCCCGGCGTCGCCGGAAGAGAGACTGGAGCGGACGGCTCTCGGGCACGCGAGGCTCTAGTATGATGGTCCTATGTATTCGACGACCATAGATATGATCAGAACGGCGATGAATATCACACCTACCAGCGCTATAGCACGCACAGGGGAAGGCTCGTCCTTCAATCCCATGTAGTAGCCGCCCATCACCACCGCTTCGCTTATGGCTATGATTCCGATCACGGCGTAGTAGGTATTGCTCACCACTATCGACCCGGCGAGGTACACCTCGAAAATAGTAGCCAGAACCAGATACGCGAGTACGCCGATGGTTCCTGCTTCTCTCATGTGTTACACCAAGTAGAACAGCGGGAAGAGGAAGACCCAGACTATGTCGACAAAGTCCCAGTATAGGGCGAAGTTGGCTATAGAGCTGCTTCCCTCAGGGCCTGGTTTTCTAATCGCCCTGACCATCAGATAGACCATCATAACGAGCCCGGCGGTCACGTGAGAGGCGTGAACCCCCGTTAGCAGGAAGTAAAGGCCATTGGGGAGCGAGGTGTTGAACCAGATGCCCTTGAGATACAATCCATACCACTCACTCGCCTCAGTAAGGAGGAACGCCAGGCCCAAGGCAAACGTAGCGCCGAGCCAAGCTAGATAATGGCGGTATTCACCAGCCTTCTGCGACATGACCGCACGGACCATCGTGAAGCTGCTGATGAGCAGGAACGCGGTCGATATAGCACCAGTTGTCAGATTGTGGACGCTGCCTACTGCCGGCCATGTGACCCCGGCTATGGCAGAGTTTTCGCGGATGAAGATGGTACTGCCTATGAGCGACCCGAAGAGCAGCACGTCAGAAGCGATGAATATCCACATCCCCAGCTTGATCCGACCGACACCCGAGAACGGGAACTTGTCCCCGAAAGTCTCGCTCAGGGAGAACTTGTCGCCCATGTTGTCCTTTGCCCAGCGGAACAGAGAATAGATGACAAACAGCAGACCAACCACTATTATTGCCTTCCCGGCAAGGTAGGGAGATGTCGCGAGGCCTACAAGAGTGACCGCAATGGCGATGCTGAGCTCGAGCGGCCTGTGGCTCGTATGGTTCGCCTCGACTACATGCTCGGACGGCTCGACCGCCCCGCCTGTCGCCGACCCCACCGACCTGAAAAGGCCCTTCCCCCATTCAGGGGATAGACTCTGCCACGGATTAGGTATGGAAGGGAGGCCGCCGTAGTGCGTATATACCAGATTTGCAATGAAGATTAGCTGCGCCCCCCCGAAGATTATGGCACCGACGCTCGAGATGTAGTTGAGCGTCCCCCACCCGGTGGAAGCAGAATAGGTTACAATCCTCCTGGGCATGTCTATGAGGAGGAACATCGGAGCATAAGTGATGTTGAATCCTATGAAGGAGATAGCGAAGTGGATGAGACCCAGTTTCTCACTATACATCTTTCCGGTTATCTTCGGGAGCCAGTAGTATATCCCAGCGACCAGGCCGAATATTGTCGCTCCTACCATGACGTAATGGAAGTGCGCCACGACGAAGTAAGACCCCCTAAAGACGACGTCGAGGACGAACGACGAAAGGAAGACCCCGGATATCCCTCCTATGATGAACAGCACGATTGCGCCGTAGGCCCAAAGCATAGGGGTGTTGAGTTTGACCCCTCCTAGCATGGTGAGTATGAATGAAAGAACTATGATGTCGAATGGGAATGAGATGATGAGCGTCGTGACGCTGAAGGTCGCCAGCTCAGCCAGGTTGATTCCAGTGATGAACATGTGGTGCTGCCAGACCAACATGCTGAGGGGTAGGACCAATAGCCCTGTAGCGAGCAGAATCATCCTCCTCCCTTCGAGGTCTCTCCCTGAGAAGACGGGGAGTATTTCGGCGATGGCGCCGAAGGCGGGGAGCAGTACTATGTACACCTCGGGGTGGCCGAAGAACCAGAACAGGTTCGTCCAGAGGATGGCTCCACCCGCAACGGACAAGAAGATTACCGTCCCGAGCAGTCTGTCGGACATGAGCATCACTAGCGCTGCCAGCAGAGGCGGGAAGGCGAGGAGCATCAAAATCAGCGTGAAAGTCGCGAACCATGTGAACATTGGAATCTTGGATATGGACATGCCGGGAGCGCGTTCATGAGCGATTGTGACCAAGAAGTTGATGCTTCCAATCGTTATGGACGCTGCGAGCATAGCGAGGCCCAAGAAGACCAATGAGATGCCTACACCAGGAGAGTAGACTGAAGTGTTCAATGGTTGGTATATCGTCCACCCCCCATTGGGCCCGCCCCCGGGAAGGAATAGCCCAGCCACCGCGAGGACCCCGCTGAAGAGATACATCCAGTAGCTCAGCGCGTTGAGCCTCGGGAAAGCCAGGTCTGGAGCACCTATCTGTAAGGGGACGAAGTAATTCATCAAGGAAATCCCTAGTGGAGAGAGGAACCAGAGTATCATTATCAGCCCGTGCATGGTCACGAACTCGTTGTACAGTGAGGCAGAGAGCACCGTGTTGCTAGGGACAGATAGTTGCACGCGCATCAGTTCGGCAAGCATCGCCCCCACTGCACCGAAGAACAGAGAAGTCAAAAAGTACAGGATACCGATGTCCTTATGATAGGTGGTGGTTGTCCATCGGTGCAGACTCTTCCGGAGTTCGAAGGCCACTCGCTAACCTCCCTTTGTCTGAACAGACGAATACCAAGTATTGAAGGTCGACGCATTCACTGCGTAGAGCTCCGCTGTCATGAAGGCGTGGCCGACCCCACATAGCTCCTTGCAGATGATTGAGTAGGTCGAAGGCGTAGGGACCTCCAGCCAGAGCTGATTGTATCTGCCGGGGATTGCGTCCTTAGCCACGTCGAGCTGCTGTATGGCAAAGGAGTGGAAGACATCTTTGGAGGTGATGTTCAATATTATCGTTTCACCCACGGGGATTGTGAGGTTCCCCACCTGGGCGTAGCTGTTCGGATAGATGAACGTCCAGAAGAACTGCTGCCCCACCACCTGGATGGTCATCGAATTGGGCGGGTCTGAAGGGACCGTGACCAGGGAAGAAGAGCTGAAGGTATCCAGTTCAACGGTGGTGAGTATGGTTATGGTGATCAAGGCGAGGACGACGGCTCGAATCTTCTTCCTCCTCTCGATGGACCTCCTCGAGCTGACCTCCACCTTCACCTTGGGCTTTGTGAATACGCTGTATGTCAGGACAGAGATTACGACGATGCCTACCAATGTGCCGAGTACTAGATAGACGTCGAACAGCGAGGTCCAGATGGCCACTGTAGGTGGCGCAACCGTCATTAAAATCCACCGAAGGTGTTAGGGAACCGCTCATAAGCTTTGCCTAAAAATTGAAGATGTCTGGGATTTAGGGTTACGACGACCGCGGATACAAGATAGGTTTTTTTAATGAGGATTAGGGAGTTTCCAGAGATGGACGAGCCGGCAGAGAAGAAGGAAACCCCGCCGAATGATGGAGGGAAGGATTCGTTGACAGGGAGGCGCGACTTCCTTAGGGTGGTGGTGACGGTGGGAGCGGTCGGAACCATCGTCGGAGTGGCGGGGCTTTTCACGGAGTTCTTGACATACATCCCTGCTGCGAATGTGACACTTGCATGGCCGAAGGCCTTGATAGCCAACATAAACGACCTTCAGGACCTAAAGCCAGTCAACTTCTTCTATCCACTGAGCAACGAGCCGAATGTCCTCGTGAAGCTCGGGGTCAAGGCAGAGAACGGAATCGGGCCTGGCGAGGACGTCGTCGCTTTCAGCCTCATCTGTCAGCACTTGGGGTGCATCTACGCCTTCGTCCCAGAAGGATCCTCTCCCGTATGCAATTCCTCATACAAGATGCCGGTCGACGGCGGGTATTGTTGCTGCCATGGGAGCCACTATGACTTCACCAAGGAGGGGGCGGTCATAGGAGGTCCCGCTCCGAGGCCGGTGCCCATGGTACAGTTGGAATTGGACCAATCCACGGGGGACATATATGCTACTTCGATGGGGCCCCCGAGCATCTTCGGCCACAATACGGGCGCGACGGCACCGGCCCAGGTACTCGCTGCAGACATGACAGGCGGCACCGTCATAACCAACACGGTCGCAGTTACATCCACCCAGGCCGCGAGCAGCACCAGCACGAGCTCTGGGGCATAGGGTATGGCACCAAGCATACGCAAACTCGTAGGGAAGGCCATCGAGAAGGCCAAAAAGACGAGAGAGACCCTTACCCCCGACAACCTGACGAAGTTTGTGGACAGCAGGTTCGGGTTCACCAACACAATGCTGAAACCGGCTCCGTCGTACAGCCTGAATCCATTCTACTGGCTCGGAGCGCTGGCCATAATGGCGTTCGGCATCCAAGTTCTGACCGGATTCCTCATGCTCCTCTACTACATACCCACCCCTGAGCAAGCGTACGCCACCACCATAATGATCATGCAGACGGTCCCATTCGGGGAGCTCATCGAGACCGTACATCTGTACGGCGCGTACGCAATGATACTGCTGACCTTCCTCCATCTCATGCGCGGCTATTTCGCAAGCGCGCAGAAGAAGCCCAGAGAGCTCATGTGGGTGACAGGCATGGTGATGGGGATTGTCACGTTGATGATGGGGCTCACCGGCTACCTTCTCCCGTGGACCGTGGTATCGAAGTCGGCTACTGATGTCTCGATAAGTATGATCGGGCTACTCCCTCCGCAGCTTGCGGGGATTGTGACCTATCTGGCGGCGGGGAACACGGGGAATTCCGCGGAGCTGACCCGGTTCTTCGACCTGCACGTCCTCATACTCCCTGCCGTGCTGCTGTTGCTCTTCGCGGGCAAGATGTATATGTTCGAGACGCATGGCGCTTCGGAGCCACCCACCGGACTGAAGGGAGAGGTCACGTACCACAAGTGGTTCCCTGGCGTGCTCTCTTACCTCATGATGATAGGAGCGGTCTTCCTCGGCCTCCTCCTCGCGGCGGCGGTGTTATTCCCGCTTTCGCTTCCGCCTGAATATTCGATTCAAGCGGCAGCCAGCTATACCGCCAGGCCGGACTGGTACTTCATCGCACTGTACCAGCTGCTGAAGCTTGGCATGTTCGCTGGAGTCCATGAGCCAGACGCCATGGCCTTCGTCACCGTCGGGCTCGTCCTCGCCGTCATACTCCCGTTCGTCGACAGGAACCACAGGAGGAACCCGATGCAGAGGCCTGTCTACTCCACGCTCGGGCTGGTGTTCATAGTGGAGCTCATCTGGCTGACTATCTGGGGGTATCTCACCCCAGGTCAGGACATTCCCATCCCTCAGTCAATTGCCGGCCTCGCCATCCCCGCCCTAATCACCATAGGTGCGGTCTGGCTCGTCTGGCGCAGGAGGGCCTCGGCGAGAAAGACTCCCTCAGTCCCCATATCTTCCTCAGTCCAAGGCTCTAGCGGCTCCCTCACTAGGGTGATGAAGACGCCCTTCAAGGTTCCAGCCTTGACAGGGAGTTTTGTGGTCCTGTTACTTGTTGGCAGCATCGCGTTTGCTTCGTTCGTCAACACGTTCGACGCGCTGCAGAGCCAAGCTGGGATGTTCTTCGTAAGCCTGGGGGTTCTGGTTGGCAGCTTCGCTTTCATGTCCCTCATTGTGAAGAGGCTGGTAAGTATCAACGAGCGAGCCAAGCAAGTATGACCACAGTCCAGCGCGACATGCGCACCCTCGCTGCTATCCCGCTCGCAGTGTATCTGGTCGTGGTGGGGATTTCGTTATGGCTCTTCAACCCTGTGTCGCAGCAGAACCAGTTCGCCGCGCTCTTCGCTTCCGAGCTATTCACCATAGCTATGTTGTTCTACGTGTACCTGCACCAAGACTTCGACCGCCTGGCCGCGCTCTGGTTCGGCGCGTGGTGGTTCGCAATCTGTGTCATGCTGAGCCTGGCGTTCCTGTAGTTACGCCAATTGGCCCAGGGCAGCATCGCTCTATCGATGGTTTGGCTCTTCATCGAATGTCTCAGACGGCTCTTCCCGTAAACCCTTCATCTAGAGCAGTCTGAATGACGCTCCTTCAGGATATAGGCTTTTGTCCCTTCAAGGGGCTTTGACCTCTGGTTTCTGCGCGGTCAACCAGGTTCCGTCGCTTCGATTAGTTGACGTGGAGGCGGTCAAGTCGCGCTCTTGTGTGTCTTGCCGAACCCATGTTCGTTGGCCAAAGTCGAATGGTCGGAAGCGGTCAGATGATGACAACTAACCTCACACTCAGAATGGAGCCGATGGAGCCTTTCACCTAGGCCTTCACTACGAGGGCCGCATCTGAAATCTCGAGATATCCCGAGTCGCCTCTCCAGTGCTTCGTCGCCGAGCGGACTTCAATTCGTTTAGAAAACGAAGGAGCATCCAACACGAACGTCTCCCCCTCGCCTCCTTCAAGGCCGATGTGGAACCTGTGTTTCTTTCCCAGCGCCGCAAGCTCATCTATGCTACGTTCGTCCAATGTTCTTCCCAGCCAGCTCTGGTCCAGCCCAAGGGCAGACACGCTAACCACCATGACGGAGAATCCGTCGGCCACAAGCCTGCGCAGGTGAGCCTCCGGGTCAATCCCCCACAGAGGAGAGATGCACCGGAGATCGAGGTCATGACAGATCATCTCCACCCTCGACTTCTGGTAGACGCTTGCCAGGGCCCCGGTATAGACTCCCTCCAGACCATACCTCGACTTCGCGTCTTGAATCGCGCGTCGGAGGTCGTCTAGCTCCACTTCCTTGACCCCTTCTGTTGCGGCCGTGAGTTGTGGAACGCCGATTGCTTGGGCCTGGAGTCGGGTCCACCCCACGTTTGGGAAGTGGAACATGAAGGACATCTCGGATTTCGGGAAGAGTGTGATTAAGCAAACCAGTTCGTCCTTCTTTGATGCCACCCAGGCAGCGAAGGTAGAGTCCTTGCCTCCGGAGAAGAGCGCCGCTACCCTCATGTTTCCCCCCTCACAGCCTGACAGCTTCGATGACGAGATGAAGCGGGGCCTCCTGGAAGCCAACGCCATCCAAGTCTCCCAGCTTTTCCTGTACCTTCTTGATGAATTGGGGAGTTGGCTCCGGCTCTTCAAGCGCCGTTATGGCCAGGTGGTTTGAGCTGAGCACCCCAGGGTCTATCAACGCCCTGTGCCACAAGTCTCCCGCCTCTCTCTGCTTCCGATCATACCAGTCGCAGAGCTCCTCCCATCCGTCCTTGCTTGGACTCAAACTCCGACCGCCTGAAGCGAATCCGCCTAAAAACAATCCGAACGCTATTAAAGAAGCGCAAACCCCGTTGCTTGAGACTCACAGCATGCTAGATTCACTCCGCGAGGGCCTCCAATCGGCGGTCAAACGCCTGGTGGGGTCGAACGTGGTAGACGAGAAGAACATCAAGGACTTCGTGAGGGATTTGCAGCGCGCGCTCATCCAATCCGACGTCAACGTCAGGATTGCCCTGGATGTCACAGACAGGGTGCAGAAGCGGGCCCTAGAAGAGAAGCCCCCGCCTGGGGTGACCAAGAAGGACCAGATTGTCTCGATACTATACGAGGAGCTCGCCAGGCTCCTTGGAGGAGAGGGAGGCTTGCAACTCAGTAAGGAAAAGGCCAACGTCGTAGTCATGCTTGGAGTCCAGGGGTCGGGGAAGACGACCACCACAGGGAAGCTCGCCAGGCTCTATTCGAAGCGCGGGTTCAAGGTAGGGGTGGTGGCGGCAGACACGTTCAGGCCCGGAGCTGTGGCCCAACTGAAGACCCTCGCTGCAGCTTCTGGAGTCGAAATCTACAGCGATGAAAAGGAGAAGGATTCTGTGAAGATAGCCAAAGAGGGAAGAAAGAAACTCGAGAGCTCTAAGAATTTGATAATCATCGACACCGCCGGTAGGCACAAGGAGGAGGAGGGGCTCCTCCAAGAGATGAGAGACTTGGTGGAAGGCGTCAAGCCAGACGCCACCATCCTGGTGATTGATGGGACCATAGGCCAGCAGTGCTACAGCCAGGCCCTGGCGTTCCATCAGGCTGCGCCGGTGGGCGGGATAATTGTCACAAAGCTGGATGGGGCGGCGAAGGGGGGCGGCGCGCTGGCAGCCTCTGCAGCCACCGGGGCGAAGGTCTTCTTCATCGGAACCGGAGAGAGGATAGACGACTTAGAGGAGTTCGTCCCGACCAGGTTCGTCGGCAGGCTCCTCGGGATGGGTGACCTGAAGTCGCTCATGGATATGGTGAGGGAGTCAGAGGTGGTGGTGGACGAGAAGATGACCCAGAGGGTGATGTCAGGAAAGATGACGATGAACGATCTGCTTCTCCAGTTCGAACAGATGAAGAAATTCGGTTCACTCAAGAAGATCCTGGAGCACGTCCCTGGGTTCTCCGGACAGTTGGACGTCAAGGAGCTCGACAAGGCAGAAGACAGGGTGAAGGTCTATAGGTCGATCATCCAGTCTATGACTGGAGACGAGAAAAACAACCCCGAGGCCATCAATGCGTCCAGGCTCAAGCGCATCGCGAGGGGGTCAGGGCGGAGCGAGAAGGATGTGAGGGAGCTTCTAAGCAGGTACAAGCAGATGAAGGTCCTCGTGAAGACGAGCAAGGGCCGCGAGATGCGCCAGATGATGCGACGCATGGGTGAAGGATAGGATGCCAGGAGTTGTATTGGCATACGAACTATGCCAGCGGTGCTTGGAGAGGCAGGGGGCGGAGGCTCCGCCGTTCGACGTGGTGTCAGGCAAGCAGTGCTTCGTCTGCAGCGGGATGCTGGATAGCGTCCCGACGATGGTCATGATTGCGGAGCGGAGGCTCCGCCCATACGAATACGAGACGTTCTCAGTGGGCGTGACGCTCCCCATGGGGACGCAGGAGAGAGAGGACGAGCTGAGGTCGGCGCTCAGGCTTAAGGGAGGGGAGACAATCAAAGTCCAGACGGCGAAGCTGGTCGCAGCTGGGATTTCTGTGGCCGTCGGGAAGAAAGTGGATAAAGCCCGGCCAGATGTCACCGTCTTGACCGACTTCGAGAAGGGAGACGCCCTGGTCTCGTCGAAGCCTTTGTTCTATTATGCGAAATACACGAAGCCAACTGGGGTGGCCCAGAGGAGGGCTCTCTGCGGCGAATGCCGGGGGAGAGGGTGCTCGGAGTGTGGGGGGACGGGATTCAATGGCACCCTCAGTGTGGAAGAAACGCTGAGGACGAAACTTCGGAGGTTCGCCGGGAGCGATAAGATGGTCTTCACGTGGCTCGGGAGCGAGGACGAGGACAGCAAAGTCTTCTACCCTGGAAGGCCCTTCGTGGTCGAAATCAAAGGTCCGAAGAAGAGGAGGCTCCCCAAGAGGTTCGGTGCCCGCGTGGGGGGCGGCTTGGTAGCCGTGTCATCGGGAAGGGTGCTCCGGTCGAAGCCAGTGAGGATACCCTCTTTCAGGTTCAAGACCACCATCAGAGCAACAGCTGCATCCAAAGTCCGGTCGGAAGGAGTTTCAGAGCTGCAGGCAAGGTTCCACAAGGCGACAGTCACCTTCGAGAGGCCCAACAACAGACCCGCGGTCAAAATGGTATATGGCGTCAGAGCGAAGGCTCGGGGCAAAGCTCTCTTGATAGACGCCGAACTGGACGGGGGCCTGCCGGTGAAACGGTTCGTGAGCGGAGAACTCGTCTCACCCTCGGTGTCGGAAGTCTTAAAAACTGAAGTCAGTTGCCACAGCTTCGACATCCGTAGAGTCAGAGAGACAGGAGCATTCGAGTTTGCCGAAATCACACGGGGCGAGGAGAAGAACTAGGTCGCTTCTGAGGTCTTCGACCAAGAAGGGCTTGAGCAGCCTACTCGTCGAGTACGCCCCCAACGACAAGGTGGTCGTCAAGATAGACCCCACCCAGGTGAAGGGGATGCCCCACAGGAGGTTCAATGGCCTGGTGGGGACGGTGACCGAGGTGGGCAGGAGGGCGGTAACAGTAGACGTAAAGGTGGGGGACAAGGTAAAGAAGCTCATCGCGAGGAAGGAGCACGTCGTGAAGATGGGGGAGAGCTGATGTCAGAGAAACCAGGGAAGAGGTTGCTTTCGATCTCCGAGGCCAACCAGATTCTCGCAAAGATAGACGTGGAGAAAGCGGACCAGATACAGAAGAGGACCCTGGATTACACCACGAAGTTCTCGAAGGCAGAGCCGGACGTCGCGAAGAAGCTCAGAAAGCAGTTGGAAGAGGAGGCGGGCCTAAGCGAAGAGGAGGCGGTGGAGCTGGTGAACATCTCACCGAAGTCTGTGGAAGAGCTGAGGACTTTCACGTCCGGTTGGCGGAAGCTGCTCTCCACGGAGACCCTCGAGAAGATTCTGAAGATCCTACACACAAAGGCATAGGCGGGACAGCGTTAATTAACAAGGCGGCCGACTGACCCTACCGGGGGAGCGCTCAGTAATACCATGAAGTTCACTGTTCTCTGCTGCACCGCGGAGCCCCCCGTGAATTAGGGCGCGCAGAAGGGGTGTGGCGCCGGGAATTGATACCAGCGGACAAGAAGTACGAAGAGTTTGCCTATGTGTTGGATTTCATTCCAAGGGGAAAGTCGATGGTCATCAAGGGGAGGGAGGGCCCGATGGTGGACGCTCTCGGAGAGGACAGGCTGACCCTGCTGGAACTACTTGCTGTGGAGAACCAAGACTTCGAGGTGGGAGAGAAAGTGAAGATAGGGAAGGAGGGGAGGGAGAAGATAGTAAGCGTCCTCGGGAAGCTCACCTACGAAGAGCTCTCGTCCGAGGCCAAAGCCTCACTCCCGGCCGTGGTCGAAGGACTGGTGAAAGAAAACGAGAGCAAGTACGTCTCCTATTTCAACGACCTGCAACCGCTCACGCCGAGGCTACATGGACTTGAGCTCATCCCAGGTATCGGTAAGACTTTCATGAAGCAGATTGTCGAGTTGAGAGACAAGCAGCCGTTCACCAGCTTCGACGACGTCCAAACCAGGGTGGGGGTACGGGACCCAGCCAAGATGATCGCGAAGAGGATCGTCGAGGAACTCGCCGGCGACTCTAGGGTCAGCATCTTCGTAAGGAAGTAGTTGAAGCGGCAAAGGCTCGGCCAGCACTACATCGTCGAGGAGGAGCTGGCCATGAGGATGGTCGAAGCGGCCGGGATTAGCCGAGGCGAACGGGTGCTCGAAATCGGCACTGGAAAAGGGGCGATAACTCGGCTCCTGGCAGGGAAAGGAGCGTCACTGTTGGCTTTCGAGGTAGACAGGAAGAACTTCGACGAAACGCTAAGGGCGCTAGACGGGACAGGAGCTGAGATCCGTCTGGGGGATGCGTTCGCTGAGAAGCCAGAGTTCGACGTGCTGGTCGCCAGCCTCCCATACTCCGAGTCGTCGACATTCGTCGGATGGCTGTGCACCTTGGAGTTCAAGAGGGCGGTTGTAATGCTGCAGGAGGACTTCGTCAGGAAGCTTACAGCCCCGCCAGGGGATCGAAACTATAGAGGGGTGTCGGCCCTGGCGCAGATCGCGTTCGACATCAGGGTGCTCGAGCGGGTAAGCAATAGCGCGTTCTCGCCGCGGCCGAAGGTGGGGTCCTCGGTCGTCTCCATCGTCCCGCGGCGTAGACTCTCTGAGACAGAAGTCTCTCGGATAGTCCGCCTCTTCACCATCAGGAGGAGGCAGGTGGACTCGGCCCTATCAATGCTCGGGATGAAAGGCGGCAGCCACGGTCGTAGGAGGGTAAATTCGCTCGCCCCGGAAGAGGTATTCGAGATCTGCAGGGGGTGAGGGCTTTATCCCCCGTTGAGGGGGTGGCCGCGTGCTCCCACGGGGCGTCTCAGTCACTTTGGTAGAGCCAACAGGCCCGGTCAACGTAGGCCACGTGGCCAGGCTCGCGAAAAACTTCGGTGTCGAGAAGCTGTATCTTGTATCTCCCAAAGCTGATCTCTCAGTGGCCGCAATATATGCGTCACACGCTTCCGATGTCCTCGACAGGGCCTTAGTGACCACCTTCGATAAGGTGAGGGAAGAGAATGAGCTGTTGGTGGCTACTACCGCGGTCAGGGCATCGAAGAAGTCCAACGTCATCCGCAGGATGGTGAGTCCAGACCGGCTTCACGCCTTGCTTTCGTCCACCCCCAGATCATCCCTGGTATTCGGGAGGGATACGACCGGGCTGACCAATAATGAGATCAGGATGTGCGATGTTACGACCACCATCGACACCGGGCTTGAGTACAGGTCGCTCAATATAGGCCATGCGGTTGCCATAATACTATACCTTGCTTCTCATGGACCCGCGAAGCGTCGGGCCCCCCAGAGCCGTAAGGCGAGGGAGGTGTTCGCGAAGAGCGTCGCGGACCTTGCGGCGGCGTCGATGGTCCCGAAACACAAGGCAGGGAGCGTGATGGAAGTGGGGAAGAGGATAGCAGCGACGTCCAGCATGACGGACGCCCAGCTCTACCTACTTTCCGGGATTGTTAGGAAGGCCCTGGCTGCCATCGAATCGACTCACGACCGGGGCTCGAAGACATAGACCGCCCTCTTCACCCACCTGGTGCTCTCGAATGATAACCTGACTGGATACTCGAAACCGACTGGTCCAGGCTGGTACATGCGCAGCCCCAGCCTCCTGCCGTCCAGGGTGAGAGCGACCTCGTCTCCGTCCATGGTTTCTATGACTGGGACCACCACGACGATCCTCCCATCTGCCTGGACTGACTCGGCCATGGAAGACAGGGCGTCGTTGTAGACGTCCGCCGATTCGTGGATTAACGCCTCTGCGGTTGAGGTCTTTGGCCTAGCCGTCAGGCTCGGCAACAGGAGAGGCTCGGTGACTATGGCGTCAACCTTCGTCCCTCTGAGCATCCTCTGGAGCTCCCTCGCATCCCCTTTCCTGATATCGAATCCTCTGTCCGTGACTCCGCCGACAGCCCACCGCAGGTTCTCCCGCGACTCCTCTACGCGGCTTGCCTTCGAGTCTAGGCCTAGGCATCTTAGAGACTTCTTGAGCGCTTCCGCGAGTATGGTCCCGGAGCCACAGAAGGGGTCGAGGATGGACTGCCCTGGCTTCAAGCCTGCCAGGTTCAACAATGTCCGGGCAAGGCGTGGTGACAATGTGATTTCCGGTCGAGGGACAGGCCTGCGTGTCCCGCTCTGCCGCATGGCGGCGGAGTCAGGGACCCAGACTGTTGGGCCCAGAGCGAACCCACCATGATAAGGAAAGGCGACGACATCAAGTGCGCCCCTGGTCAGAACTTGCTCAGACAGGAGCTCGTTTCCCTTCGGCCTGAGCAGCCTCGCCTTCCGGAGGCCACGGCTCCGAAGTCCGTCGAGCATGGATCGGACCATATCCTCGTAGTCGTCATCCCCGATCCCATAGGCACTGAGAGAGACGTTCGACTTCTCATCGAGATACATCGCCATCATGTCAGGGAGCGAACCTTGGCTCCCCGTAGGCGAGTCTAGAATCTCAGTCACGGGGGCGCACTTGTGCGCGCCCGAGAGGTCTCGGAGCCGGCCGAGGTCGAGCCTTGTTGTGTGGAGGACAGAAACACGTTCGACAGGTGCTTCGGCGCGCTTCACGGAACCTTCCAGCATGGAGCAGGCCTCGAGGACGGACAGCTTCCCGAAGGCAAGGACCATCGCGACGTCCCCAGCCTCCAAAAGAGAACCAGGAAGGAGGAAGGGCATCTGTCCTGACTTTCAGCGGCACTGTATTAAGGGTGGACTTGTCTCACCTTCCGGTCCATTCGACAGAAAGGCGCGAGTGGAGACTTGGTTGGAGCTCCCGTCGGTGTCAGTGAGAAAAGAAGATTAGAAGCCTACGACCCGTTTTCGGGGTTCATCCAACTCCTCACCTGGCACGGTTGAAGCTTAATTAGGGGTTACAGGGGCGCGGTCTTGAGAGGAAATCAGGCGTGCATGGGAAGAACTACCGGGTCATCCGAGGGATGGCTTACACTTCGAAGAAATTCGCGCCGGGGGCGCCGAACCCAAAGGTAGCGCGGTTCACAACCGGCAAGAGCAGGGCTGATTACGATCTGACTTTCAAGCTTGTCTCTGATGGCAGGGTCCAGATAAGGCACAACGCCCTCGAAGCTGCCAGGGTCGCGGCCAGCAAGAAGGTAGCCCTGCTCGGAGAAGAGAATTTCCTGCTCAAGGTTGTGACATACCCGCACTTGATACTCCGCGAGAACAAGATGATTGCTACGGCAGGCGCGGACCGCCTTCAGGAAGGGATGCGCAAAGCCTTTGGGAAGCCAATTGGCCTGGCAGCACGGGTCGGAATCGGTAGCGTTGTGCTCGAGTTGAGCTTGAAGTCAGAGAACTACGAGAAAGGAAGGGAGGCCATGTGGGCAGCTGGGACGAAGCTCCCAATGAAGACTCATGTTGACATAGTCCAACTGAGTAAACCTGTTGCGACGGAGCTCCGAGCAGCTTCCTGACGGTCCCTGAACCATCGCTTCGACCAAGGAACAACTTGCCTTGGTGGGCAGGTTGTTGCCGACCAAAACTCGTCCTCCAAACCCTGGACTTAATCCTAACCGGGGTATCACAGGCTCGGAGCCCATATGGTCCCGCCTGGGTTCGCCTGCCCTTTGTGGCGTACGCGCCTTCAGTAGAGACCACGCTCGGCATTGAAGGTGATACGGGTGAGCCTGCTGAAGAAACAAGCGGGCCCGAGAGGGTTACCAGACGCCGACCCTGCGCCTGGCAGCTGAGCCAGCCTTTTTCCTTGGAGGGAAGGCGCTATCGAAGGCCGGGTGATTTATGGCTGGAAGGACGGCCCTAAGCTTCCCCAACGAATGAGGGTCTATGGTGGTGCGCCTCCGTACCTCTTGTTCGGTCATCTTCTCCCCCCATATCTGGGCGTATGATACGAAGAAGCGCTGGTCTGGCGTCAGCCCGTCCTTCTTCGCCGGCGGGCGCGAGTGGGCAAGTCTCTCCTGCAATGCCTCGAATGCAAGGCTCACGCCGCCGAGGTCTGCTATGTTCTCCCCTAGTGTGAGCTTCCCGTTGGCGTGGAGCCCTGGAAGGACCTCAACTTTCTCGTAGGCCTTTATCACCGCTCCAGCCCTCTTTGCGAACTCCCTCTTGTCGTGGGGGGTCCACCAGTCCCTCATGTTCCCCTTGTCGTCATACTTTCTCCCCTGGTCGTCATAGCCGTGGGTAATCTCATGGCCGATGACCACGCCGATGGCACCGTAGTTCACGGCGTCATCTGCCATATAGTCGTAGAATGGAGGTTGCAGGATGCCGGCAGGGAAGACTATCTCGTTCATCGTCTCGTCGAAGTACGCGTTCACCATGGAGGGGCTCATCTGCCACTCCTCCTTGTCAACCTCGGCTCCTGCCCTCTTCGCCAGCCTATCGAACTCGAAGGAGGCGGCTCTGAGGACGTTCCCTAAGTAGTCTCCGGGGTCGATTGCGACTGCTGAATAGTCGCGGAAGGTCAGCGGGTGGCCTATCTTCACTCTAAAGTTATGGAACTTCGCTAGGGCCTGCCGCTTGGTCTCATCCGACATCCACGGAAGACCCTCAAGCCTTTTCACGAACACCCTCCTTAGGTCGTCGACCAGGGCTTGGGCCCTGTGCCTAGCCTCCCCGGGGAAGTGTTCCTCCACGAAGAGCTTGCCGAGAGCCTCACCCACCATCGCGTCGATGGTTCTGATGGCGCGCTTCCATCGCAGCTCCGGCTCCTTTTGACCGGTGAGCTTCCTGCGGAAGAAGTCGAAGTTCTCCGCTTCAACTTCAGAATGAAGATATGGTGCCGCAGAATGGATGACGTTCCAGCATAGGTAGGCCCTCCAGTCGTCGATGTTTCCTTCTTTGAGGATTCCGTCCAAGGCTTTGAAGAATTCAGGCTGCCCTACCACCACGAATGGAAGCGCCGGGACTCCGGCGCCTGTCATGAATCGTGTGAGAGAAAGCGTAGGATAAATCGAATCGAGGCCTGAGACATTGAGGCGGTTGTAGTTCTTTTCCCTCTCACGCAGCTCAGCCCTCGACCTGCTTGTCTTGGCTAGAGCAGTCTCCACCTTCAAGACGGCGTCCGCCCAACGTCTGGCTTGCCTGTTGTCCACCCCTTTCAGCCTGAACATCCTCGCGACGTGAACGCGATATTGATCGCGGATCCTTGTGAAGTCCTTCGAGAGGTAATAGTCTCTGTCTGGGAGCGAAAGCCCGCCCTGCTCGAAGTAGAAGGCGTATACACCGCTCGCCTTGTCGTCTGGTTTCGAGAACGCGTGGAAGGCGGGTTCAATCCCTTGAATCTGGAGCTGGAGAATCGCCCCCACGACCTCCTCGGGCGTGCTGACCCCCTCGGTGAGGCTCCAGAGACGTTCGATGGGGCGGAACTTAGCTGACTCTATCTTCCTGGTGTCCATCGCGGACCTGTAGAATCGTCCGACCAAGCCAGCGACTGGGTCGCACCCCTCATCCATGCTCTCATCAGCGCACTTCGACGCAATGGCTCTGAGGAGCACCAGATTGCTCTCGTCCAACTCGTTGAAGGTGCCGTAGCGCGACTTGTCTGGTGGGAGCTTGTGTGTGTCGAGCCATCCCCCAACGGCGTACCGATAGAAGTCGTCATGTGGGTCTGCGGACCTGTCCATGAACGCGACTGAAAACCTGCGCGGCTTAGACGCCAATTGCTGGCTCCAACCGGGGAGGGATAGCGACTGTTAATCGTTTGGGAACCTGGGTAAGAATCAGTAACACGGCAACACAGCTAAAGAGGGGGAAGCACGGCACGGGCTCTCGTTGCCGGAGATAGAGATCAGGAACCTCACATTCACCTATGAGAACAGGGCAACCCCGGCTCTCCAGGACGTTAGCCTCAGCGTGGAGAAGGGAGAATTCATCCTAGTGGCTGGTCAAAGCGGCTGCGGGAAGTCGACCCTCCTTAAGTGCCTGAACGGATTAATCCCGCACAGGTACGTAGGTAACTACGCTGGCGAGGTGAGGGTTTCTGGGCAGGTCGTCATGGCGTCGAATCTCCTTGAGCTAGGTCTCAAGGTAGGGACAGTCATGCAGGAGGTCGAAAAGCAAGTCGTGTCCCCTGTCGTCGAAGACGAGATAGCATTCGGGCCATCCAATCTCGCGCTCCCCAGGGACAAAATCGAAGAAAGGGTACACGATGCTGCTTCCTCTCTGGGCCTAGAAGAGTTGAGGAGGCGTTCCACCTATGCCCTATCTGGAGGTCAGAAACAGAAGGTCGCTATCGCTGACATCATCTCAATGGAGCCTTCGATAGTGCTCTTCGACGAGCCTCTTGCCAACCTGGACTCACAAGGGGTCGAGATGATGCAAGATGCCTTCAGGAAGATGTCGCGGTCGGGGAAGACGGTGGTGGTGGCAGAGCACAGGACCGAGGAAGTACTGAAAGCGGGTCCAAGAAGGGTGGTGGTCATGGTTGATGGGCGGATAGCTGCCGACAGCGGTGACCCGACGGTGCTTGTCAAGTTCGCTGATGCCCTCAAAGTCCCCGCGGAGTATCTCATCCAGGGAGGACATGGGCATCATGGGCCAGTGCTGAGGAAGCCAGCGGGCGCCGAAGGCGAGCCGATTGTCAAGTGCATTGATGTAGTGGCAGAATATCCGGGGGGAGTAAGGGCGCTGGACGGGGTCTCTATCGAAATCAAGCGAGGGGAGAGGATAGCCCTCCTCGGGAACAACGGAGCGGGGAAATCGACCCTGGCACTCGCGCTTACGGGGATATTGAAGCCGACCTCGGGGTCGATTCTCTTGAGAGGACGAGACTCAAAGGGGCTGGCGGTCTCAGACGTCGCGAAGACTATCGCAGTAGTCTTCCAGAGCCCGTTCCTGATGCTCTTCTCGCGGACCGTCAGGGAGGAACTCGCTTTCGGACCGAAGAACATCGGCATAGAGAAAGCAGATGTCCCTGGGATTGTCACCGAGACAGCCAGGGAGTGTGGCGTGGAGCACCTGCTCGATGGCTCCCCGTTCGCGACGAGCTTTGGCGAGAAGAAGCGCGTGTGCGTGGCTTCCGTCTTATCCATGAGACCAGAGTGCATCATACTTGATGAGCCCACCGCAGGTCAGGACTACGCCAACTGTGCCCGTTTCATGGACTTCGTCAACTCGGTGCAGAGCGCGAAGTCGTTCATAGTGATCACCCACGACCCCGACCTCGCTATTGACTATACCGACAGAACTGTGGTTATGCACGGAGGGAAGGTCATTGCCGACGGACCTACGAAGGAAGTTCTTGCAGAGGAGAAGGTACTGAGCGAGGCGGCTATACGTGAGACCTCGCTGATATCCCTATCAAAGAAAGTTACCGGCGGAAGAACCGTGCTTACGACAGCTGAGCTTCTCGCGGCGTCCGCATCTAAGCCAGCTTGAAGTATCGCGCAACCATCGCGCGTCTATTCCTATGCGAATAACCTACTCAATAGCATTGATAAAGGTATACATTAGAACCGGTACGAGCGATTCAAAATGCCAGAACAAGCGCCCAGCACGGCTCCCGGGCCCGTTTCGATTGCACGGAAAGAGTCCTTGTTCTCGACAAAGAACCTCGTCGCAACAGCCATTGGAATAGCACTCTACGCTGCGCTAACGATTCCGTTTAACGTATTCACTATCCCTGGGGTGTATGACGTAGCCATAAGGCCTACTGTCGCAATCCCCATCGTATTCGGATTCATCTTCGGCCCTGTGGCGGGGTTCTTCTCTGGGTTCATAGGCAACATCCTCTCGGACCAACTTTCCTTTGGGGCATTCTTCTGGAACTGGGATTTGGGGAACGGTCTGATTGGGCTTATCCCAGCTATCGGCTATTACGCCATCAAGAAGTCTGATTGGGCGAAGACGAGGGGGCTGGCTGCCAGCGCGATTCTTGCTATTGCTGCGTCAGTCATAGGCATTGGATTCTCCGCGCTCACCGATTTCATCTTCCAAATCGGATTGACCACTGTGGGAGCGGCGGTGGCCGAGTTCATCCCCGCTGCTGTCACCGACGCCATCAATGGGGCTATCATCGCGCCGATACTGATTTACACCTACGTGAGATCGACGGCCGGAAGGGCTCGTAGGCTGTAACCTTTCGATGATTTACCTGCGGTATTCACAGGGCGACACCCTCCTTCACAGGCTAGACCCTCGGGCGAAGCTTTTGATTCTCCTGTTCTTCATATTCGTTGAACTGGCATTCAGGGACGTCAGGATAATCTTCATCCCCTTTGTCGCCGCGCTGATCCTCTACCTCGCAGCGAAGATACCGTTCAGGGAGGTAAAGGGGACGTGGAGGTTCATAATCCTCCTGATTGTAATCATAGGGGGAATAAACGGCGTCTTCCTCTTCGCCTTCCCTGGGCCGAACGTGCATGTCATAGGTCGCTATTGGATATTCACAATCACCATCGAAGGCATCTCGGCGGCGTCAGCGGCGATACTAAAGCTCCTCGCGGTGGCTGTGGTGACTGTGACTATGGTATTGACGACTGACCCTTCGCTCTACGGGCCTTCCCTCGCCAAGATAGGCGTCCCATACAAAGGGGCCTACGTGTTCGACCTGGCCATGAGATACCTCCCAGCTTATGTGAACGACCTAGAGACGACCCTGAACGCACAAATGGCTCGAGGTTACAGGACAAAGGGCGGGAAGAACGTATTCGCCACAATCATCAATACCATCCCCCTGATCATCCCTGTCTCGATTAACGCGATGCTGTCGGTCTATGAGGTGGCTGACGCGATGGAGCTGAGAGCCTTTGGGGCGAAAAGTCATCGGACATGGTTTAGGACCGTCGCGTTCAAGAGGGAAGACTATGCTGTGGTGGCAGCCGTTGGGGTTGCGCTCGTTGCGTTCATCTACCTCAGGGTGCTCTATCCAGGTATCTGGGTCCCGGCGTAGGGACGGCGGCGAAAGGGTAGAGAAACTGGACACCCTTAACTAGCCCAGTAGTGTAGACGACCGAATGCCTAGGATAGAAATCTACGAAGGATCACAGAAGGTCGCGGATGTAGGTCTCCCGGAGAAGAAATTCAGCACCGGTTCCGTCGGCTATTGGGCCAGCCAAAAGTTGGAGATAAACGGGAAGAGGTACCAGGCTCAGTTCCAGCTCGTCGAGATCGGTTCAAAGCAGCAGAAAGAATAAGCGCTTGGACTAGAGTAAGGCGGACGGTAGCGTCATGTCCTTCATAGTATAGAGCCCCGGCGTGAAGGCCACCACCTTGGGGGCCATGTTGACAAGCATTGCCACCGTGCCATGATCTCCGTGCACGCATGGACTTATCCTGCAGTTCACGGGTGGCACTCCGTCGACTTCGATTTGGTCGTACTCCTCCTCCGAGCCGACATAAGCAGCGAAGTTCAACTGTATTCGGACGCCCCCGCCAACCAGGCCCCGAGCCACTTGTTTCACTCCCGCCACGTCGCCCTGCTTTATCCTGACATAGCCTGCGTCGGTGGCAGCTTCGGCGATTACTGGTTCCACACCGCCTACCTCGATTCTGTCCAACTTCCATCCTAGAGCGTCCGCCAGCATGGAAATCGACTGCTCGAGCCCGACGTGGCCCGAGATCCTCTTGTCACTGATGGCGGCCATGAATTCAGCCTTGCTCATGCCCGCCCCGACTTTCTTTTGAAATGGGACGCGCCTGGAGGCCGCGTTCATCCGTCTAGAGACCGTAATCCTCCTGATGCTCTTGCATGGAGCCGTGAGCGCGATTGGGAGGGCGTCCATGAGAAAGCCAGGGTTTATGCCAGTCCCTAGGATCGTCGCCCCGTTCTTCTTCGCCTGTAGGTCGATTTTGGTGGACAGCTCCTTGTCAACGGCGTAAGGGTAAGAGAGCTCCTCGCAGGAGGAGACCACGTCCACACCATGGGAGAGGATGGATTCGAGCTGAGGATATGCTGACTTTAGGTAACTAGAAGTGGTATGGATGGCCACGTCGGCGTCTTTCAAAGCAGCTCCGAGGTCGTTGGTGACTTTCACCCCTGCAGGATGGTCGAGCCCTACTACTTTCCCGACATCCTTCCCAATCTTCGCGGGGTCTATGTCGAACGCCCCAACTAACTCCATTCGCTGCCTCTTCTCCTCCAAGATGAACTTCGCGGCCGCACTCCCGATGACCCCCACCCCGAACGACGCCACTTTGATGTTGCCCATGGCGGAGACTGCTCCAATCCCTCTGATTTTAAGGGCTATTCCTAATCGGTATCCTTGGAGGATTGTTCAAAAGCCTCCCTCTTAGCTCGACGCGAGGGATTCGATGGGCCTGCTTGGAAAGGAGGACAGGAGGTTCGTCCAGGTCGTCTTTAGACTTCTCTTTGTCGGGCTGAGGTACAGGAGTGACAGGCAGGAGATACTGAAGGCGGAAGGGAAGATAGCCAATCCGGAGAAGTACAGGATCCACGGTCGGAAGGCGGTCGAGACGTTCATCAGGTTGGGGCCAGCCTTCGTCAAGCTGGGTCAGCTCCTTTCGGTGCGGCCAGACGTGCTGCCGGAGCCGTATGTCACGGAGTTCGCCCGGCTGCAAGACGAGGTTCCACCCGCACCCTTCGAGTTGGTTAAGCCTGTGATTGAGGCAGACCTGGGACCCATCGACAGAACGTTTGACTCATTCGACGCGTCCGTTGTGTCAGGGGCGAGCTTGGGGCAGGTGTACCGGGCTAGATACAGAGGGAGGGATGTAGTGGTCAAAGTGAACAGGCCAGGGATACTGGAGGAGGTCTCCATCGACGTCAAAGTGCTACGACGCCTCGTCCCGCTCGTGGGGCGGTTCATCGACGGCGGCCTCAGGACCAGTGCCGAGTCGATCGTCGACCAGTTTTCGTTAACGGCGATGGAAGAGATAGACTACAAAAAAGAGGCGGAACACCTCCTAGCAATCAAGAGAAACCTCCGCGGAGACAAGGGTGTCGTTGTCCCAGAGCTGTTCGGAGATGTGTCTTCCAGGAGGGTTTTGGTCATGGAGTGGATAGGAGGAACCAAAATAGGGGACGTGAATGCTCTGGACGCCGCAGGCATCGACAGGAAACGACTCGCGAGGAGGGTGGCCAGGGTGTTCCTGGTCATGCTGCTTCGGGACGAGATATTCCACGCCGACCCTCATCCAGGGAACATCTCGGTGACAGAAGGAGGGAAAATCGTCCTTTACGATTACGGGATGGTCGGGACCCTGAGCGAGGACACCCGCACCGACCTTATCCGATTCTACCTCGCCCTGCTGTCAGGGGACCCAGATAAGGTAGTCGAGATGATGCTGCGATTGGGGATCCTCGACCCAACGGCCAACAGGATGGTGGTCCGCCGGGGCGTCGAACTCGCGATAGCAGACATGCATGGAAAGAAGGTGGAGGAGACCGAGGTGAAGGCGCTAATGGAGGTTGCGAACAGGACGATCTATCAGTTCCCGTTCAGGCTGCCGATGAACCTGGTGCTCTACATTCGCATGTCTTCGATATTGGAGGGCATCTGCCTCAAACTGGACCCTGACTTCAGGTTCGTCCGCATGCTCGGCGGGCTACTCGAAGAGGAGGGGCTCCTAAACGAGTTATACAAGAGGGACGTCACAGATGGTATTGCCAAGCTGAGGTCTGGACTTGAAGCGACGATAGAAGTGGCGCCTCTCCTAAAGACTGCACTTGAAGACTATCGGTCAAGGGCTGACCCCCCTCCACGGAGAAGGGGGGAGTTCCTATCAGGAGCGCTTGCGGGGGTGGGGGTCAGTGGCCTGGTTGCATCTGCATTCTACTTTGGTACGTCCCTCGGGAAGGCAGGGTTTATCGCGTCGCTGATTCTGCTCGGGGTCGCGTCCCTGACTTCTAGGGGATAGAGACGTCAGTTACTGGATTACTACCCTGCCGACTCCCTTGACCGGAAGCCTCACGGTGAGCACCCCGTCTTCGTACCTTCCCTTTACCTCTTCATCCCCAGTCTCCACTTTGACAGGGAGCGGAATCCGTTTGCTCAGGCGGAGCGGTCGCTGTGCGATGTAGGAGACACCGTCGTTTTCAGCCGCTTCCCTCTTCGCCGAGACCGTGAGCGCGGACTCGTTTAGCCTTGTCTTGATGTCCTCCTTGCGGAACCCCGGCATGTCGATAGAGATGACCAAATCTGACCCGTCTTCGAAGACGTCGGCAGGAGGGAGTATCAACTCGAAAAATTGTCTGGACCTAGTGTTCAGATCTCTGCCGATTTCGCGGGACATATATCTCAGCAACCTTAAAGTCAGAAAGCCCTTTGAGATAAAAAGCTGCCGGGAAGGTCACCTGATGGTATACAGCACGAGAGCGGCTATGGTGAACGGGACTATCGATAGGGCGAAGGGGAACACCGGTGAGCCCACGGAGTAGATGTACCCTGCTATCACTTGCGATGGGAGGGAGACCATGGTGGGGAGGATGCTGAACATGGCCAAGACCTTCCCCCTGTGCCTGAGCTCGATTGCCTCAGCCTGCATGGTAGAAAGCGAAGGCGACTGCAGCGCGGTGGAAACGGCCCCCGTCACTCCCCATTCTAGGAGTTCATCCATTGTCTTCGCTTGCGTGAACATGACGTTGCTAAGCGGGGCTGCCACAGAGGCGAGGAGGATGCTCTTCTTCGAACCGAGCCTTTTGATGAGGAAGACCACTGTGAGGAGCAGGATTACGGTGGTGGCTCCGGCCAAGTCCACCACGATGCTGTAGCTGAGTGCGTTCAACCCCAGATAGTTGACGACGTAGATTGAGACATAGGGGGAGGTGAGCCCGGTTCCGATACCAGCCAAGGTGACATAGAGAAGGAGGCGCTTCACCACGGTTCCAGACCCTCTGACTGCGCGGACGCCTTCTACGAATGAATCCCTCAAATGAGAGAAGGGAGACTTTGTGGGGGGCGAGTCGGCCAAGTACGTCTCCTTCAGCTTTAGGCTCCGTATTCCTACACCGAGCACGCCGAACAGGCCGCTGGTCAAGTAGCAAAGCCGGAGGCCGGGGGTGACCCCGAGCCTGTCGATGAGGATGCCTGCTATGGTCGGGGCGAATATCGACGGGGTGGTGTTGATTGCGCTGAACACCGCGAAGCCTCTTATCCTATCGTCAGGTTCGATGGAGTCGATCATGACAGAGTTGAATGCCGGGGTGTAGAAACTGGCCACCGAGGCAAGGCTTAGTGGGATGATGATCATCATATAGGAGCCTATGAAGAAGTAGACGAATGCGCTGGCAACCGAGACCCAGCTGAATAGGATTATGACCCTCCTCCTTCCCCATACGTCTGCGATGTAGCCCCCCATGAGAAGGGCGAACATGGTCAACCCGGTACCATAGGCGACGAGGAGGCCGATGGAGATGGGGGAAGCCCCGAGTGAGGCGAAGTACACCGATTGGTACGGGCTAGGCATGGCAGAGCCGATCGACCACAGAGCGGATGTAGCTGTGAGTATCCATGCGTTCCTCGGGAGTCGGAAGAAACCACGCAGGCCGGCTGAGCCGCTCAACCTCCCGCCTGCGCCGGTGGACCCCATATGTATTGGGCTCGTTGCCCGAAGGGGAACATCGGGCTCCTCCTTTAGGTGGCTGTCGTTGTCTGCACTTCGGCCGTCGCACTCGCCTGGGTATGGAGGCGCGCGGATAACCGGACCTCACTTGAGCCACCGATGCCAAGTAGGGTTCCTGTAGAGGCCGTGTTAACTGACGCTGTCTTAGCTTCTTAAAGTGCTTCGACGTATCTCGCGAATGAAGCCAGCTCTTCGAACGCCGAAGATTCGACTTCTGTTTTCCCTCGGGTCCTCAAGACCCAACCCCATCGCCCTTTGAACCTGAGGTCTAGCGAGGCTGTCACCTTGGTGCCCTCTGGCACTCCCTCGAACCTCACGACGCTACTCGTCCTCGTGAACCTCGTCTCTCCGTCTGACTCGACCCTCTCCGGAGGAAAGAGACGCACCTCCCTGACCACCTTCCGGCTGTTCCCCGCGGTAGTCTCCACGCGGACCACTTTCCCAGTCACCGAGGTTGACAGCACCTTCTCCTGTTTGGACCACCTCGGGGCGGCCTCAAAATCGATATAAGCGGAGTAGACCCTTTCGCGCGGGGCCTTGACCAGGACTGACGCCTCAAACCTCATCTCCGATGGTGAGGAAGGAGTTCAATTAAGAGGTTGCATGGAACGGACGTAGAAAAGGCAGATTTATCTTAAAGCGGGCGGGAAGTGAATTTATGATAACTGAAATCGCAGACATAGCCGTAGTGGTCTCCGACTCGAAGAAGGCCCTGAAGTGGTACACTGAGGTGCTGGGACTGGAACCCAGGTCGGTCGAAGGGCACTGGATTACGGTGGCGCCCAGAGGTGCGAAGACGGTGCTTCACCTTTGCGAGAGTGACGAGCCAGAGAAAGGCAACACTGGGATTGCTCTTGTGACGAAAGACTTGAAGAAGACATACGAGGATCTCAAAGCGAAGGGAGTGAAGTTCCCCCATCCGCCCAAGGATGATGGCTGGGGGATATACGCCCAGTTCGAAGATCCAGACGGGAACGTCATATGGCTCAACCCCGCGTGAGCGGGACACCTTCATGCCCGTCTCCGGCTCGCGAAGCCTACCGCGAGGTCCGGTTAAAATCCTGAAGGGGACGTGCCAGGTTCTGTGAGCGCTGGCACAGGTAAGTTCGACGAAGAGCTCGAGTCGTGGAAGGAATTCCCATATGCCCTCCGGAGGGACGACCGGGAAGCGTGGGACAGGATGGTCAAGGAAGCCAGGGAGCGTTTCGGAGACGCAATAGAGAGAGCAGGCAAGACTTTCAACACCGAGCCGTTCTTTATGGCGCTGCTCCTGCTACAACAGAGTATGATCGAACATGTCAAGGCGGAGCTGGAGGCGACGGGAGCGGATCTCTCAGGCATGCCCGGGGCCAATATGACGCTGGATATGTGGGACAGTAGTAGCGGAGACGTTATTGGGCGCCTCTCCGGTGGCAGCCTGTCCGAACGCAAATGACAATCGTGATATTCAGTGGGAAGGCGTTCGATGGGAAGGGATTCCATGATGACGCCAGACTCAAAGTCGACTGTGACCATGGGAGCATACTTGAATTCGGGGAGAGAGGATCAATCGAGGAGCCGAGAGGCGCCAAGAGGATCGGTGTGGAAGGAGGGACATTCATGCCAGGACTCATCGATGCCCACGTCCACTTCTATTCCTCTGACGGCGCGGGAGTGAACGAGTGGGCTTCGGTCCCCGACGCCCTTGCGGTCCTCAGAGGGACAAGGGACCTGCGGAAGCTTCTCCGCGCAGGATTCACAGCAGTCCGTGAGTTGGGGACAAAGGGAGGGGTCCACCTCGCGCAGGCAGTCGCCGAAGGATCCATCGAGGGACCGGAAGTGGTCTCGTGCGCAAGGGCCCTAGCACAGACCGGAGGGGACGACGACCCTCCGAAGTTCCCATTGGCAATCGCTCAGGAGCTTGCGTCGTACACCTACTTCTGCGACGGACCGTGGGAGTGTCGCAGGGCAGTGAGGATGGTGGCCAGAGACGGAGGAAGAGTGGTGAAGTTCTACGCGTCAGGGGCGTTCTCTAGGGGTACGAAGGTCAGGTCGAACTTCACTGAGGAGGAGACGAGGGCCATGGTCGATGAGTCGAAGCGGTTGGGGCTCAAAGTGGCCGCCCACGCCTATGGGGAGGAGGCGATCGGAAGGTCCGTCCGCTGCGGGGTTGATTCCATAGAACATGGGCTCGGGTTAACCCCTCGCCTGGCGTCTGAGATGAAGAGGAGGGGAGTCTACTACGTCCCAACCCTCTTCACCTATGCGAACCCCTCCTACAAGAACAAGTACAACGAGATGGTGAAGGGGCATCTCTCAGAGGACATGCTCATCGCCAAAGAGGCTGGGGTGGGTGTGGTCATGGGGTCGGACATCGTAGGGGACGGGGCCAGGCCCCACGGGCGAAACTTTGAGGAGATAACAGCGGAGGCGAAGTTCCTAGGCAACAGAGAGGCCCTGGTGGCAGCTACTTCGAGAGCTGCAGAGTGCCTTGGATTGGAGAAGGCAGGGGCGCTCAGGGAGGGGTACAGGGCAGATGTCGTCGTCACTAAAGGAGACCTGGAGAAGGACATCCAGGCGCTGGCACCCGAAAAGATCGTCCATGTGATGAAGCTGGGGAAGCTCATCTGAGCGACGCCGTGATGCTCTTCCGCAGGGAAGGCTGCCACCTCTGCGAGGCAGTCGAAGCGGAACTCCTTTCGATGAAGCTGACAGGGAGAGTGACCGTAGTGAACGTCGATGCCGACCCAGCCATACAGGCAAGGTACATCCTCAGGATACCGGTGGTGGCAGTCGGCGGGGAGGAGGCGTTCGATGGCAAGATGATGGACCGTGAGGGGAGGTGGAAGGAGTTGCTCCGTTCGCGTCTCAGTGGGCTGACGCAAGTCGGTTAGAACTCTTACGTGGCCCGTAGAACAGAAAGTGGACTGATCCCGCAATCCGGCCCACTGAACCGGACTGGGGATCAGAACGCGAACCCGATGTTCTCAAGAACATCATCGTGAGACCGCGCAATCTCTCTCCTTGAAGTCCGCTTCAGGTCGACATAGCGCAACTCCTTCCATGCCTTGTGGACTGGAATGGCCCCACCCGGAGCGGTCCCGCGGAAAACGAACTCGAAATCCCAGTGGTCCCGTAAACCGGAGAACCGCTTTGGGGTACCCACCTCTGCGATCACGGTAGGGTCTGTGAAGTTCACACTAATGCCCAACTGCTCTTTCAGTACCCTCCTGGCCGCCTCTTGTGGGGACTCGTAGAGCATGAGATGTGATGAAGGGAGCATCCATCTACTGCTGTGGGCGGCCGCCCTGCCAGGGTCCAGGGCTCCAATGTGGTCCCAGGGGGCCGCGGGGTCGAGGTGGCCCATAAGGACGCGGCCTTCGCCATCTTCTATGACGAGGAAGGAAGAGAGGCAGAGCCCTCCCTCTGGGATTTCGGTCGTGTAGAATGCCTCGAGGCCTCGCTCGGGGACGCGCCGCGAGAACCTGCAGAAACGCCTGTTTGTAGTCATACCCCGCTGGGGCTTAGGCTGCTTTTTGACTCTGCTGGGAAACGTGCCAGCTGACAGGTTTATTATCGGCTGGCAGTGCGTATGATGTGTGAGGTTCAAGTTCTATTACAGTGGGATAAGGGTGAGAGACCTGAAGACCTCGCTGGACTTCTACACAAAGGCCCTCGGGATGAAGATAGTGAAGAGGGGGACCATGCCCCATGGCGGAGAGTGGGTACAACTCCTGGGTGAAGGTTCGTCTCAAATGCTCGAGTTGAATTGGTATCCCAAAGGGTCGAGATTCTACACCGATTATGCCGTTGGAGAGGGATTGGACCACCTCGCTTTCATGGTAAGAGACGTCAAGAAGGCGTACAAGCACCTCTTAGGCAATGGGGCCACGCCCGTGGTGTCTCCCAGGCAGTCGAGAGGGACCGAGGTATACGTGAGTGATCCAGATGGCATCTGGCTGGAGCTGCTCGGGCCCTAGTTTTGCGCCTTCACGCCTACGTTCCTGAGGAAACGCTGGAAGGCCTCTTCCGTAATCCATTCGACCTTTAGGTACTGTGCTACTTGCTCTTCGCCCATCCCCAGCCTGCGCGCCTCCTTTACGGCGACCTTGTAAGCCTCGATTTCTGTGGGCCTGTCGATGTATTCGTATCTTCTGTCCCAGAGCTCTTTGCCTTCCTTGTGCTGGCGGATGTGGACCAGCTCGTGTATAACATCGAGATAGACGTCGATATCCCTGCCTTCCCGTAGGTACTTTCCACTGACCACGATGGACCCCTCCTGGTCGTCTATTCGCATGTAACCACGGCGCCTGGACACCCGCACCGACAGACCACCAAGCACGTCGTATGTGTCCTTCCCAAAGATACCTCTGACAGCGCTTAGCCTGTCGAAGCCTCCAAAGACGGCGTGGAATGGATGGGTGCCTATCTTCGTCTTCCTTTCTATGTTGACTCCAAGGTCCAAGGCAGAAAACTTCCTACCGGTCGTCATTTGAGTCTTTTTTCCAAGACAGCTTTTGCGTGCATTTGTTCGAACCCTCGATCATGGTAGAATCCCAGGACGCCGTCAGACTTCAGGGTCTGCAGAACAAGGGCCCTTCCCTCTGAGTCGGCAATCATCTTGGCCTTCGTCAGCAGGCGGGTCGCGACCCCTTCCCTCCGGTGCTCTGGAGCCGTGCCCACACAATATACCCCCGCGATGCCGTTCGTCCTGAAGATGGCTAGGACTCCCGCCACTTCGCCGGCCATCCTCGACTCCAGAAGCGTGACGTCCCTTGAGTGTAACAAGGAGACCACGATGGGAGTCACAACGTCCATAAGACGGTCGTCTCCATAGAATGACCTGAGATACGCAGACGTCCAGTCGTTTGGTACGGTCGAAGCAGACACATGCTGCCCATCTTCGGGCCCCCCGACCGGTCCTGCGGAAAAGAGGACCACCATTGTGTCCACCCGTCGGTAACCTGAGTCGAGGAGGCCCAGAGATGCCACGCAATCCTCATAGACCAGAATTGTGGTATTCATATTCCGACGCGAGAGCGTGCGCTCTGCCCAGGCAGCGGTCCTAGCCACCGCCCTACAGGTGAGGGCCCCGGCGCGGTTGAAAAATGGTTCTCGCAGTCCCTCTGAGCACATGACGTACCCGTCGCCGCGCCGCATGAGTTTGGTCCATTTTGACCACCATCCGAGTTCGTTGAGCTCTACGCTTCTCCTGTCAAGCCCCTTCAATCAGATTCACCCCCAGTATCTTCATCCCCACTATGGCCGGCGCGGCGGCTGCCGCGGCCCTATCTCGGTCCGCCTCCTTTGAAGCAGACCTTAGGGTCCGTTCCGCCCAGGCTAGCGCCCGTGGGGTGTCGAAGTCGTCGTTCAGGGCGCGCCCGAACTGGGCCAAAGGCGCACTCACGGGGACAGTCCTAGTTGCCACCTGCTTCGCCAACCTCTTCATCGCATATAACCTGCGCCTCGCCGAAGCTAGCCCTGAGAGGTCCGAATCCTTCCTATAGTGGACAGAGAGAGAGGCGAACCTGATCTCGTCTGCACTGTAGGTCTTGAGCGCCTGTCTTATTGTGACCACGTTCCCTAAAGACTTCGACATCTTCAGTCCTTCGAATTTCACGAGGTTGGTGTGAACCCAGTGCCTAACGAGGGGGGAGGTCCCGGTGACTGACTCCGCCTCTGCGATCTCCGCTTCGTGGTGCGGGTAGACAAGCTCGTAGGCACCGCCGTGGAGGTCGTATTGTGATCCGAGTATCGGTATGGTGACAGCCGTGTCCTGGATATGCCACCCCGGTGACCCGACCCCCCAAGGGCTGGGCCAGAGGCCTTTGACGAGGACCTCGGGGCGCCAGAGGGCGAAGTCGCTTAGGTTCCTCTTCCTCGGTGAGAGTTCGAGAGGCCTAAGCGACAAATCCTTCTTCGATTGGTGGGAGAGACACCCCCAGCGACTGTACTTCGTGGTGTCAAAATAGACCCAGCCGTCGGCCCTGTAAGCGTACCCCTTCTCTAAGAGAACTTCGACCTGCCTTATCGCTTCGTCGACACGACGGGACACAGGCTCGAAACGGGAGACGCTATCTATGCGCAGGCTCTGGAGGTCCTTCATCATCGAGGAGGTCATGCGTCGCGAGTACTCGAGTGGATCCTCTCTTTCTCTGGCTGCAGCTTGACTGATTCTTTCGTCAATGTCCGTTATGTTCATCAGGTAGAATACGCTGTACCCGAGATGCCGTAAGTATCTCGCCAGAGCGTCGAAGAAGATGTACGTCCTTGCGTGTCCCAAGTGGAGTCCCGACTGGACGGTGGGGCCGCAGACGAACATGGAGACTTCGGGTGGATGGCGAGGGCGGAAAACTTCCTTCCTCCCGCTCATGGTGTCATACAGTGCGAGCACTTCATTCAAAGCGCGACCATGCGTCCGATAATGCCTTGGTATTAGTTTTTGAACTGGAACCATGGGCACCTCCACGGATGTTCTACGAGGATAACGTAACTTCATTCCCGGCCCTGGTGAAGAGGCTCCGCGTCCTAGACCAGGATTCAGGGGTAAGACTGCTAGGAGAGGCGAATGGGAAGAAGATCTTCGCCTTTGTTACCAGGTTCGGCCCGAGGTACACGGTGATGACTTACACCTTTGGAAAAGATGGGGCACCGGGGAGAAGGATTCAGACGCTTGAGTTCGACGGGCTCAGCGGGGTCGAGGGGGCCCTGAAGATGCTGGTGAAGGGTCGCCTCCGGGCTTGGATATACTAGAGAGTGTCAGCGAGCGCTTAATATTGAGGTGGTCGACGTCGGACCCATGGAGAAACCAAGGCCATCCATGTGGTCTATGCGAAGTGGTGCCCTCATTGTGTCCCAACGACGGTCGAGCCCCTGAAGAAAAGAGCGGATGAGCTAGGGATTCCGTGCTTCCTCCATGATATCGACTCAGGCGAAGTTAAAGTGGCAGACGAACTTGTCGAGAAGTACGGGAACTGGACCCCAGACTATCTGATCCCCCAGGTTTTCCTTGAGCGAGTAGGTGGAAGGATTGAGCTCGTCATGACGGGCAACCCACATGGGGTAGCGCTGACAAGGGCCGCCGTAGACGAACTCCTGACCAAAGGTCCTCTTGCGGAGAGCCGTCCCTAAATAGTGGCATCAAGGCGGAGGCGCCATGACAAAAGACCCTCTCGATGCGCTATACACGAAGGTCGCGAAGAAGGTACTCCTTGAGACACTGCAAGTGAAGAAGGGGGAATCGGTCACCGTGGAGGCCTGGGACAACGGGATTCCATTCGCCAGACGAGTCGTAGCAGAAGCCAGGGCCATCGGCTGCACGGCCATGACGTTATACGAAGACGAGGCAGCGTATGTGGAGGGGGTCAGGAGAGCTCCGGCTGACACTGTAGGGACGATGGGGCGAAACGAATACGGCCTTCTCTCAGGCACGGACGCCTACGTCTTCGTCCCCGGCCAAGCAATCGGGCCTTATTCCAAGACTCTGAAGCCTGAGGAGAAAGCTCGGTCGACCCGGTACAACACATCTTGGTACGAGGCGGCTGAGAAGGCCGGGTTGAGAGGGGCAAGGCTCTCCTTCGGTTACGTCGGGAAGGACTTAGCTAGGCTGTTGGGAAAGAAGGTCCAAGACCTTGTCAGGGCGCAGCTGAAGGCGGCGCTAGTCGACCTTCGAGAAGTCGCCAGATATGCGGAAGGTATCTCCTCGTTCCTCGCCGACGGGGCAGGCGCGGAGTTGAACACCAAGTCTACACTTTCGTTCTCACTGAAAGGCGAACTTGGGGTCGAGGACGGGATTGTAGGAGAGCAGGACAGGAAGACAGGCAACAACATGACATACATGCCCCCAGGCTTTGTGAGCAAGGAGGTGGACCCTGGTAGCGCCAATGGGAGCGTCGTCCTGACCGACATACTCACCGAATATGGCGTAATCCCGCAGGTCGAGCTCGAGTTCCGAGATGGGATGGTGGTATCTTGGGAGTCGTCATCCAGGGCAGCGGTCAAGCGGATGCTCGAATCTGTCCCTTCGGACCAGAGGCGCCTGAAGCTGTTGCTCGTCGGGCTCAACCCGGAGATGCCCTATGGGATGGGTCAGGACCGGTTCGTAGGAGGGTCGATTACTCTTGGAGGGTTCGGGTTCAGGGGACAGGTGAAGAAGGGTTCCCTCAAGGCATCGGGGAGCGCGCTGGTGACCATGGGCAGACTGAAGGCATAGCCAACTCGCTATACGAAGAGCTACGTGTAGACCTTTTGGGACAGTCAGTCTGCTCCGATTGGTATTCAACCTTCCTCGAATTTCGCATTCTGAACCGTTCGAGGACACGCCTGCCTTGGCCCTCGTCGGAAAGGCATGCGGGATACCCCTGCGTCGTGCCGTAAGGCTGAAGCGTAAAGGCTATAGGGCATTTACAGCGCTTCTGAGGGGGAGAGTTGGCCCTTCTTGATAAGGGAGCCGTCGGCAGGCCTTTCTGGCTGAGTTTGCTACATCACCTCATCATCAGGCCCCTCACACCAACAGAACTTGCATTGTTGGAGCACAAGCATCTCAGCTCGGTGAGCAGAGAGCTCGGCAGACTTCGCCGTGAGGGGTTGGTCGAATGCACCGAAGTTGTGAGCAGACAGAAGTTCTACAAACCGACCCAAGAAGGTTACATACTGGCATACGCGAGCCTCAGGCAGGGCAGATAGAGGCCAGGGTTCACCCTTACTTGGGCTCTAGAAGAACGTGCCGAAGAGGACAGGACCGGCGGCTTCGGGCCAGGATAACGGCTCGACCAAACTTATGAGTTCGGAAGGGTAACTTCGTTCGAATTGGCGATGGTGCAGGGGCCGAAGAGCCTTGCAAAAGATATGCCCCGACTAGCCGGCCGTCTCCCAGCCTAGGTTCCAGCTCAAGACAGCCACCTGAGTGATTTTCACCCTGCTGCGAACCGAGCGTTGTGTTCTCATCAACATCTATGAAGTCGCCAGAGAAGGATGTGGTTGGGCCCGCGTCGGAGGCTCACGAGCCCCGCATCCTCTGGTCCTTCCTACTTCCAAGGCAGACACAACCGCGGCGTCACGACGAAACTCCTAGAGACGGGACAGGGCGGGGCGAAGTGGACAAAGGAAGTGTGGACGGCAACGGACGTCGAGTCGGACAACCAGGCTACAGTTTGATCTCTATGGTGAGCCGTAGTATCAAGAGGACGTTGGGTTCTCCTGGTATGTGAAATCACCCCTTTGTGCCTCCCAGCGGGGTGGAGTAACACTTTGACGAGCCTTGGAATTCTCTCCATCATGACGATGGCCATCAAGGTCAGGCGGTAGGCTTTCCAAGCCCTTAGGGCTTGGCCAGGGACTTCGTGCACACTTGGCCATATTCACAGGCCCTGCACTTCCCTATGCTCTGGCTCGACGTAGGTTCCCTCTCGCCTGTCCAGTAACCTCTCTTCGCCTCCACTGCTGCTTCGGCCACACCTCTGTCATGACGCAGGATGTGGACTTTCATGGAGCCGTGGTACCTCTCCTCGAGCTCCTCCACCTTCCCTTCCATCAAGGCAAGCGATACCCTCGTGGCCCAATCCCTCACCTCCCCTTTGCCCAGGGCAAACGACCTCAGCCTAATCACCGCCAGCCGCAGGCTCGAGCAGTCGAACCCCATTTGGTCGAGTAGGAGCCCGTAGATCCTCGCCTGGTTCTCCTGGTCTTCCCAGAGAGGGGCAGGGTCACCCCTGGTCGTCTTGAGCTCCAGCAACCAGAGAGGCCTCCCCTCCGACCACACCAGGTGGTCAGGCATCCCGACCAGTCGCAGACCCCCTACTTCCCCCCACAGACCCAGGACGGCAAAAATGGGCCCACTTCCACCCACAAGTTTTGCGAAGTCCTCCGGGGCGATCTTTTCTGTGGGCATGAGCTCGTCGTGGAGTTCGGTCCCGTCGTCTTTCGCCTCGGTGGGAATCTCTCCTACGGTGAACTCGTTCTCTGTTTTGTACTCGCAGTAGAACTGACCAGCCAGTGCGGCTACACCAACGACGCCGGTACCGTGGCGAAACTCTGGCTTGATAGAGCGCATGAACTTGTCCTCCCTCTCCCAAAACTCGACCCAGAATTGTTCCAATCAGGGATTAGACGCCAATTTTACTATGTAACCATTGCCTGTATGGCGCCTCTGGCCATCCTTAGGGAAATAGCGTCGTCGTTTGCCTGGGATATGGTCCACTGGCGTTTCCATCCTTGAAAGCGCACGACATCGAGGTATGACGTGCCTCTAACCAGAGCTAACGGACACGGCGGGTCTGACATAGGCTTTCTTAGTCGACCGGGCGTGCTACTGCAGCGTCAGCCCCGAAACCACAAACTCGGGAAGTTGGAGATAACGAGCTCCGCGTTTGGGCTTGGGCGCTTGGAGAAGGGGCGTGGGCCGACGAGAGCGACCATCTATATGGAGCGGGGTTGGGCGCCTGTCGAGACCAACGAAGCGTTCAGGTCTGCCACAATCCCGACTTTTGGCCCTTGGGACTCCGTGTGCCGGGTGAGTGACGACACATCAGTTTGTGCCACGAAAATGGGAGGAGTACAACAGGCAGGTGGATTTACATCGGACATGAGGGGACGCAAAACCCGACTAAATGGGACCGCCCCGCCGAATCCCTGGTTTGACCAGTGCTGCTTTCATGGTCTACGTCACGGGGAGACAATCGAAGCTCGGTCCCTGGGTGCTGCTGGCGGATATTCGTCTGTTTCGATTCCAGAAGAAGGCAAACATGTGTAGTCTAGATATACGACCTGGGTCCACAACGAACGTTTCCTTGGGAGTTACCGAACGCCCGGGGGAGTGTAATCTGCGGTCACTCCAAAGAACCTGACACCGAAACCCCAGCTCAACCAGCGGGAGTGGCTTCAGGCCGCGCGCTTCAGGTCGAAAGAACGTCAGGTAGGTTTCCAGGCCCCCGTTGAGATTTCTCACACGCCGCAACATGCGACTCCCAGGCGCATCCATGGCTGTTGCAAGAATCACGGCCGGATGTCAGCCCAGGTACCACCTCCTCCTGCACGAGCTCGCGGAGCTCTTTCGCGTACTCCCGCACCAGGCTGGCTGTGACCCCAGCAATCCTCGCTAACTCAGCCGCCGTGACCTTAGATTTCATGCGACCACGTAGGGTCGTCAGGAGTATAAGCGACGGCGGCCTTTTGCACAGGAATAGTGAGAGGCAATAGTGAAAGTGACCGGCGCGCTGGCAGATGGGGAAGGCGAAATCAGAGAATTTGGACGCAGGCCATTGAGGCGACAGACGTGTGCCGTTGTCGTGACTCCGACCCTGACCGTTACAGCTCCCAAGCGGACGGGGCTAGTGCCTCTAGGAAGTACTCTGGGAACAACTCTCGGTGTCCTGCTACGAAGCGTGTGAAATTTGAGTCGAGGACATAGGTAACAGCGTGGTCCGTCTCGCTCCTCACGCTCCTGCCATAAGTCTGCACCAGCCTCAGGGCAGTCTGCCAGTCATACCATCGAGGGTCTCTCTCAAGCTTCACCCTCGTCCTCCTGTCTGAGAGGTCGGGGAATGGAACCTTCACGAGTATCTGGAACCTGGAAAGGTCGTCCTTCAGGTCGACTCCCTGATAGAGACTGGGGGAAATCAAAACGGACTCGTCCCTTTCCCCGTGGGCCTGCAAGAGGGCCGACCTAGAAGAGACGTTCTCGGTGCTTGAGAGCCTCATCCTATTCCTCTCCGAGACATGCTCCATGATGTACCGCGCCTGCTGGTAGGATGTTGTGTGGATAATTCCCTTCTCCCCCGAGTGATGGGACATCACTTCGTCCACCGCCCTTGCTATTGGGCCCATTGCTGACTCCATGGTGGTCCTGCTCAACTGGGCAGCGTTGAGTGCGTGTATGGGCCTATTCTCGACAGGGAACGCTGAGCCTTTCACCCTGATGAGAGTCGCATCACTTTCGGGGATGCCGATGGCTTTGCAGAAGACCTCCTTTGAAAAGACTGTAGCTGACATGAGAAGCACTACGTCCGCGGCGTCGAAGAGTCTGGATGTGTAGCCTCCAATGTCCAGAGGCTGGAAGACCACCTCTTCGACTGTGGGCTCTCCATCGGCCGTCAACGTCTTCCTTACTTCGTTGACAATCCAGTTGGAGGGTTCTGCCACGAAATCCTCGACAAACCCGTTCAAAGATCCCAGCGCACTCATGCAAGAGGCGACCATGTCCTGCATCTCCTCCTCATTCCGGTTCGCGTCGATGAACCCTTCCAGGGTTCTCTTTGTGTCGTCGAGCGGCCCACTCCAAGCGCCAGCGTCTTCGAGGCCCATGTCCGGGATAGCCGGAGCAGGGTTCCCGTCTGAAGAGTAGCTCCATAGCATAGACCGTCGGAGCGAATAAGACGCGAACCCGACCACCTGTCTTTCTAGGTCGTGGGCTTCGTCGCACACGAGCAGCTTCCTGCGCCGGACGTCGTCTGTGTAACTCAGCTCAGATAGGAAGAATGGGTAGTTGGCCACCATGACTGGAGCCCTGAACGCGTCCCACTTCTGCTCATAGTATGGGCAGAGTCTTCCGTCCTTGAGGCTCCTGCACTTCGATTTCTTTCCGCATGCCCCTCTTGCGTGCTCGTCGTACTCCTCAAATGTGAGGAAATGCGGGCACTCCGAGAGTGTCCAGTCAGCCTCGCACCTTCCCTTGCTGCAAGGCGGGTATTTTCCCCTGGAGGAGGGAACCAGGCAAGTGAAATTAGGTTTGCCTGTCACTATTGGGAAATCGAAGTCCGACGAATACTGTGACTGGAGTTGTTTGGTGGAGGTAAGAATGAAGGCGGTACCTAGGTGTCTGCTCACCGCGGCCGCAATTGCTGACTTGCCAAATCCCACTGAAGCTTCGAGGATAACGTACCGCTTTGACTGGGAGAGAGCATCCTCGACATGACCCAGGACCTCCTCCTGTGAGGGCCTGAGGGTGGCGAAGGGAAAGCTGTCTCGGAGCCCCCGCTTTGGGATGTGGCCACCAGGTAGAGTTCCACACTTGGCACAGACTGCTGTCCCCGCGCCGCGGGAGGAGGTAATCCTAGAACCGCACCTTGAGCAGAACTTCAATGATGGGACCGCTTAGGGCAGGGTCGGGTATAAGCTTCAAACCTCTATTTTGCGACGGGAACACGACAGACGCCAATGGAGGGTTTGGAAGGTAGAAGGCGACGAGTAGAAGATGTGTTTCTCCCGTGACTTGATTCGGCCAGATTATCAACGACAACGCTTACGAGAAAGGCGAATCTATCTCGCACGTGAAGTCCCTCCAAATGAGAAGTCAGGCAACATGATACAGACGTGGTTGACCCAACTAAGAGGTTCGCGGCGTTGCCTCTCACCCACACTACCGACACGCCCAGACAGTCCGCGCCCAGCTCACTAATGCTTGAGTCTCCCTGAGACTGATCTGCATGAGACGTGGAACGGAGGCATAAGGCTAGACGACTGATGGAGGACACAAAAGATCAAGCCTTAGCTCCGGCGGCGTGGATGACTACCCTTCACTTTTCACACCAGAGGCCATCTCCACGTCAGTAACGACTTGTTGACAGGGGCTTCTGGTAGGGGGCGTCACTCAGTGGTAACTGCCGCTGGTCAAACTCCCGACTCGCTTCAGCACCTTGAGAGCTCTGAGCGTTACCATCTTGCTCGGCTGGCCCGCTGGCTCCAGGGAAAACGCGGTGAAGGTTCCGGCGTATTTGGACCGCCAGCGCGGCCACCTTACATCGTGGAAGTCGGGGTGAACGGCGTCCGATTCCCACCTCCCGTCCTCCCTCTGCTTCTTCATAAGACGAGTCAGCGCAGGCTTAATGCGGTAATCGTCACCATAGCCTAGGGCTGTCATGAACTCGAGGCCAACGAGGATGTCGTAGTAATAATGATAAGGAAAGTGGAAGCGGAGCCAAGGGTCGTAGCGGCGGCCCTGTCTAGAGAGTCTGCGCTCAAGGAAGAACTCCGCCCCCTTCTCGACGGCTGCCTTCATCCCTCGAGTCCACTTCTGCCGTGGATAAGCCGCAAATGCGCTCATGCCTTCCCAAGCGTCGAGAGTTCCAGATGACGAGGGGAAGCAATGCCAGCCGCCGTCGTCCTTCTGGGTCTTTACGAGCAGATCAAGGGCGGTCTTCACTCTGGGCTCGTCTGCGTATCCGAATTTGATCAGTCCCCTGGCCGTATTCCCAACGAGACAGTGCTCACTGTTCTCGGCCCCTGGCGTGTCGAAGCCGCCGTCAGCCCTGGCATATGTATCCATCCACAGTGCGCACGCCTTGGCTACCCGTGAGTCCTCTTTGGTTACTCCCAGGTCGGAGAGCAGCAACAGCATCCAGTTGGTGGAGACATACTTCGGTCTGTAAAGAGCGTCTTCTTTGTCCAGCCAATTCCCCCCAGGCTGCTGCCGGGAGAGAATCGCGTTAACCCACCCCCGGGCCGTGATTGCCCGTTTCGCCTCCTCGAGTTCGCTCATGCTCGCGCCATCGACGAGGTCCCTCATCGCTAGGTATCTGACAGCAGGTTGCGAAGGCTCCAAAAGCCAGTCAACGACGCGGTTCGTGGCTCCAGGTTGCAGGTTCTGAGTAATAGAGATATCTTACTTTGACGCCAAGGTTGCGTAACTCGGCCCCTTTCCTGGTCGACAAGCCACTGAATCATTGAAGCGTTTAAACTGTATACGAGCCCCACCATCAGGTCGGGAGCTAACTTTAGCTCCTCAAAATTCGTCTTGCATGTCTGAGTTTGCGGTATTCCCCCTCTCATCCTCAAAAGAATCTCCATGATAGAATAAGGAATCTGGTAGTTTTGAGAACCTGCGCTTGAGGGAGCGCCTAGTTTGGCCTCTACCTGTCAGGGCGCCTCGCCGACACTTGTTTTGACGCCGGTGTCTCAGGCGTATCAAGCCCCCTACTGGAGGGATTACACGAGTGGAACAACCTGAGACGAGCAGCGTCAGGGTTCGGATAGAAGCCACAGAAGCGCCTTTACGGAGCGCGATGGCAAGAGCAATTGGTCTGGTGCGTACGCACAAAAAGACCACGGCCTTCACGCGAGTAGAAGAAGATATGGAACGTCTCCCCGATGCGTTTCATGTGAGCTATCGAGCACCAAGGTGAACCCATACAACAGACCCGCGGCCCACCAATCACCCTCGCCTATTACACCCTCGCCCGGACCGAACCTACTCCCAACTCAGCCCAGAGTACCGCAGTCATTTCTCCATCCATCTGCTACCTGGCGCGGGGCGATGACTATGGCCGTGATAATGGAAAGGTATGTCATAAGCCAGTTGAGCCGCAAGACTTTGCTGAAGTGTGGCCTCACCCATGCCACTTGCCTGGAGCCAGACCGAGAGCCGAGCAAGGGGGACGAGTCGCAAAGAGCCTGAAGAAAGGGGTCTCAAACAGCTGCAGGCACGCGAGCCAATCAACGCCGGAGCCTGGGCTTATGACCTGAATGAGATCCGATATGCTTCCTGCCCATGTTCTGGGTACTCTTTGGTCTTGACTACTGTTTCATTGAGTTCTATGACATCCTTAAGGGAGCGCTCGCCCCACAATATGTGTCCCATGCGAATGTTACATAGGGTCTCTCCCTTGGAGGCCGCCTCGGCCATCCTCTTAGCGCCGACCACCGCGTGCCCGATTATGGTGAAGTCGCCCGCTATCTCTTCGAGGGCGCATCGGCCTGAGTCGACCCCCAGAGCCAGCCCCACGTGCGCCGGCAGGTTCCTCGCGTTCTTCTTGTGCTCTGGGAATATCTCTTCTGTGAAGGCCTCGTGGGCGCGCTTGCAAAAATCCATCACCTCGCCGAGGAACTTAGAAGGTTTTGAACCGTAAAGCCAGTACACTATGAAGCCGTCACCTGTGAATTTGTCGAACCACCCCGAGTTCTCCCTCGCAACCTTCTTCATCTGTTCTGTGAACGAAGTCGTGATTATGGCGTACTCCCTGGATGATATCGCCTCGCGCATAAGGTGTGTCGACCCACGTATGTCTCCGATGACGACGTGTATGCCGGTCTGGTCCCCTGCCCCCAGCAGTCGGACGAGCTCGCTCTTTGAAATGGTGTTCCTCCAGTCGGGAGGGGCATGCATGTCAAGCTTCTTTAGTGCCTCATCTCCCTTCAAATCGTGCTTCATCTTACACTAGCCCACCAACCCGCCCCCCGCACTTTATAACTGACCCGCGTTCCCCAAGTTCCTGAGTAACAGCAGGCCAACTCAGTTTAGATTCATCATGATGTTCCACGGCATCAAGGTATAGCAGGTTCCCAGGCCCACCGTCATCAGAGCTCGAAACCCTCTGACGAATCCTCTCCGAGCAGGTTTCCCAGGCCTGGCGCCGCGAGAGTTGGCTGCGACATCCACCAATCGACCCCACCTCGCCTTCAAGAACCCTAAGGCATGGTCGCGGCTACGAGGCGGGGGATGCTCATACCTGGAGGGGCGGAGGTTCGATGGTTCGCCAATTGGCGTCCTTTCGCAAACCGACCGGATTTTACTGACGGTCGAAAGCGGCCCTCTCTGAGCGGGATCCCTCGAAACCGACGGGAAATGCCAATAGCAGGCATGTTCTGTTCAAACAGGACCCGTCTACACCGTGCTAACCTGGAACTCCTTCTCTTCCCACATATCATAGGCTGTCGCCGAAGATGAAGCCTGAGTAATGATGGCCAAGGCGTTCACTACGTGAAAGAAACTCACCACGCTGACATAAAGTGGCCCCCAAGAGAGCACGACGCCGAGCGCTAGAGCTCCCCAAGTGCAGCCTGGATGACAGCTAGGTACCATGTAGCCCTCGTGATACGATTGATCCTTTCGGGACAGGAGGCGCGCGCTACTTCTCTGTATATGTGGAAAGCCAGACCGAGTATGACCAGCGCCACAGTGACGTGGACCGCGAGGTCGACCGCCTCTCCAAGAGGTGAGAATAGGATGAAGATTATTTGGAAGAAGGCGACCCAGACTAGCGCGTACATCGATTTCCAGGCGTCCACGGAACCTTTGGCGTGGTTATCGTGATTCAGGAGCCGTGGATGAGTCAGCCATGTCAGACTTTTAGCAGTTGTTTGCCGAAGTTCTCACCCGCGAACACCCGATGCAGCGCGCGTGGGGCGTTCTCAAGCCCTATCATGACGTCCTCGACCGGCTTCAGCTTCCCTTCCCTTATCCAACCACTGAGGGCTTTCCTCGCTTCCTGTAATCGGTCGCCAGAATCGTTCGCATACACGCCTTCCATCCTTATTCGCTTCATTATCAGGGAGATGTAATCCAGCTCACCTGTGGTCTGGTCACCGATGTAATATTGCGACGCCCCGCATAATACGACTCTGCCCCGGGATCGCATCCTGGCGAGCACGACGTTCATCATGGCGGGGAGGGCGTTGTTATCGAAGAACATGTCTACCCCGTCAGGACAGAGTTGGTCCAGCCTAGAGCCGATGTCCTCCGAACGCCTGTCGATGGCTCCGTCGAAGCCTAGGTCCACGACCACCCGGTCACAACGCTCCTTCCCCCCCGCGATGCCTATGACCCGGGAGCCGTGCAGTTTGGCTATCTGCCCCGCGATGGACCCGACTCCGCCTGCTGCGCTCGACACTACAAACGTCTCATTAGCTCGTGGCTTGGCGACGTCCATGACCCCGAGGTAGGCAGCCATCCCTGTGAGGCCGAGGACTCCGATTGCCATGTCTGGCGTGATTTCTGGAGGTATCTTCATCAATGGGAAGAGGCCTGGAGTAAGCTGTGGGCGGTCGTCTACGACGGTGTAGTTCTCCCACCCAAACCAACCCTGCACGAAGTCGCCGGCAGCGTATCCGGGGAGCCGCGACTCGACTATCTGGCCCGAGGCTATGCACTTCATGACGCCACCTATGGGGATTGTGTTCTCTCCAGACCCTTCATAGGTAAAGAGTATCTGCGTGGGGTCGAGAGAGAGCCAGAGGTTCTTGACCAATACCTGCCCCTCGCCGGGGGATGGGACATGGGAAGCTATCCATCGGAAGTTCTCGTCTGTGACAGCCCCTGCGGGCCTCCTCGCGAGTACCCAGCGATTGTTGACGCTTTCGGGCAATCGAGGTGCTTACAAGGACTTTTCTACTTGAACATTGTTGACATCTAGGAGAGGGCAACATCGTAACCGCATAGGAACGACTCTCCTGGGGCAAGAATCGTTAGCCCGATTCCGTTGTTGTACGCATTAGGCAGACCACTGTATGGTTCGACGGCCACGGATTCCCCGCCTGCGTGCTCCCCGTTGTATAAGACAAAATATGGCATGTTCCTCCGTCGCAATACGAGCTCCCTTCCCCTGGCGACGAGTGTGATGTCCCCCTCAGCGCTGAAGCAGTCGTCCCATTTCGCCTCTCCCGCCTTCTCTAAAGAGCAGCGCGAACGCTCTCCTGTTGGAAAATAGGTGTCCGTGAGGCCGTACCGGTAGACGGGCGAGTCAGCCCTTATGCTCCACTCCTCCGCGAGGAAATAAGGGTGGAAGCCAACCACGACGGGGACATCGCCAGCTCCGGCGTTCCTGACCGTGCAATCAGTCGAGAAGGTCCTCGCTCCCACCGAGTATGAGATGGTTGCCATGAGGACACCGGGGTACCCCTTCCCCCGTAGACTCGCAGTCATCGAAACCGAGTCTTCTTTCAAAGGTGAGGTCGTCCAGAGGGCGTCCTTGGCGAAGCCGTGGATGGCGTGGCCGTCCTTCCCGGTCGGGAGTTCGAACGCCTTTCCCTCAAAAGTGTATTTGCCATCCCTCACTCTCCCAGGGTACGGCAGTAGAACGGCGATGCCGCCATGGGTCTGAATCCCGTCCTTGCTCGGCTTGATTATTGGAATACCACCAATCGAAAGGCGCCTGACGTACGCGCCATAAGAATCGACCAATGCGCTCGTTGAACCAGAGGTGAACGATATATCACGCCGGGAAGGAGGACGCATGTTGTGAACTATGCCCCTGACTCCGCTCTTAGGCCGACGGGATAAACGATTGGGTGACAACGAGTCACAGGCGCTAACGAAGCGCCCGCCTGAGAGGGGCGCTCACTTTCCCGTGCGGTATGTCCTTCGATCCCCATGACGTCTCTCCTGTGAGCGGTAAGGGCATCGGCGAAGTCCGGCCTAGTGGCGACCCCGGCAGAGCAGAAGCAGTGTACACTTCTGAGCACGAATCGCTATAAGCGATTGGAAGCCAAGTCAACAGGGAAACTTGGGTGGTCGCCTTTGGCCCTGCAGTAGTAGCTTCAGAGGTTGAACTGTCAGCCAAGAAGCTAGACATCAAAGAGCCACCACGAGAGCTTTTTGCGAAGTTTCTGAGCAGATACGAGAACGCCTTCCTCCTAGAGTCCGCCAGTCACCACTCGAAGCTGGCAGAATATTCGTTCATCGGGTTTGAGCCTTCGACACTCGTAGAGGCTGATTCGGGCGTGCTCGAAGTGACAGATACAGCGTCCGGGGCGAAGGATAGGGTCAGAACCGAGGACCCTCTCAAGGATTTGAGGCGAATCGTCCCTCCGAACTCTGTCAGCGGGCTCTTCAGATTCATCGGAGGCGCCGTTGGGTACATCTCTTATGACGCCGTGAGATACTGGGAGAGGCTACCCCGCGGAAATGGGAGTCGGGCCCAGTTTCCAGAGCTGAAGTTTGGGATCTACCGAGACGGCGTCGTGTACGATCACGCCAATGGGGAGACATACTACTACACCCTCGGAGAGAACAGGGTGAGCGAAGTCCTCACCACCGCATCGAGAGCGGGAGGAGGCGTCGAAGTGAGGGCCTCTGAGCCGAAGCTGTCCATGAGCAGGCAGGAGTTCGAGAGCAAAGTGCTTAAGGTGAAGGAGCACATTTCGGCCGGCGACATATTTCAGGCTGTGCTATCTAGGCGCGTCGACATAGAGGTAGAAGGTGAGCTTTCGACGTTCTACGGTTCCTTAGCTCGAGTCAACCCATCGCCATACATGTACTTCCTAAAGTTTGGAGACACGAAGGTCGTCGGGTCGAGCCCAGAGATGCTCGTCAGGGTCGAAGACAGGATGGTAGAGACCTATCCAATCGCCGGGACGCGCCCTGTGCTGGCTGACCCCAGGGAGAACGCCAGGTTAGCAAGGGAGCTCGTCGAAGATCCAAAGGAGAAGGCAGAGCACTTGATGCTCGTGGATTTGGGCAGGAATGACGTCGGGAAGGTTTCGAAGTATGGGACGGTTGGGGTCCCTGAATTCATGACTGTCGAAAGATTCAGCCATGTTCAGCACATGGTCTCCCATGTGGTCGGCGAATTGAGAGAAGACCTTGATTCGTATGATGCCTTGAAAGCAGTCTTTCCAGCTGGCACCGTGTCGGGCGCGCCCAAGGTCAGAGCGATGGAGATAATTGAGCAGCTCGAACCTTCTGCGAGAGGCCCATATGCCGGGGCTGTAGGGTACTTCTCTTTCAACGGAAACGCCGACTTCGCTATAACCATAAGGACGTTGGTTTCACAAGGCAGAGCCTGTTCCATACAGACCGGAGCAGGCATCGTGGCGGATTCGTCCCCAGAGAAGGAGTGGGATGAGACCGAAGCGAAGGCGCGAGGGCTGTTGAGGGCCCTGGAGCTGGCGGAGGAGAAAGGATGAAAGTCCTGATAATAGACAACTATGACTCGTTCGTCTACAATCTGGCTCAGCACGTGGGGTCACTGGGGGCTCAGCCTCTCGTCGTGAGGAACGACGGGATTACCGTCGACGAGGTCGAAGAGATTTCCCCTGAGAGAATCATAGTCTCGCCTGGGCCCGGGAATCCAGAAGACGACAGAGCATTCGGCGTCTGCGCGAGCGTGCTGAGGGGGATCAGCAGGTATGTGCCGACCCTCGGGGTATGCTTGGGGCATCAGGGGATAGGATACGTGTTCGGTGCCAAGATTGGGCGAGCGCCCAGAATGATGCATGGGAAGACCAGCAGGATAGTTCACGACGGCAAGGGTGTGCTCCAGGGGGTCGCCAGCCCTCTCGAGGCCACCAGATACCACTCGTTGGTAGTGCAGAAGGATGGCCTTCCATCCGAACTGAAGGTCACAGCTTTGGCTCTCGACGATGCGGAGATCATGGGGCTGAGGCATTCGCGGTATCCAATCGAAGGGGTGCAGTTCCACCCCGAATCGATAATGACCCCTGAGGGGATGAAAATTGTGAGGAATTTCATAGAGAAGGGGGTCGACGCATGATTCAGCACGCGATACAGAAAGCCCTCGGAGGGGCCCCGCTGACCAGTGAAGAAATAGAAGAATCAGTCAAGGAAATCGTCGAGGGGAGGGCGACCCAAGCGAAGATGGGGGGGTTCCTCGTGGCGCTGGTGGGGAAGGGAGAGACCCCCGAAGAGATTGCTTCCTTTGCATCTGTGCTAAGGGGATACAGCGTCAGGATAGCCCCCCAAGTCAGCGGCCGGTTGGTGGATACTTGCGGTACCGGCGGGGACAGGGCCAAGACGTTCAACATCAGCACGGTCGCTGCTCTCGTGGTGGCTGGAGCCGGAGTACCTGTCGCCAAGCATGGCAACAGGTCGGTCACAGGAAAGTGCGGCAGCGCGGACGTCCTCGAGCGCCTGGGGTTCAACATAGACGCTCCGCCCGCGATGGTGAAGGAGAGCATAGAGAGGTCAGGGGTCGGCTTCATGTTCGCACCCACATTCCATCCGGCGATGAAGCGCGTCGCACCGCTCAGGAGAGAGTTGGGGGTGAGGACGGTCTTCAACCTGATGGGCCCTCTCATCAATCCAGCCGGGGCCAGCGCTCAGCTCGTGGGGGTGTACTCGCCGGAGATGGTGGCGAAGGTTGCAGCCGCGTTGAAGATACTTGATTGTGAGGAGGCGATGATAGTCCATGCGCAGGAGGGCATGGACGAGATTTCGGCATCTGGGAAGACATTGGCCGCCTGGCTAAAAGGTGGAGAGATTCAGACCATAGAGCTCTCGCCGGCAGACTTCGGAGTCGAAGCACAGCGGTCGCAGCTCCGTGAGGTAAGCGGGGTGGAGGAGGCCGCCGGTCTTGTGTTGTCTATACTCGAAGGCGACGGAAGAGGGGCGCCCCTTACAGACGTGGTGCTGCTGAACGCCGCGGCCGCCCTAGTGGTCGCAGGGAGGGCAGACGACTTCGCTGGCGGCGTCGAACTGGCCAGGGAGTCGCTTGCCAGCGGGGCCGCGCTGACCAAGCTGAGGACACTCGTCGAAGGGAGCGGAGGAGACGTGTCAAGGGTCGAGGCGTATGCGACGGCCAGACGATAGCTTCTTGGCGCGGCTCGTCAGGTCCGCGAGGGCCCGCGTCGACGACGGTTACTATGACGTCAGAGAGGAGAAGAGCCTGCGACGGTTTAGCCTTGCGAAGTCGCTCAGAAGAGAAGATAGGATCCCGATCATCGCAGAGGTAAAGTTCCGCTCGCCGGCGGACGGGAAGCTCACTGCGCAGAGGGACGTCGGGGAACTAGCCAAAGCATACGAGAGGGGCGGGGCGGCCGGGATATCGGTCCTGACAGAGCCTGAACACTTCGACGGGCGCTTGGAATACATCCCTGCTGTCAAGAAAGCGGTTGGGGTCCCTGTCCTGATGAAGGACGTCATTGTGGACGGGGTGCAGGTGGAGGCAGCCTGCCGATTGGGCGCAGACGCGGTCCTCCTGATAGCCGGCGTATTCAGGAACGAGTATGCCGCAGCCAGGATGGAGTCGATGCTCGCGAACGTTCACTCAATGGGGATGGAGGCACTGGTCGAAGCGCACGACGAGACCGAGCTCGCAATCGCCCTTTCAAGCGACGCTGACGTCGTCGGGATAAACAACAGGAATCTCGGTGACCTTTCGGTCTCCCTCGACACTTCTCGAAGGTTGCTCCGCAAGGGTCCCTTTGCGAAGCCTGTGATATGTGAGAGCGGGATCAGTTCCAGGGACCAGGTCGAGTCTCTGGTCGCTCTAGGAGCGGACGGGTTCCTAGTTGGCTCGGCGCTTATGAAGTCCAATGACCTGGCAGGATCCATCAGGGCTCTATCAGGGATGAAGGAATGATCAGGGTCAAGATATGCGGCCTGACGAGGGAAGAAGACGTCGACCTCGCTGTGGAGGCCGGTGCCGATGCGGTGGGGTTCGTCAGCGGCTTCCCGGAGTCTCCGAGGAGTATCTCCGTCGAGCGTGCGGGGGAGCTCATCAGGAGGGTGCCTCCATTCGTTGACTCGGTCCTGGTCGCGCGGGCCGAGCTGGTGGAGTCTAACATGGAGAGAATAGCCCGAATCGGGCCCTCAGCCATACAACTCTATGGTCGAACCCTCGACCCTGTTGCTCTGAAGGAGAAGCTTGGGGTGAAGCTGATATTGCCGCAGGCGATGGGCGGCCGCAGAATCGGAGCCGGAGTCGCCGCGGGCTATGATGCCATGCTCGCGGACACCTACGCGGAAGGCGCCGCTGGGGGGACTGGCCGTACCTCAGATTGGGAGGAGTGCAGGAGGCTCAGGGACTTGATCTCCCCCCTGCCCTTCATCCTTTCTGGAGGGCTGCAGCCTGACAACGTCGTCGAAGCCATTTCGCGGGTTAGGCCCTACGCCGTCGACGTGTCGTCAGGGGTGGAATCGTCTCCAGGAGTGAAGGATCCCTCCAAGGTAATTGCATTCGTCGCCGGTGCGAAGGGGAAACAGGTTGGCTAAGAGAGGGAGGTTCGGTAAGTATGGCGGGCAGTATGTCCCCGAGACGCTCGTGCCCGCAGTACGAGAGTTGGAGAGGGCATACCGGCGTTTCAGGACTGACAGAGATTTCAAGTCCGAATTGGCCGGGCTCCTGAAGAACTACGCAGGGAGGCCAACCCCGCTTTATCTCGCGGCCAACATGACGAAGAAGGTCGGAGGGGCGAAGATCTACCTGAAGCGCGAAGACCTGCTACATGGAGGAGCGCACAAGATCAACAACACCCTAGGACAGGGACTGCTTGCGAAGAAGATGGGGAAGAGGAGGGTCATCGCAGAAACGGGGGCAGGGCAGCATGGGGTTGCGACCGCGATGGCCTGCGCAGCCCTCGGCCTGAAGTCAGAGGTCTACATGGGGAGGGAGGACATTGAGAGGCAGAAGCTCAACGTCTTCAGGATGAAGCTGCTCGGGGCAGAAGTGCATCCGGTCGACGCTGGCTCGCGGACACTCAAAGACGCGATAAATGAGGCGCTCAGAGATTGGGTGACCAACCTCGCTGACACGTACTACCTGATCGGTTCGGTCGTTGGCCCTCACCCCTACCCGACGATAGTTAGGGACTTCCAGAGCGTCATCGGGACGGAGATAGCCAAGCAGTCGACCTCGGTCCAGGGGACGCTTCCGGAAGCCCTTGTCGCTTGTGTCGGCGGGGGGAGCAACGCGATGGGGACGTTCCACCCCTTCTTACGGGAGAAGGACGTAGCGCTGTATGGGGTTGAGGCTGGCGGGACTGGGAGGTCCCACAATGCGGCCACGCTTGCTTATGGAAGGATCGGGGTAGTCCACGGCATGATGACCTACGTCCTGCAGGACGAAGACGGACAGACTGGCGAGACGCACAGCGTTGCTGCAGGGTTGGACTACCCAGGGGTCGGCCCTGAGCACTCATATCTGAAAGACACTGGGCGTGTCTCCTATGTGACCGCTAGCGACGAGGAGGCCATCGGCGCGTTCCATGCTCTAGCTAAGGAGGAGGGGATACTTCCTGCGCTCGAATCGTCCCACGCGGTTGCGTATGCCGTGAAGCTGGCACGCTCGATGAAACCTGTCGAGAGCGTGGTGATCACCCTCTCTGGGAGGGGGGACAAAGACGTTCAGCTCATCGGCGGGAGGGGGGGGCTCGAGTTCTGAGCAGGATACAAGAGGCGTTAGATTCCGTCGTAGGCGGAGCTCTCGTGGCGTACGTCATGGGCGGAGATCCAGACCCTAGATCTTCCCTCGAGGTAGCGGGGGCTGTCCTGAGGGGAGGGACGGACGTCTTAGAGATAGGCATCCCTTTCTCTGACCCGATTGCGGACGGCAGGTCGGTTCAGGCTGCGGGGGTCCGGGCGCTCAGGTCCGGCACGAAGCCCGCGGACGTGTTGCGCGTCGCATCAGAGGCGAAGAGGATTCGCGACGTCCCGATTGTGGTGATGACATATTTCAACCCGATACTCTCCAAGGGCGTTTCTGCGTTCCTCGACGCTGCCAGCAGGAGCGGGGTCGACGGGGTGATTGTGCCAGACCTCCCTATGGACGAAGCGAGGGCGTTCAGCAGGGCGGCCCGGACCAGAGGAATCGACTCCATCCTCCTCGCGTCACCCACCACCGGAGAAGGGCGCATGAAGAAGATAGTCGAGAGCACATCAGGCTTCCTCTATCTGGTTTCAGTGCTCGGCGTCACTGGGGCGAGGGAACAACTCGAAGGCAGCACCGTCAAGCTTGTCAGGCTCACTAAGAGATACACGCAGGGAAAGGTCCCCCTGGCGGTCGGATTCGGCATCTCCAGGCCCGAGCACGTCAGGGGAGTGATAAGAGCAGGGGCGGACGCTGCCATAGTTGGAAGCGCGATAGTCGACATGGTGGCTTCCATCGACAGTGGCGAGGACGAAGGGCTCAGGCGGATCGAAACATTCGTCAGGTCTCTGAAACACGCCGCAAGGAACGCCTAAGACCCCGCGTAGACCCGGGCGAGCGAAGCTTCCATGTCAGACTTTCTAAACTGGCGCGCGAGCCTTGCGAACTTGCTGTCGAAGGCCTTCGGGTCCTTCCTCTCGACGATTGACTTCATGGCTGACAGCTCGTCGATGGCCGTCGTCAAGGCTTCCAAGACGTGCTTGTTCTCGGTGTCGATGTGGAAGTAGAGCTCTGGGCCTTGTAGGAGGACCGCCTTCACGAGATTCAGTTGGGCGGAAGCGAACGGTGGGGCGGACTTGTGGAACAACTTCAAACCAGGTCCCTTCACCACCGCTGACGCGAAGGCCAAGGAACTGAGGTGCACCAGAGAGAGAGCGTAGGCCACCAGCCGGTCGTGCTCGGCTGGCCGGACCAAGGTCAAATCCGCCCTCTTGAAGAATCGGCGCGCGACCTTCAGATCCTGGTCCCCCCCGACCACGAGCATCTTAGGAGCCATCGACCTAGACGAGGGACCGAACATTGGATGTATAGAGAGCAGGGAGGCACCGCATGAAGACGCGAGGTTCTTGAGCGGCGCCAGCGTCGTCCCCTTGACCGACGCGATTTCGACGAGCACGGAGCCGCGCTTCAGTGCTGGTCTAATCTCTCTGGCAACCTTTACGGTGACCCCGATCGGCACAGCGAGGAGGACCAGGTCGGCCTGCCTGACGGCCCTAAGATTGGAGGCTGTGGCACCCCTTTGCCCGGGGTCGCCTGGATGCAAGTCAGACCCAACGACGATGTGTCCAAGGCGCCGGAAATAATCCGTGAAATATGAGCCCATCCCCCCGGCTGAGCCCAGGACAGCGACCCTCAAGCTAGAAGGTCGCCCATCCGCCTGACTCCCTCTATGACAGTGTCCTTGGATTGGCCTAAGGAGATGCGGAAGAAGTCTTCGTAGCCACCGAATGCGGCGCCAGGTGTAACAGTGACTCCCCTTTGAAGGAGGCCTTCCACGAACCTGTCTCCTGTCAGGCCCGGTTTCTTGAGCCTCGGGAAGAAATACATGCCGCCGTCGGGCTTCACGTACTCCAGCGAGATTATCTTGTCCAGCTCCTTGGAGACCGCTTCGACCCTGTCCTTCATGTCGGCCGCATTTTTACTGGCCTCGGCGTCCGAGTCGAGGGCTTTGATTGCCCCGTATTGGATGAACTCTGGGACAGAAGAGAGCATCAACGAGGTCATCCTCGTGACCTTTCCGACGATGTCCTTGCTGGAGACGATGTAACCTATCCTAAACCCAGTCATCGCCCAGGTCTTCGAGAACGACGAGGTCAACACGAACTTCTTAGGTGTCGTCCGGAGGACGCTCGGACAAGGCTTAGACGAGTACTCGTTGTATATCTCGTCGCTTATCACCGTGAGGCCCCGGTCGTCGGCGATCTGGACCAACTCCCGGAAGGTCTCAGGAGGTATCACCTTCCCAGTCGGATTGTTGGGATAGCTCAGAACTAGCGCCTTCGTGTTCGGACGGATCGCCCGCTCCACCTCGCCGGGCGAGAGCGACCAGGCGTCCTCCAGTCTGCAGTTGACGACGATAGGCCTCACTCCTAGGTGCTGCAGGGCCTCACGGTAGGCGGGCCAGTTGGGCTCGGGGACGATGGCGCTGTCCCCTTCGGACACGACCGCGGAGAGGCTCGCGTACACGGCGAACCTGCCGCTGGGGGTCACTGCGACTTCGTCGTCGGTGGCCGCGAACCCGCTCTTTCTTCGCAGGTAACCCCTGAGTGCGTAGAGGAGTTCTGGGATTCCCCTCGCTTCTGTGTAGTGCGTCTTGAACCCGAAGAGGGCGTCCGAACATGCCTCGAGGACGGCCCGTGGCGGCCTGAAATCAGGCTCGCCGACGTCGAGACGTATCAGATTAGCCCCTCCCCTCTGCAGTTCGATTGCTCTGGCGAAGACCGACATGGGGCTCAGCCCTGACGGCTTTGACTGTAACCCCTGGACTTTCTTGGACTCGGCTAGGAGCAGGGAGAACATCTTCAGGCCAACGCTCCTGTCCACGCCGGCTCGGTCACACTCCTCAGTCACCTCCCTCAGCAGCGTGTCCTCCACAGCGTCGTCTTCGATGGGGATGGACCCAATTGACTTCAGGCGCCCTACTTCGCGCGCCAGACTGTTTCTGCGGCCGACGAGCCTGATTATTTCTTTGGTGGTCTCTGCGATGTCGCCACGGAGGTCGTCAATCCGTCGCTCTGGCTTAGCTCCGCTCATCGTCCCCTGAGCACCTGCGGAATCAAGCCCGCCCTAATCGCGTGGTCTGCGAGCACGAGAGCTGTCGCGTTTTCGACGACTGGGATCGCCCTTGGGACCACGGTCGGGTCGTGACGCCCAGGGACGATTAGTCCCACCTCCTTCTTTGCAGCGAGGTCGACCGTCGTCTGCTTCGAGGCGATGGACGACGCTGGTTTGAAAGCTATCCTGTATACCACAGGCATCCCAGTAGACAACCCTCCGAGGATCCCCCCGGCGTTGTTCGTCTTGGTCTTTATCACGTCCCCTTGGTAGTAGTACTCGTCGTTATTCTCCGTCCCCCTGAGCCGGGTCGAGGCGAACCCGGAGCCGAATTCCACCCCCTTGACGGCGGGAATCGAGAGAGCCATCCTGGCGAGCTCCGAGTCGAGCGACGCGAACACAGGTTCGCCGAGGCCGGCAGGCACGTTAAGCGCTATGCATTCGACAATGCCGCCGAGGCTGTTCCCGCCTCCGCGGGCTTCGATTATCTTCCTCTTCATCTTGTCCGCTGCCTCGGTCGTCGGAGCCCTGGCCTCGTTCTCGTACCGGTTCCTCCTTGCGGTTTCCAGGTCGAATCCCTCGGCGCGGACTCCACCGATCTCGAGCGAATAGGCGATAATCTCCACCCCCAGCACCTCACGGAGGAGCTTTTTCGCCACGGCTCCGCCCATCACAAAGGACGCGGTTATCCGCCCAGAGAACCTGCCTCCACCTCGATAATCGTTGAATCCGCCGTATTTCATCTTCGCGACCAGGTCTGCGTGGCCCGGACGAGGGGAGTTCACCATAGCGTCATATGACTTCGAATCCTTGTCACTGTTCCTGATGAGCATCATAATGGGGGCGCCCGTGGTGCGGCCGTTGAAGACTCCGGACATTATCTCTACCCTGTCATCCTCTTTCCGCTGGGTGGTGACTATCGACTGGCCAGGCTTTCTCAGGTCGAGCTCCACCTGCACGTCTTCCTCCTTCAGAGCCAATCCCGCAGGGCACCCGTCCAGGACAGCGCCTACCACCTTTCCGTGGCTTTCGCCGAAGGTGACCAGGAGGAACCTTTCACCTATGATGTTGCCGCTCAATCTATGACAACCCCGACGCCGATTCGTTCCATGTCAGAGAGGAAGCCAGGATAGGATACGTCGAGGCATTCCGCCCCAATCACCGGGACCCCCCCTGGCACGAGGAGCGAGACGAGGGCGAACGCCATGAACATCCGGTGGTCGTCATGTGCATCAAGAGAGGAGCGGACGAACTCGTGGGGTCTGGTTATCGTCATCCCGTCGGCGCGTTCTTCGACCTTCGCACCTACCTTCGAGAACTCTTTCGTCAGTACGCTGATTCTGTCAGTCTCTTTTAGGCGCGCATGAGCGACTCCGCTTATCTCCAGCGGCTCCTCGCACTTCAGGCCCAAGGCGGCGAGTACAGGCAACAGATCAGGAGAGTCCCCCAGACAGAATGAGCCTCCCTTAAGGCGCTCGCCATCGGCGCTGACTATCACCGAGTCTGGTCTGCGTTCGACCCCTACCCCAAGGTTTTCGAGCATGTTCAGAATCGCAGAGTCGGCCTGGGGGAGCGCGTCCCTCAGGCCCAGAAGCTCGACCCTGCCTCCGGCCAGCGCGGCCGCGGCCATGATGAAAGCTGCGGAGCTGAAGTCGGCGGGGACTAGGAAGTCGGCGGGGCGGTACTGCTGGCCTGCGCTGACCCCGAAACTCCCATAGCCCTCCCGTTCGATGTGTATACCGTGTAGCTCTGAGAGTTTCAGAGTCGCGTCGATGTAGGGCCGCGAGACCGGGTCGACGACCTTCAGGCGAGAGTCTTCTCTCGCCAACGGCGCGGATATGAGGACCGAGGAAACGAACTGCGACGAAACGTCGCCTCGGAGCCTAGCATGGCCTCCGCGCATCCCACCCTCTCCTACGACTATTGGGGCGCAGCCGTTCCCGGCGGCGGAGCGTGCTTCTACGCCGAGCTGAGCAAGGGCGTCGAGAAGGCCCTGCATGGGCCTTCGGCGGACGCTTGCGTCCCCGGTGAGCACTGTCCTCCCCCGGGGTGGGAGAGCGAAGACAGAGGTCATAAACCTCAGCGTCGTCCCCGAGTTCTCGACGTTCACCTCCTTCGCCGCCCTGGGCTCTGCCCCGGTTATGACGAGACCTGCCTCCGAGTCCGCTATGCGTGCGCCCATGGCCTTGCACGCGTCGAAGGTGGCGATGGTGTCTCTGGATCTGAGAGGGCTTTCGATCCGGCTCTCTCCAAGCGAAAGGCTGGCCGTTATCACAGACCTGTGGGTATAGCTCTTGCTCGGAGGGACCCTGACGCTCCCGCCGAGCGCCCCCCTGTTCGCTATAGTAACCCTAGCGACCAATCACGGCCCCTCCATCGCTGGTCTCCGTCCTGATTGTCTTCCCCCCGTCGTCCTTCCAACGGCTCTCGAGCTTGTCTGCCCCTGCGGCGTCGTCGAACACGCAGGCGACGGCCGGGCCCGTCCCGGAGAGGCCTGCGCCTAGAGCCCCGCCCTCCAGCCCTTCGAGGGCGGTAGAACTCGAATAGCCGTAGATTGCGCTGTAGAGCAGCCCGTTCAGCGTCATGGCCTTCCACATCTCACCTCGCCTGGCGCGGTCGAAGAGCGAGTCAACCACCTTTGCGAAGCGTCTTACCTCTGACACGGGGACCGAGGCCCGCCTGCTCCCGCCCCCCGGGACCATTATCAGGACGGTCAGGGGTTCCCCCAGCCTGACCGTGGCGACGATGCGGTTCGAGCGGTTGTCGGTGAAGACCGCTCCGCCGAGGAGGGACGCCCCTGCGTCGTCCATAGCCCCGGTGACGCTGGTCCCAGCGGCGAGGGAAGCCGAGACGCTGCACTCGAGGATTTCTTCGGGCGTGTAGTCGTGGGACCCGAACGCAGAAAAGGTCGCCAGCGCAGCCGCAACAGACGACGAAGAAGACGTCTTGAGGCCGACGCCTATGGGGGCAGACGTCTCTGTCTCGATCCGACCGGAGTATCTGTCAGGATTTTCCCCCAGCATCCTGATGGCCCTCCTTACAGTGCATTGGAGCAGAGTAGAGGTGGCAGGCCTACCATTGGTCGACTCCGTCCACTTCCCGCGGGCGTCGCAGACGGTGACCTTGGCGGTAGTAGGTAGATCGACCGCAAGCGATGCCCCGCGGCGGCTCGCTATCGCGTTTACGACGCTTACCGCGCCCATTGCAGTGGCCCTTCCGATCAAGTCGCCGCTCCCAGCGAAGCAAGCAGCGCTTCTCTCATCGGTTCTGCGGGACATGGCCTCCCAGTCCATATCTTCAACGCCCCTATAGCCTGGGCAAGGAGCATTTCATACCCGTGGATGACGGGACAGCCTCTGGCCGAGGCCGACCGTATCAGCTCTGTCTCCACGGGGGAGTAGATCGCGTCGAATACGACTGGTCTTGAGCCTAAAAGCGGCTTGACCTCGGTCGGGAGGGGCCTCCCCCCCGAGCCTACCGGCGAAGCGTTGAAGATGATGTCTGGGCGCTGGGATCTGGCGTCTCCGTACGAGACAACCTGCAGGTCCATCGCGGGGAAAGCCGCCGCCATGTTCTCCAGGAAGCCTTGCGCCTTGCTGGGATCCCTCGACAGGAACGTCAGTGAGGTGGACCCCGTCTGGTACATGGCAGCGCAGAAAGCCCTGGCCGCCCCTCCGGTCCCGAGGGCGACGGCGCGGCGGAAGGGCGAGAGCCGGCGAGCCGTGAGCGGCACGACAATCCCTTCTACATCCGTGTTGTACCCCCTATACATCCCTCCTTCCTTGTTTACTGTGTTCGCCGCACCAACGCTGGTCGAGACTTCGTCGAGCGAGTCCAGAAGGCGGGTTATCGAGGCCTTATGAGGGATGGTGATGTTTAGGCCCCGGACTCCTTCGTCCCTGATCTCCCTGAAAGCGTCTTCCAAGCCCGAGGGGCTGACGCTGACTGCTCCATACTTCGCGTCTATGCCCATAGCGTCGAAGGCCGCGTTCATCATCATTGGCGAGGGCGAGTTGCCTACGCCCTCGCCGAGAAGCAGGTACCTGTCAGCCATCCTCAAGCCGCCTCCGCACGGCCAGGAGTTGAGGGAGTGTAAGCTGCCCGGAGGCGGTCCGCTCTCCTGGGAGAGAAGCGTAGGCGATCGGGGTCCGCCGCTCAATCGCCAAGACCCTAGAGAGGACCCCCGCTTGACCCATGCAGAATGCTATAGGGGCCGGGGCGCTGCCATCATACAAGGATAGGGCGGCGAGGTTGTCTGACGCCTCGCGGGCGGTGGGGACAAGCTTGGAGAGGCCGCCGAATGACCTCGCGTCGGCTAGGATCGATGCCAGGCGAGCCTTGGAAGGGGTCCGTGAGGTATCATGCCAGGAGACGATGAGCTTCTGTCCTGCTAGGCCGGAGACCATGTCTGGGTTAGCTTTGAGGGTCCTGAGTTCGATGTCGACGTAAGCCGGCCTCAGGTCGCAGGCAGCTCTGATGGCGCCTAAGCGGTCTGACTCACTCCCCTCGAAGAGCCCCCCCTCGCTCCGAGGCCTCACGGTGAGTATCGCCCTGGCCAGGAACCCTGAGAGCCAGGCGAAGTCGGACGGGAACGGCCTGAGGGAATCCAGCCTGAACTCGACGAGGTCTGTCCCTGAATCGAACGCCCTCCGGGCCTTGGTCTCGTGCTCCGCTATGGTCCTGCCCGACACGGAAGTGCACGCCGCTGTAGTCCGCCCCCCCTTCGGAAGCAGGGCTAGCTTCAGAGCCTTATTTTTCGTCGATGTGCTCGTCTACCTCCACCCCCATGTGCCTGGCCTTGGCAACCTCGACGTGGACCAGGACCACGTCCCCCGTCTTGAGCTCTGTTACCGAGACCGCAGCCCCACCAGGGCGCACCAGGCGGATCGTCTCAGCCTTCTGGAGTATCACCGCCCCCGAGCTGGTCTCCGACCTGGCGTCCACCAGAACCAGTGGGCGCCGCTCGATCTTGACCCTCCCCACGGACGCTTCCCGGCTTGTTCCATGGCTGCTCACGATGGCTACCCTGTCGGGGGGCTCGAGCTCCGAAAGATACCTGGTCTTCCCGCCAGGGGTCAGAGCGTAGCTGTGCAGTGCGCCTGCGTTCACCCTGAACGGTCTTGTAGCTATGTATGCCGACGGTATAGTCTCGCCGTGGACAAGGAAGAAGAACCCACCCCTGCTCCCGACCAGCATCCCCTCCCCGACCTCCAGCTGTGATGTAGTGTCGACGCAGGCGCGATCCCCGACGCCCGCGTCTGCTATCCGGGTAACCTCCGCCGGCTCGAGGGCGAACTGCGGCCTGGCGCCGGATAATCCCCTGACCTCGGCGACGGAGGAGGGGGGGATGACGACGCCATCGACCCCCCTCTCAAGGACTCTGAAAGCGGTCTCGATCTGCTCCTTCGAATCGGCGTAGGCGTAGAGCTTGCGTCCGCGACGGCTGAACTCCGCTATGAGGTTCTCCAAAGGGATGATCTTCCAATCAGAGCACTCAACTACGACGAAGGCGAGGTTAGACGAACTCGCGGCCACCGCTCTGCCGACGTCTCCGGCCCCGGCTACCTTAATCCACTTCACCTTGTTCACCCCTTCTCCTTCTGAGACCTCGAAGACCGAGAGCCCGTTCAGCGGGACGGACGTGGAGGCCGGGCCGTCAGCGACCAGTCCTTTCACCCCGGCGGCCAGGGCTTCGTTCAGGAGCGCCTCGGATATCTCAGGCCATGAAACACGGAGTAGGATCGCCTTGTCTTCAGTCGGCACGTCCGAGCGCCTCCATGGCACTGTCGACTGAATGTCCTTCCACCACCACCCTGCGCAACGCCCTGACGATGCCTATAGGGTCGCCGTGGCCGAAAACGTTCCTACCGAAGGTCACCCCCATGGCCCCGGCCTTCATGACAGAGTACGCCATCTCCAGCAGGGCCCTGTCTGAGTCGGCCTTCGACCCCCCGGCGAGCACCACCGGAGCGGGGCACTTCCTGACCAAATCCCTGAACGTCTCGACGCTTCCGGTGTAGACAGTCTTGACGATGTCAGCCCCTGCTTCGGCACCGATTCGGGCCACGTGCGCGATAGTGTCGGGGTCGTCAGGATTCTTGATCCCTTCGCCGCGCGGGTACATCATGGCTATCAGGGGGACTTGCAGATTGTCGCACTCGTCGGCCACTGTGCCGAGCTGGACTAGCATCTCAGGCTCTTCTTTGGCGCCGATGTTGATGTGGACTGAGACTGCGTCAGCTCCTAGCCTGACCCCCTCCCCGACGGAGGCTACCAGGACCTTTCGGTTTGGGGCAGGTCCGAAGGCGGTGTTCGCCGAAAGATGCAGTATCATGCCGATGGAGGGCGCCTCCTTCAGAGCCCTAAGGACGCCTTTGTGGGCGAGGAAGGCGGTAGCACCCCCCTCAGTGACCATCTTCACCATCGACTCCGGCTCCTCGAGCCCCCTGATGGGGCCGCTGGTGAAGGAGTGGTCCATAGGGACGCAGAGCATCTTGCCGCGGTCGACGATCCTCGAAACCCTGAACGCCTTGCCCGAGACCAAGCCCTAGCTCCCCAGCTCCCGCCTGCTGTGCATCAGTTCGGCCGTGAGTATCGCCGTGCCTGCTGCGCCCCTGATTGTGTTGTGGGAAAGGAGCGTGAGCTGAATCGAGTCGCGGCCGAGTCCCCTGCGTACCCTCCCCACCACCACGCTCATCCCTGGGACAGACCCTGCGAGCCGGTCCAGGCGCGGCTGGGGCCTATCGGGCTCCCTTCTAACTATAATCGGCTGCCCGGGGGCCGATGGGAGGCCCAGTTCCTGCGGTGCGCCCCGGAACCCGTTCAGACACTCGATAGCGTCTTCAGGCTCCAGATCCTCTCCTAACTCGGCGTACAGCGTCTCGACATGGCCTTCCAGTACCGGGACCCTGTTGCAAGAGATCGCGATCTGCAGGTCGGCTCCTCTTATACCGCCATCCTCCCTCGTCCCCAGGATTTTCCGCGACTCATCGGCGACCTTCTCCTCCTCGCCTCTGATGTAAGGCACGACGTTCTCAGTAATCAGGAGAGAAGGGACGCCGGGGAAGCCTGCGCCTGAAATCGCCTGCATCGTAGTCACGACGGCGCGCCTCAGCGCGAACTTGTCCGACAGAGGCTTGAGGACCATGGCGAGCCCGGTGACGGTGCAGTTCGGGGTAGTGACCATCGAGCCACTCCAGCCCCTCTTCTTCTTCTGCGAGTAGAGAACCCCGAGGTGGTCCGGGTTGACTTCTGGGATCATCAGAGGGACATCGTCCTCGAGCCTGTGAGCGCTCGCTTCGCTTATCACGGTGAGACCTGCCTTGGCGAACTCTGGCTCGACCACGGAAGCAGCCTCGGCGGGGAGCGCTGAGAAGACGACGTCGCAACCCTGCGCGCCGCGCGGGTCGGTCGGGAGTATATCCATACTCGCGAACTGCTCTGGGATGTCCTCTGGTGCGAGCCAATGGGCGGCCTCGCCATATGCCTTACCTGCCGAGTTCCCCCCCATGAGCACACCGAGCTCGATCGTGGGGTGACGATTCAGCATGGAGAGGTATCTCTGCCCGACCGCCCCGGTCGACCCAAGCAGAGCCGCCCTGAGTTTGGTCATTCCCCCTTCACCATCATCGCTTCCTTGACCAGCTTGGAGGCCCGCTGGGCCTGGTCCACGGATACGAAGACACGGACAGACGATTGTATTGTGACGATGCCGAACAGGTTGATCCCGGACCTCGCCAGCGGCTGGGTCACACGTTGGATTATCCCCGGTTGGGTCTCCAGCGCCTTCCCTCGGATCGAAATCATCGCAAGGCCGTCGAAAGACGAGACCGCCTTGCCGACCTTCTGCCCGACGACGACCTCGTGTACCCGGTCGAGCACGTCATGGCCTCCGGAGACATAGAATATCACCGAAGTCGGCTCGAGTGAGAGGGCCAAGATCCTGGAATCGCACTCCCTTACCGCGTTGGCGATGGTCAGGACTGACTCGAAGTGCGCCGGGTCTGTTCCGACGATCGTCACCATCGATGCGTCCGTGTTGGTCACCTCCACCTTTGTATCCGGTATGTCCCCTTCGATGACCGTCCCCCCGTCGAGCTTCTGCAGGCTGGTCACTCTGATCTTGAGCCCAGGCGTCTGGTAGCTGAGGGCCTTCAGGTGCAAGAACTTTGCCCCGCCCGCGGCGAGCAGTTCAGCCTCTTCCCCATTCAGGCTCTCGATCAGCTGGGGGTTCTTCACCCTCCCCGGATCGCTCGAGAAGACTCCGTCGACGTCCTTGATGAGTATGACCTCCCTTGACCCGAGGCAGTTCCCCAACAGGACCGCGGTGGTGTCACTCCCACCCCGCCCGAGGGTGGTCACCTTCCCTGAGGAGGTCCGCCCCAAGAACCCGCATATGATAGGAACCTCGCCGCGCTCGATTATCGGGAGCAGAGTTTCCCTGCTCCGCTCGCGGGTGACGTCCACGATGGGGTTGGCGTCCTGGTGCCTGTCGTCGGTGATGATCGGCCAGCCAGGCGTATCGGTGTCTACCACGACGGGCTTGAGCCCGTGATGGGCCATCGACGCCGCCACAAGCCTGGCGCTGGTCTTCTCGCCCGATGAAAGGAGCTCGTCGATCAGAGACACCTCCATGTTGGGGTTGACCCCCCTGGAGAGGGCGAGGAGGTTGTCGGTGACCCCTTTCATCGCCGAGACCACCACGACCACCCCCACCCCCTTTTCGAGGGTGCGAGCTATGAGCGCCGCAGCCTGCGCGATAGCTTGTCCGTCTTCCAGCACAGACCCTCCGAACTTGATTACTACGATTTCACGAAACCCACTCTTGCTCATTGAACTAGAATCCCCAAGGTCGAGAAAGCTGGAGAGGACTCTTACCAGCTATAGCCGAAAAAGCCAAACACGGCCCAGTAGGCGGGACGTTCAACCCGTGTCATGGCGCCCAAGTTTCTCGCGGGTTGTGTGGCCCCCCGGCCTATTTATGAGTTGGTGCGCTAAATTGTACATCTTTTACGTGCATGACCGGCGGCGACGAGCTACCAGGCGGGCCTCGTGCAAGGGGCCCAGAAGGGGCGTCCTGGGGTCTAAGCGGAGTGTTGCGAGGCCTAGAAGCTCTCCTTGATGGTCTGGAACGAAACACAGGTCTCAGTCTTTTCGACCCCGCTCATGGACCTCAGTCTGTCGACGACAAGGTTTCCGATCTCCTCCACTGAGTTCGCCCTCACCTTCAGGAGCATATCCCACCCCCCTGAAATCACCGATACTTCGTAGACCCCCGGCGTCCTCGATATCTCCTCCGCAAGCTTCCTCTGCGAGAGCCTCCCTTCGGCTCCGAAGGCCACGAAGACGTAGGCAGTCACCTGCTTCCCGATCTTGGAGTAATCAGGGATAGCTACGAACTTCCTTATCACGCCCGACTTCACCATCTTCCTGAGCCTCTCTTGGACCGTGGCCCGAGGGAGGCCCACCCGGTCCGCGATAACGACGATTGGTTTCCTGCCGTCGGCGACCAGTTCAGCGAGTATCTTCGAGTCCTTGGCGTCGATCATCGCGTCAATATGCCAAAAACTGAGAGTTAAATAGTTCTTTTTCCGGTAAAGTGGCAAGATTTCCGGCCTAATGATTATATTTCCTCACACTATGTGTCACCATGGCAGAAGAAGCGGGGGCCGGCGCCGAGGACACTCCTAAACCGCTCCACCTCCTTACTGCGAGCGAGCTGGAAAGGAAGGAGCAGGTCGCCAGGGTCACCACGGAGGTTCTCAGACACCTCACTGGGGAATTCGCTCGGCGCGGGTTCGAGTGGATGCTGCCTGTGGTGCTCGCAAAGTCCACCGACCCCCTCTGGCCGGACCCGGGGGCGTCCATCGAAAAGAGGGTTGAGGTGGAAATCTATGGAGAGCGCGTCAGGACGACGCATAGCATGATCGTCCATAAACTGGTGGCCTGCTCGATGGCGTACCCGAGGCTCTTCATACTCTCCCCGAACATCAGAATCGAGAAGAGAGAAAGGAAGAACACCGGCCGGCACGTCTACGAGTTCACGCAGCTCGACTTCGAGCTGCGGGGGGCGGGATTCGATGACGTCAGGGAACTGGTAGAGGGGGTCGTCACCGGCCTTGTCGCTCGCCTGAAGGAGACCGGGCAGCTTCCCGCCTCCTTCTGCGGGGGCGCAGGGGTCGAGGCTCCCTTTGACGTGTTCGACAGGCGAGACCTCGTCGCCAGATATGGGGAGGAGTGGGAGCGGGCCCTCCCCCAGCGAATCAGCCGCCCTGTATGGGTCACGAACATCCCCAGAGAGTTCTACGACTTCGAGGATTCTGACACCGGGAGGTGGGACAACTACGACCTCTTCGTCCCTGACTATGGGGAGATACTCTCGGGCGCCAGGCGGGAGTGGGAGTACGGCAGGATAGTTGCGAAGATGAACAAGGACGGAGTCGACCAGAAGAACTTCTCACTCTTCCTCAGGCTCGCCGAAGAAGGAAGAATCAAGCCGTCGGCCGGTGGAGGCATCGGCATCGAAAGAGTCGTAGGTTGGATAACTGGGGCGAAGCATATCGGTGAAGTGCAGCCTTTCCCCAGGGTCCCCGGGGTCGTCTACGACCTCTGAAGCGATCTGCCGCTCAACATTTCCACACGCACGACGATTAGGAACGCAGATCGCTCGTCTGCACGCCCAGGTGGCTTGGGCCCCGCCGTCGTAATCCGCCTCTTACTCTTGCTGTTCGATCCTCGCTCTCTGGTATGAGCCTAAAATCTTCAATGATATCGTCCTTTTGGCCAAGTCCTCCAGCGCAATCTTCTGAGCCGCGTCGTCCCTGTGTCCTTCGAAGTCCAGAAAGAAGTAGTATTCCCAGGGGCGTTGCCTGGTGGGCCTGGACTCGATCTTGGTGAGGTTAACCCCGTGCCTCGCGAATGGCTCAAGGGCCGCGTATAGAGAACCAGGAGCGTGCTGTGTCGAGAAGATGACCGACGTCTTGCTTTCTGGTAGCCTTTCACTTTCTTCTGTCGCTACGACCAGGAACCTGGTGTAGTTGTTCTTGTTGTCCTCTATCCCCTCGTTCAAAACGTGCATCCCGTAAATCAGGGCAGCCTCCTTGCTCGCTACCGCGGCCGCGTCTCTCCTCCCTTCGTCTCTGACCTTCTTGACGCTACCTGCCGTGTCATAAGTGGCCTTCACTTCAGCGCCAAGTGAGGTAAGGAACCCCCTACACTGGGCCAAGGCCTGGGGGTGAGAGTAGACCACCTTCACGTCGTCCATGGAAGTCAAAGGGAGGGCGACGAGGCAGTGGACCACTCGCAATAGTATCTCCCCACTTATCTTAGCGCTGGTCGTCACGAGGGAGTCATAGGTCTCGTGGACGCTCCCCTCGATGGAGTTCTCGACCGGAACCACCCCGCACTTCACCTCTCGTCTCTCGACCGAGTTGAACACCTCCGTGATGGTCTTGTAGGGTACCGTGTCAGTTCCAGCTCCGAAGCGCTGGCGGATGGCTTCCTCGCTGTAAGCTCCGTGCTCCCCCTGGAACGCTATCCCTTTCGTCTTGGCTGCACTCCTGGAGGACGCGCCGTTGGCTAATTATATAACCGGGGGGTGGCGATTATACAACCAGCTTCTGTGTCGCGTCTCCTAGACCTCGGGCGAACGGAAGTCCTACGCTTCCTGAGCCTAGTTCAACAGCGTCGAAGCAACCCAATGCTGCACCACTAGACCCACGTGGGCTACCTCCCCGCTATGGGAACGACCACCAACTCTTCCTTTGACGCGTCTTCGAGCGACCGCTGCTTTGGCTCCTTGAGCCCGAGGGTAAGCACCGCCCCCGCGACGCTCACCACCGCGAGCATCTCCAGGATGCCGATCACCCCTATGCTCACCAGCAGCGCGGGGAAGAAGAACGTGGTGATGGCCGCCCCAGTCTTCCCAGCCGCCGCGGATATCCCGTGCCCTGTGGTCCTCCTGGCTGTGGGATACACCTCGGCTGGCACCACGAAGGTGGTCGTATTGGGGCCGAAGTCTATGAAGAAGAAGGACATCGAGTACAGGGCGAGCGCACCGACGGCAGGGATGGCAAAGCCGGTTATGCTGGTGCCCTTGGTTATAGCCAGCCCCGCGACCGCGACATAAAGCACCGCCATCATGGCGAAGCCCTGCAGTTGGGTGATCTTCCTCCCGAGCCTGTCCATCAAGGCGACGGCTGTGAAGTATCCGAAGAAACCCACGAAGTAGGGTATGCCTGCCTCGAAGACCTTGGTGAAGAGCTGGGCCTGGACCGGGATGGAGGAGCTGATCGGGAGGATGGCCGAGACTATCGGGCCCGAGTACACGCCTGTCCCATAGAAGGCCATATCCAGCAGGAACCAGGAGCCGGCTGTGACGACGAGGGTCTTCCAGTACCTCTGGAAGAACTTCGAGATGCTGGATGTCTTCGCAGTCACCTGGGTGTATGCTATGTCGGTCCCAAGCACCTTAGCTCCACTTTCCGCTTCGGCGGCATTCCCATTCACGAGGAGAGAGTACCTCGGAGTCTCAGGGAGCTTCCTCCTTAGGTAGATGACCATCGCCGCAGGTATCGCGCCGGCCCCAAGCATCACCCTCCACGCCACCGTCGGTGGGAGGAACACGACAGATGCGAGACCGACGGCTACAGCCACTACTGAGCCTATGCCCTGGTTGGAGAAGATCAACGATACGAGCCTCCCCCTGTTCTTCACGTTGGAGTACTCGCTCATGATCGTCGCGGAGATGGGGTAGTCCCCGCCTATTCCGATGCCTTCGATGAACCTGAAGAGGATGAGGAGGTAGACGTTGGTCGCCACGGCGCTGAGCAGGGCGCCTACCACAAGTATGCTGGCTTCAATCCCATATACCCTCTTTCTCCCTATCCTATCGCCTAGAAACCCGAAGATGAGCTGGCCGATGACAGCTGCGAATATGGCTGATGAGCCGACGAAGGCCGCTGCCGACTGCCCGAGGATGCTGGTGCCCATGGAGAAGCCCGGGATGGAGTAGGCACCGAAGATCAGGAGGGCGAACCCGATGATCAGAAGGTCGTACGCGTCGGTGAAGAAGCCCATCCCCGCGGTGAACCAAATCTTCAGGTAGCTCATCGAGAACGGCTTGTTGTCCATGGCCGTGAATGGCGTCCCGGTCCCCAACTGCCTTGTGTTGTTCTCCAACGCTCTCTGGAAAAGCGGTTGTCTCCAGGGGATTATATGACTCCCCGACTTACTTTCCATATTGTATAGAAAATATTGGGCCATGGGCAAGACAGGGGCGCAGCCCCTCAGGCACAGGCAAACTCAGAAGTCCGATTATGAGCAGCATGAGTCCTATCTGAGCGTCACCACGATGACGTCCTCCCTCGGCGGGGCGCTCCTACACCTCTAGCAGGGAACCGAGGCGGTAGGGCACGATTCAGGGACCTCAGGGGCGCAGACCAGGTCATCCCAGGACGACTTTCGGTCGTGGAGAGTGCGTTTTCTTGCATCAAGGTTCGGGGAATCTGCAGTTATCGTTTTATGCGACCAAGTAGCACGAATCCTCCGGATGAAGTTCGGCGTGTGCGTCCCCAACTACGGGGAGTATTCCGTCAAAGATCTTCGGATGATCGCGCTCGAGGCCGAGACGCTCGGTTATGACTCCGTGTGGCTGACAGACCACATCCTGATGCCGAGGAACTCTGGGACCCCCTACGAGCGGATCCTCGAGTCACTCACGTGCATGGCCTACCTCGCTCCGATAACAAAGAGGGTAAAGTTGGGGGTCTCTTCGCTGATCATAGCTATGAGGAACCCCGTCGTCGCGGCCAAGCAGCTTGCCACCATCGACAACCTGAGTTCAGGCAGGGTGATGCTGGCCATAGGCGCTGGCTGGAACGAGACGGAATTCTCGACATTGGGTGCGTCGTTTCATGACAGGGGGAGGAGGGTCGACGAGTCAATCAACCTAATCAGGGCCCTGTGGAGCGGAGAGGGCCAGTTCCAGGACGGCAGCCGCATCCGCGTGAGCTTCAGGGACGTGGCATTCGAGCCTAAGCCGGTCCAGAAGAGGCTCACAATTTGGGTCGGAGGGGTGAGCGAAGCTGCGATGAGACGTGCGATCGCGCTTGGCGACGCCTGGCACCCTAACGTCTTCCCGATGGACGAGTTCAAGGCGATGGTAACCAGGTTCAGGGACATGCCCGGCGGTGAGAAGAAGGAGATATGCGTGCGAATAGGCATCGACTCGAGGAGCGACAGGTCAGAGTACATTGGGGCGCAGGGTGAGAAGAGGGTCATGCTCTCAGGGAACAGGAAGGAGAACGGCAGGATAATCGACGAGCTCGCGAGCCTCGGGGTCGGATACATGGTCGTAGCCACTAGCCCCGACGGCAAGGTCCCTGTCGAGAGTCAGTTCGACTCGCTTAGGATGATCTACAGCAGAGCCTAGCCGAAGCGCGGAAGAGGCGCGTTGGCTGCGCGGGCACATGTGGCGCCTTCGCGAGGGCCGACCCCCACTGAGCGTCGGTTCGTTACGCAGAGCTGTGAAGAGTAGGCCCACATCTAGTTCGTTGTGTCTCCACCTGGAGTCGCTCGCCCGAATTTCGGACCGCCGTCATTCGCGATGGAACTGCTGTATCGTGTATTGGGTTCTCTTCTGACCCGACGGACGCCCTATGGTGGCAGGACTTCTTGCCGTCTGGAGTCAGAAGGTGGGAGAATCCACCCGACGGGTGCCATGCGGGCCGTGCCCCGAATCCCGTGAAGGATTTAACCCGCCTCCAGTCCTGGTGTGGACATGCAACTGCTGCACACCTCGATAACGGTGAAGGACATGGACGAGAGCGTCGCATTCTACACGAAGCACTTTGGGATGCAGCTTCTGAGCAGGAGGGAGATCTCGCAGAACAATGCGGAAATCGCGTTCCTAGGCCTGAAGGACACGGACCACCGGATAGAGCTGACGTGGTGGAAGGACAAGGATGACTACGCGGAGGGGGACCAGTTGGACCACATCGCGTTCGGGACAGCGGACGTGAAGGCTGAGGTGGAGAGGCTGAGGAAGGCCGGGGTCGAGATAGCGAAGGAGCCCTACTCGCTCGGGCCGGGGTCGAGCGAGATTGCCTTCGTGAAGGACCCCAATGGCATCTGGCTGGAGCTCATCCAGCACAAGTAGCCCATCAGGTGACGGTGAAAGACCCTTGCGGGGGCTCTCGCGACCAACGGCTAGTCGAAGAGCGCCATCCAAGGATTCACCAGGGACACTTTAGGTTCGTCGCGCCTCCTGGAGCGCCTCACTTGGTGGGCCTTGTTGCGATGATCAGCCCTCGGCCTTGCATCAGCCCGTCCTTGGTGAACCTCGGGTCGAGCCCCGCCGCTAGGAGGGCGCCTAGCCAAAGCTCAGGCTCGAAGAACCTCATTCTGTGGCGGTCTTTCACGAGCCTAAGTCCGATCCCCTTCTCGCCTATCAGATACCATTCGTCGGCCACCGAGAACATGCCATCAGATGTAGCGAAGCTTGCTCTTGCTATTTTGAGGGATTCGGCGTCGTAGGTCTGCAGGTGGACGCTCTTCTCGCGCCACTCCGACTTCCGGAACCAGGGTTCGATGATCAGGACCCCTCCCTGCGCCATGTGCTTCGCGAAGTTGAGGGTGGCCCTTCTGATTTCGTTCTTTGTTCTTATGTAGCCCGTGCTGCTGAACAAACAAAGGACAACGTCGAACCGTCTCCCAAGACTGAAATCGGTCATGTCACCCTTGTGGAATTCTGACCCTGGGACGTCTTTCCTGGCGACCTTCAGGAGTTCCTCACTGGCGTCCAAACCGACGCACTCGAAGTCCTTGCGGAGGAAGGCGATGTGCCTCCCCGTGCCGCACGCGACATCTAGAAGGCTGCTGCCTGGAGACCGTTTGTGTTCTCTGACCAGCTTCTTGATTTTCTGGGCTTCCTTTCGGTAGTCTTTCCAGTGGTATATCCTGTTGTAATATTCCGCGAGTTCGCCATACAAAGCCTCTTTCGGTGGCATTCCTTACATCTCCGGACGAGGTGGTCGGGATGAGTTATCTCTTTGCGCCTCCGCCGGGAGGACCACCCTGGCACACTAACATATGCACGGTATGAGCAGACCACCCTAAGGCGTATGAACAACTTGAGAGCACAAGTTGTGCGTCAGGACAATATATCTAGGTCGTGCGCTCCTCCACAATGCAGGCTACGAGTCCGAAGGCCGGTGGCTTCTGATGGGCTGGAAGCTAACCGCGCTCGCCTTCCTCTTCGCGCTGTGGGCTGTTGACGTCGGAGCCCTAGTCGTCGGCATACCCATCCTCCTCTTCCTCGCATACAGGTTCCTGTCGAACAGGCAGGCGAAGCCGGGGCCGGTGCGCCCCCGCTGGCCGGTCTACCTCGGGGGATTCTTCATCCTACTCTCCTTCGTGGCCGTCGCAGAACAGGGGACCTACTCCCCCATGGTGTTCGGCGGGTCGGGGGTTATCCTCCTGGCCCTTGGCGTCATGCCTGGGGTTGTCAGCGAATTCGAGGAAAGAGTGGTCGGCCCTGCGTCCGGGCTCTTCCATGGGATGTCCATGGCGAGAGAGGCGCCGGGACCCGTCCCCTGCGTCGAGCTCACCAGGGTCCCAGTGGAGTACCTCGATCAGAAGAAGACCGACCCCAAGGAGATTCTGCAGAAGTTCCAGCGCCTCTGCCAGACTCTGGCCGAGTTGGGGCCGCAGGTGGAGCTAAGGCTCGAGTTCTCCGGAGGCTCCGGGAAGATGCTCTTCCTCTGCGCTGAGAAGGACGTCCAAGAGCTGCTGCGCGTCATCAGATCCCAGCTCCCCGAGTTCGGGGCCGATGTCAAGGAGCACATTTTCGCCGAGCGTCCGTTCGCGGTCTCGGTCGAGGGAGTCCCCGAGCCGTCCCCTGACCCCGTGGGGCCTCTGGCGAGGTTCTTCGTGGAGAACCGCTTGGATGGGAGCTACAGCGTGCGAATCAGGCCCGCCTGGGTCCACCCCGTCTCCAGATGGCTGGCCGGGAAGAGGCAGAGGGCCCTTGCCGAGGGTTCGGGGTATCAGCGCGCGGACGACGACAGGACGACCACCATGGTAGACCACCCCAAGCAGGTGGAGCTGGAAGAGTCGGTGAAGGGCCTGGAGAGGCTCACCGCGAGGCGTCCGATCAGGGTGTCGGTCCAAGTCTCAGCTGACGACGAAGCGATGGCGTCCCACGCTGCCTGCGTCCTCGCTGGGGCCCTGTCCAGCCAGAGGAAAATCGACGGGCTGAAGGTGGGGAAGCCGCAGGCCATACCCAGGTCAGGGTGGCTCAGGTCCACCCTCATGCTCCCGTCCGAGGCCGCGCCTTTCCTCTGGGTCCCCCAGACGTCCCTCGGGGCGAAGGTCGTCCCGTCCGCCGAGTTCCACGCGCCGCCCACGACCGAGGGAGAGATCCTCCTCGGCAAGTCAGTATCGCTGTCCGGGACGGAGGGCCAGGAGGTGCGCGTGCCCAAGGATCAGCTGGTCAAGCACCTTTTCATCGCCGGGATGACCGGCTCCGGGAAGACCACGTCCTGCTTCGTCCTCCTCAGGCAGCTGGCGAAGCTTGGGGTCCCGTTCCTTGTCATAGAGCCGGTCAAGTCCGAATACCGCAGGCTGCTCATGGCGGTGAAGGACCTGCAGGTGTTCACCCCCGGGGAGAGGATTGCTCCCTTCAGGCTGAACATCTTTGAGCCCCCGAAAGGGGTGAAAGTCCAGGCCCACCTGGAGAACCTGGTCGCCGTCTGGAACTCGTCATTCGCCTCCTACGCCCCGGTGCCCTACGTGGTGGAGCAGGTCTTCGCCGAGACCTACAGGGCGTGTGGGTGGAGCCTCGAAGAGGACTTGCGTGGGAGGCCCGTGACCTTCGACGACGTCGCCGAGGAGGTGAGGCGGGTGGTGAGGGGCCTCGGGTACGAGCCGAGGGTGACCATGGACGTGGAGGCCGCGATCAACGTCAGGTTGAGCTCCCTGATGCTGGGCGGGAAGAGGCGGCTCTTCGGGGCCCCGAGGTCGACCCCGATGGAAGAGGTGATGTCGAAGCCGACGGTGCTCGAGCTGAAGGAGATACAGCGGGACGACGAGAAGGCGTTCGTCGCTTCGCTCGTGCTGAGGAATGTGGCCGGGTACGTCCAGGCCCAGGGCCCCTCGAAGAAGCTCAGGCACCTCACCCTCATAGAAGAAGCCCACAGGCTGCTGCCGAAGGTCTCCACCGAGAAAGGGGACCCAGAGGCCGCCGACCCCAGGCGCGTGCTGGTGGAGCAGTTCGGGAACATGCTGGCCGAGTTGAGGGCCTATGGGGAGGGGCTGGCGGTGGTGGAGCAGATACCGACGAAGATACTCCCCGACGCGATAAAGAACACCGCGACCAAGGTGGTCCACAGGCTCCCTGACCTGGCCGACAGGAAGACCATGGCAGAGGCGATGAACGCGACGAAGGAGCAGGCGGCGGTGTTCACTGCGCTCCGCCCTGGGGAGGCAGTGGTCAGCGTTGAGGGGCACCCGGTCCCCGCTAGAGTTGAGGTGAAGGAGGACGTCCGGGGCATGCAGCCCCGCGAGGTGTCAGACGAGGATGTGAAGGAGTGCATGGCGATGTTCTACCGGAGGAACCCGGACCCTGAGGCCGAAGACACCCTGGATGAGAAAATCAGAACGCTCGTGGACTCGCCCAGGTTCAGGGAGGCGTTTCTCGCGGCGTACAGAGTGTGGGTGAAACAGGGCAAGACCCAGGGGCTCAGGGACCTGCTGCTCTGGGAGGCACGAGAGATGGCGAAGGACCAGGGCCAAGCGCTAGAGGTCGCGACCAGGGTGCTCTCGCTCGCCACAGCGTACTACCTCCCCTTTAACGCCGAACAGCGGGAGAAGTTCCCCAGGCTGTTCAGGAAGGAGCTGGAGGCGGGGCTTCATGCGTGAAGGATCGGAGGCGCCCGAGGAGGGCGAGGGGACGAAGGACGACGACCTCGAGGCGTTCAGGCAAGAGGTGAGCGAGAGAGGGGTTGAAGGGGTGGACGGCGAGACCCTCGACGAACTGAGGGAAGGGCTGGCGCATAGAGAGGAGCAGAGAGCTAGGACTCGTGAGGCAGAGGACGAAGGTGAGGGTGCCGAGATTAAAGACGACTCGCCTGAGACTGGAAAGGGACCAGACAAGGAGGTCGGGGAGTGGAGAGAAGCCTTGGCCTTGGAAAGTGGACAAGATGAGGGAGCCAGACAGTACGAACCGGAGGAGCAGGTGGTAGACCCCGGTGAGGGAGCGAAGCAAGACGCGGAGGCGTCGGATGGGTCAGGCCGGGGTAAGCAGACCGAGATGCAGACCGACCAAGCTGAGCCATGGGAAGGACAGGAGCTCAAGTACGAACCTGTCGACACTGAGGCCGGGGGTGATTTGGTAGAGGAGAGGTCACTTGGCACCGAACCGACTGAGAACCGGTCAGCACCTGAAGACGGAAGTTCGCTTCAACCCGAGTTGGGCAAACAATCTGACGCTGAACCAGAGGCGAAGCCTGCACAGATGGAGACTGAGAGTTACACCAGGAAAGACGACCAACTCGATGTGACCGAACAGGGACAAAACAGAGGAGGGCCCGAGAAGGTTCAGACAGAATCCAAGTTGGAAACTTTAGACTTGAGCCCTTTGCCACAGAGTTTGTACCCTAACCAAAGAGGGTTGACTCGAACACCAGATGAATCTGAAAGCAGCATGAATTTAGCAAAAGAACCAGCCACGCACCACGAGCACGCTGAGAACGAATGCGATTCCAGACAGTTTCAGGGGTCTGACACTTCGCCAACCTCCCTCACTGATAGGGGTCGAGAAATAGCCTACAGGAATCAAGAAGCAATTTTGGTTGAGAGGCCTTCAGAAAAGAAAGAAGATAGAACCAGTCTAAAGGATTCCGTAGAGGTCGGGAATCGTTCTGAGACCCTCAGAGCGTCAGACTACGGGCATACATCTGCCCTCTTGGTGCCTGACAGGATGATTCCATGTCACACTGACAGATCAGACGTGTTCGAAGTGAGGGTAGCAAGAGTATCCGAACCTGAACGGGATTACGCACTCTATACCACGCACAAACCAGGCTATGCAAGAGCTTACCTCAACCTATACCAGCTTGACCCCAAAAGTGGAGAGAGATTCATCGTGGAGCCGGGGGTTGTTTACACGTCTAATGACTTCGCAAGGGAATACAACAATGCCAAACCCCCAGGGCTCGACAACATGCTACTGATTAAGAGGGATGGGAAGCTGTTTGTGGAGGTCGGGGAAAAGGAATTCCCCTTTTCGGAGTCAAAGTTGCGGGTCTACCAAGGACAAGCAGTACTCGAGGGGAGGGTCGAGGGGATTGGGGAAGTCAAGATAGCGAAGTCTCTGAGAGGGTTCGATTTCAGGCTAGGAGATCATTCGCGTGTGACCGGATTGCAGTCAGACGGAGGAATCGCCTTGACCTATCAAAGGACTACACATGACTCCTATTCGCATAGGCGTATGATATCGGAGTTTCCAAGTAAGTCGGATTCTCCGGATGGTCCAGAGTTGCTGAGAACAGGCAAAATAGAGGTTGCTCTCGAATCCGAAGGTAGCCCTAGATTGTTCAAGCTCATTGTGGACGAGGAATGGAGCGAAATCGTCAGAGAATTGCTCGGGCTCGCACGGACTCCCGACGAGTATCGGAAGACGAAAGGCGATTTGGCCGAGGAAATCGTAAGAGACTTGGTGCCACAACTCGGTATGACAATCGTGAAGGACCACCCCTTCAACAACGACCCGCTCAAGACCCGCAGTGAAAGAACGGGACCAGACCTGATGATAGAACTTGGGAACAAAGAATTGGGCTATGTGGAAGTGAAATGGTGGGGTAATCCCAAAGATGCCCTTGAGAGGGGTAAGGCTCAGGTTTCTTCTGACCTCTACAAGTATCCACACTACTCAGGGAGAGAGGTGACCAAAGGATATGTCGCGGTACTGGACTGGAACCCTGCCGTAGATGGCACGTTTCTGCAATTGAGCGAAGTTGAAGCCCATGATTGAGGGTGTGGTCTTATATAGGTGAATATCACCTATCATGCTAGAGAGGTGAAATGATGGAAGAAGCAGAACAGGTAAGGCGATCGGTGACGATCACCCCAGAACTCAACATCAGATTGCGTGACTTCATAGCGGCGTGTATGCGACATGGCATAGATCTCGACTATACGAAGGCCCTGAACCTCTTCGCTGAGCTGGGGCAGAATTGGGTGGAACAGAGCAGCAAGTCCGAGCGTGAAAGGGCCCGCGAGACTTGGAACGCCTACCTCGACTACGACAAACTCGAGGCGTCAGAAGTGGTTTCGGATTGGTACGAGTATCAGGAATTCAGGCGCTGGAAGGCCACCGCAAGGAAGCGTTCGGGGCGATAGGAAATCTTGTCTGGCCTGACCCAGAGCCAGCATCGGGAGATTAGTACCGATATTCACCCAAGAACTTCAGGCCGCACCCGGACCCGCATCAGCTGCGTCTTGAAATCTTCGCGGCCTTCTGGGCTTCCAAGGCGCGCATTTTCTCAAGGGTGGAGACCAGGTCCCCATGCTCCGCCTGTGACTCTCCGAATGGGGGCCGGCCCATTTGGTTACCCTCCCTAGAGGCGCCTGGGTCGCCCGGGTGGGTCGTCATAAGCCCCCCAGGTACTTCTGTCACTGATGCTACCTATCAAGAACAGTAAGGGCGTAGTGCTGAGGGTTCCCAAGACCGTCCTTGAAGCCAATGGGTTCAGTCCAGACAGAGGTGGGAGAAGAGAGTTAGTGAAGCTCCAAGTCGCCTGGTCAACACAGCGTGGTGAACGCGAAGAGGAGGTGTTCGCCAACTACTATCCTGGCGACCGGAGGGCCGAGGTATACCTCGGGAGGTCTGGCCGTGGAGATGGGGGATTCAGGATAGTGCGCGCGAATCGGTATGGCTATGCAGACTTCGTGGAGGACTTCGAAAGGAAGAAGCCTCTCGGCCTGCAAAATGTTCGCTTGGGAACCTGCGGCGACAGCCTAATGCTCGACGTTGATGGAAGTCGGATCGGTCTCTCCGAGACCACCATGAGCACCTTCGGTTCCATGGTCTGCCTCAGGGGGAGGTTAGAGAGGAGCCCGCTCCTGATCAAATTCGAGTGCGACGGCATGTCAGCGACAGCCAGGTTCAAGGAACACCCCATGATCGAGCTCATGCAGGTCCAAGGCGATGAATTGGAGATCCGGTACGCCCAGAGCAAGGACGAGAAACACACCTTCAGGATGAAGATTCAGAACGGCTGACCGTGCATAGGGTTCATTGCGCCTCCGCCGGG